>CAYOJA010000120.1:0-1757 GCA_964404175.1 uncultured Thiobacillus sp. | reverse complement strand
TCGGCGCGGAAACCCTGTCGCGGATCACCGACTACACCGATCGCGGCAACTGCATACTTTGGGGCGATGGCGCTGGCGCGGTTGTGCTTTCCGCCAGCGATGAGCAGGGCATCATCTCCACGCACATTCACGCCGATGGCCGTTATCAGGAACTGCTCTATGTGGATGGCGGCCCATCCATGGGTAATGGCGAAAAAGCAGCCATGCGCATGCAGGGCAATGCCGTGTTCAAGATGGCGGTCAATACGCTGGATGCCATCGTCGATGAAACGCTGGCAGCCAACGGGCTCGACAAATCCCATATCGACTGGCTGGTGCCGCATCAGGCCAATATTCGCATCATTCAGGCAACCGGCAAGAAACTGGGCTTGCCCATCGAGCGCGTGGTGGTAACGGTTGACCAGCATGGCAATACCTCGGCAGCATCGATTCCGCTCGCGCTCGATACCGCCGTGCGTGATGGCCGCATCCGGCGAGGCCAGACACTGCTGATGGAAGCCTTTGGCGGAGGATTCACCTGGGGTTCGGCGCTCGTAAAATTCTGAGTTATCACAAACATGAAGACAGCCTTTCTTTTTCCCGGCCAGGGATCGCAATCCGTAGGCATGATGAACGGTTTGAGCCAGTACCCTGAAGTCAGACAAACCTTCGATGAAGCTTCAGCCGCGCTTGGCGAAGATTTGTGGAAACTGGCGACGGAAGGTCCTGTAGAGTTACTGAATCAGACCACCAATACCCAGCCCGTCATGCTGGCGGCGGATATCGCGACATGGCGCGTTTATCTTGGCCAGGGTGGCGCGATGCCAGCGGTGATGGCAGGCCATAGCCTGGGTGAAATCGCTGCCCTCGTTGCAGCTGGCGTGCTGGATTTTGCCGATGCAACCCGGCTCACGCGCTTCCGCGCCGAAGCCATGCAGAATGCAGTGCCCGAAGGTGTTGGCGCCATGGCGGCCGTGCTGGGACTGGACGATGACGCCGTGCGTGTGGTGTGCTGGGAGGCCGCGCAAGGCGAGGTGCTGGAGCCTGTCAACCTGAATTCGCCTGGCCAGGTGGTCATTGCCGGCAACAAAGCCGCGGTGGAGCGGGGCATGGCGCTGGCCAAGGAAAAGGGCGCCAAGCGCGCATTGCCTTTGCCGGTGTCGGTACCCTCGCATTCTTCGCTGATGAAACCGGCGGCTGAACAATTCCGCCTTCATCTGGAAACCATGCAGTTGCGTGTTCCATCCGTGCCTGTATTGCAAAATGCCGATGTGCAGGCTTTCACCGATCCAGCCGCCATCAAGGATGCGCTGGTTCGCCAGTTGCATTCACCCGTGCGCTGGGTGGAAACCATTCAGGCGCTGGCCGGGCAGGGCGTCGAGCGTTGCGTCGAATGCGGACCGGGCAAGGTGCTTACAGGACTCGTCAAGCGCATCAACGATATTCCGTGCGTGGCGCTGGTGGATGATGCCGCGCTGCAAACAATAAAGGGATAAGGAACATCATGGAAAACAGAGTTGCATTGGTGACGGGCGCCAGCCGGGGCATTGGCCAGGCCTGCGCACTGGCGCTGGCTAAACAGGGCATGACTGTTATCGGCACGGCCACCAGCGACAAGGGCGCGGAAGCGATCACGGCGTATTTGCAGGCAGCAGGCGCAAATGGCCGCGGCATGAAGCTGAATGTCACTGATGCGGCAGAGGTTGATACCGTGATTGCCGCAATTGAAAAAGATTTCGGCGGCATTGCGGTGCTGGTGAACAATGCCGGCATCACCC
>CAYOJA010000119.1:0-1841 GCA_964404175.1 uncultured Thiobacillus sp. | reverse complement strand
CACCTGTTGTCATGTTTGTTGAAGTGTCAATTTCCACTGGAAACGACATAGGGCCTCTTCCCATGGCCAAGCCTTTCTGGCGCGCGGGGGATTTGAAGGTTTGCGCAAGATCGGAGGGTGGGAGCTGCGCCAGTTTGATGCGGATGGCCAGCAGGTAAAACAGCGGTTATACGCCGGCAAGGATCAGGCGGCGAAATGAATAAAACCAGCCTGCGGACGCGATTGTTCATGCTCGCCCTGTTGGCGCAAACCCTGCTGCTGCTGGGGTTGACGTATAACAGCGGCCGGCTGGTCGAGGATGCCGTTTCGTCGCAGATACAGAATCGCGTGATCGATATCAACCAGTTGTTGTCCGCAGCCCTGGCGGGCCCGCTTGCGCAGCGTGATCTGACAACGGTGCAGGACATCGTCAGACAAATCAGCCAGAGCCAGGACTTGGTCCAGGTCACCATCAAAGACCGGTCTGGCGCAATCGTGGCGGAATTTCGCCGTCCGCCAGATGGCGCGGAACACTTCAAGGCTACCGGAAAGGTGGAACTGGCAGGCTCCGTGTTTGGTGAAACTACATTCAGCCTTTCTGGCCGGTCACTGGAAAAGGCTCGCAGAAAAGCCTATTTGCAAAGCGCCGGCCTGGCATTCATGGCCTTGCTGGCGAGCGGCGCTTTTCTGTTGATGGCGGGCGTGTGGGTGTCGCGCCATTTCCAGACTTTAAGGGAAGCAAGCACCCGCATGGCGGGCGGGGATTACCGGGCGCAAATTCCCCTGCAGGGCGAGCCCGAGATCGACCAGCTCGCAAATGCCTTCAATCACATGAGCGAATCGGTGCGGGGGCATGTGTCTCGGCTGCAGGAAAACGAGTCGCGCTTCCATGCCATCGCCGATTACACCTACGATCTGGAGTTCTGGCTGTCGCCGGAAGGCAGGCTGTTGTGGATCAATCCATCGGCCGAACGCATGCTGGGTTATTCCGTGACCGAGTGCATGGCGGATGGCAAATTTCCGTTGAGCATTATTTTCCCGGAAGATCGGGGGGCGGCGGAGTCGCAACTGCGGCAAGCGCTGCATGGAACTTCAGGGAGCGGTTATCTGTTCAGGGCCTGCCGCAAGGACGGCAGTGTTTTCTGGGCCAACGCCAACTGGCTGCCGATTCATGACAAACAGGGCAATTACATCGGCCTGCGCGCCAGCATCCACAATGTTGACGATCTCAAGAATGTCGAGGCTTCACTCAGAAACGCCATCGCCGATTTACGCCAGGCTGAGAGCCTTCAGACCCGTTATCTTGTAGAGTCTGAGCAGGAGAAGGCCCGTCTGGTTTCACTGTTGTCGGCCATGAACCTGGGCATTCTGTTTGTCGGCCCGGATGGCCGGGTGATATACCACAATCCTGCATTCAACCGCATGTGGATGCTGGGCGAAGGCAGTCAACTGATTGGCATGCCGGTTAACGATGTGCTGCTCAAGTCGCCCAACGTTCTTGCTCGGCCTGAAGACTTCAGGGGTCACCTGCTTTCGGTGCTGGAAACGCTGGAGATGACGGAAAGCTACGAAATCCAGCTCGCCGACGGAAGAATATTTACCGAAAACGATTACCCCGTGCGGGACAAGGAAGGGCAGTTTGCCGGGCATTTGTGGATCTATGAGGATGTCACGCGGGAGCGGCAGACCGCGGAACAACTGGCGTTTCTTGCCGAGCGGGATGCGCTTACCGGCCTGTTCAACCGGCACCGGTTCCAGTTTGAATTGTCACGCATGCTCGGGGATGGCAGGCGTCATCAAGGCCGGTGCGCGCTGGTTTTCTTTGACCTCGACGAGTTCAAGGAAATCAATGACAACTTTGG
>CAYOJA010000118.1:0-1942 GCA_964404175.1 uncultured Thiobacillus sp. | reverse complement strand
GCGGGCATCACGCCCATGCGGCCGTTGGCAATGCTGGCCTTGATGCTTTCGGCATCACCACCATACAGCCAGTCCTTGTCGGTCAGGTTGGGGAAGCCGGCTGCACCGGCGGCATCGGTGCCGTGGCATTGCGCGCAGTAGGTATAGAACAGGCGCTGGCCCATCTCACGTGCTTCGCCGGCGGCGGCAACCTGCTCAACGGGCTGGCCCATGAACTGGTTGAACACGGGGTCGTATTTCGCCTTGGCTTCCTGAATTTCAGCGTCGTATTCGCCGAAAGAGGTCCAGCCCAGAACGCCCTTGAAGCTGCCCAAGCCAGGGTAGAGCACTAGATAGATGACGCTGAAAATCATCGTGATCCAGAACAGGTTTACCCACCAGCTGGGCAGGGGGTTGTTCAGTTCAACCAGATCGCCGTCCCATTTGTGTTCCATTTCCTGCGCTTTTTCACCGGGGGCAAGCCGCCGGGTCATTTGCGATTTGAGGAAAATCGCGACGGCCACAATGCTGACCACGGTAATGACGATGATGTACCAGCTCCAGAAGGGTGTATCGAATTCTTGCATCATTTTTTATCTCCGATGTTTTTGCCGGGCGGAAGGTCGTCGGTTTCTTCGAAGGGAATGCGTCCGTCTTCTTCAAACCGTGTCTTCCGGCTCGAGCCATAAGCCCACCACACGATGGCGAGGAAGGTGATGAAGAACACCACCGTTACCGCGCTGCCAATGAGATCGTTGATATCCATTGAGCCTGGCTCACTGGGTCGATTTCATGGCGCGGCCAAGGCTTTGCAGGTAGGCAATCAAGGCGTCCATTTCGGATTTGCCTTCCAGCTCCTTGGGTGCATTGGCGATTTCCTCATCCGTGTAGGGATGGCCAATCGCTTTGAGTGCATTCATCTTGGCCTGAATATCGCCGGTGGAAAGCGCGTTTTCCTGCAACCAGGGGTAACCAGGCATATTGGATTCAGGCACCACATCACGTGGATTCAGCAGGTGGACACGATGCCAGTCGTCCGAGTAGCGGCCTGAAAGCCGCTGCAGATCCGGGCCAGTACGCTTGGAGCCCCAGAGGAAGGGGCGGTCGTATACATATTCGCCCGCAACGGAGTAATGGCCATAACGCTCGGTCTCGGCACGGAAGGGCCTGACCAGTTGCGAATGGCAGCCGACACAGCCTTCACGGATGTAGAGGTCACGTCCCGACAACTCCAAAGCGGAATAAGGCTTGAGGCCCTGTACCGGCTCGGTCACGTAACGCTGGAAATACAGCGGCACGATTTGAACCAGGCCGCCCACGCTGATGATCAGAATGGTCAGTATGATGAGCCAGCCGGTGTTTTTCTCGATGGTTTGATGAGAGAAAGCCATGTTTATTCTCCTTTTCCCTTAAGCATGAGCATGAGCGGGTGCGGGAATCGGCGCGTTGTCGACCGCCTTGCCCACGCTGATGGTTTTCCACACGTTGTAAGCCATGATCAGCATGCCCGAGAAGAACATCAGGCCGCCAAGCAGACGAATGGTGTAGAAGGGATACATGGCATTCAGTACCTGTGCGAAACCGTATTGCAGCGTGCCATCCGGGTTGGAAGCGCGCCACATCAGGCCCTGTGCCACACCGGCGATCCACATCGCGGCGATGTACAGCACCACGCCGATCGTTGCGACCCAGAAATGGGTGGTAACCAGCTTCATGGAGTACATCTCTTCGCGGCCGAACAGGCGCGGGATCAGGTAATACAGCGAACCGATGGAGATCATCGCCACCCAGCCCAGCGCGCCGGAGTGCACGTGGCCAATGGTCCACTCGGTAAAGTGGGACAGCGCATTGACGGTCTTCACCGACATCATCGGACCTTCGAAGGTCGACATGCCATAGAAGGAGAGTGCGGTGACCAGGAACTTCAGGATCGGGTCGGTGCGCAGTTTGTGCCATGCGCCGG
>CAYOJA010000117.1:0-2046 GCA_964404175.1 uncultured Thiobacillus sp. | reverse complement strand
TGTTGCTCATGGGGGCGTGTCGGGTAATTGGGATAGAATTGAACGAAATTCTAAACCACCCGCGTTGCGGTTCTCAGGAAAAATCATGTCTTCCAGCCCCCCTATGGTTCTCGCTTTTGCCGCGTCCGACCCGACCGGCGGCGCCGGCATGCAGGCGGATATCCTCACGCTTGCCGGCATGGGCTGCCATCCGCTTACCGTGGTGACAGCCGTCACGATCCAGGATACCGCGGGCGTGGATGGTGTGTCGGCCATCGATGCCGAATGGGTTGGTGATCAGGCGCGCATGCTGCTGGAAGACATGCCGGTTGAAGTGTTCAAGATCGGCATGCTGGGCAGCGTGGAAAATATCGCCGTCATCGCCGAGATTCTTTCAGATTACCCGGACATCCCCGTGGTGCTGGACCCGGTTCTCGCCTCCGGTCGTGGAGATGAGCTGTCGAGCGAGGACATGATCGCGGCGATGAAGGAAATGATCATTCCGCAAGCCACTCTGATCACGCCCAACAGCATTGAAGCCCGCCTGCTGACCATGATTGAAGGCGAGGAAGACGACATTCCCCTGGCGGAATGCGCGAACCGGCTGATTCAAATGGGCTGCGAATCGGTTTTGATTACCGGCACCCACGACAACACGCCGCGCGTATACAACGTGCTGTATGGCGTCGATGGCGTGGTGCAGACGGATGCCTGGGATCGACTGCCCGGCAGTTATCACGGGTCCGGCTGCACATTGGCATCGGCCATCGCGGCCGGTCTGGCATTTGGCAACGAGCTGAAACGCGCGGTGCGGGACGGTCAGGAATATACCTACGAAACTCTCAAGGCCGCGTTCCGGCCCGGCATGGGCCAATACATTCCCGACCGGTTTTTCTGGGCGCAGGAGACGCCTGTGCAGGGTAATGCCTGAGCGGGTCTTCCCTTCCGGTGTGTACGCCATTACGCCCGAATGCGCCGATACCACCCGTTTGCTGAACCGGGTGGATGCCGCCTTGAAAGGCGGGGTGGCCGCTGTCCAGTATCGCGAAAAAACCGGCGATGTGGCCTTGCGGCATGAACAGGCGAGCGAGCTGCTGGCCTTGTGCCGGCGCCATTCGGTTCCGCTGATCATCAACGATGATCTGAGGCTGGCTGACCTGACCGGCGCGGATGGCGTACATCTTGGCAAGGACGACAGCAGTCTGCGCGAAGCGCGGCTGATCCTGGGGCCGGAAAAAATCATTGGCATATCCTGTTACCAGAGTCTTGACCTTGCAATTACCGCGCAGGAAAGTGGCGCCGACTATGTCGCGTTCGGCAGTTTTCATCCTTCGCCCACCAAGCCGCAGGCCGTTCGAGCAAGTGTCGATTTGTTGCATCGGGGAACCGCATTGCGGGTTCCGATCGTCGCCATCGGCGGCATTACAGTGGATAATGCCAAGCCATTGATTGATGCGGGGGCGGATGCCGTTGCGGTTATTTCGGCCCTGTTTGATGCGCCGGATATTGAATCCGCCGCCCGCGCGTTGAATGCCTTGTTTAGTGAAGAAACGGAAAGTTGATCGGAAAAACCATGGATCGTAATCACACCCTGTTCGAACAATCGCAGAAAGTCATTCCCGGCGGCGTGAATTCGCCCGTGCGCGCATTCAAGTCCGTGGGCGGCGTGCCGCGTTTTTTCACGCGCGGCGCGGGCGCGCGGGTGTGGGATGCCGATGGCCGCGAATACATCGATTACGTGGGTTCGTGGGGGCCGGCCATTCTTGGACACGCGCATCCGGACGTGGTGAAAGCCGTGCAGGAAAAAGCGGCGCTTGGCCTCTCGTTTGGCGCGCCGACCGAAATCGAGCTGGAAATGGCCGAGTTGCTGGTCAGCCTGCTGCCGGGATTCGAGAAGGTGCGGCTGGTCAGTTCGGGCACCGAAGCGACCATGAGCGCGATCCGTCTGGCCCGTGGATTCACCGGCCGCAGCAAGATCATCAAGTTCGAAGGCTGCTATCACGGTCATGCCGATTTCCTGCTGGTGAAGGCCGGTTCGGGTGCGCTGACTTTCGGCAATCCGACTTC
>CAYOJA010000116.1:0-2149 GCA_964404175.1 uncultured Thiobacillus sp. | reverse complement strand
ACACGGGCGAGCGGATCACGGAAAGATTCAAATTGGTCTGATCGCGGCTGACCTGAGCCTGTGCCAGCCGCACGGCGGCTTCAGCCTGCTCTCGTGAGGCGACCGCGCGATCAAGTTCCTGGCGCGAGGCATATTCCTGCGTCACCAGGGAACGGAAGCGCGCTTCTTCCGCCTGGGCAAATTTCAACTGGGCCCGCGCATTGGCGAGATTGGCGCTGCTCTGCCCAAGCGCGGCGCGGAAAAGCGCGGGGTCCAGCACGGCCAGCACCTGCCCGGCCTTCACTTCCTGATTGAAATCGGCGTTGATCGATTTCACCGTGCCGGAAACCTGGGTGCCCACATTCACCATGGTCACCGGATTGAGGGTGCCGTTGGCCGACACCGATTGCGTGATTGCGCCACGTTCCACTGTTTCGGTTTTATAGCGAGGCTCTTCGGGCGTCTTGCCCTTGCCCAACCAGGCAAATCCGGCAAAAGCCAGCAAGGCCAGCGCGGCCAGGACGAGAACGATTTTTTTCATGTTGTCATCTGCTTCCGAAAGCGACTTTTCTTGAATCCAGCACCCCCCAGACCAGATCGCCCACTGCGCGCGCCAGATCGGCCCGGGCGATGTCCAGACTATAGCGGGTTTGCAACTGCGTCTGGCGGGCAAAGGCCGTGTTGGTCTGGGCATTGAGCACATCCAGCACGCTGCCCAGTCCGGCCTGATAGCGGCCGCGCGTCAGTTTCTCGGCAGCCTGCGCGCTTTCCAGCAGGTCCAGCGCCTGAACATAGGCTTCTCCACCTGTTTTTAGCGCCTGCCAGCCGCGCCAGACATCCAGCGCCACGGCATTCTCGACGCGGTCACGCTCGGCTTCCGCCTGTTTGACCTGCTCCTGGGCGGCGCGCACACGATAGGTCGTTTTATATCCAGTAAAAAGCGGAACGCTGACATTGACGCCAATGCTCGAATCCCAGCCATCGGCCGGGCCGCTGTCCACGTAACGCGTGTCCGCCTGAGCCGTGAGGACAGGCCTGCCAGCCGCTTTCGCCGCCCTGACCGCTGCGCGGTTTGCCGCCACGCGCGACTCCGCCGCGGCCAGTTCGGGACGGCGCTGTTTGGCAATTTCGATCAACCGACCCGTTGCCTCCATCGAGTTTTCCAGCAGCAGGCCCGACAACAGTTCACCGGGTTCCGACAGTTCCAGGGGAGCATCCGCCGGCAACGACATCAGGCTGGCCAGTTCTCCCTGGAGTGTCGCGGCCTCGCCTTCGGAACGAATACGCTCCAGGCGCCGCTGCGAATAGGCCGTTTGCGCCTGCAAGCGATCGGCGGGCACTGCCGCACCCGCCTTGACCCGGGCCTCACTGGCTTTCACGGTTTCAAGCGCAGCAGCTTCCGATTCGCGCGCAGCTATTACTGCGCCACGAGCAATGACCAGCCGGTAATAAGCCGACACCGCCTCGCGGAACAAATCCCGCACGACTGTTTCATGCCCAAGATTCGCCGCGGCGAGCAGGGCTTCAGCCTGTTTTCTGTTCGCGTCCCGTCCGCCAAAGTCGTATAACAGGTAACTCGCCGAAAGCCCGGTCTGCCAGGCCCAGTGATCATTGGGCAGGGCATCGTCGCCGGTTCTGGACAACCCGGCGCCGAGGTTCAATTCCGGCAGGTAAGCACCCAGTGCCTGGCCCAGTTCCGCCGCGCGGATGCGGGCAGCCGCCCACGCCGCGCGCGTTTCCGGATTGGCGCAAAGCGTGCGTTCAACCACCTGGGCAAGCGTCCAGCCTTGCGGAACGGCGTTGACGTGATCGCAGACCTGCAAGGGACGCTGGCTGGCTGCCGGCGAACTCAATGTACGGCTCATGACCATCAAGGGGTCATTTGCGTACGTTGTCGAAGCAAGGAAAAAAAGGGCAGTTGCCCAAATCACGCGCGGCAAGATTTTAATTTCAGGAAATGACTTCGGTTGAGAATGTACCGGGGCGGAACAAGTTCCACCCTGGTACATTTTATCTTGTGCGCTTACATTGAGTTGCGTTTCCCGTGAAAGAATCCGGAAACCAGCGCCACGCCGGCCAGGGCACAGACGATCAGGGCGCCTGATGGCAGATCGAACCAGGCTGAAAACACCAGTCCCAGTGCATAGCCCGTGGCGCCGATCGCCCAGGC
>CAYOJA010000115.1:0-2181 GCA_964404175.1 uncultured Thiobacillus sp. | reverse complement strand
TCCAGCGCGATCTGGCGATTCTGGCTGTTGAGGCTGAAGTCATCGCTGAAGCCGATGATTTCGATGAAGGCATGCGGCATCAGCGGCTTCACGCTGGCGATCAGATTGTCCATGGCCGCGCGGCCCTTGGCCGTCAATTCGGGCTGCTCGTAGCTGTACAACACCATGTCCTGGGACAGGGTAAGGCTATTCACTATCTTGCCGGAAACCATTCTGCTGTCGCGCGCGATCTTGATGGCGTCATCCGCGGTTTCCCGTGTCTGCGCCAGGGCAGTGCCTTGATTATCGACCTTGCCGGAGAGCGATGACAATCCGCTCTGGGCGGCTGCTGTTTGCGAACGCAGGGCATCCAGCTCGCGTTTCAATTCTTCGCTGGAAGGTCCCAATTGATTCAGGCGTGATGCATGAATGGCGCTGTCGCCTTCGAGCCGCGAAAGCCTGGCCTCAAGTTTTTGCTGGGCGGCCAAAAGCGCGGCATGGGATTGCCTCAAATCATCAATTTGCTGATTGGCCGACTGTGTCTGGGAATCAAGGGTTTTCTGGGAGGCACAGCCCATAATGGCGAGTGCGGGGACTAACAGGGAAACTATGGTACGTAAACGCATGAAACACTCCACTTGCATCAACATCAAGTGGTTAATGATAACCCAATATCAGGGAACGCTTATTACAACCAGGTTGGTGAGAAAATGAAAAAAAGCGGCCGTTCGGGCCGCTTTATCGGTATGCCAGCAATGGCTTAGTTGACCTTGGGATCCAGCTCGCCCTTGTCGTAGCGCTTTTGCATTTCTTCCAGGTTGAACACTCTCTTGATCTTGCTGGCCTGACCGGCGGCGCCGAAGGCTTCGTAACGCGCCTTGCAGATGTCGCTCATGCCCTTGGTGGCTTCCTTGAGGAACTTGCGCGGATCGAAGTTGGATTTGTTCTCGGCCAGGTGCTTGCGGATGGCGCCGGTGGAAGCCATGCGCAGGTCGGTGTCGATGTTGACCTTGCGCACGCCGCTCTTGATGCCTTCAACGATTTCGCTGACGGGCACGCCATAGGTCTGGCCCATGTCGCCGCCATAACTGTTGATGATGGCGAGCCAGTCTTCCGGCACGGAAGAGGAGCCGTGCATCACCAGGTGCACGTTGGGGATACGGGCATGAATTTCCTTCACGCGGTCGATGCGCAGCACCTTGCCGGTGGGCTTTTGCGTGAACTTGTAGGCGCCGTGCGAGGTACCGATGGCGATGGCCAGCGCGTCCACTTTTGTCTTAGCGACGAAGTCGGCGGCTTCGTTGGGGTCGGTCAGCAGTTGGTCGTGCGACAGCTTGCCCTCGGCGCCGTGGCCGTCTTCCTCACCCGCCATGCCGGATTCGAGCGAGCCCAGGCAGCCCAGTTCGCCTTCAACGGACACGCCGCAGGCATGTGCCAGATCGACCACCTTGCGGGTGGTGTTGACGTTGTATTCGTAGCTGGAAGGCGTCTTGGCATCTTCCATCAGGGAGCCGTCCATCATCACGGAGCTGAAGCCGGACTGGATGGAACGGAAGCAGATGCTGGGCGAGGCGCCGTGGTCCTGATGCATGCAGATGGGAATCTGCGGGTACATTTCGATCGCGGCCAGAATCAGGTGACGCAGGAAGGGTTCGCCGGCGTAGGAACGCGCACCGGCGGAACCTTGCAGGATCACGGGCGAATCCACCGCGGCAGCGGCTTCCATGATTGCCTTGACCTGTTCCATGTTGTTGACGTTGAACGCAGGCAGGCCATAGCCGTTTTCGGCGGCGTGGTCCAGCAATTGACGTAGGGAAATGAGGGCCATGTTCTACTCCTTATCAAAAAATATATTATTTATTTGCGGCCGCTACCCACCTTGACGATTTTCAAGGTGTTGGTGCCGCCGGATTTGCCGATGGGTTCGCCGATGGTGAGGAGGATGAGATCGCCCTCACGCACCGCGCCCCGGCGGCGTAATTCTTCTTCCGCAGCCTGCAATAACTCCTCGCGGCTGGTGTCCTTGCTGACTTTGAAATTGATGGGATAAACACCGCGGAACAGGGTCACTTTTCTACGGGTTTCCACTTCGGGTGTCAAGGCGTAGATGGGCACGTGGGTGCTGTGCCGGGACATCCACAGGCAGGTTGAGCCGGATTGGGTCAATGCGGCAATGGCCTTGATGTTCATGTGCAGCGAGGT
>CAYOJA010000114.1:0-2287 GCA_964404175.1 uncultured Thiobacillus sp. | reverse complement strand
GAGGCGGCGCGTACCGTAGCGCAAGGCGAATGCGGCGTCCGCCGCAACCCGTACTGGGGAATAGTGTAACGGCAGCACGAAAGATTCTGACTCTTTTAGTCTAGGTTCAAATCCTAGTTCCCCAGCTTCTAAAACCCGGTAATTCTAGCTTTTCGGTTCTGACGACGCGTGATCTGAGGCCAAATCGAGGCCAGCATTGCCTTAGTGTTGCGATTGCGTCGATGGTCTTCAGCCGTTCCTCCGTTCATCATTCAACGGAGGTCTCTATGACTTAGCACTCGTGCGTAAACGGCAACTACGTCCTCCGTTTCCGGATCGGTAATAGGAAGTTTTTCAGAACGCTCAAGTCACGATCTAAAGCGGTCGCCGACGGTGACTTCAAACCGGTCGAAATTAAACTTCGCAAAAAAAATAAAGAGGCTAGAAATAAGGTTCTTCAGGAATTTTAGTGGGTGGTAGATAGTCTATGAGGGATGCGAGGTCGAGAATATCGGCCATGAGCCATCTCACAGAACATTACCGCTTGTTGTTAGGTCTGGATACTGCCTGGGAAGTATCGGAGGTGTCGCTGAGTTTGGAAGAAAAACGGGTGGAGATTTCGCTGCGGCATCGTGGTGGTCGGGTGACGTGTCCGGAGTGTGGCACGGAGTGCTCGATTGCCGATCATGCCCCCGAGCGTACTTGGCGGCATCTGGATACGATGCAGTTCGAGACGCGGCTGTTGGCCCGGGCGCCTCGCGCCAACTGCCAGACCTGCGGCGTGAAGACCATCGAGGTTCCCTGGGCGGGCAAGCATTCGCGATTCACCTTGTTGTTCGAAGCCTTTGCGATTCAAGTGATTCAAGCTTGTGGGAATGTGAAAAGCGCCGCGGCGCTGATCCGCCTGGATTGGGACAGCGTGCATCGGATCATGGAGCGAGCGGTCGAGCGCGGCCTGGAGCGTCGGGAGCTGGAATCGCTCGACTACCTTGGGATCGACGAAAAGAGCTTTCGCCGTGGTCACAGCTACGTGACGTTGCTGGTGGACTTGACCGGTAGCCGCGTCCTGGAAGTGGTCGAAGAACGTACCGAAGAGGCGGCCGATGAGCTTTGGCGGGTCCTCTCCGAAGCGCAGAAAGAGCAGGTGGAAGCAGTGGCCACCGACATGTGGCCGGCGTTTGTCAACTCCATTGGAACGAACGCCGAACAGGCCGAGGTCGTGCACGATCGCTTTCATGTCAGCAAGCATCTCAATGAGGCCGTCGATCAGGTCCGCCGTCAGGAGCACAAGGCGCTCCGAAAGGCGGGAGACCAGCGGCTGACGGGCAGCAAGCAGCTGTGGCTGTTCAACCCGGAGAACCTGAGTGAAGATCGCTGGATCGAGTTTGAGGCGTTGAAGGATCAAGAGCTAAAGACCTCGCGGGCTTGGGCCATCAAAGAGCAGTTTCGCTGGTTGTGGGAATATCGTTACGCAGGCAATGCCCGCAAGTTTTTTGCTCGTTGGTATGGTTGGGCAACCCGCAGCCGGCTCAAGCCCATCCTCCAGGTGGCCAAGATGCTCAAGCGGCATCTAGAAAACATTCTCAGCTACTTCCGGCACCGAATCACCAATGCCATGAGCGAAGGTTTCAATAGTCGGATCCAGTCAATCAAGTCCCAGGCCAGAGGTTTCCGAGCCTTCGAAAACTTCCGCACAAGAATCCTCTTCTACTGCGGCAAGCTCGACCTCCTACCTGAGAAAGTTACCCACTAAAATTCCTGAAGAACCAAAATCTTAAATCCTCAAATCTGAAATCTCTAGACCTCTTATGGTTCAAGTCGTTTCTGTGCCATCCACTGGGGGACGGTTTCCGGCTGTTTTACTTCTTCCTTGCTGCCGAACATTTTCTGCCAGAAAGAGGGTTCAGCATCGTGTTTGGCGACGTGTGAACTTGGGCTGTGGGGCGAAGGCTCGTTCTTGCCGGGCGTCAATGCGTTGACGGTCTTGTGCCAAACATTTTTCGTGCCCTGCGCGACTTTGTGTGCGCCATCGGTAACCGGCTTCATCACCGAGGGTTTCGGCGGCGTCGGCTGCTTTTCGACCCATGAATTTTTCGCAGCATCGGCAGGCGTTTCCTTCTTTGCCAACGGGTTCGATGGCTTCTTCAGGTGGGGCCAGCTGACTTTGCTTTTCGACGACTTGAGCATCCAATTTTCGTCCGTTGGGGCAGGTGTTGGCGGAACTGGTGTTTGCAGCTGCTGGTTCGGAGGCACCGGCGTCATGGGCGTCGTATTTGGCTGCGTTGCCGCCGGCGCGCTGGCCGGCGCT
>CAYOJA010000113.1:0-2405 GCA_964404175.1 uncultured Thiobacillus sp. | reverse complement strand
TGCGCCATTCTTGGCGGCCAGCCGTTGCCCATGATTCATCTGGTGCCGAAGAACGAGTTCTACGACTACGAAGCCAAGTATCTGCGCGATGACACCGAATATCGTTGCCCCTGCGATTTGCCCGCCGAGCAGGAGAAGGCGATTCAGGTGTTGTGTCTCAGGGCGTTCAACGTGGTTGGCTGCCAGGGCTGGGGCCGGGTCGATGTGATGCTCGACAGCAAGGCCAATCCCTATCTGTTGGAAATCAATACCTCGCCCGGCATGACGGATCACAGCCTGGTGCCCATGTCGGCGCGCGTGGCCGGCATCGATTTCGATTCGCTGTGCCTCAGGATACTGGAGATGACGCTATGACGGCGCGCACGCCGGCTGATCGTCTGGCGAATGCGCTCTACCTCGGCGCGGGCGCGCTACTGGTTTATGGGCTGCTGATGTGGCTGATTTCGCTTCCGGTATTCGCCCTGCATCGCGTCGAGGTGCGTGGCGACTTGCGGCATGTCAGCAATAGTCAGGTTCATCTGGTTTCAAACCGTGGCATACGCGGCAATTTCTTTACCGTCGACCTCGATGAAGTTCGTGCCGCATTCGAGAAATTGCCCTGGGTGCGGGAAGCCCGCATTTCCCGCCATTGGCCGGATGCCTTGGTGGTGGAACTGGTCGAACATGCGCCGCTTGCGCACTGGAACGGCAAGGCGTTGTTGAGCGTGGAAGGAGTCGTGTTCAACACCACATCCAGGGACAACCTGCCCAGATTGAACGGTTTTGAAGGCTCGAGCGAGGAAGTGGCGGAAGCCTACAAACGCTACAGCAAGGCCCTGGCGCCGGTTGGCATGCACATTCGCGAGTTGAGTTTTTCGCCGCGCCGTGCGTGGCGTCTGAAGACCACGGAAGGGCTTGAAATCGCCCTGGGCCGTGTCGAGCCGGACATCCGGCTTGAGCGCTTTACACAACTTTATCCGCGTGTCACGGAGAAGCTCGATGCGACACCAGCCTATGTGGATTTGCGTTACGCCGACGGATTTGCAGTCAAGCCGTCGCGCGTGACAGAAACAGTGAACAGAAAGTCATGAGTAAACAGAGAGATCTCAAGAACCTGATTGTCGGCCTGGATATTGGCACGTCGAAAATCATCTGCATCGTCGCCGAGATGCAGCCGGAGGGCACGCTGGAAGTAATCGGCATGGGAACGCATCCCTCCAAGGGTCTGCGGCGTGGAGTGGTGGTCAATATCGAATCCACCGTCAATGCGATCCAGCGCGCGCTGGAAGAGGCCGAACTGATGGCAGACTGCAAGATCCGCGAGGTGTATACAGGCATTGCCGGCAACCACATCAAGAGTTTCAACTCGCACGGCATGGTGGCGATCAAGGACAAGGAAATCAGCCAGATCGATGTGGAGCGCGTGATCGACACGGCGCGCGCAGTCAATATCCCCATGGACCAGCAGATTTTGCACACCCTTCCGCAAGAGTTTGTGGTGGACGGCCAGGAGGATGTGAAAGACCCGCTGGGCATGAGTGCGGTGCGGCTGGAAGTGCGCGTACACATGGTGACCGGCGCCGTGTCCGCCGCGCAGAACATTGTCAAATGCGTGCGCCGTTGCGGCATCGAGGTGCGCGATCTGGTGCTGCAGCCGCTGGCCTCGGCGCTGGCGGTGCTGACCGAGGATGAAAAGGAGCTGGGCGTTTGCCTGGTGGATATCGGCGGCGGCACCACCGATATCGCCGTGTTTACCAATGGTGCCATTCGCCACACGGCCGTGATACCGGTCGCGGGCGACCAGGTCACCAACGATATCGCCGTGGCCCTGCGCACGCCGCCCAAGGAAGCCGAGGATTTGAAAATTCGCCACGGCTGCGCGCTGCGGCAACTGGCCGATGCGCGCGACATGATCGAAGTCCCCAGCGTGGGCGACCGGCCGGCCAAAACCCTGTCGCGCCAGACGCTGGCGGAGTTCATCGAACCACGCATGGAAGAACTGTATTCACTGGTGCAGGCGGAACTGCGGCGTTCCGGCTTCGAGGAGCTGCTGTCGTCGGGCATTGTCATCACCGGCGGCTCGGCTGCCATGCAGGGCATGGTCGAACTGGGCGAGGAAGTGTTCCACATGCCGGTTCGCCTGGGCTATCCGCGCTACGAAGGTGGCCTGTCCGAAGTCATGCGCAATCCGCGTTATGCCACGGGTGTGGGGCTGTTGCTGGCAGGGCTGGAAAACCGCGGGCGAGACAACCCTGTGAAGCTGGGCGCCGGCGGGTTCAAGGATTTGCTTGATCGCATGAAATCCTGGTTCAAGGGGAATTTCTAGCGGAAAGCAAAAGGAATTTGTCTGCTGGCGCAAGCCGGCGGCAAGTGTAGTGAGCTTGTTTGTTTTTATGAGGAGAGCATAGATGTTTGAATTGTTGGAT
>CAYOJA010000112.1:0-2421 GCA_964404175.1 uncultured Thiobacillus sp. | reverse complement strand
CTCAACCGTCCACCTGCAGCCTGCGCAGCAGGAGAGATCGAACCGCCTCGCTTGGCGCCGCGGCGCACGCCAGCTCCTTGTATGTCAGCGCCTGGCGCTTGTCACCGCACTGCCGGTGCAAATCGGCCAGGACCGCATGCCACATGTAGGACCCCGCCAGCCATGTCGGAATCTCGAAATCCTGCAGCACGGCAAGCCCCGCCGCCGGCCCCTTCCACTGCGCCACCGCAACTGCGCGGTTCAGCCGGTGAATCGGTGATTGCGATTGGCGCTCAATCTGTTCGTAATAACCGGCGATGCGTTCCCAGTTGGTCGCCTCAATCGACGGCGCAAGACAGTGTTCTGCCGCGATGCCGGCCTCGGCATGGTACCGGGAAAACGTATCGCCCTCGGCGGACTTTGCCAGCCATGTCAAGCCTGTCTCGATCATCTGCCAATCCCACAGGCTGCGGTCCTGCTCCTGCAGCAGAAGCAAATCACCCGCCGCGGTCTGGCGCGAAGCCAGGCGCGCAGCATGCAAGTGCATCAGCGCCAGCAAGGCATATGTTTCAGGATCCTGCCCAGCCGCATGATTGGCCAGCAGCGTAGCCAGGCGCACGCCCTCGGAACATAGCTCTCGTCGAATGGCCAGCTCAGCGTGCGACGACAGGTAGCCCTCGGTGAAAAGCGTATAGATGACATTTCGCACCGCGGGTACCCGCGCGGCATACTGCTCCACGCCGAGCTGGTCAAAATGCTCCGCCCGGGCCCGGAATATAGCCCGTGCCCGGCCCAGGCGCTTGTAAACATTTTCCTCGCTGATGAACAATCGCTGCGCGATTTCACGCGTGTCAAAACCGCACAGCGTCTTCAAGGCCATGATCAGCTGCGACTGGGCTGGCAGCGCGTCATCACAGCATACAAACAACATGCGCAGCATCGCGTCGTTCACTTCCCACGACTGCAGCGATTCCGAGTCGCGCTCCGAAGCCACATGCTCAAGGTCGGCTTCCTTCATCAAGATACGCTCTTGTCGCGCCTGTTTGCGCAGCGCGTCGATGACGGCGTTATAGGCCACGCGATACATCCAGGCCGTCGGCTGGTCAGGCACACCCGCCACCTTCCACCGTTCCAGCGCGAGCATCATCGTTGACTGCACCGCGTCTTCGACCAGCGCAATGTCCGCCATGCCCACCCGCCGGGCAAGCATGGCGACCACGCGCGAATACTCGTGCCTGAAAAAGCTTTCGACGAGCTGGGTAGCGCTCAAGGGCGATGGATCTCGATGATTTCGCAGCCGGAGCCGGGCCCGACCAGACCGGGGCATTCACTCGCGACCACCGCTGCTTCGTCCAGGCTCTCTGCCGCGATAATCATGTAGCCGCCCACAAGTTCCTTAACCTCAACAAATGGGCCGTCATCGGTTTGGGCCTTCCCCACCACTTTCCCAGCACCCAGTTTGCCGCCCATATCCGTTATGTTGGACTTGAATTTCGCCTGCCACGCCCCGAATTTGGCGTACATTTCCTGCATTTGGGCTGGTGAAGGTTGGCGATGTTCTCCGCCAGGCAGATTTCGTTGCAGACACAAGTAGCTTTTCATGATGTTTACTCCTTGATTGTTTCGCAGTCATTGTGACTGTTATCCATATGACGTGCGATCCTTCCACAATTGGACACAATGGTCAGGGTTTTGCCAAATGTCCGGTCGCGCGCCGACGTTCGCCCGGAGCGTGACGCCTGGGTCCGGTCCTCCGCTCCCCGAACCATACCAGTCTGACGCACCAGAGCGGGCCATCACCTTTCGCTGGCGTGATTGAAATGAGCGCGGCTCAGTTTCCCACGCCCGGCAGTTCCTTCCGTGTCACAATAGCCATATTGGCGCTATGAAACTCCTTTTCTGGAGAGATATCCCCGGGCGCAGCCCGGGGATATCTCTCCAGAAAAAGAGTTCTTTGAAGGGTTCCACACCCCAAAGGAGAACGATGACAACTGAGAATGGCAAATGCCCGATCCCCGGGCACGCCGGCAGCCCCGCCGGCGGCAAAGGCAGCACGAACCGCACCTGGTGGCCCAACCAACTCAACCTGGGCATCCTGCGCCAGCACGCGCCGGCCTCCAACCCGATGGGCCCCGGCTTCAATTACGCCGAGGAATTCAAGAAGCTGGATCTGGCCGCCCTGAAGAATGACCTGCGGGCGCTGATGACCGACTCGCAGGAGTGGTGGCCGGCCGATTGGGGCCATTACGGCGGCCTCTTCATCCGCATGGCCTGGCACAGCGCCGGCACGTATCGCACCGCCGACGGGCGCGGCGGCGGCGGCGCAGGCGCCCAGCGCTTCGCGCCGCTCAACAGTTGGCCCGACAACGTCAACCTCGACAAGGCTCGCCGCCTGCTCTGGCCGATCAAACAGAAGTACGGCAATGCGATCTCCTGGGCAGA
>CAYOJA010000111.1:0-2489 GCA_964404175.1 uncultured Thiobacillus sp. | reverse complement strand
AGACATTGGGGCGCAACAGGTGAAAGATCAGGAACATTTCGGCCGTCCAGCGGCCGATGCCACGCACATCAACCAGTTCAGCGATGATTGCGTCATCCTCCATTCGAGCCCAGCGGCGAGGGTGGATGCGGCCTTCGGAAAAGTGCGCCGCCAGGTCGATGGCGTATTCCGCTTTCATGCGCGAAAGGCCGCAGGCGCGCAGGGCGTCAACAGGCAGGGCGGATATCACTTCGGGCTTGATGGGGGTGGCGGCGCAAACCCTGGTCCAGACGGCATCGGCCGCTTTCACGGAAATCTGCTGGCCGACGATGGCGCGCAGCAGGGTTTCGAAGGCATTGCCGCGGCTTTTCAGGGCTGTTCCTGGATGGGCGCGGATCAATCCTGCCATGACTGGATCGCTTCGTGACAGTGTTCGGCGCGCGGCAGCCCAGTAATTCGGCGATTTCACGATTTGCCGTTCAGCTTGCCCAACAGGCTGGCAGTTTTTTCTGCATCGGTATTCTTAAGCAGCGGGATGGCAAGGTCGGTCACCTCATCGATCATGCTGCCCAGAATCTGGTGTTTGACAGCCAGAATGCTGGCAGGCTGCATGGAAAAATGCCGCAGTCCCAATCCAAGCAACAGCCGCGTGAGCTGCGAGTCACCCGCCATTTCTCCACAAACCGAAACGGGCTTGCTGGCCTTCTGGCCGCTGCGGATGGTGTGTTGGATGAGGTTCAGCACCGCGGGGTGAAGCGGGTCGTATAGATGCGCAACCGCATCATCCGCGCGATCGATGGCGAGTGTGTACTGAATAAGGTCATTGGTGCCGATGGAGAGGAAATCGAGCTGTTTTGCGAATTGCTCGGCGAGCAGCGCGGCAGCGGGTACCTCGATCATGCCGCCAACGGGAATGCGCTCGTCAAACCTGATGCCTTCCGCGCGCAGGCTTTCCTTGGTTTGCGCGATCAATTGCAGGGTGGCTTTCAGTTCCCCGAAATTCCCCAGCATGGGAATCAGGATGCGCACTTTGCCGAATACCGAAGCGCGCAGGATGGCGCGCAACTGTGTCTCGAACAGGCGCGGCTCGGCCAGACACAGTCTTATGGCGCGTAACCCTAGCGCCGGGTTATCGGCAACCGTATGCCCCCATGGCGCCTGCTTGTCCGCGCCCAGGTCCAGCGTGCGGATGGTGACGGGCTTGTCTTCCATGGTTTCGGCCACGGTCTTGTAGGCCTCGAACTGCTCGTCTTCGGAAGGCAGATCGTCCCGGTTGAGGAAAAGAAACTCGCTGCGGAACAGGCCAATTCCCTGTGCGCCTGATTCCAGCACCGCAGGCATGTCCTGTGGCAATTCAATATTGGCGAACAGTTCAACGTTTGTTCCATCGAGCGTCTTGGCTCGGCTGGTCTTGAGTTTCTTGAGTTTCTCGGTGGCCTTGACCCAGGCGGTCTGACGGTGACGGTATTCTTCGAGAATCTTCTCGTCCGGGTCGACGATGACAACGCCCTCACGGCCATCAACGATGATCCATTCGTGATCCCTGATCAGGCTTCTGGCCTGGTGCAGCGCCATGACCGAGGGAATACCCAGACTTCTTGCCATGATGGCGGTGTGCGAGGTGGCGCCGCCCAGATCAGTGATGAATGCGGCAAAGCGCGTGCTCTTGAACTGGATCATGTCCGCCGGTGTCAGCTCATGAGAGACCAGCACGCATTCCTCGCCGTCCGTTCCTGCAGGAAGCTGGCCGGGATGTCCCACCAGCACCTTGATGACGCGCTGCACGACCTGCACAACATCTTCCTGACGTGAGCGCAGATATGGATCTTCGATTTCCTCGAAGCGGGCGACCAGCGCTTCCATCTGCTGAGTCAGCGCCCATTCGGCATTGCAGCGCTGTTCGCGGATCAGGCGCTTGGGTTCCTCGTCGATCATGTTGTCATCGAGGATCAGCAGATGCATGTCGAGAAATGCGGGCAGTTCGGCCGGCGCGCTGGCGGGAATTTGCGAGCGCAGGTTGCGCAATTCCGTGCGCGTTTGCTCCACGGCGTCATCGAACCGCTTGAGTTCCGGATCTATCTGGTTTTCTGGCAGGGAGTAATGCGCGACTTCGACACGCGACGGCGAGGCGAGATGGGCACGGCCGATGGCGATGCCGCTGGAGGCGCCGATGCCATGCAAGGTAAAGCTCATGTGCCCAGACCTTTGTTCACTCGCCTTCTCCAAACTTGTCGGCGAACAATGCGGATAGGGCGGAAATCGCCTGCTGTTCATCCGGGCCGCTGGTTTCCAGGGTGACCAACGCCCCCTTGGCTGCCGCCAGCATCATCACGCCCATGATGCTCTTGGCATTGACGCGGCGGCCGTTGCGGGAGAGGAAGACCTCGCTTTCGAAGCTTGAGGCAAGCTGGGTAAGCTTGGCCGAGGCTCGTGCATGCAGGCCCAGCTTGTTGGTGACTTCAATGTCCTGTTGCGGCATCGCACATGTCCTGGGAAATAATGGAAATGCC
>CAYOJA010000110.1:0-2645 GCA_964404175.1 uncultured Thiobacillus sp. | reverse complement strand
CTCGATGGCTCGGCCGCGCCGTTTGTTTTTCTGCTGCAATCCGCCGGCATCGAGGAACTGCCTGTGGCCAAGGAATTCATCCGCATCATAAAGCCAATAGAAGTGAAGGACGGCGACAAGTGGGCGAGGCTGATGCCCTACGATGGCTTCCGCATCGACTTCACCATCGACTTTGATCATCCCGTGTTCGACCATTCGAGCCAGGTGGTCAGCGTGGATTTCGCTGAGACCTCCTACGTCAAGGAAGTTGCCCGCGCGCGCACCTTCGGCTTCATGCACGAGGTGGAAATGCTGCGCAACAACAATCTCGCGCTGGGCGGCTCGCTCGACAACGCCATCGTCATGGACGAATACCGCGTGCTGAACAGCGATGGCCTGCGTTACGACGACGAGTTCGTCAAGCACAAGGTACTGGATGCCATCGGCGATTTCTACATGATCGGCAAGCCCATCATCGGCCGGCTGGAAGCCTACAAGTCAGGCCATGCGCTCAACAACCAGCTCTTGCGCGCGCTGGTGGAAACGCAATCCGCCTGGGAAATCGCGCGATTCGAGAAGGCCGAGGAAGCGCCTCGGGCGATCGCCCAGTTCTACCCGCAGGCGGCATGATCGTCCTGCGCCTGCTCCTGGTACTGAGCCTTGCCGTCATCGCCGGTCTGGTTCTGGCATGGCTGTTCACCAGGGACGCCAAATACCTCCGCATCGCCTCGCGCATTCTGCGCTTCATTGTCGTGCTGGGCGTGGTTGTGGCTCTGGTTTATGTGGTGGAGAGGTTGCTTCTTGTTTAGCCGGGTTTGGGCGCTTCCACTGCCGGGGCGCCAACAATCTCCATGACATGCAACGGCGACATGCGCAGCAGTTCGC
This sequence comes from uncultured Thiobacillus sp., assembly GCA_964404175.1. Lineage (GTDB taxonomy): Bacteria > Pseudomonadota > Gammaproteobacteria > Burkholderiales > Thiobacillaceae > UBA6918. The sequence goes on along the minus strand of CAYOJA010000110.1, from coordinate 1,781 downwards.
CGATCTGGGCGTAGTCGTCCGGCAAGGCGGCATCATGCCAGCCGTGCTGTGAATGGCGTGCGAGGTTGACCGCCAGCAACACATTTCTCACTCTGGGATTATGGGCCTGCTTCGGATCCATCAAGGTTTTCAGCAATTCGGGCAGTTTCCATTCAACAGTAAGCGCGCGCTGTAATTCCATGCCGGCGAAACCCAGCACTTCCTTTTGCACATCGGCGCTGCGCAGGGTTTTGTCGGCATTCTGCCGCTTGCGGATTTCCAGCATGGGTTCGGGGTTGAAGCACCACATCAGCATTTCCGAAACGTAAGTGAGCAGGGTGGAAACGCGCACTTCTTCCCAGTGCAGGTCGCGCTGGCGCACGGCCCAGTCGAACGCGAAATCCGCCGACCGCTGCGCCCGCCGCACGGTTTGCATGAGATGAACCAAGGCGTTCATGTGCTTTTCCAGCACATTCTCGACCACGAGCTCGGTGGAAATCTCGTTGAAGAAGGTGTTGAAGCCCATCATCATGATGGCCTGTTCCACCTGCACCAGCTCCTGCATCTGGGAGAGCCGCTTGTGGCCCTGCATGTAGCGCAGCAGCTTGACGGTCATCAGCGGATCGCGGGTGATGATGCCCGCGACTTCACGGGCATCGTGTTGATCAGCGTTTTCGCGCAGGCGTGCGAGGTCGCGTGCGGTCTGTTTCAGCACGGGAATCTCGGCGTGGCTCAGAAACCTGACCCAGCCGGTCAATGTCTTCGGGGTTTGCTCCATGCAGTTCTCGCAGGGCGGAATTTTCTGCTCTTATTTAATCCGGATTCGACCCGGCGTGGGGCGGGGAAAAGGGGAAGAAACCAGGCTTATTTCCCTGCTTTGAGATGGTCAGGGCGGGTGATGCTGTAACAGTTTTTCCAGCGCGGCCTTTACTTCGCCTTCATCCAGCTGTTCGGTTGCAACTTTAAATGCCTGCCGCGCGGCGGGCGACAGCGGGGTCTTGTTCCTTACGGGGGCGGCGCGGCGGCTGGCGGGCCTGACCTTGACGCTGACCCGGCGTACCGGCAGACCTTTCATTTCCAGCTGCGAGGCTAGGGAAACGGCTTCCAGCCGCAGGCGGCTGGCAACCGCGCCATTGCTGCACAATACGCGCAGTTCGCCTTGTTCCAGCGCGACCACGTCGGCCTGTCCATGGAACCGGGCGGGCAAAATCGCGTCGAACCGCTTTTGCAGGGCAGCCAGCGTCTGCGCCTGCCGGACGGCGGGGAGGCCACCTAATAGGTCGCCCAGTCTTTGGGCCATGCTGTGCTCCACTGTGTTGTACAGTCACGGGCTGCCAAGGCCCGTGTGTTAAAATCCACTGATTTATTGGACATTTCCGGCTAATCCGGCATCCCATGCTGCAAAACATTGTCAGAAAAATCTTCGGCAGCCGCAACGACCGGCTGATCAAACAATACACGCAGAAGGTGCGGGCGATCAATGCGCTCGAACCGGACATGGAAAAGCTTTCCGATGCGGAACTGGCGGGCAAGACGCAGGAGTTTCGTGACCGCCTGGCCAAGGGCGAGGCGCTCGACAAGCTGCTGCCCGAGGCCTTTGCCGTGGTGCGCGAAGGCAGCAAGCGCGCGCTGGGCATGCGGCACTTTGACGTGCAGTTGATTGGCGGCATGGTGCTGCATGACGGCAAGATTTCCGAGATGCGCACTGGTGAGGGCAAGACCCTCATGTCCACCCTGCCCGCCTACCTGAATGCGCTGACCGGCAAGGGCGTGCATGTGGTGACGGTGAACGATTACCTCGC
>CAYOJA010000109.1:0-2744 GCA_964404175.1 uncultured Thiobacillus sp. | reverse complement strand
CACCACGGCAAACCCAACACCTTCAGCTCTTACACCACTCGGCGGGACTCCACCTGGCTGAGCAACTCTCGCCCGAGAACACCCCCTTGATCCTCGCACCAAATTGAACCTCAGGAGGAGGACAACTCATGAGCGACATCGTCACCTATCCATCGCCCACCGAAATGCATTTTTCGCGCTTCATTGCTGCCCCCGTCACCTTGGTGTGGCGTGCCCACACAGAGCTAGGCCAATTGGAGCGGTGGTGGGGACCCGAGGGTTATTCAATCACCACGCAGGAAATGGATGTGCGTCCGGGCGGACGCTGGAAGTTCATCATGCACGGTCCTGGCGTAAGCAGCGATCCCAACTCGCCATTTGGTGGCCCTCCAACCGACTACCCCAACCTCATTCAGTACGAAGAGGTCGTGCCCGAGGCGAAGCTGGTGTGGTCGCACGGCAATTTTGAAGCGGTGATGTTCCATGTCACCACCACTTTCAAAGCTGAAGGTGATGGTACCCGTTTGGAGACCACGATGCGCCTGCCCAGCCAGGCTGAGCGTGACGCCAAGGCCACCTACGCGGTTCCGGGCCACGAATCCACTATGGGCAAGCTCGAAGAATATTTGCGCCATCCGCACCACGAGTTGTCTTTCACGCGTGTGCTAAAAGCGCCCGTAGCCAAGGTTTGGTCGGCTTGGACAATGCGCGAGCAACTCATGCCTTGGTATTGCCCCAAACCCTGGCGAGTCACCGAATGCGAGATCGATCTGCGCCCCGGCGGCGCTTTTCGCACTCTGATGCATGGACCCAACGGCGAAATCCACGACCTCATGAGCTGCTACCTGGTAGTAGAGCCCGAGCGCCGCCTGATATGGACCAATGCCCTGCAGCCCGGCTATGCTCCCGCCACCAAACCTTGGTGCACCTGCGCAGTGGAGTTACAAGCGGTAAGCGAAACTGAAACGCGGTTGACTGCACGCGTGATGCATGCCGACAGTGCTACTTGCGAAGATCACGCCAAGATGGGGTTCCCCCACAGTTGGCATGTGGCGTTGGATCAAATGTTGGCGATGCTGGTGCAATAACAGCGAGGGCATGCGAGACGCGCAAACCACTGCAACTGCTCGCACTAGCCGAGCAATTACCCCCGGAGCTAATATTTCTTGCACCAAACGATGTCAGCAAAAGCTGAATTACAGACGTTGGCTGAGAAAGGCTGTCTGAGAGCAACGGGTCGATTGTTTGAGGTCGACGGCACGCGAAGCTGCCGCTCGAAGTGAAATCGATCTGAACGGCCGTTGACCAGCGCATTGCCGTCGGTCAAAAGCCGCAGGTCCAACGGCAGAATTGGCCGAACTGTTGTCTCTCCAACGTCCCTCCATTCTCAGCTCAAGCATCAGAGTCCGTGGCGAGCGGGAATTCAGGATTCTTGCCCAGAAACGTACAGTTCTCCCCGGTTCATCGTGCTGGCGGCGAAGCGGCTGCGGTACTCGGCGGGCGTCATGCCGGTATGGCGCTTGAACAGGCTGCGGAAGAAGGCGACGTCCTGGTAGCCGATGCGGGCGCACAGGGTCTGGATGGGCAGGCCGTCCCGTTCGAGCAGTTCCTTGGCGGCGGTCAGCCGCAGCAGTTGCTGGTATTCGCCGGGCATGTGTCCCGTGGCCGCCTGAAAGCGGCGGATGAAGTTGCGCGGGCTCATGCCGATGCGCGCGGCCAGGATCTCTATGGGCACCGTGCGGTTGAAGTGCTCATGCAGATGTTCTTCGGCCTTGCGGATTCGTTCGTCGCCATGGGGTTCGGCCAGGGGCACGATTGTCATTTATTGCTGCCATGGATCGAACAATCCAAGTCCCTCGATGTGTGCAAAGTCCCTGCCATTCCGAGTGGCCAGCAACATCCCGTTGGTCACGGCGATCGCGGCAATCTGCCCATCCTCAACACCGATAGGGCGCCCCAAGCGCGATCGGGAGGCCACGATGCGCGCGTAATGAGTCGCCGCCTTTTCATCAAAAGACAGGCAGCGTCCGGCGAAGTCATCTCCAAACATTGCATGGGCAGCATGTTGCAAGCCCTCCTTGCGCTGTCCATCGGGCAACAAGGCGATTCCCAGTTCAATTTCCGCCCGAGTAACGGCCGATATCCAAACCTGATCCGATGGCTGCGCATCGAGCCAGGCGACCACGTGCGCACTCGGTACCGGCCGCATGAATTCCGACAGCACATTGGTATCGAGCAAAATCATTCGGAATCAGCCCAGTCGGGCGGCGTGCGCGGGAGGCTTCGGGGAGGCACCGGCAGCTCGCCGGCGACGCCGCTGAAGCGCTCGACCAGGCGCTGGCCCAAACCCGTGGAAGAGGCGGGCTTCGCCAACGCCGCGCGCAGAATGCTACGAACCTCCTCTTCCATCGATTGACCATGACGCGCAGCCTGCACCCGGAGGCTGGATTTCAGGTCGTTATCAAGATTGCGGATGGTCAGTGTGGCCATGCGAGCCCCCTTTGGATTGAAAGCAATGAATGCAGTGTAGTCATTGCTTGCACGGCTGACAAGCTTGCCCTTGACGCCTGAAGTAGCTCAAAAAACCTTGTGTCGCCCATTGTTGTCTCTCCAACGTCGCCTCATTCTCAGCGGCTCGCATCAGGGTCCGTGGCGGGCGGGAATTCAGGATTCCCGCCCAGAAACGTAATTCTCTCCCCGGTTCATCGTGCTGGCGGCGAAGCGGCTGCGGTACTCGGCTGGCGTCATGCCGGTATGGCGCTTGA
>CAYOJA010000108.1:0-2745 GCA_964404175.1 uncultured Thiobacillus sp. | reverse complement strand
CCCTGATAGATGGGCAGCGCAAATTCGAGTCCCAGCACGGTCGATTTGCTGTCGATTTGTCCGGCGCCAAAATTCTGGTTGTAGTTGTCGTTGTAGCTCGCGGTCAGGTCCAGCGTGGGATGGTGGCCGGCGCGAGCGCGTTCGATTTCCTTGTCGGCGATCTGTCTTGCCTGCTGGCGGATGAGCACCTGCAGGTTATCGCTTTGCGAACGGTTGACCCAGTCATCCATGTTTTGCGGGGCTGGGGTGGCCAGCACGGGTTTGGTTGCCAGCGGCGCCAGCTTGTCGATCGACTTGCCGGTCAGGGTATGCAATGCGCGGCGTTTGACTTCGAGGTCGTTCTGCGCGGCAATTTCCTGTGCGGTGGCCAGGTCAAAGCGGGCCTGAGCTTCGTGCGTGTCGGTAATGGTGGCGGTACCGACTTCAAAATTGCGTTTGGCCGAAGCGAGTTGTTCGGTGATGGCGGCCTTTTGCGCGCCAATGAATGACAGGCTGTCCTGTGCCAGCAGCACATCAAAATAGGCGCGTGCGGTGCGCAGAATCAGATCCTGCCCGGCGGTCTTGAACTGGTTTTCCGCAAGCTGGACGGAAACCTTGGCTTGGTCATAGGCCACCAGATTCTGGCCGCGGTAAATGGGCTGCGCGGCGGAGACGCTCCAGCCATGGGAATTGAAATCCGCGCTGCTGGGAATGGAAGTTTCCACGTCGTTATAACGGCCGTTGGCGTTCAGGCTGGCGTTGGGCAGCAGACCCGCGCGCGCCTGCGGCAATTTTTCGCGGGCGGCCTGGTAGCTGGCCTGGGCGGCGGCATAAGGGGCGTCGTAGGCCAAGGCTGCGCGGTACACCTCGGTCAGGTTTTCCGCAAACGCCGGCATGCCGAATGCCGTGGCGAGCATGAATGTCAGAAGCTTTGGTTTCATTACAAAATTCCCTAATAAATTGGCATGGCCGGGTCGATTTCCTTCGCCCAGGCATCGATTCCGCCCGTAAGGTTGATCACGTCTCCAAACCCTTCCCGTTCCAGAAACTTTGCCACCTGCCAGGACCGTATTCCATGGTGACAGATAACGACTGTTTCCGTGTTTTTGTTTAATTCCGAGGCCCGGGCCATGATCTGGCCCATGGGTATCCAGGTGCTGCCGGGAAGCTGGCAGCGCGCCATTTCCCATTCTTCCCGCACATCCAGAAGGACTGGCGGGTTGTCCTGATCCAGTCTTTTTCTGAGCTCGTGTACGGTGTAATGACGCATTAAAAGGTGAAACGTTCTGGCTGCACTGCATTGACCAGAGGCTTCACGCTGGTTTCGAACAGGCTTTCTGTCCGGAAAACGCCATGCGATACGCAGGTAACCAGCTGTGCTTCCATTACCGGATCGTCGCCGGTAATGGCGAACAGCCGGCCGCCTGGAGCGAGCTGCGCAGGCAGGTTGGCGGGCATGATGGGCAGCGAGCCTGTCACGACAATGGCATCGTAGGGCGCGTGCTTTTCCCAACCCAGGCTGGCGTCGCCGGTTTCGAGCGTGATGTTGTCGAACCCGTGGGCCTTCAGCCGGGTTTCGGCTTCCCGAATAAAGTCAGCGTGGATTTCCACGCTGTAAACATGTCCGGCAAGCGAGGCCAGCAGGGCGGTGAGATAGCCGTTGCCGGTGCCGATTTCCAGCACCTTGTCGGTTTTTTTCAGTTGCAGGGTTTGTAGCGCTCGCGCTTCCAGTTTGGGCGACCACATGGATTCACCCTGGCCCAGTGGAATCTCCATGTCGAAAAAAGCCAGCGAACGGTAGGTGGCGGGCACGAATTCCTCGCGCCGGACCTTGAACAGCAGGTCGAGCACGGTCTGATCCAGAACCTCCCAGGGCCGGATTTGCTGTTCCACCATGTTGAAACGGGCTTGTTCGAGGTCCATCTTGGCTGTCGCTTTCGATTGAATATCAATGAGTTAGATAGGGGCTTGTCTTGCAATTATTCCATATTTCGGCTACTTTCGGGCTAACGCTAGGGGTCTGCCATTACACGGTTAATTGTGATGGCAGTGAGAGATACCCTTGGAACCTGATCCGGATCATGCCGGCGTAGGGAAGCGGGAAACGCTTCCCGTGTTATTCGCGGCGAAGCGGGAAACGCTTCCCGCCATTATTTCTTGGGAAGCGAGTCTCAAACCGCCTTCCCTGCATTCTTAGTGGAAGGAACACCCAATGAACGCCAATCCCGAATTTTTAGCCTCTGCCGCCCACGTCGACGAGGCCGCCATCCAGCCGCTGCCCAATTCGCGCAAGGTCTACGTCGAAGGTTCGCGTCCGGACATCCAGGTGCCGATGCGCGAGATCAGCCAGGCCGACACGCCCATTATGTTCAGCGGCGAGCCCGGACGAGGCGGAGCCTCGGCCAAATCAGAGCCCAACCCGCCGATTTTCGTCTACGACTGTTCCGGTCCTTACTCCGATCCGAAGGTGAAGATCGACATCCGCCAGGGCCTGCCCGCGCTGCGCGCGAAGTGGATCGAGGAGCGCGGCGACACCGAACAACTCGCCGGCCTGACCTCCGAATACGGCCGCCAGCGCGCCGACATGGCCGACCTGTCGCGCCTGCGCTTTCCCGGTCTGCACCGCAATCCGCGCCGCGCGCGGGGTGGATTTGGGGCAGCCGGCAAGAACGTCACCCAGATGCACTACGCGCGCCAGGGCATCATCACGCCCGAGATGGAATTCATCGCCATCCGCGAAAACCTGCGCCGCAAGGAATACATCGA
>CAYOJA010000107.1:0-2778 GCA_964404175.1 uncultured Thiobacillus sp. | reverse complement strand
AGCCCACGGCGGAAGGCATGCGGCCCAGCAGCGCGGACACTTCGGTACCGGCCAGGGTGTAGCGGTAGATGTTGTCGACGAACAGCAGCACGTCGCGGCCTTCGTCACGGAAGTACTCGGCCATGGTCAGGCCGGTCAGCGCGACACGCAGGCGGTTGCCAGGAGGTTCGTTCATCTGGCCGTAGACCAGGGCAACCTTGTCCAGCACGCCGCCTTCTTTCATCTCGTGATAGAAGTCGTTGCCTTCGCGGGTACGCTCGCCCACGCCGGCAAACACCGAGAAGCCACTGTGCTGCACGGCGATGTTACGGATCAGTTCCATCAGCGTCACGGTCTTGCCCACGCCCGCGCCACCGAACAGGCCAATCTTGCCGCCCTTGGCAATCGGCATGATGAGGTCGATCACCTTGATGCCCGTTTCCAGAATCTCGACGTTGGCAGCCTGCTCGTCGAATGCCGGCGGCTTGCGGTGAATAGGCATGCGCGCGTCGGTGGCAATCGGGCCGGCCTCGTCAATCGGCGTGCCCAGCACATTCATGATGCGGCCCAGCGTCGCCTGACCGACAGGCACCTGAATCGGGCTGCCCGTGGCAAGCACCTCCATGCCGCGGCGCAGGCCGTCGGTGGAACCCATCGCAATGGTGCGCACCACGCCGTCGCCCATTTGCTGCTGCACTTCAAACGTGGTTTCGGGATTTGGCAATTTCAGCGCATCAAATACCCTGGGCATGGACTCGCGGGGGAATTGCACATCCACCACCGCGCCAATGACCTGAACGATTTTTCCGTTGCTCATGGTTTTTCCTGATTCAATCAATATTCAATTCTGTTTGACTATCAAACTGCGGCCGCACCAGCGACGATCTCGGACAGTTCTTTTGTAATCGCTGCCTGACGGGTCTTGTTGTACAGCAACTTCAGTTCGCCGATGACGTTCTTGGCGTTATCGGATGCGGCTTTCATCGCCACCATCCGCGCCGACTGTTCGCAGGCGATGTTCTCCACCACGCCCTGATAGACGATGGACTCGATATAACGTGTCAGCAGTGCATCCACCACGGGCTTGGCATCCGGCTCGTAGATGTAATCCCAGTGGTGCTTGAGCTTGTCTTCTTCACTGCCCGCCGCCTGTTCCAGCGGCAGCAGCTGCTTGATCGTGGGCTCCTGCTTCATGGTGTTGATGAAGCGGTTGTACACCAGGTATAGCGCATCGATCCTGCCTTCCACGTAGGCGTCCAGCATGATCTTGATCGGGCCGATCAGGCGCTCCATGTGCGGTGCATCGCCCAGCGCGGTCAGCTGGGAGACGACATTGCCGCCCATGCGCTGCATGAAACCCAGGCCCTTGTTGCCGATGGCGGTGACATCCACGCCAACATTCTGGCCTTCCCATTCCTTGACCTTGTTTACCACCACACGCAACGCGTTGGTGTTCAATCCACCGCACAAGCCCTTGTCGGAAGTGACAACGATCAGGCCCACGCGTTTGACACCCTCGCGGCGCAGAATGAAAGGATGCTTGTACTCCGGATGCGCATACGCCATGTGCACGGCGACATTGGCAATTTTTTCCGCATAGGGACGGGCCGCCTTCATGCGGTCCTGCGCCTTGCGCATCTTGCTCGCCGCCACCATTTCCATGGCTTTGGTGATCTTGCGCGTGTTTTCCACGCTCTTGATCTTGGTTCGTATTTCCTTGCCTGCGGCCATTGCCGGGACTCCTTAAATCAGTGCCGAATCAATGCCAGGTCAATAAACCGCGGTCTGCTTGAAGGACTCGATCGCCGACTTGAGCGCAGCCTCGTTATCGCTGCTCATCTCGCCACTGGCATTGATGGCATCGACCAGTCCTTTTTGCTTGTCGCGCATATAGGCCTGCAATGCCGCTTCAAAGGGCAGCACTTTCTTCACCTCCAGGCCATCCATGTAGCCATTGTTCACGGCAAACAGCGTGATGGCCATTTCCGCCACGCTCATGGGCGAGTACTGCGCCTGTTTCATCAGTTCGGTCACGATCTTGCCGCGCTCGAGCTGCTTCTTGGTCGCGTCGTCGAGGTCCGAGGCAAACTGCGCAAACGCCGCCAGCTCCCGGTACTGTGCCAGCGCCAGACGGATACCGCCGCCCAGCTTCTTGATGACCTTGGTTTGCGCGGCACCGCCGACGCGGGACACAGACAGGCCCGCGTTGATGGCGGGACGGATGCCGGCGTTGAACAGGTCGGTTTCCAGGAAGATCTGGCCGTCGGTAATCGAAATCACGTTGGTCGGCACGAAGGCGGACACGTCGCCGGCCTGGGTTTCAATAATCGGCAGCGCGGTCAGCGAACCGGTCTTGCCCTTGACGGCGCCCTTGGTGGCTTTTTCGACAAAATCGGAATTCACACGCGCGGCGCGTTCCAGCAGACGGGAGTGCAGGTAGAACACGTCGCCGGGATAGGCTTCGCGGCCGGGCGGACGACGCAACAGCAGGGAAATCTGGCGGTACGCCCAGGCCTGCTTGGTCAGATCATCGTACACGATCAGCGCGTCTTCGCCGCTGTCGCGGAAGTATTCTCCCATGGCGCAACCTGCATAGGGCGCCAGGAACTGCATGGCGGCCGAATCAGACGCCGACGCGGCAACGATGATGGTATGCGCCATGGCGCCGTGTTCTTCGAGCTTGCGCACCACGTTGGCGATCGATGAGGCTTTCTGCCCCACCGCCACGTACACGCAGGTAACGCCCGTGCCCTTCTGGTTGATGATGGCGTCAATCGCCACCGCCGTCTTGCCGGTCTG
>CAYOJA010000106.1:0-2778 GCA_964404175.1 uncultured Thiobacillus sp. | reverse complement strand
CGGCGGCGGATCATTTGCAGGCAGGTTGACCGAATCTGTTCCATGTCATCGTATTGCAAACCGTTTCCGTGGCGGCTGGACGACTCTTGATGCTGAAAACCTAGCGCGTGGTCCATATTGCCTCCTGGCAAGAACTCAAGGCTTCTTGACACCGGCGCCGGCCTGGCTTGCCTTGAATTTTCCGTAGATGACCAGAATCAGCACGGCGGCGATGACTGAGGCGATGAATCCCGCGCCTTCACCAGCCTGATACCAGCCCAGAAACTGGCCGATGGCGCCTGCCAGGAATGAACCGGCAATGCCCAGGCCAATGGTCATCAGAAATCCCATGTTTTCCTTGCCGGGGGTAATGAACTTGGCAATGACGCCGATGACGAACCCAAGCACGATGGTCCAGATGATGCCCATGAATTTCCTCCAAAAATATCACTCACCATTTGGTGGGGGGTGATTCGGTTTAACTTGCCAGTTTATAAGGTTGAATCTCTTCAACAGCCGCAGCCAGTATGTCACCCAAGGTCCCGGAAATAAATAAAAATTTCGTAAATTCATAAGGCCGGTCAATGGCGATGGTGCGGTGGTAAAATGCCGCCATGGAAGCAGTCCAGGCCGAACTCCCCATCGCCCGCGTCAAGGGCGAACCGCTCGCGGAACTCCCCGCCGATCTCTATATCCCGCCCGATGCGCTGGAAGTTTTTCTCGAAACCTTCGAGGGCCCGCTCGACCTGCTGCTGTACCTGATCCGCCGTCACAATCTGGACGTGCTGGATGTGCCCATGGCCGAGCTCACACGCCAGTATCTGTCCTATGTGGAAGCCGCGCGCGCGTCCCGTCTGGAACTGGCGGCGGAATACCTGCTGATGGCCGCCATGCTGATCGAGATCAAGTCGCGCATGCTGCTGCCGCGCCCAGTGAGAACCGAAGAGGGCGCCGAGCCGGAAGATCCGCGCGCAGAACTGGTCCGCCGCCTGCTGGAATACGAACAGATGAAGCTGGCCGCCCAGCGTCTGGACAAGCTTCCCCAGGCCGGGCGCGATTTCCAGCCCATTTCCGTGGCTGTCGAAGCTGCGACCCGGCGCCTGCCGGATGTCCGCGCGGAAGACCTCAGCGCAGCCTGGCTGTCCATTCTTTCGCGCGCCAAGGCCAACAAGCATCACCGCATCAGCCGCGAAGAACTGTCCGTGCGCGAACACATGACGCGCATCCTCAAATCCCTGCACCCCGGCCAGTTCCTTGAATTCGCCAGCCTGTTCCGGCAGGAAGCCGGTGTGCCCGAACTGGTGGTAAGCTTTCTCGCCGTCCTTGAACTGGCCAAGGAAACCCTGATCGACGTCACCCAATCAGAACCCTTGGCGCCAATCTATGTCCGTTTGCACGAAGAAGGCATGACTGTGGATGAATATGCAGATGAACGACACACCGACCATCAATAATCTGGAAGAACTGAAGCGTATTCTGGAGGCCGCGCTGCTGGCCACGGATACGCCGCTTTCCCTGCGCGAGATGAAGCGCATGTTCGAGCAGGAACTGTCCGAGGACATGCTGCGCCGGGCGCTGGACGAACTCAAGACCAACTGGGAAGGGCGGGGCACCGAGCTGGTCCAGGTGGCCGAAGGCTGGCGCTTCCAGACCCGGCCCGAAATGCAGTCCTACCTGGCCCGCATGCGCAACGAGAAGCCGCCGCGCTATTCGCGCGCCGTGCTGGAGACGCTGGCCATCATCGCCTACCGGCAGCCCGTCACGCGCGGCGATGTCGAGGACATTCGCGGCGTTTCGGTCAATGCGCAGATCATCAAGACACTGGAAGAGCGCGGCTGGATCGAATCCGTCGGCCACCGCGACGTGCCAGGCCGGCCGGCTCTGTTTGCCACCACCCCGCGTTTCCTGTCCGATCTGGGCCTGCGTTCGCTTCAGGAACTGCCGCCGCTGGAAGAACTGGGCAACCTGCTTGCGCCCGATACGGCCGTAACGCCGGAGGAACTGGAAGAAGTGCGTGAGGAGCTTTCGACAGAGGAAACCGCTGTCACGAAAATTCAGGAAATCCAGCCCGAACCGCAAGCCGAAGTTCAGGTTGCGGATGAAATTCACGAGGAAGCAGAATCAGAAACAGAATCAACCAGGACTTCAGCGGAAGAAATCGAATCGAACCCTGATTCGGAAAAACAGGCGCTGGCCGCCGCGCCTTCACAACACCACGAATAATCAAACCGCTTGCACCAGGCAAGCGGGCAGAAGAATAAGCATGCCTACTCGCCGTCGCAGTCCGCTACGCCCACCAAGCAAACCCGCAGCCAGACCGGCCAGACAAAAGCCTGTCACTGCGCATCCAGTTCCGTCAGGAGATACATCTCCGGCAGAAGACGCCACGCAGAAGCAGCGAACCAGCCCGGTGCCGGAAACCCGCGCCAAACGCTGGCAGGCCGAACCCGAAGCGCCCATCAAGCTGCACAAGGCACTGGCGGATGCCGGCATCGGCTCGCGCCGCGACATGGAAGCCTGGATTGCCGAGGGCCGGGTAACGGTCAACGATCAGACCGCGAAAGTCGGCGATCGCGTTACCTCAAGCGATGTCATCAAGGTTTCAGGCCGCCGGGTGTACCTTCGCCCCGCCGCCGAAAAGCGCATCCGCGTGCTGCTTTACCACAAGCAGGAAGGCGAGATCGTCAGCCGCGACGATCCCAAGGGACGCGCGTCAGTGTTCGACCAGTTGCCGAAAATCCGTGGCGCCAAGTGGGTCAGCGTCGGCCGGCTCGACTTCAATACCGAAGGCCTGATGAT
>CAYOJA010000105.1:2791-3014 GCA_964404175.1 uncultured Thiobacillus sp. | reverse complement strand
GCTTGATGTCGTTCTGGATGATGCCGAGGAAGCCCATGAATAGCGCGGTAATCGCACCGATGACCATGACGAAGGACAGGGCCGTATCGCTCAACTCAAACAGCGGCGACATGCGCGTCACCATGAAAATGCCGGCCGTCACCATGGTGGCGGCATGGATCAGCGCAGAAATCGGCGTCGGGCCTTCCATGGAGTCCGGCAACCACACATGCAAAGGCACCTG
>CAYOJA010000105.1:0-2781 GCA_964404175.1 uncultured Thiobacillus sp. | reverse complement strand
CGCAGGATGCAGATCACCGTCATCAGCGACCATTCGTGGCCCTTCCACAGTGTGATGGACTGGTCAGCCAGTTCCGGCGCACGCGCGAACACGGTGGCGTAATCCAGCGAGCCAAAATGAGCCAGCACCAGGCCAATACCGAGAATGAAGCCGAAATCGCCCACCCGGTTGACCAGGAAGGCCTTGAGGTTGGCGTAAATGGCCGACTCGCGCGTATACCAGAAGCCGATGAGGAGGTAGGACACCAGGCCCACCGCTTCCCAGCCGAAGAAGAGCTGGAGGAAGTTGTTGCTCATCACCAGCATCAGCATCGAAAACGTGAACAGCGAGATGTAGCTGAAGAATCGCTGGTAGCCGGGGTCATCCTGCATGTAACCGATGGTGTAAATGTGCACCATCAGCGAAACGAAGGTCACGACCAGCATCATCATGGTGGTGAGCGGGTCGATCAGAAAGCCGACCTCGAATCGCACATTGCCGCTGGTCATCCAGGTGTACACGCTGCCGTTGAACGTATGGCCTGCCTGCACGTCCTGGAAAACCACCACCGAGGCGATGAAGGCGATCGCCACACCTGTGATAGTGACAACGTGCGACAGCGTGCGGCCGATGAACTTGCCGAACAGTCCAGCGATGATGGCGCCGAAGAGCGGCGCCAGCGGAACGAGGAGGTACCAGGATTGCATGTTCATGCTTATCCCTTCAGCCTGTCGAGATCATCCACATTGATAGTGCGCAAATTACGAAACAGCACCACCAGGATGGCCAGACCGATGGCGGACTCGGCCGCCGCCACGGTCAGGATGAAGAACACGAACACCTGACCCGCCGTGTCGCCCAGATAGTGCGAGAAGGCGACGAAGTTCATGTTGACGGCCAGCAGCATCAGCTCGATTGCCATCAGCAGGATAATGACGTTCTTGCGGTTGAGGAAAATCCCCAGAACGCTGATGGCGAATAGCAGGCCGCCCAGAATGAGATAGTGAGAAAGTGAAATCATGCACGCGCTCCTTCGGAGCGGTGAAGGATGAAGGGTGAAGGGTGAAGGGTATGGTTCATGGCTTTTACTCCTCACTCTTTACTTCGGGTGCTTCACGCTTTACAGCTGCCATTTTCACCAGCCGCACACGGTCCGTTCGCTTGACGACGACCTGTCTGGCCGGGTCGATGTATTTGGTGTCCTTTCGTTTGCGCATGGTCAGCGCAATGGCCGCGACTATCGCCACCAGCAGAATGACGGCGGCGATTTCAAACGGGTAGACATATTCCGTGTAGAGCAGCCGGCCCAGTTCCTTGGTGTTGCTGTAATCCGCAGGATGCGGCGCGGGCGCCGCAGCCTTGTCCAGACCGAAGAAACGCCCGCCCAGCACCACGGTCATTTCAAGCATGAGGAGGATCGCAACCGGCAAGGCCAGCGGCAGGTAGTCCCAGAAACCTTCCCGCAATTTATCCAGGTTGATGTCCAGCATCATCACCACGAACAGGAACAGCACCATCACCGCGCCGACATAGACCAGCACCAGAGTGATGGCGAGAAACTCGGCTTCCAGCGTCATCCACAGCCCGGCGGCGGTAAAAAAGGCGAGCACCAGATTCAACGCCGCGTGAACCGGGTTGCGCGCGGTAATCACCCGCAGTCCGGCAAACAGCAGGATGGCGGAGAAGAAGTAGAAAATGAATTGAGCGAATGTCATCTCGTCACCGGTATTGGGCATCCTCAGCACGCCGGGCAGCGATTTCGGCTTCGTACTTGTCGCCAACCGCCAGCAGCATGGGCTTGGTGTAATACAGGTCGCCACGTTTCTCACCGTGGTATTCCAGGATGTGAGTTTCGACGATGGAATCGACCGGGCAGGATTCCTCGCAAAAGCCGCAGAAAATGCACTTGGTCAGGTCGATATCATATTGCGTGGTGCGGCGCGTGCCGTCTGCACGCTGCTCGGATTCAATCTTGATCGCCAGCGCGGGACAGACTGCCTCGCACAGCTTGCAGGCGATGCAACGCTCCTCGCCATTGGGATAACGACGCAATGCATGCAGGCCGCGGAAGCGCGGGCTTTGCGGGGTTTTCTCTTCGGGAAACTGGATCGTGATCTTGCGAGAAAACAGATAGCGCCCGGTGAGGCGCATGCCCTTGAGCAGCTCGATGAGCAGCAGGCTGTTGAAGAAGTTGATCAGTCGATTCATGCCCGCCCCTTAATGGAAGAAACGCCCATAGGGGGTTTGCATGGCCGCGCCCACCACCACGATCCAGACGATGGTGATGGGAATGAATACCTTCCAGCCCAGGCGCATGATCTGGTCATAGCGGTAGCGCGGGAACGTGGCGCGGAACCACAGGAACAGGAACAGGACGAACGCCGTCTTGAGCGCCCACCACAGGAAGCCATCCGGCAGGAATGGCAGCGGCGACAGCCAGCCGCCCAGGAACATCAGAGTCGTCAGTGCCGCAACCAGGATCATGTTGGCATATTCCGCCAGGAAGAACACGGCGAAGGCCATGCCGGAGTACTCGACGTGGAAGCCGGCGACGATTTCCGATTCGCCTTCGGCCACATCGAACGGGGCGCGATTGGTTTCCGCCACGCCAGCGATCAGGTACACCATGAACAGCGGAAACAGCGGCAGGAAGTACCAGTGCCAGAAACCGCCCTCCTGCCCTTTCACGATGTCGATGAGATTAAGTGACTGCGAAGCCATCAGCACACCGACCAGCGCGAAGCCCATGGCAATTTCGTACGAAACGATCTGCGCGGCGGAACGCATCGCGCCGAGGAAGGC
>CAYOJA010000104.1:0-3118 GCA_964404175.1 uncultured Thiobacillus sp. | reverse complement strand
GAAGAAGGATCAAGCTCCAGCCACATCCGGGTGGTTTCCAGTGCAGCGTCCGCATCACGGCTGAACACCGCGATTTCCGCCGCCCGCTTGACCACACGCGGGTCTTTCGTCTGCCTGGCAAGGTCCAGATAGCCTTCCTTGGCCACGGAAATCATGCCGCGCTGGCCGGCGATCTCGGAAACCAGAAACTTGTACAACAGTTCTTCCGTCAGCGGAATGGCTGGCAGCTTGACTTCGGGCTGGGCAGGCTTTTCCTCGGCATTGGCAATATCAGGGTGCGGGGAAGGTCTGGATTCTTCCGCCACTCTTACAGGATTTGCCGTGGCCGCGACCGGCTGCGTGCTGCATCCGGCGAGCGTCAAGGCGACAATTAATGGCAACAAGGCAAGCCTATCCATGGCAATACTCCAAACAGCAAAACTTTTGCAATGCTACTCCCAAGCCTGGCTCATGAGGAGCAAATTCCATTCCCAAACAATGGGGTTACTGGGTGCGAAGCGCTTCGATCGGGTCCAGCCCGGCTGCCCGGCGGGCAGGATAAAACCCGAAAAACAGGCCCACTGCCAGCGCCACGCCCGTCGCCATCATCAAGGAACTCACGCTTACGACTACCGTCAGCCCGGCCAGCTTCTCAACCAGCAACGCGCCGCCCACCCCCAGGATGATGCCGATCAGGCAACCCATGACGGAAACCGTCAGGGCTTCGATGAGAAATTGCCAGAGGATGTCCGAACGCCGGGCACCGATGGCCATGCGGATGCCGATTTCCCGCGTGCGCTCGGTAACGGACACCAGCATGATGTTCATGATGCCGATACCGCCCACCAGCAGCGAGACTGCTGCGATCGCCCCCAGCAGATAAGACATGACATTGGTTGCCATGGCCTGGGTTTGGGCAATGGCGGCCAGATTGCGCACCGTGAAATCGTTTTCCTCTCCCTTGCCGATGCGATGGCGCATTTTCAGCAGGGCCGTAATGTTTTCCTCTGCCGCATCCATGACCTTGTCCGACTCACCCTGGACCATGATGAAACGCACCGCGCCAGGGAAAGGCGTGCCAAACAGTTTCTGCTGGGCAGAAGTCAGCGGCACCATGACTGTGTCATCCTGATCCCGGCCATCGAGGCTTTGGCCTTTTTCTGCCAGCACGCCTATGACTTGAAATGGGCTGTTCTTGATTCGAATGATTTTTCCCACCGGCTCTTCGTCACCAAACAGTTCACGTGCAACCACCTGACCGATGACCACGACCCGTGCACCTGACCGGATATCGGATTCGGTGAAGAATCCACCTTCGTCGAGCTCCCAATTGCGAACCGTGAGATATTCCGGGGTCACACCAAATACAGAGGTGCTCCAGTTGACGTTGCCATAGACGATCTGGGCCGAGCCCGGCATCACAGGAGCTGCTTCCCGAATCAGCGGCAACCGTCTGATGGCTTGGGCATCCTCGTAAGTCAGGGTTGGCTTGCTGCCGATGGCTACCCGCGCCCCGCTCGATGTGCTTGCGCCGGAAAGAATGATGAACAGATTGCTGCCCATGGACTGGATGGCCTGATTGACCATGGCCTTGGCCCCTTCGCCTATCGCCAGCATCAGGATCACGGCGGCCACGCCGATCATCATGCCCAGCATGGTCAAAAAAGTGCGCAGCGCATTGGCGCGCAGCGCCTGGAAGGCGGAGCCGACTAGGCTGGGGAAAATCACGCTGCCGCTCCAGCTTCTTTCAGGGAGTCTTCCACCACCTTGCCATCCAGAAAGCGGATGCGGCGCCGCGCAAAAGCCGCGATATCCATTTCGTGTGTCACCAGAACCAGAGTAATGCCTTCTTCCCGATTCAGCTCGGTGAACAGGTTCATCACTTCATGGCTGGTTTCCGAATCCAGATTTCCCGTCGGCTCATCCGCCAGAATCAGTTGAGGCTGGTTGACCAGTGCTCGGGCAATCGCAACCCGCTGCTGCTGTCCTCCGGAAAGCTGATTGGGCATCTGATGGGCTTTGTCATCCAGACCAACGCGCTTCAACAAGGCTTGCGCACGTTCACGACGCCTGGCTTGGCCAGCCCCCGCATAGAGCATGGGCAGCGCCACGTTATCGAGCACCGACAGCCGCGGCAAAAGATTGAAACCCTGAAAAACAAAACCGATGAGCTTGTTGCGCACAGCGGCCAACTCATCCGGGCGCATCTCGGATACCGCGCGTCCCGCGAGGTGATAGTGTCCTGCGCTGGGTTTGTCCAGGCAGCCCAGAAGATTCATGAAGGTGCTTTTGCCCGAGCCGGACGGCCCCATCACCGCGACAAATTCGCCCTGATCAATCGACATATCCACCCCGCGCAAGGCGTGGAAAGCTCCCGCGCCGGTTACATAGTCCTTGGCCAGACCCGTGGTCTTGATCATTTAGTACAGCCCGGTCGTTTTGATCATCAGAAAAGCCGGCCGCGCGGCATGCTGCCTGTCCCGGAGCCATTCTTCTTTGTCGATAAATCAGCCACCACCAGTTCATCTCCGGGCTTGAGTTCGCCGGAAAGAATCTCTGTCATCTTCTGATCGGAAATGCCGATTTTTATTGCCACGCGCACGGGCTCGCCATTAACCAGTTTGTAGACGGCGGGGCCGCCTTCTTTCTTGCCCTTGCCTGACTTCCCGCCTTCTTTTGCCTCTTCCGGTTTGGCTTGAGGACGGAAACGCAAGGCTGCGGCAGGCACCATCAACACATCATCGCGCGTCTGGATGTTGACCTTGATATTCGCTGTCATGCCGGGCAGCATTTTCAGTTCGGGATTGGCGACACTCACTACCACGTTGTAGGTCACCACGTTCTGCTCAGTCTTGGCGTTCAGTCGGATTTGCTCAACCCGTCCGGTGAATTGATCATCGGGGAAGGCATCAACCAGGAAGTCGACCTCCTGCCCCAGCTTGATCATGCCGATATCGGCTTCCGCCACGGTTGAGTCAATCTGCATGCGGGTCAAATCCTTTCCGATCCTGAACAGGGTTGGCGTCTGAAAGCTCGCTGCGACGGTCTGGCCTACATCCACCTGCCGATCGATGACCGTGCCTGACACGGGCGAGCGGATCACGGAAAGATTCAAATTGGTCTGATCGCGGCTGACCTG
>CAYOJA010000103.1:0-3311 GCA_964404175.1 uncultured Thiobacillus sp. | reverse complement strand
ACCCGGCGGGGTAGTAAGCCAGGCTAAGGCGGCTTGCCATCCATTCCAGATGCGGGGTTTCCATCTCTGAAAATGGCGCGTGGCGGCGCAGGTCGTCCACCGTTGCATGAATGAGGGAGGGCGCAATCGTGGTCATGTTCATCTTCCCAACTTAACGCCAGGCGCGGAAAAAAACAAACCCTCTCAGATTTACTTGAGTTTCAGTATCTGATCCCACGATGGATTTGGACCAATGCGCTGGGCGATAAACTCGACGAGGGTTCGGACGCGATGAGGTACATATCGGTTGCTTGGGAAGATTGCGTAAATACCCAGCGTTGGCGCCGGAAATTTGCGCAGCAGAATTTCCAGTCTGCCTTCGCGCACGGCCTGTTCGGTCATGAAAGTTGGCGCGCGAGTGACGCCCAGTCCTCGAATTGCCGCATCCAGCAGGGCTTCGCCGTGGTTGGCCTGTAATCTTCCTCCGACCGGAAACCAGCGGGTTTCACCCTCGATGACGAAAGGCCAGCTGGATCGCGATGCCAGCAGGTAGCCAAAGCATTCATGTCTGGCCAGCTCTTGTGGATGGCGAGGGCGGCCATGACGCGAGAGGTAGTCCGGCGCGGCAACCACCACTTCCTGGCTGCCGCCTATTTTCCGGGCGATATCGCCAGGGTCCAGCCGTTCGGCAATGCGGATGGCGAGATCGAAGCCGCCCTCGATCAGGTTGAGGCGGTGATCGCTGAAATCGAGCTCGACGGAAATGCCGGGATGCTCCGACATGAAGTCGCCGAACATCGGCATCAACTGACGCAGGCCGAAGGTGAAGGGCAGCGTGATGCGGATGTGGCCGCGTGGCGCCTGCCTTTCCTCGGTCAAACCGGCTTCGGCGGCTTCGACCAGGCCAAGGATTTCCCGGCATTTTTCCAGATAGGCCGCGCCTGCCGAAGTCAGACTCAGCCGCCGCGTGCTGCGCGCAATCAGCATGGTGCCCAAGTGCGCTTCGAGCGCCGCCACCTGCCGCGTGACGACCGAGCGTGCCACGTTCATCTGCTGCGCCACGGCCGAAAAACTTCCCAGCTCGGCCACCCGCACAAACAATTTCATGCCATCCAGCCGGTCCATGTGCTCTCCCTATATTGTTGCAATAATGACAACAATATTTTGTCAATTGTCTCCTATTTACAGGGTAATTGGATATCTATAGTTCGTCCATCGGGATGGCGGCAGGGCGTCCTGCAAATTCTTGAACATAATCTTGAACAGGAGAAAAGCATGACTTCAGTTGCAATCGTTTTTTACAGCGGTTACGGCCATACCGCCAGACAGGCGGAAGCCGTTCGTTCAGGTGCGGCGGCAGTGGCCGGCGCCAAAGTAGAGTTGTTCCAGATAGACGCCAATGGCGATCTGCCCGAAGGCTCGTTCGAGACACTCGGCAAGGCGGATGCCATCGTCTACGGCAGCCCCACCTACATGGGCGGCCCGGCCTGGCAGTTCAAGAAATTCGCCGATGCCTCTTCTAAAGCCTGGTTTGCCCAGGCATGGAAAGACAAGATCGCGGCGGGCTTTACCAATTCGGCCTCGGTCAACGGAGACAAGTTTTCCACCATCGAATATTTCTGGACGCTTTCCCAGCAGCATGGGCAAATCTGGGTAGGTACGGGCATGCTGCCTTCCAATGCGAAGGCACACGGCCCGGCTGACGTTAACTGGACCGCTGGATTTGGCGGGGCGATGGCTATTTCGCCATCGGACGCATCACCGGAT
Organism: uncultured Thiobacillus sp.; assembly: GCA_964404175.1. GTDB lineage: Bacteria > Pseudomonadota > Gammaproteobacteria > Burkholderiales > Thiobacillaceae > UBA6918. The sequence goes on along the minus strand of CAYOJA010000103.1, from coordinate 1,565 downwards.
GAAGCGCCGCGCGCGGGCGACCTGGAGACCGCGCGGCGGTTTGGGCAGCGGATTGCCGAGATAGCGGCCCGTTTCGGGCGATAAACACTAGATTCATTTTTTAAAGGAGAACACCATGAAGAAATTAGCCATTGCCGTTGTCCTGAGCATGATTGCGGTCAGCGCATTTGCCGCGCCGGAAACATTCAGCATTGACGCCACCCATACCGCGCCGCGATTTGAATACAGCCATTTCGGTTATTCCAGCCAGGTTCACCGCTTCGACACGACCAGCGGAAAAATCGTGTTGGACAAGGCGGCAAAAACCGGTTCGGTTGATGTCACCATCGACGCAAAGTCGGTGAATACCGGCTTCGCGACTTTCAATGAACATATTCAGGGTGAGGATTTTTTCAACACGGCCGCGCACCCGGCGATCACCTTCAAATCCACCAGGGTGAAATTCAAGGGCGACAAGCCGGTGGCTGTGGAAGGCGATCTCACCATCAAGGGCGTGACCAAGCCGGTGACGCTGAAAGTCACTTCGTTTCATGCGATGCCGCACCCGATCAAGAAAGTGGATGCGATCGGCGCCAATGCCGTGGCGAAAATCAAGCGCTCGGAATTCAACATGGGCAAGCACGCGCCGTTTGTTTCCGACGAGGTGACACTCAGCATTGCGGTGGAGGCCTTGAAGGAGTAAGGAGAGTTGCCATGCCAGCGCACATGCCCGTCGTTTTCGTTTCCCACGGCGCCCCCGACGCGCTGTTGAAGGCGCCGGATGCAGTAGCCTGCTGGCGAGAGATCGGCCAGCGGGCTGGTGTTCCTTCGGCGATTTTGTCGGTATCCGCGCATTGGGAGGCGCGTGTGCCGACAGCGAGCCTGGCCGGTGCGCCGACAACCATTCACGATTTCACCGGCTTCGATCCCGCGCTGCACCACATGCAATATCCCGCACCGGGTGCGCCTGTCATGGCCGAGCGGGTGGTGTCGCTGTTGTCCGCTGCAGGCATCGAGGCCGAACTCCATCCCAACCGCGGCTTGGATCATGGCGCATGGGTGCCGCTGTCGGTCATGTTTCCGCAGGCGAATGTGCCGGTTACCCAGCTTTCACTGATTCGCGCTGGCGGCCCGGTAGCGCATTACGCGATTGGACAAGCGCTGGCGCCGTTGCGTGATGAAGGCGTTCTCATCCTGGCTTCCGGCGCTATCACGCATAACTTTGGCTGGCTCGACTGGCGGGCGGGAGCCGATTCCGCACCGGTGCACGAAGCGCGCGCATTTTCGGATTGGCTCGGCGGGAAGCTCGCTGAACGGGATATTCAGGCGCAGCTGAATTACCGTTTAGCCCCTCATGGCGCGGAAGCGCATCCGAGCGAAGAGCATTTCCTGCCTTTGTTTGTTGCGCTGGGCGCGGCAGGCGATCAAGCGCCCGAGCGGTATCAACCCCGGTTTGCGTATGGCGGGCTGTCGATGGATGCCTATGTCTGGTGACGAGCCGAAACCGCAGACGAAAAAAAGCCCCGCAATTGCGGGGCTTTTTGCTGGGTATTACGAGCAGGCTTAGAAACCCATGCCGCCCATGC
>CAYOJA010000102.1:0-3437 GCA_964404175.1 uncultured Thiobacillus sp. | reverse complement strand
ACGACAGGCCGACAATGTCGATCTGCTTCGCCAGCACGCGCAGGTCGGCGCGGTCTTTTTCGGTCAGCGCGGGAATGGGCAGGTCGGTTTCGGGCAGGTTGATGCCTTTTTCCGGGCGCAGCTTGCTGCCCTTGGGCGAGGCGTGGGTGATCTCGATTTCCAGGGATTCACCCGTGTTGGCAAGGATGCGGCCGCCGATCTTGCCATCGTCGAACCAGATGGGCTGGCCGGGTTGCGCGGCCTGGAACACGGCATCGAGCGTGCAGGGAATGGAGGCGGGTGTCACGAGCTGGCCGGCCTCATCGTATTCCGAGGCGTGGCCGATTGTGCTGCTGCCAGTCAGCATCAATGTGTCACCGGTCTTGAGCACCAGCGGCAGGACGACTTCGGGTAGATGCTGGATCTGGCTTTGGGCCATGCGCTTCTCGCCGCGATACAGGGTGCATGCCGCGCCTTCATTTACATAGGCATGCTGGTGGCAATGCGCCAGCCAGGACTGGCCATAGCGTTCGACAATGCGCAGGTGACGCCAGACACCGCGCAGGTCTTCGACATCGAGCACGTCGTCGCCATGAATCAGGCCGATAAACGCGCGTTCCAGTGGCAGGGTGATTTCGGCGCCGGCCTGCGGAGATTCGGGCTGATCACCGGGCGTGAGCCAGATGCGCGCGGCATCGACGACGTGGCCAAGCGGATCGCGGCGGGCCTTGAAATCGACCATGCGGCCGAGGGGTTCGATGGCGCCGGTGCGCAGTTTGGGGCCGGCAAGGTCTGCATAGATTTTGCATGGCCGGCCGGTTTTGCCCTGTGCCTGGCGGATGTTTCGGATCATGGCCAGCCAGCCTTCGGCATCGTCATGCGCACAGTTGATGCGGGCGACATCCATGCCTTCGTTGATCAGGGTTTCCACCAGTTGCGGATCGGTTGCCGCCTCGGAAGGCAGCGTGACCATGAGGTGCGGAATGCGCAGCGATGAGGGATCGCCCAGCAGTTCCTGCGTATGGTCGATCAACAGTGCCTTGCCGGCGCGCATTTGCTGTTTGGCCTGCGGGCGCAAAACCGGGTGTCCGGCCAGCGCATGCAAGGTGGTGAGTACGGCGTTGAGGCTGCCCATGACGTGGGACTCGGCCTGCCCCAAACGGCTCAGACCCAGCAATGACAAATCGTCCTGAATGGCGCGGATGTCGTTCTGTCGCAGCGAAAGGTAATGCAGCAGATTGCGTGCGCTTTGCCGGTAATTTTCGCGGGCCTGGTCGATGTGTTCCTGATAACAGGTTTCCAGCGAGCTGGCGCCTTCCTTGAGCGCCGACAGAGCATGGATGAGCTGTTCCGCGGTGATGGTGTGGTGGGGTTTCAAGCATGTTTTCCTGTGACTTTCGTACCCATGAAGCTAGCACCGGTGTGTGACAGAAATGTGTCGGGACAGAGTTGCCGGCAAAACACTTTTGCGCGACTGAATCAGACATGGCATCCGCAATATCTTGCTGGCGAAAGAATTTTTTGGCGGGGAAGGGCAGTACTTTCATGACTGCGTAACAGGCGTTGGATATGTTGTTTGAGCAGGCGCTTGAAAGAAAATTTTTCAGGCGGCTGATTGACCGCATTCAACCTGTACTTGTTTAGGGAGTTATCAATGTTTTCACGCAAACCGCTTCAAATAATGTTGTCAGCTGCTTTGGTCATGATCGCCGGAGGAGCAGAGTCGGCCGACACGTTGTTCGACAACTTTACACCACTGACCGCTTCGGCCAGCCCGACCACGACGCCAGCCACGCCGATCACGTTTTCCAGCCCCGTCTTTAGCCAGGTGACGATCGCCGACCGTGCTACGCAAAATGCTTTGATGCCCGCTTCCAATTCCGGCAACTGGGACATGATCACTGCCAACGAAACCGGCCCCGATGCGGGCCGATTCCTGTTCATGCCATTTGAAACCAGCGCTGGTGGTGTGCAGCGCATCGACTTGTGGGATGCCAATTACAATACCCGTACCGTGACCATCGTCGCGCCCGGCACTCAGGGCTTTGTGGCGGGGGATGCTTCGCGCTGGACGCCGTGGGGCAGCTACCTGACTGCCGAGGAATCATGGGGTACCGGCAGTTCCAGGGGCCGCCTGTTCGAGATCGCCAACTCCACAACCGCAGGCGCCAACTCCGGCAACTTTGTGCAACGCAACATCGTGCCGCGCGTCTCTCACGAAGGCCTGGCTTTTGACAGCCAGAAGTCCATGTACTTCATCGACGAGCTGAATGGCGGCTCGCTTTACAAGTATGTCTCCGCCAATCCAAACGCCACCAGCGGCGACGCCTACTTCAGCAATGGGCAGACCTTTGTTCTGAAGGTTGGTGCGGGCGGTCAGTTCGAGGGCAACAACGGCCCTGCCATCACTGGCGCTTCCTCCTGGGTGGCGATCACGGATGTCGATGGCCTGCCGACGGTCGATACCGTGACTGCTCTCGTTAACGCCAGTGGCCCGGCCATTGATGGACGCAAGGCTGCGGATCTGGTCGGCGGCACCGGCTACAACCGTCCCGAAGACCTGGAAATCCAGAATCTCGCCAGCGGTGATCAGTTGCTGTACTTTGCCACGACTGATTCGGATACCAATGCCAATACGGCGGATGGCCGCAGCCGCGTGTATACGCTCAATCTCACCGATGGATCTGTCAACCTGTTTGCCGACTCAAGCACTATTGATCTTGGCACTGGCCTTGCGGCAGGCGGCGGTTTGCGCAACGCTGACAATCTCGCCATCGATGCTGCCGGCAATATCTACTTTATCGAGGATCGCGATGGCGGCGTGGATGACGACATCTGGATTGCCGTGGATATGAACCACGATGGTGACCTGGGCGATGCCGGTGAGGGCATTGCGCGCTGGGCATCCAATGGCACGCCCGGTTCCGAGTTTACCGGGCTGTATTTTGACAGGTTCGATCCGAACAAGGCCTATGTGAATATCCAGCATCCGGCGGATGGCGTGGATCGCACCATCATGATTACTGCCGCACCAGTTCCGGAAGCGGAAACCTACGCGATGATGCTCGCCGGTCTGGGCCTGGTGGGCCTGCGTCTGCGCCGCAAGTCGGGGAATGCCCGCGCGATCGAAGCCTGAACTTATTCACGAGGAATGACAAGGCTCCCGGAGAAATCCGGGGGCTTTTTTTGCACTATTCGTATCGGTGAGTGCGGGCGATATTCCTGGTAACGATGGGAAGGTGTTCCCACCCAGGATTTTCCTATTTCGCGTCAGGGCTGGACAGCGCAGTCAGCAATTCCAGCTGGGCGCTGTGCGGCCTGGCGCGTGTCGATTTGCGTTTGTGATATGCGCCTTCTGAATTCATTTCCCACGCCTGCTGGTTGTCGCGCAGATAGGGTTTGAGCCCTTCCTGGATGACGCGCTTCTTGAGTTTTGGGTCGAGCACCGGAAAGCAGGC
>CAYOJA010000101.1:0-3473 GCA_964404175.1 uncultured Thiobacillus sp. | reverse complement strand
TACGCGATCAGACAGTCCTCGCCTAAAGCCCCCAATTCAAGTCCTCGACCGAGGCAGCCCAGAGGGGGACTAAAACCCAAATCCCCCGGCGCTTCGCGCCACCCCCTTTATCAAGGGGGGAACAAACAAAGCTTCCAGCGATCAAGCCCCCCTTGATAAAGGGGGGTTGGGGGGATTTGCTTTTGGTCTTTGCTTTTAAATTTCCCCCGTCTATGCCGCCGCAGCCTGGAGTTTCCAGGCGGAACAGCGGCGCAGCATGTTTGAGCCCCGCTCACTTCTGCAAACAAATAAAAGCGGGGCGAGTTCAAAATTAACTGGCGCTTCGCTCGTGCCGCCCGCCCGGAAGCTTCAGGCTAAGGGAAGCCGCAGGCCGGCATAGCCGGGTCGTCTTCTTTTGCTTACTTTTCTTGACGAAGCAAGAAAAGTAAGTTGCCGCCGGGCAACCCCGGCCAACCACCCTCAATACCCCAGCGCCCTCGCACCCTGATAAAACACAAACGACACCACCCACGCCAATCCCAGCGACCAGGTGACCGTGCCCCATGCATAGAGGTTGCTGCGAGATTCGGTGCGCAGGGTGGCGATGGTGGACAGGCATGGCGTGTAGATCAGAGTGAACAGCATGAAGGAGTAGGCCTGCACCCAATCCATGCTGAGGGAAATCTGCTGGGTGAGCGCATTGCCTTCCATGCCGTAGATGACGGCGAGTGCGCCGATGACGATTTCCTTGGCGACAAAGCCGAACAGCAGGGCAATGGTCATCTGCGTGTCGATGCCGAGCGGCGTTAGTACAGGTGCAAACCAGCTTCCCAGAATGCCGGCGTAGCTTTGCGGGCTGGCTTCGGCTACGCCCGTCGGCAGGTGGGTCAGCGCCCAGACCAGCACCACGCCGATGATGATGAATTTGCTGGCGCGATGCAGGAAATGCCTGACTTCCTGCCAGCCGCGCAGCCAGAGCTGCATCAGGGTGGGCAGCCGATAGGGCGGCAGTTCCAGCACGAAGGGTTCGGCGCTGGTGAATTTGCGTTTGAACAGCAGGGCAGTGAGGATGGCGGTGGCGAAGCTCATCAGGTAAAGCGAAAACAGCACCAGCGGCGCGTGCTCAGCAGAGAACAATGCGGCAGTAATAAAAATGAAGACCTGCAGGCGCGCCGAGCAGAGCGAAAAGGGAATGACCATCATGGTCAACAATCGAAGCGCCCGCGAGCGCATGACACGTGTGCCCATCAGCGCGGGGACGTTGCAGCCGAATCCCATCAGCAGCATGACGAAGCTGCGGCCGTCCAGGCCAAGCCGCGACATCAGCGCATCCATGAGAAAGGCCGCGCGCGACAGGTAGCCGGTGTCCTCGATGACAGCCATGAACAGAAAGAACAGCACGATGATGGGCACGAAAGAGGCGACCGTGCCCACGCCGTTGTAAATGCCATCCACCAGCAGGCCGTGCAGCCAGTCAGGACTGGTGGTAAGCAGTGGTTCAAGCGCGTGCCGGCTTAGTTGGCCTAGCAGCCACTCGACGGCATCCTGCAAGGGCGCGCCGAGCAGGAAGATGCCCTGGAACAGCAGGTACATCACGCCAAAGAAAATGGGCAGGCCCAGCCAGGGATGCAACAGCAGCCCGTCCAGCCGCGCGGTAAGGCTTTCGGGAAGCTGGCGCGGAAACTGTACGCTGTGGCTGATGATCGCCTGCATCTGTTGTTCAACAAGATCATCCTGTGCGAGCTTGTCTTTCAGGTCTTCGAGACCGGGCCGTTGTTCGCTGATTTCCAGCATGCCCGTGATGGATTGTCTGGCTTCGTTGAATCCCTTTCCGTATTTGGCGGAAAGCGCCATGACCGGCATGCCCAGCGATTCGCTCATTTTGCGGACATCAATGCACAGGCCGAGTTTTTCTGCCTCGTCCGACATGTTCAGAAGCAGGATCGCCGGTATGCCCAGCTGTTTGAACTGGAGCGCGATGGCAATCTGATGGTCGATGTGACTGGCGTTAAGAATGATGGCAACCAGGTCGACCGGATTGTTTTCCAGAAAATGGCGGACAACCATTTCGTCTTCGGAAAAGCCATGCAGGTCATACAGGCCGGGCAGATCGACCACTTCCACCATGTGCCCGCCGAGCAGGATTTTCGCGCCCAGCAGATCGACCGTGACGCCAGGCCAGTTGCCGACTCGCGCGCCCGCGCCCGTCAATCGGTTGAAGAAAGTGGACTTGCCCGTATTGGGCATGCCCAGCAGGGCGAGGCGTTTCATGGATCGGGGGAAATTATCGCCGTGGTCAGATGGGCGAAATGCAGATATTGAGCGCGTCGGCGCGGCGCAGAATGAGATCGGTCAGACCGACTCGCACCTGTATCGGCCCGGACATCGCCGCCCGGCGAATCACGCGGATGGGCCGGCCGATACGCAGTCCCATGGCGGTCAATCGCTGATACAGCGCCTCGTCCACTTTAAGGCGGGCGATAATGCCGTTCTGGCCGGGTTTCAATTCGGCAAGCGGGATGGACTGGTTCATGACGTTGTCCGAGGGCTCTCAAATAAGAATGGTTCTTATCTTATATCGGATTTCATGGTCTGTATATAGCGGCAGGAAATCGGGGGTTCTTCCTGAAACGAGGGCGGGGTGAGAATCAACGGACCAGGGAGTGCCCAGTTGGGGCTGTCATAAGTTTGAGTGTAGAATTCAGCATTACCTGCTCCGCTTACGCAGATGACCAAGTTTGTATTCGTTACTGGCGGTGTGGTGTCTTCCCTGGGCAAAGGCATCGCTTCCGCATCGCTCGCCGCGATTCTCGAATCCCGCGGCCTCAAAGTCACCCTCCTTAAACTGGACCCCTACATCAATGTCGATCCCGGCACGATGAGCCCATTCCAGCATGGCGAGGTGTTCGTCACGGAAGACGGCGCGGAGACCGACCTTGACCTGGGCCATTACGAGCGCTTCTCCAGCGCCAAGATGGGCAAGCGCAACAACTTCACCACCGGCCAGATCTACAAGACCGTAATCGACCGTGAACGCCGGGGCGATTATCTTGGCGGCACGGTGCAGGTCATTCCGCACATCACCGACGAGATCAAGCTGCACATCCGCCAGGGCGCGGGCGATGCCGACGTGGCGCTGGTGGAAATCGGCGGCACGGTGGGCGACATCGAATCGCTGCCCTTCCTTGAAGCCATTCGCCAGATGGGTATCGAAGACGGGCGCGATAAAACCTGCTTCATTCATTTGACCCTGCTGCCCTACATTCCAACGGCCGGCGAGCTCAAGACCAAACCCACCCAGCACAGCGTGAAGGAATTGCGCGAAATCGGTATCCAGCCCGATATCCTTTTATGCCGCGCCGACCGCGAAATACCCAAGGACGAACGCCGCAAGATCGCGCTGTTCACCAACGTGCAGCCGGAGGCGGTGATCCAGGTGCTGGATGCGGATTCGATCTACAAGATTCCCGCCATGCTGCACGACCAGATGCTGG
>CAYOJA010000100.1:0-3723 GCA_964404175.1 uncultured Thiobacillus sp. | reverse complement strand
CGTGCTCGCCAACGAGCAGGTCATCGACGGACGCGGCTGGCGCTCCGGCGCACTGGTGGAAAAGCGCGAAATCCCCATGTACTTCTTCCGCATCACCCAGTACGCCGAAGAACTGCTGAATGAACTCGACAACCTGCCCGGCTGGCCCGAGCAGGTCAAGACCATGCAACGCAACTGGATCGGCAAAAGCTACGGCGTGCGCTTCGCTTTCAAAGTAGTTGCCAAAGGCGACACAGCCACTCTTCCCTCTTCCCCCTTCCCCCTTCCCGATTTGTTGTGGGTCTACACCACCCGCGCCGACACCATCATGGGCGTGACCTTCGTCGCCGTGGCGGCCGAGCATCCGCTGGCCACCCGCGCCGCACAGAACAATCCCAAGCTCGCCGCCTTCGTCGAAGAATGCAAACAGGGCGGCGTGGCCGAAGCCGACATTGCCACCATGGAAAAGAAGGGCATGGATACCGGCTTGAAAGTGGTTCATCCGCTGACCGGCGAGGAAGTGCCGGTATGGGTCGGCAACTACGTGTTGATGGGCTACGGCGAAGGCGCAGTGATGGCCGTGCCGGCGCATGACGAACGCGACTTTCATTTTGCGCAGCAGTATGGCCTGCCGATCAAACAGGTCATTACCAATGGAGTAGAAATTCAGCGTAAAGCTGGAAAAGAATTTCTTGGCCCAGATTATGAGTACTACGATTTTTCTGAAGCTGGTTGGAAAGAATGGTACGGCGACAAGGAAAAAGGCATTTGCGTTAATTCGGGAAAATACAACGGCATGCTCTATGGAGAAGCGATAGATGCCATCGCCGCCGACCTGAAAACGCTTAATCTCGGCGACAAGCAGGTGCAGTTCCGTCTGCGCGACTGGGGCATTTCTCGCCAGCGCTACTGGGGCTGCCCCATCCCCATCATTCATTGCGATACCTGCGGCGACGTGCCGGTACCTGAGAAAGACCTGCCCGTGGTGCTCCCAGAAGACGTGACCATCACCGGGCGCGGTTCGCCATTGGCGAAAATGCCCGAGTTCTACGAATGCACTTGCCCCAAATGCGGCGCCAAGGCAAAACGCGAAACCGACACCATGGATACCTTCGTGGAATCGTCCTGGTACTACGCGCGCTACGCCTGCTCTAATGCGACTTCCATGCTCGACAGCCGCGCCAATCACTGGCTGCCGGTCGACCAGTATGTCGGCGGCATCGAACACGCCATCCTGCACCTCTTGTATTCGCGCTTCTTCCACAAGCTGATGCGCGACGAGGGCTTGGTGAAATCGGACGAGCCTTTCACTAACCTGTTAACTCAGGGCATGGTGGTCGCGCCCACGTTTTATCGTGATGGCGCAGACGGCAAGAAGCAGTGGATCAATCCCGCCGAAGTCGACGTGCAGACCGATGATCGCGCCCGGCCTGTGGGCGCCACGCTCAAGGCCGACGGCCAGCCGGTGATCATCGGCGGCACGGAAAAGATGTCCAAGTCCAAGAACAACGGCGTCGATCCACAGATTTTGATCGACACCCATGGCGCCGACACGGCACGCCTGTTCATGATGTTTGCCGCGCCGCCCGACCAGCAACTGGAGTGGTCGGACGCGGGCGTGGAGGGCGCGCATCGCTTTCTCAAGCGCCTGTGGAAGGCGGTGTTCGACCACATGCAGGACGGCAAGGTGCAGGCTGCTGGCGAACTATCAGCTCCGCTCAAGGATTTCCGCCGCCAGTTGCACCAGACTATTGCCAAGGTGACAGACGATTACGGCCGTCGCAAGCAATTCAATACTGCAGTGGCTGTTGTCATGGAATTGATGAATGCGCTCAGCAAACTGCCCGATGAAGGAAATACCCCCGCACTGCGGCAGGAAGCGCTGGAAACCGCGACCATCCTGCTATCGCCCATTGTTCCCCATGTGTGTGAAGCGCTGTGGCAGACACTGAAACCCGGCACGCAACTTCTTGATCAACCCTGGCCCAGGCCGGATGAATCCGCGCTGACCGTGGACGAAATCGAACTGGTCGTCCAGGTCAACGGCAAACTGCGCGGGAATATCCGCGTGGCCAAGGATGCCGACAAGGCCGCAATCGAAGCCGCCGCATTGAACAACGCAGACGTGCAGAAACATGTGGCTGGCCAGACGCCGAAAAAAGTCATTGTCGTACCCGGCCGTTTGGTTAATATCGTCGTATGAAACGCAGACACTTCCTGCTTGCCCTGACCCTGCCACTTGCTGGTTGCGGGTTCCAGCTGCGCGGCGCGCAGCGCATTCCCTATCGCAGCGTATATATTCAGACGCCCGACCGGGAAAGCGCATTTGTCCGGCGGCTTGAACAGACACTGAAAGACAATCAGGTTGCCATTGGCGCTTCAGCCAGGGAAGCCGATGCAGTTCTGATTCTTTCGCAGGAAAAAAAGAACCGCACGATTCTGGCCTTGTCCGGTGGCGGACGCGTGCGTGAATACCGGTTGAACTACGCCGTCAATTACAGCCTGAATGATCGCGAAGGCAAAACCATTTATCCGGATTCATTGATTCAGCTGACGCGCGACTTTACTTACGACGACAACCTCTATCTGGCCAAAAACGCCGAAGAAGCGTTTCTCTACCGCGATCTGGAGGAAGACGCCAGCCAGCAGATTTTGCGGCGGCTACGCAGCGCGCACTAATGGAAATCAGGCCCGAGGACATCGGCAATCACCTCGCCCGGGGATTTGCTCCGCTGTATGTCATCTGGGGCGACGAGCCGCTGGCCATGCTGGAAGCCGAGGACGCCATCCGCGCCGCAGCCATCCGCGCCGGCTTTGAGCGCAGCGTTTTCACGGTGCAGGGCCGGTTCGACTGGAGCGTGATTTTTGGCAGCGCCGACAACCTGTCGCTGTTTGCTCAACAAAAACTTGTTGAAATCCGCATCCCCAGCGGCAAGCCCGGCGTCGAGGGCAGCAATGCGCTGGGCCGCTATGCCAATTCGTTACCCGAGGATACGGTGACAATCATTTCCCTGCCTGGCCTGGAATGGAAACAAACCCAGAGCAAGTGGTTTGGCGCCCTGTCGGAAGCAGGACAAATCGTCCAGTGCCGGGAGGTGGCGCGCGAGCAGCTCCCCAACTGGATCAGCAAACGCCTGGCGTTAAACAAACAGCAGGCGGACCGGGAAGCGCTTGAGTTTCTCGCCAACCGTCTGGAAGGCAATCTGCTCGCCGCCCGCCAGGAAATCGACAAGCTTGCTCTTTTGCTGCCGCCCGGAAAACTGAGTCTGGGCGACATTGAGCATGCCGTGACCGATGTTTCCCGCTTTGAAGTGGCGGACATCCAGGATGCGCTGCTGGCAGGCGACAGCGCACGCTGCGCTCGCATTCTTGAAAGCCTCAAACAGGAAGGCGAGGCCGTGCCCAAAGTCATGTGGCAGATCGCGGCCACGCTGCGCCTGCTGGCCAAGTTAAAATCGGCCATGCGGCAAGGCCAGAATATGCAAGCGGCTCTCAAGGCCAACCGCATCTGGGACAGGCGTCAGCCCTTGGTACAGGCTGCCCTGCGCCGGGTCAGTGATGCCATAATGGAATCAACGCTGCTGGATGCCGCTCGCATCGACCGCCAGGCCAAGGGCCTGGAAGGCGGCGATCCGTGGAATGACATGCTGCGACTGAGTTTGAAATTGAGCACGAAATGATGGATGTAAAAACCTACATGCAAACAGTGGGCCGCACGGCCCGCGAAGCCAGCCGGGCCATCGC
>CAYOJA010000099.1:0-4218 GCA_964404175.1 uncultured Thiobacillus sp. | reverse complement strand
ATTATTGCGACGTGTCTTGTTGATACGGGCAGCCGCATGGACGACGTGATCTACGAGGAATTCAAGGGTACCGGCAACATGGAGATCCATCTCGACCGGCGCATGGCCGAGAAGCGCGTCTATCCTGCCATCAACGTCAACCGTTCCGGCACCCGCCGCGAGGAACTGCTGCTGCCGCAAGACGTTCTGCAAAAAGTCTGGATACTGCGGAAGCTGCTGTACAACATGGATGATCTGGAAGCCATGGAATTTTTACTCGACAAAATGCGTGCCACCAAGAACAACGGGGAGTTCTTCGACTCCATGCGCTCCGGCAAGTAAGGTTGCTTCCAGATCGCGGCGTTACGCGGTCGCACGTGCCGATCCTCGCTTTACGCCCGCAAGCCTGTAAATCCATTCGCTCGCATTGCGAACCCGTTAATTCCTGAAAATCGCCATCTGCTTCCGCGGGTTGCCGCATAAATCTGGATATGGCGGTTGTTAACGACCAAGGCGGCTTTTGGCAACGCACCGCCCCTTCTTATGGTTGCATCAGCATTTCTAATTCGGGTATCATCCCGGGCTAATGTTGAGGCCCACCACCCGGGTGGCGGTTTTTCAGGTCGTCATCCTCCTTGCCGTTGCGGCAACTGCCTATGTCGTGCAGGGTGAAAAGACCGCGTTATCAGCGGCATATGGAGCGGTCGTCACGTTGCTGGGCAGCCTGTTGATGCTGGCCAGGGAGAGGGAAAGCGAATCTCATTCCGAATGGACTGCCCAACGGCAGCTGGGACAGTTTTTCCGGTTGGCGGCGGAACGGTATTTATTGGCGGGAAGCTTGCTGGCACTGGGTTTTTTGTCAGGCAAGACTGAACCACTGGCGCTGATTACCGGGTTTATTGCCGGGCAGCTTGGCTGGCTGGCGGCCCTCAAGAAATAGGCAAGACAGGTGTGTTCTGATTGCGCATTCAAATGACCATGCGGACGCAATCAAAACTTACTTGAAATTAAAACGATAACCATGTCTGGCGAAGCGCATACCTCCGGCGAGTACATCAAGCACCACCTGCAAAATCTGACCTTCGGGCAGCACCAGGATGGCACCTGGGGCTTGGCGCACAGCGCGCAGGAAGCCAAGGAAATGGGCTTCTGGGCCATCAATCTGGACAGCATGGGTTTTGCGATCGGCCTGGGGCTGCTGTTTCTGCTGCTGTTCCGTTCGGCGGCAAAAAAGGCAACTGCGGACACGCCTTCGGGCTTGCAGAATTTCGTTGAATGGGTCGTCGAGTTCATCGACGGATCGGTGCGCGGTTCCTTCTCTCACCACAATCCGCTGGTCGCACCGCTGGCGCTGACCGTGTTCATGTGGGTGTTCCTGATGAACTTCATGGATCTGTTACCCATCGACTGGCTGCCGCTGGTTGCCAGCGCAACCGGGTTGCCGTTCCTTAAAGTGGTGCCTTCCACCGACCCCAACGTCACGTTTGGACTGTCGTTGTCCATTTTCTTCCTGGTGCTGTATTACAGCGTCAAAATGAAAGGCCCCGGCGGTTTCTTCTCCGAACTGGCCTTCCAGCCTTTCCCGAAATGGCTGTTCCCGGTCAACCTGCTGCTGGAAGGCGTGGGCCTGATCGCCAAGCCGATTTCACTGGCGCTGCGTCTGTTCGGCAACATGTACGCTGGCGAGATGATCTTCATCCTGATTGCGCTGATGTTCGGCGGCGGCGTGCTGCTGGGCGTGTTTGGCGGCGTGCTGCAGTGGGCGTGGGCGGTGTTCCATATCCTGATCATCACCCTGCAGGCGTTCATTTTCATGACGCTGACCATTGTGTATCTGGACATGGCGCATTCCGAGCACCATTAAAAAATAGCGGTTACTTTTTCAACTTAATCTGAAAACTCAAGGAGTAAACAAATGGAAATGACTCAAGCCGTACTGTATATCGCAGGTGCGCTGATGATGGGCCTGGGCGCTCTGGGCGCAGCCGTGGGTATCGGTATTCTCGGTGGCCGTTTCCTTGAAGGCGCAGCCCGCCAGCCCGAACTCATTCCCATGCTGCGTACGCAGTTCTTCATTGTCATGGGTCTTGTTGACGCCGTGCCGATGATTGCCGTCGGCCTGGCCATGTACGTGCTGTTTGCTGTCGCCGGTTAATCGCAGCCTGATATCAGCGAGTTTGATTAACCTACCGTTTAAGGTGCGGATATGAATTTCAACGCTACCCTGATCGGCCAGTCCATCACGTTCATCTTCTTCGTGTGGTTTTGCATGAAGTACGTGTGGCCGCCCATCATGAACGCGCTCGAAGCGCGCAAGAAGCAGATCGCCGATGGTTTGGCGGCCGCGGATCGTGGCAAGCATGAACTGGAACTGGCTGCCAGGAAGGCAGCCGACAACATGCGCGATGCTAAGGCCCAGGCGGCAGAAGTGCTGGCGCAAGCGGAAAAGCGCGCGGCGCAGATTGTCGAGGATGCCAAGAATGCCGCCAAGGCAGAAGGCGACCGCCAAATTGCAGCGGCACAAGCCAATATCGAAATGGAAACCAACCGCGCGCGCGAAGGCTTGCGCGAGCAAGTCGCGCAACTGGCTGTGGCCGGCGCGGAAAAAATCCTGCGCCGTGAAGTCAATGCCCAGTCGCATGCGGACCTGCTCAACCAGCTGAAAGCCGAGCTGTAATCATGGCCGAACTTTCCACCATCGCCCGTCCTTACGCCGAAGCGGTGTTCCGTCTGGCCAGGGAAAATAATGCGCTGGGCGAATGGGCCGACCGCCTCGCCACATTGGCGGCGATTGTGTCCGATGCGCGCATGCAGGCCGTAATTGCCGACCCCAATACCAGCGCGGCCAAGGCCGCCGAACTGGTGGGTTCGATTGGTGGCAAGGTGCTGGGCGAAGCGGGCAACAGTCTGCTGGCCGTGCTGGCAGGCAATGACCGCCTGACATTGTTGCCGGAAATCGCCAGCCAGTTTGAGGTCCTGAAGGCCGAAGCTGAAGGCAAGCTTGAAGCCACCATTGTTTCCGCGCAGGAAATGAGCGAAGCGCAGAAAGCCGACATGATGACGGCGCTCAAGGCCAAATTTGGCCGTGATGTGCAAGCGAGCGTTGAGGTGGATCCCGGCCTGATCGGCGGGGCAGTGATTACGATAGGCGACCAGGTGATTGACGGCTCGGTGAAGGGCCGTCTGCAAAAAATGGCCGCCTCGCTCGCCGCCTGATGGCGCGGCCTGCAGAATTTGGCGGCTTATAACTTAATTTAGATACGGAACCGGCAAGACCGGAGAGGACCATGCAACTGAACCCAAGCGAAATCAGCGAACTGATTAAAGCCAAGATCGAGAACCTGGGAACCGGTTCCGAATTGCGCACCCAGGGCACCATCGTGTCCGTGACCGACGGCATCATCCGCGTTCACGGGCTGTCCGATGTGATGTCCGGCGAAATGATCGAACTGCCGGGCAACGTGTTCGGCGTGGCGCTCAACCTCGAACGCGACTCCGTCGGCGTGGTGGTGCTGGGCGATTATGAACACCTGAAGGAAGGCGATACCGCCAAATGCACCGGCCGCATTCTGGAAGTGCCCATCGGCCCCGAACTGAAAGGCCGCGTGGTCAACGCGCTGGGCCAGCCCATCGATGGCAAGGGCCCAATCAACACCTCCCGCACTTCTCCCATGGAAGTGATCGCGCCCGGGGTTATTGAGCGCCAGTCGGTAAGCCAGCCGGTACAGACCGGCCTGAAGTCCATCGACTCCATGGTGCCCATCGGCCGTGGCCAGCGCGAACTTATTATTGGTGACCGCCAGACCGGCAAGACCGCAGTGGCGATTGATGCCATCATCAACCAGAAGGGCACGGGCGTAACCTGCGTGTATGTGGCGGTGGGGCAGAAGGCATCATCGATCGCCAACGTCGTACGCAAGCTTGAAGAGCACGGCGCCATGGCCCACACCATCATCGTGGCTGCGTCGGCTTCTGATTCTGCTGCCATGCAGTTCCTGGCACCCTATGCAGGATGCGCCATGGGCGAATATTTCCGCGACAGCGGCGAAGACGCGCTGATTGTGTATGACGATCTGACCAAGCAGGCCTGGGCGTACCGCCAGATTTCACTGCTTTTGCGTCGCCCACCCGGCCGTGAAGCCTATCCCGGAGACGTTTTCTATCTGCACTCCCGGCTGCTGGAGCGGGCCGCGCGTGTGAATGCCGATTTTGTCGAGAAAGCCACCAAGGGCGCCGTCA
>CAYOJA010000098.1:0-4223 GCA_964404175.1 uncultured Thiobacillus sp. | reverse complement strand
CCTTGGCGGAGTAAACCTCGGTCGAGGACTTGAATTGGGCGGCTGCGGAACTCGCCCGCAAAAAAACGCGGGCTCAGACAGTCCTTGCCGAAAGCCTCCAATTCAAGTCCCCGACCGAGGCAGCCCAGAGGGGGAATTAAAACCAAAATCCCCCGGCGCTTCGCGCCACCCCCTTTGTCAAGGGGGTAACAAGGCAAGGCTTTGATAAGGGAGCGGTGGGGGTTCGGGTGTTGGGGTTCGGTGTTTCCCCCGTCTGTATTGCCGCCGCCAGCGGAATCAAGCCGGTTAACAGCGATGCGGATGTTCGAGCTTCGCTTCCTTAAATAATAATGGCGAAGCGAGTTTCCGCATCGCCCGGCTTGATTCTGTTGGCAAAGGAACCCGAAGGGCAATGCAGTTGGGTCGTCTTTCTTTGGTTCCTTTCTTTGACGAAGCAAAGAAAGGAACTTGCCGCCGGGCAACCCCCGGCCAACAGCTGCCTGATGAGGCAACAGTCTGTCTGTGCAATGCGCTACGCTTATTGCACCCTACGCTATCTCCTCATATTTCACTTCCCGAATCTCCAACTCGCGCTTCCCCGCCGGGGTCATCAAATTAACGACATCGCCCTCGCGGGCTTTCATCAGCGCGCGGGCCATGGGCGATACCCAGGAGATGCGGTTTCGGGAAGGCTCGGCTTCGTCGATGCCGACGATGGTGTAGGTGGCTTCCATGCCCAGGTCATCTTCCACGGTGACGGTGGCGCCAAAGAAGACCTGGTCGGTTTCTTCGCGCGCTGCCGGATCGACGACGACGGCGTTGTCCAGCCGTTTGGTGAGGTAGCGGATGCGGCGGTCGATTTCGCGCAGGCGTTTCTTGCCATAGATGTAATCGCCGTTTTCCGAACGGTCGCCGTTGCTGGCGGCCCAGGCGATAATTTCCACAAGCTTCGGGCGTTCGACTTTCCAGAGCTGTTCGAACTCGGCTTTCATGCGTGCATGACCGCCGGGGGTCATGTAGTTCTTGACGCCAGCAGGCAGTGTGCTGGCACCTTCGTCCTCGTCGTCTTCCGGGGCGTTGTCGTTTTCTTTGGTGAAGGCCTTGCTCATTACCAGAAGAACCCAAATAGCAGGCTGGCGGCCAGGGATAAAATCAGGCTGCTGGTGAAGGGAAAATAAAACTGCCGCCCCTGTCGGGTGAATGTCGTATCGCCTGGCAATCGGCCCAGGCCAAGCCGGGAAAGCAGGGGCCACAGCAGGCCGGTGACGAGCAGGAAGATAATCAGGCTAATGAGATACTTGAGCATGCGGACATTCTATAAAATTAACCCGGATAATTCATTAGGACGCGAGGGCATGGCGAGCGGGTTTGCGAGTGGATTGCCGTACCCGCGCCAAGCGCATATCCGTGACTACGCGCGCGAAGCGGGGACGGCAAGACGCCGCAAAACCGCCGCCAGGGCTCACGTAGACCCGAAGGGTCGCCTAATGAATTATTCGGGTTCAAAGTCATGACTGAAGAACAAATCATTGTCCCGCCTCAGTTTGAGCGTACGCAGATTCTTCTTGGCGATGCGGGACTGGAATGCCTGGCATCAAAGCATGTCGTGGTCGCCGGGCTGGGCGGCGTGGGCTCCTACTGCGCCGAAGCGCTGGCGAGGGCGGGAATTGGCCGGCTGACCATAATCGACCACGACGTGGTGGCAACTTCCAATATCAATCGTCAATTGCCCGCGCTCTTGTCCACGGTGGATCAACCCAAGGTTGAACTGATGGCGGCGCGCATGCGTGACATCAACCCAGATTGCGGCCTGCGCATCCTGCGTGAATTCATTGTGCCGGAAAGTGTCGCCAGCCAGATTCCGGCCGATGCGGATTACGTCATCGATTGCATCGACTCGCTCAACTGCAAGACCGCGCTGGTGGAGCATTGCGTGAAAAGCGGCATTCCGGTGGCATCCAGCATGGGCGCGGGAAACCGTCTCGATCCATCCAGGATCAAATTGGCGGATTTATCGAAAACATACGGCTGCCCGCTGGCGGCCATGATGCGCAAGCGCCTGAAACGGCGTGGAATTACCAAGGGCGTGCTGACAGTCTTTACTGATGAGCCGCCACGCCCGCCAAGGCCGCCGGAGCCCGTATCAGGACGCGGCCGGCCGCGCGCGGTGAACGGCACCATCAGTTACATGCCGCCGTTGTTTGGCTTGATGCTGGCAGGCGAGGTGATTCGAAGGTTGCTTGCCAGCGATGTAAAAAAGTCTACTGCGTAGCCTGTTCCATTTGCTGCTTGCGCGCTTCTGCATCCTGCAGCATCTGCCCTTCGAGCTGCTTTGCCTTTTCCAGCGCGTTGATCTGGGTGTCAAAGGGCGTTGCCCGGGGCTCCTCGGTTTTGGGGGCTGGTACCTCCGTTGGGCTGTCGCAGCCGGATAGCAACAGGCTTGCGCCGATCAAGGCAGCGGAAAGTGTTTTCATCCTAGTCCTCCAATAAGCCCGTGGGCAGTCCATCAATGCTGACACGATTCTTCTCGCGCCAGTAATCCAGTAATCCCATCGTGCCTTTTTTCACGGCCCAGCGCGCCAGCGTGTCTCGCTCGCCACGGTAGTCCATCAACGGGACGGCGTAGCCGCATGAGGTTTGCACCGATTCGATGTGCATCAGGATGATTTGCCGCTCGCCGGGAAGATCAGGGAAAGCAGGCCGCCGATCTGCCCAGTCCGCATCCTGGCGGCGAATCACTCTACCCTGTCCATAGAGACGCAGGATCAGCGGGTCGCCCTCGAAGCTGCAAAACATGAGGGTGAAGCGTTCATTCTCCCGCAGATGCGCGGCGGTTTCGTTGCCGCTGCCGGTGAGATCAAGATACCCAGCGGTCTTGTCATCCAGCATGCGGAAGCTGTCCATGCCCTTGGGCGAAAGGTTGATGCGGCCGGAGGCTGGCGCGGTTGCCGTAAAGAAAATGTGCTGTCGCTCGATGAATGAACGGTGGCTGTCGTTGAGTTCGGTATAAAAGCGCGCCAATTATTTTGCCTGCTTTCTCAGAAACTGGTCGAGGATGCGCAGCCGGGTCAGGGAATCATTCATTTCAAGCAGATCCTGTTTGACCTTGAGCTTGAAAGGCAATCTCTCCGACAGGCGATAGCCAACCCATACGGCATCCTCGAAATGCGATTCCGGAACAGGTACCGGGCTATCCGCCAGAATGTGCTTCAGAACTTCCGGGCACAGACGCAGATCTTCAGGGATGGCACAGGACTCCTCGGCGCTTACCGGCTGTATTGACGCAATCAGCATCCCGCCTTCACCCGGCTCCCAACTGCTGGCGACATAGCGTTCCAGGCCCTCGACCTCAATATGGAAAATACCAGGCTGCGGCATGTCCCATTCCGCGATACGTACTTCCGTGCCGACTTCAAAGGGAACGGCGGACTCGCCAACTTCATGGCCTTCACGAATGGCGCAAAGGCCGAAGGTCGAGTTTCCGGCGAGACAGTTTTTCACCAGATCGAGATAACGCTGCTCGAAAATTTTCAGCGGCAGTCTTCCGCCCGGAAACAATACGGTGGAAAGCGGAAACAGCGGCAGGGTGCGATGTCGTGAAGAAAACATGTTGCCGCCGTGTTCCGCTTACTTCGCTTCTCCCCAGCGCGGCATGAGTTCATGCGAAATGCCAAGCTGGTCAAGAATGCGCGCCACGATAAAGTCGACGAGGTCCTCGATTCGTTGAGGGTGATGATAGAAACCAGGATTGGCGGGCAGGATGGTGACGCCAAGCCGTGCCAGCTTGAGCATGTTCTCCAGATGCAGTGCGGAGAACGGCGTTTCTCTCGGCACCAGGATGAGCTTGCGGTTTTCCTTGATCATGACATCCGCCGCGCGTTCGATCAGGTTGTCCGACAAGCCCTGGGCGATGGCGGCCAGTGTGCCCATGGAGCAGGGACAAACGACCATTGCATCGCCCGCGCCCGTGCCGGAGGCCATCGGTGCGAACCAGTCTTCCCGGCCAAACACGCGAAGCTTTTCGCGTCCGTTCGGGTAGCGTTCAAGCAGCCAGTTTTCTAGATCGGCAGCGCGGCTGGGGAGGGTGATTTTCAGTTCCTGCGCGGCAACGACATGCGCGGCCTGGGTGGTGAGCAGCTGAACAAGCGTGTTGGTGTTCAGCAGGCATTCCAGCAGGCGCAGGCCATATGCCAGACCCGATGCGCCGCTAAGCGCGAGCGTGATGGTTTTTTCAGACATGGGCC
>CAYOJA010000097.1:0-4288 GCA_964404175.1 uncultured Thiobacillus sp. | reverse complement strand
CCACCTCGTGGGCTGAGATAAACGAGGAGACGCTGCCCCAGATTCATAGCGGCAGATTGAACGCCATGTCATATACCGGCAACAGCACGGTAACCATGAAAAAGCCAAGCAGGATTGCCACAAAAAGTATCAGGGCAGGGCCAAGCATTTTCAGACCTCGCTCGATGGAGTCGGCGACTTCGCGGTTGTAAAAATAGGTCACATTGTCCAGCGCGCGATCCAGTGCGCCCGTATTCTCGCCCACGCGAAGCATGCGGATGACCAGCGGCGGGAAAAGCCCCAGGTTGGCGAAGGAATCGGTCAGCCCGCGGCCATCGGAAATCTGCTGGCTGGCCTGGCGAATTCCTGCCGCGACCACGCGGTTGCCGACAATGGCTTCGCTGGTGCGCAGCGACTCAAGCACGGTGACGCCTGATCGATACAGGAGAGACAGGTAGTGGGCGAACCGTGCCAAAATGACTTTCTTGAGGATGGCACCAAGAATCGGCAGTTTCAGCAGCAGATGGTCACGCCACAGCTGTCCCGCTGCGCTGCGCCGGGTCCAGACAATCAGCGCGGTCAGCATCGTGACGATCGCGAGCAGCAGCCACAAACCGTTTTCATTGAGCCAGTGTGCAGTTGCAAACATGGCCAGTGTGGAAGGCGGCGGCTGGATGTTGGCGGTTTTAAGAAACGGCTCGAAACGCGGCACCATGTAGCCCATCAGCACGCCCACCGCGATCAGCACGAATACCATGACAAACGCAGGGTAGATCATGAGCCGCTGGGTTTGCGAAGCAGCCTCGTCCTGCCATTTGAGTGTCGTGGCAAGGTTCTCGAACACAACGTCGAGACGCCCGGTTTGTTCACCCGCCTTCACGACGCTGATGAACACGCTGTCGAATACGGAGGGATGCGCGGCAAGCGCCTGCGACAGCACCTTGCCGCCTTCCAGGTCTTCCAGCAGGGCGGACAGAATGTCGCGGAAGCTGCGTTTGTCCATGGTGTCGCGCAAGTCACGCAAACCTTCAAGCAAGGGAATACCCGCGCGGGTAATCTGTTCCAGATGAAAGCAGAAGGTGATGAGGTCGCGCCGGGTAATGCGCTCGCCGCCAGGCAGTGTTTCGCGCCCGGTCTGGCGCAGCGTGATGAGGTCCAGCCCCATGCGTTTCAGGCGCAGTTCCAGATCCACCTCATTGAGCGCCGCAAGCCAGCCGCGATTGGTGCGGCCGGTCTGGTCCATGGCACGGTATTGGTAGAACGGCACTAGACTCTCCCCGTCAGGTCGACCACGCGGGAGACCTCGGCCAGCGAAGTCAGGCCTTCCAGTATGCGGCGGATACCGTCTTCCGCGAGCGGGTGGTAGCCGCGCTCATGGGCTGCCTGCCGCATCGCCTGCATGGGTGCGCCCGTGGCGATGATTTCGTCCATGTTCGTATCCAGCCGCAGGACTTCGATCAAGGCCATGCGTCCGCGATAGCCTTTGCCATCGCAATGTTCGCAACCAACTGGTTGATAGACAGCTGGCTTCCCGGCCGTTTCCCATCCAAGCAACTGGGCTTCATTTTCATCCGGCGTGTAGGATGACTTGCAATGCGGACACAGTTTGCGGATCAATCTTTGCGCCACCACGCCGATGATGTTGCCGGCCATGATGCCGGGTGGAATGCCGATATCCAGCAGGCGCGGGAACACCCCCAGCGCGGAGTTGGTGTGCAGGGTGGTAAAGACCTGGTGCCCGGTCATGGCGGCGCGGAAGGCCATTTCGGCCGTTTCCTTGTCGCGGACTTCGCCGACCAGAATGATGTCCGGGTCCTGTCGCATGATCGAGCGGATGCCGTTGGCGAAATCCAGCTTCACGGTTTCGTTGACCGAGGTCTGCCTCATGAGGGTAACCGGATATTCAACCGGGTCTTCCAGCGTCATGATGTTGATGGTCTCGTTGTTCAGGTGCGAGAGCATCGAATACAGCGTGGTGGTTTTGCCAGAGCCGGTCGGTCCGGTGATGATGAGGATGCCTTCCGGCCGCGCCATCATGAGTTGCAGTTGCCTGAGCGCATCTGGCGTGAAGCCCATGCTTTCCATGGGCATGATGGATTTTTCGCGATCCAGAATGCGCAGCACGATGTTTTCGCCATGAATGCCGGGCTGTGAAGAGACACGGAAATCGATCGGTCGGCCGTTCAAGGTCAGCGACATGCGGCCATCCTGGGGCGCGCGGGTTTCCGCGATGTTCATGCCGCACATGACCTTGAGGCGCACGGCTATACCCGGCCAGTAGGTTTTGTGCAGGCTGCGTACCTGTTCCAGCACACCGTCGATGCGGTATCGAATGCGCAGGAAGGCATGTTCAGGTTCGAAATGGATATCGGATGAACGGCGCTTGACCGCATCCACCAGCAGCGCGCCGACAAGGCGCACAACGGGTTGGGTGTATTCCTCGACTTCGTGGGTGAAGCTCTGGTAATCGACTTCGCCGGTTTCGATTTCGCGCAGGATGCCGTCCAGGGATAAATCAAATCCGTAAAACAGATCGATGTATTCAAGCAGCTGGGCTTCGCCAGCCAGCAGCGCATCGATTTCCATCTGGCTGCCCAGGCCGGCCTTGAGCTGGTCGAGCGCCACCACGTTGAACATGTCCGTGGTTGCCACGGTCAGTACGTCACGCTCCTCGTCGTAAGCGATGGGCAGCAGATGATGGCGCCGGGCAAATTCTTCCGGCACCAGCTTCAGTGCATCGGGGTCCGCGACCACTTGTGCGAGATCGATTGCCTGACTGCCCAGCGCATGGGCAAGCTGATCGCGCAGCACCGCCTCGGTGATGAATCCAAGCGCGACGAGCTGGCGGCCGATGGGCAGTCCGGTGGTCTTTTGTTCCTTGAGCGCGATGCGCAGCTGGTCGACCGTGATCAATCCCTGGGTGGCCAGGGATTCGCCCATGCGGAGTTTTTTTCTCCTTTCCATTGGGGCGCTTCTTACTTGAGCAATTCCAGGCGCTTCTGCGCCAGTGTGCGGTCGAAACGCGTGGCCGGGCCAGCCAGCTTGAGGGCGGTTTCGTAGTAGCGGACTGCGGCTTCGGATTGTTTCAGATGATCCAGGCTGACAGCCAGATTGAACGCGTAGTCGGCGTTGCCGCGATCACTTTGGTGGGCATCAAAATAGGCCTGCTCAGCATCCGACCAGCGTTTTTGATCGGCATACAGATTACCCAGTGCATAGAACAGGAAGCCACTCGGTTCACGTGCGATCATGTTTTTTATGCTGGATTCGGCTGCCACGGGATCCGTTGTGCCCAGCGTATCAATCAGCGCGGCCTGGGCGACTGGATTGCGCGGGGAAATTTCCAGGACAGTCTGATACAGCCGGATGGCCTCCGCCGTTTGCCCCCGGGCTTGCGCAACAGCGGCCAGCCCAAGCAGGGCATCCGCATTGGGACCGGAATTGGCGCGCTGCAGGTAGAGCGCATGGGCTTCGTCCAGTCTGCCAGCCCGGAACGCGGCATAAGCTTCTTCAAGCAAGCTTGCATGGGGAGGAGGTGTTGATACCAGAACCGGAGTCGAGACATTCGATTGCATTGCCGAACCGGAGGCCTGCCGTGCTGGCCGGGAGGCTGGGTTCACCTGGACGGCCTGCGGTGTGATTGGTTTGGAGCGCACAGCCGCTGTTTGCTCGCCGGAGTCCTCCTCGCGTACAGGTGCGGTGGCAATTTCCGGCAACGATGTTGCTGGTTGCGGCGGTGCGGGAATGGGTGTGGATGCAATGGGGGGGGCAGGAGTTGTCCAGCTTTGGGGTTGTGTCATCCAGTAAAAATACAGACCGTAGGCTGCTGCAATGAACAAAGCCAGCAGCGCAGTCGTCGGCACCAGGCCAAGCGGCCAGCGCCACTCGCGCATTTTGCCGGGGCGGGCTATCTCGTCGTCCTGGCCCGGCGGCTCCACCCATTCGCGCTTGGGCTTTACCAGCGCACTAGCCAGCGGTTCCAGCGCAAGTTCGTCCATTCCATCGTCTTTTCCGTTTGCAACTCTGGAATGACTGGCATGTGACTGCTCGGCTTGCCGAAGGGCTTTGAGTAACAGGCTCATGGGGTGCTGGTGGTTCTTGCGGGCAGCAATCGTTGAAAGCGCTGTAACTCGTCGTCCTGCAGCGAGCCATCGGTGACGATGATGGGGCGCAGGAAAATCACCAGTTCAGTCTGGCTGTTCAGCCGTTCGTGCTGGCCAAAAATGGCGCCCACGCCTTCCGGGCGTGAAAGTCCGGGCAGCCCGTCACGCGCGCCACTGATATCGTCCTGGATCAGTCCACCGAGAAT
>CAYOJA010000096.1:0-4337 GCA_964404175.1 uncultured Thiobacillus sp. | reverse complement strand
AGGGCTTGAACAGCTCCAGCGCCATCAGCTTGGGCAGGCCGCACTGGTGCAGCTTCAGCGTCGGGCCCACCACGATGACCGAGCGGCCCGAGTAGTCGACGCGCTTGCCCAGCAGGTTCTGACGGAAGCGGCCGCCCTTGCCCTTGATCATGTCGGCCAGGGACTTGAGCGGGCGCTTGTTGGCGCCCGTCATGGCCTTGCCGCGACGACCGTTGTCCAGCAGCGAATCCACCGACTCCTGCAGCATGCGCTTTTCATTGCGCACGATGATTTCCGGCGCCTTCAGTTCAAGAAGTCTTTTGAGCCGGTTGTTCCGGTTGATCACGCGGCGGTACAGATCATTCAGGTCGGAGGTGGCGAAACGACCGCCATCCAGCGGCACCAGCGGACGCAGTTCCGGCGGCAGCACCGGCAGCACTTCAAGCACCATCCACTCGGGCTTGATGCCGGAACGCTGGAATGCCTCGAGCACCTTCAGGCGCTTGGAGATCTTCTTGAGCTTGGTGTCCGAAGTCGTTTTGGACAACTCGGCACGCAGACGCTCGACTTCGCCGTTGAGGTCGATAGCGCGCAGCAATTCACGAACGCCCTCGGCGCCCATGGAAGCCTTGAATTCGTCGCCGTACTCTTCAAGCTTGGCCAGGTAATCGTCTTCCGTCAGCAGCTGGCAGCGCGTCAGCGGGGTCATGCCTGGATCGGTCACGACATAGCCTTCAAAATACAGCACGCGCTCGATATCCCGCAGCGTCATGTCGAGCACCATGCCCAGACGTGACGGCAACGATTTCAGGAACCAGATGTGCGCGACGGGCGAAGCCAGTTCGATGTGGCCCATGCGTTCGCGGCGGACTTTTGACAACGTCACTTCCACGCCGCATTTTTCGCAGATTACGCCACGATGCTTGAGACGCTTGTACTTGCCGCAAAGGCATTCGTAATCCTTTACCGGGCCGAAAATCTTGGCGCAGAACAGGCCATCGCGCTCGGGCTTGAAGGTACGGTAATTGATGGTCTCGGGCTTTTTGACTTCGCCGTATGACCACGCACGGATTTTCTCGGGAGAGGCGATGCCGATCTTGATGGCATCGAACTCTTCCTCCTGGGTGGCTTGTTTGAACAGTTCCAGCAATGCTTTCATGGTTTGTCCTTCGCCCTAAATTAGAAACGTTCCAGATCGATGTCGATGCCCAGCGAACGGATTTCCTTCACCAGCACATTGAAGGATTCCGGCATGCCGGCTTCGATCTTGTGGTCGCCCTTGACAATATTTTCGTAAACCTTGGTGCGGCCGGTCACATCGTCCGACTTCACTGTCAGCATTTCCTGCAGCACGTAAGACGCGCCGTAGGCTTCCAGCGCCCAGACTTCCATCTCGCCGAAACGCTGGCCGCCGAATTGCGCCTTGCCGCCCAGAGGCTGCTGCGTCACCAGACTGTAAGGTCCGGTGGAACGGGCATGCATCTTGTCATCGACCAGGTGATGCAGTTTCAGTACATGCATGATGCCGACGGTAACGTCGCGTTCAAATGCCTCGCCCGTTCTGCCGTCATACAAAGTGACCTGACCGCCTTCAGGCATGTCGGCCAGCTTGAGCATGTGATAAATCTCTTCTTCGGATGCACCATCAAATACGGGGGTCGCGAAAGGCACGCCCTTCTTGAGGTTGTCGGCCAGTTCCAGTACCTGCTCGTCGCTCAGGTCTTCCAGTTTTTCCACGGCGCCACGGCTGTTGTAAACCTCCTTGAGGAAGGCACGCATGTCCTTGGCCTTGGTCTGTGCCTGCATCATGGCGTCGATCTTGTGGCCCAGGCCTCTTGCCGCCCAACCCAGGTGGGTTTCGAGAATCTGGCCCACGTTCATCCGCGATGGCACGCCCAGCGGATTCAGCACAATGTCGACCGGCATGCCGTTGGCCATGTGCGGCATGTCCTCGACCGGCACAATTTTCGAAACCACGCCCTTGTTGCCGTGACGGCCCGCCATCTTGTCTCCGGGCTGCAAACGGCGTTTGACGGCCAGATAAACCTTGACCATTTTCTGCACGCCGGGCGGAAGTTCGTCGCCAGCTGTCAGTTTCTTTTTCTTTTCCTCGAACATGGCATCGAATTCGATGCGCTTGGCCGCGAGGCTATCCTTGATGGCTTCCATCTGGCGGCTGACTTCTTCATCGGCAACACGGATGTCGAACCAGTCATGCCCCGGCAGGGATTCCAGGTACTCGCGCGTGACCTTCGAACCCTTGGCCAGTTTCTTGGGTCCGCCATTGACGGTTTTGTTCAGCAGCAAACGGCCCAGACGCGAATAGGCATCGGTTTCCACGATACGCATGCGGTCAGCCATATCCTTTTTGTATTCATCCAGCTGGCTGTTGATGATGCTCTGCGCGCGCTTGTCGCGTTCAATACCTTCGCGGGTGAAAACCTGGACATCGATCACGGTGCCGCTCATGCCCGATGGCACGCGCAGTGAGGTGTCTTTCACATCGGAGGCTTTTTCGCCAAAGATGGCGCGCAGCAGTTTTTCTTCCGGGGTAAGCTGGGTTTCGCCCTTGGGCGTGACCTTGCCCACCAGCACGTCAGCCGCTTCAACTTCCGCGCCGATGCTGATGATGCCGGATTCATCCAAACGGGCGAGCTGGCGCTCGGGCAGATTGGAAATGTCACGGGTGATTTCCTCGGGACCCAGCTTGGTATCCCGCGCCACGACATTCAGCTCTTCGATATGGATCGAGGTATAGCGGTCTTCCGCCACCACCTTTTCCGAGATCAGAATCGAGTCTTCGAAGTTGTAGCCGTTCCAGGGCATGAAGGCGACCAGCATGTTCTGGCCCAAGGCCAGCTCACCCATGTCGGTCGACGCGCCATCGGCAATCACGTCGCCGCGCGCGATCTGGTCGCCAACTTTCACCAGCGGACGCTGGTTGATATTGGTATTCTGGTTGGAACGGGTGTATTTGATGAGCGAATAAATGTCCACGCCCACTTCGCCAGCCCTGGCTTCGTCATCATTGACGCGCACAACCATACGGCTGGCATCGACATAATCGACAATGCCGCCACGGTAAGCGGTAACGACCGTACCGGAATCGATCGCGGCAGTACGCTCGATGCCCGTGCCCACAAGCGGTTTTTCCGGACGCAGACAGGGCACCGCCTGACGCTGCATGTTCGAACCCATCAGGGCACGGTTGGCGTCGTCATGTTCCAGGAAAGGAATCAGCGAGGCCGCCACGGACACAACCTGGGCTGGCGCCACATCCATGTATTCGATGCGGTCGGGGCCAGACAGGGTGAATTCGTTCTTGTGCCGGCAGGAAACCAGATCGTCCTTGAACTTGTTCTTGGCATCCAGCTCGGCGTTGGCCTGCGCAATCACATACTTGCTTTCCTCGATGGCCGACAGGTATTCGATCTCGTCAGTCACCTTGCCATCGTTGACCTTGCGATATGGGGTTTCGATGAAGCCGTAGTTATTCACGCGCGCAAACAGGGCGAGCGAATTGATCAGACCGATGTTCGGGCCTTCCGGCGTCTCAATCGGACATACGCGACCATAGTGGGTGGGGTGGACGTCGCGCACTTCGAAGCCCGCGCGTTCACGCGTCAGGCCGCCCGGGCCAAGAGCAGATACGCGGCGCTTGTGAGTAATCTCGGACAGCGGGTTGGTCTGGTCCATGAACTGGGACAACTGGCTGGAGCCGAAAAACTCCTTGATCGCTGCGCTGACCGGCTTGGCGTTGATCAGGTCATGCGGCATCAGATTGTCCGACTCGGCCTGGGAAAGACGCTCCTTGACTGCGCGCTCGACGCGCACCAGCCCGGAACGGAACTGGTTCTCGGCCAGTTCGCCCACCGAACGGACACGGCGGTTGCCCAGGTGATCGATGTCGTCGATTTCGCCCCGGCCATTGCGCAATTCGACCAGAATGCGAATCACGGCAAGAATATCGTCATTGCTCAGTGTGCCTGTGCCGGTCAGTTCATCCCGCCCAATCCGGCGATTGAATTTCATCCGGCCAACCGTGGAAAGATCGTAGCGGTCTTCGCTGAAGAACAGGTTCTCGAACAGCGCCTTGACCGCTTCTTCGGTCGGCGGCTCGCCGGGGCGCATCATGCGGTAGATGGCCACGCGCGCGGCATACTGGTCGGGCGTTTCATCGATGCGCAGGGTCTGCGATATGAATGCGCCCTGATCCAGGTCATTCACATAAATTGTCTGGAATTTGCTGACGCCTGCCTCGGCAAACTGCAACAGCAGGGTGTCGGTGATTTCGTCGTTGGCGCGGGCAATCAACTCGCCGGAATCCTTGTCGATCACATCGTGCGAAAGCACGCGGC
>CAYOJA010000095.1:3074-4527 GCA_964404175.1 uncultured Thiobacillus sp. | reverse complement strand
CGGGCAATCAACTCGCCGGAATCCTTGTCGATCACATCGTGCGAAAGCACGCGGCCGGTGACGAATTCGTTCGGAATCGCCCACATCTTGACGCCCGCAGCTTCCAGCTCGCGCACATGCTTGGCGGTGATGCGCTTGTCCTTGGGCACGACAACCTTGCCGTCCTTGCCGTAAATGTCAAAACGGGCAATTTCACCCCGTAGTCGATCCGGCACCAGCTCGAACTGCACGCCTTGCGCATTGATATGGAAAGTGTCCTTGGTAAAGAAGGTATCCAGAATCTGCTCCGGGTTATAGCCCAGAGCCTTCAGCAGAATGGTGACCGGCATCTTCCGGCGGCGGTCGACACGGAAGTACAGATAGTCCTTTGGATCGAATTCGAAATCCAGCCAGGAACCGCGATAGGGAATGATGCGGGCGGAGAACAGCAATTTGCCGGAGCTGTGCGTCTTGCCGCGGTCATGCTCGAAAAAGACGCCGGGCGAACGGTGCAGCTGGGAAACAATGACGCGCTCGGTGCCGTTGATGACAAAAGAGCCGGTAGGCGTCATGAGCGGAATTTCGCCCATGTACACTTCCTGTTCCTTGACTTCCTTGATGGTCGGCTTGGACGCTTCCTTGTCCATGATCACCAGTCGTACCTTGGCGCGCAAGGGGGCGCAATAGGTCAGCCCGCGCTGCTGGCATTCCTTGATATCAAACGCGGGTTCGCCCAGATTGTAGTTGACGTATTCAAGGCGGGCATTTCCTGAGTGGCTGACAATCGGGAAAATCGAAGTAAATGCGGCCTGCAGGCCTTCGTTCTTGCGGTCGTCCTGCTGCGTATCCGCTTGCAGGAAGTTGCGGAAGGACTCAAGTTGGGTTGACAGCAGAAAGGGGATTGGCAGCACGGTCTTGCGCTTTCCAAAACCCTTGCGAATGCGTTTCCTTTCGGTGAAGGTGTAGCCCATGGAGTCTCCTTGGATAGGACAGGTTGACGGAGCGGTTCCGGAAACGGCGGGTTCATCGCCATTGAGTTAATTCCGGCACACGCAAAAAGCAATGAACCCGGATGCCAAAAACCATCCGGGTTTGCCGCTTGCGTGTGCCGTCTCCCCGGGCCGGCGACCCGAAGAGACGCGAGATCTTATTTGATCTCGACTGAAGCGCCAGCTTCTTCCAGCTGCTTTTTCAGCGCGTCGGAATCGGCCTTGCTGATGCCTTCCTTCACGGGCTTCGGTGCGCCATCGACCAGGTCCTTGGCTTCCTTCAGGCCCAGGCCGGTAGCAGCACGCACCACCTTGATGACTTCGACCTTCTTCTCGCCGGCGGAAGTCAGCACGACGGTGAATTCAGTCTTTTCTTCAGCGGCGGCAGCGCCACCCGCGGCGGGTGCTGCTGCCACGGCAACTGCCGCGGCAGCGGCGGACACGCCGAATTTTTCTTCCATTTCCTTGATCAGCTCGGACAGCTC
>CAYOJA010000095.1:0-2974 GCA_964404175.1 uncultured Thiobacillus sp. | reverse complement strand
ACCACGCACAAACTTGGTGGGTACCTCGTTGAGCGTGCGGACAAACTGGGCAATCGGCGCTTGCATGGTGCCAAGCAACTTGGCGAGCAGTTCTTCGCGGCTGGGCATGTTGGCCAGATTCGCCACGTCGGCAGGCGACATGACGAAATTGGGCATGGCCCCACCCTTGATCACGAACAATTCCTTGCCTTTGGCAAAGTCGTTCATGACCTTGGCAGCTGCAACCGGATCCCTGGAAATGCCATAGACGAGCGGCCCAACCATCTGGCTGGCCAACCCTTCAAACGGCGTTCCCTGGACGGCGCGGCGCGCCAGGGTGTTTTTGATGACGCGGAAATACACACCGCTCTTGCGGGCATTTGCCCGCAGCGAGGTAATGTCCGCTACACCCGTGCCGCGATACTCGGCCAGCACCACCGCCTGGGCATCCGTAATTTGCGCGGACACTTCGGCTACGACGGCCTTTTTCTCTTCCAGATTCAGACTCAAGGTCTTCTCCTTAAAAAGCGGGGCAGACAATCCACCCCACGGCTGGCGACCTTGACAGGAGACATTCCTGTTTTGGGTGCGCCATCTGCGTAGGACCCTTTACATACTGGCAAGCCAGCTATCCGGGAATTAAACCTTGCGGTTCCTACGGTCTTGGATAACCCTGCTCGGATAGTGCAAGCACCACCCGAGCAGGCCCAAAATTACTTAGGCGTTCAGCGTAGCCTGATCCACGCGTATGCCAGCCCCCATGGTGCTGGAGATGGACAGACGCTTCATGTACACGCCTTTTGCCGCCGCGGGCTTGGCCTTGTTCAAGGCTTCAACCAGCGCAAGCAAATTCACTTTCAGATCATCGGGCGTGAAAGACGCCCGGCCAATTGTGCAATGCACGATGCCCGCCTTGTCGGTGCGGTATTGCACCTGGCCTGCCTTGGCATTTTTCACCGCTTCAGCCACATTCGGTGTAACCGTGCCAACCTTGGGGTTGGGCATCAGTCCACGCGGGCCGAGAATCTGACCGAGTTGTCCGACGATGCGCATCGCATCCGGTGTGGCAATAACGACATCGAAATCCATCTTGCCGGCCTTGACATCCGCAGCCAGATCTTCGAAGCCGACAACATCGGCACCGGCCGCCTTGGCCGCATCAACGTTGGCACCTTGCGCAAAAACGGCCACTCGAACGGTTTTGCCTGTGCCCTTGGGCAGCACGACCGACCCCCTGACCATCTGGTCGGATTTGCGTGCGTCAATACCCAGATTCACGGCCACATCAACCGACTCGTCGAACTTGGCGGTGGCGGTTTCCTTGACCAGTTGCAGCGCTTCCTGAACCGGATAAATCCTGCTGCGATCAATTTTCTGTTTGATGGCCTGAAGGCGTTTGGAAAGTTTGGCCATGATTAAATCTCCGAATCCACGCCCATGGAACGGGCAGTGCCGGCAATCGTGCGCACGGCCGCATCCATATCGGCAGCGGTCAGATCCGGCATTTTCAATTTTGCGATTTCTTCGAGCTGCGCACGGGAAATCTTGCCAACCTTGTCGGTATGAGGCCTCGCGGAACCCTTGCCGAGCTTGATCGACTTCTTGATCAACACCGTTGCGGGCGGTGTCTTCATGATGAAGGTGAAGCTCTTGTCCGCGTAGGCGGTAATCACCACCGGAATGGGCAAACCCGGTTCCATGCCCTGGGTCTGGGCATTGAAGGATTTGCAGAACTCCATGATGTTCAGGCCCTTCTGACCGAGGGCCGGGCCGATTGGCGGCGAGGGATTCGCCTTGCCTGCCGGCACTTGCAGCTTGATATAGCCTATTACTTTCTTCGCCATGATGGCTCCTGTTTCAGGTTGAGTACTAGCGCGTTTTCACTTTCATTACTCACGCTCCTCGTAAAGCCCCTAACCTCAGGGGCAAAGGTCAGGCCTTTTCGACCTGGCCAAATTCCAGTTCGACCGGCGTGGCGCGGCCGAAAATCAGCACGGACACGCGCAACTTGCTCTTGTCGTAATTCACTTCTTCCACGGTGCCGTTGAAGTCGTTGAACGGCCCGTCGATCACACGCACCGACTGTCCCACCTCGAACAGCACCTTGGGCTTGGGTTTCTCCACGCCCTCTTTCATCTGGTTCATGATGGCGTCCACCTCCTTTTCAGAGATGGGCGTGGGCTTCATGGCCGCGCCGCCCACGAAACCCGTGACCTTGGGTGTGCTTTTCACCAGATGCCAGGTGTCGTCCGTCATGTCCATCTGCACCAGCACATAGCCGGGGAAGAACTTGCGCTCGGACATGGCCTTCTTGCCACCCTTCATTTCCACCACTTCTTCCACCGGCACCAGAATCTCGCCAAACTGATCCTTCATGCCCGCGCGTTCGATCCGCTCCGCCAGAGCGCGCGCCACGCTCTTTTCAAAGCCGGAGTAGGCATGGACTACGTACCAACGCATGCTCATCAGTTACCCTGACCCAGTGCAAGCCCGACAATCCACAACAGGCTTGAATCCACAATCCATAAAAACAAGGCCATCACAAACACAAAGGCCAGCACCACGCCAGTGGTCTGCATGGTTTCCTTGCGTGTCGGCCATACCACTTTGCGCGCTTCATCGCGCGACTCACCGGCAAAGGCAAAAAAGGCTTTGCCAGGCACCGTAAAGTACGCCACCACGGCAGCGGCCACCAAGCCCGCCAGCACCGCCAGCACCCGCACCAGCGCAGGCATGTCCGGCAGGAGATAGAACCCGGAAATACCGGCTACCACCAGCAGAACCGCGATCAGCAGTTTTATTTTGTCAACCATTTATCCGGACCGGGTTTATCAATGTCTGGCTTTCTATGCTGGCAGGCCAGGAGGGTCTCGAACCCCCAACCTTCGGTTTTGGAGACCGACGCTCTGCCAATTGAGCTACTGGCCTAATTCCTTACTCTTACTCAATAACCTTTGCCACGACGCCGGCGCCGACGGTACGGCCGCCTTCGCGG
>CAYOJA010000094.1:3764-4563 GCA_964404175.1 uncultured Thiobacillus sp. | reverse complement strand
CCGCCAAACAGCACGGAAATGGTGGAAAGAATCCGCTCCTTGTCCATGCTGTAACGATCCTCGGTCGGCAATTGCATGGTTACACCCAGCGCACGGCCGCGCGGAATGATGGTGACCTTGTGCACCGGGTCGGTCTTGGGCAGCAGCTTCGCCACGACGGCATGGCCGGACTCGTGATACGCCGTGTTGCGGCGCTCTTCCTCCGGCATGACGATGGAACGGCGTTCGGCGCCCATGATGATCTTGTCCTTGGCACGCTCAAAATCTTCCATGTCCACCAGGCGCTTGTTTCCACGCGCGGCAAACAGCGCTGCCTCGTTGACCAGATTGGCCAGATCCGCACCCGAAAACCCCGGCGTACCGCGCGCGATGATGTCCGCCTTCACATCCGGCGCGATCGGTACTTTGCGCATGTGCACCATTAGAATCTGTTCACGGCCACGAATATCGGGCAATGGCACGACAACCTGACGGTCGAAACGGCCGGGACGCATCAGCGCCGGATCCAGCACGTCGGGCCGGTTGGTGGCGGCAATGACGATGACCCCAGCCGTACCTTCAAAACCGTCCATCTCGACCAGCAACTGGTTGAGGGTCTGCTCGCGCTCATCGTTGCCACCGCCCAGGCCTGCGCCGCGCTGGCGACCGACCGCGTCAATTTCATCGATGAAAATAATACAAGGCGCGGATTTCTTGGCCTGTTCGAACATGTCACGCACGCGCGCCGCGCCCACGCCGACGAACATCTCAACGAAGTCGGAACCTGAAATGCTGAAAAACGGCACCTTGGCTTCGCCGG
>CAYOJA010000094.1:0-3754 GCA_964404175.1 uncultured Thiobacillus sp. | reverse complement strand
CCGGGCTGCCCACCATCAGAACGCCGCGAGGGATGCGCCCGCCCAGCTTCTGGAACTTGGAGGGGTCTTTCAGAAATTCAACCAGTTCGCCGACCTCTTCCTTGGCTTCATCACATCCGGCCACATCGGCAAAGGTAATCTGGTTATTGCCTTCATCCAGCATGCGCGCCCGGCTCTTGCCAAAAGAGAACGCGCCGCCGCGCCCGCCACCCTGCATCTGGCGCATGAAGAACACCCACACGCCAATCAGCAGCAACATGGGGAACCAGGAAATGAAAATACTCATCAGCACCGACTGCTGCTGCTCGGGCTTGACGTCCACTTTTACGCCGTTCTTCAGCAGATCCGAGGTCAGCCAGATATCACCCGCGGGGAAATAGGTAACATAAGGTTTGCCGCTTTCGCTCATGCCGCGTATGACGCGATCATCAATGATGGCTTCCTTGATTTGCCCCTGCTTGACCTGTTCGATGAAATCCGAATACGGGATCGTGGTCTGGCTGGTCTGATGCGCGCCAAACTGCTGGAAAACGGTCATCAGGATCACCGCGATGATGACCCAGATGGCAATATTCTTGGCTAGATTGTTCACTGCTGCTCCTAACTCGCGGCCAAAACCGCGATCAATAATCCCCGGCAATCAAATGCCTGAAGAGTTTAGACTCATTCTAAGCCCGGCGCGCCCGATTGGCTAGCCAGGTTTGAAGAACGCTCTTTCAACCCCCGCGCGACCAGGAAATTTTCCCGGCTCTCATCACGCGAGGCGTCAGGCTTGCGAGTAACAACCTTGTTGAAAGCCGCTCTCACCTGTTTCAAATAATCCTCGAACCCCGAACCCTGAAACACTTTGACGACAAAAGCGCCTTCGGGTTTCAGCCATCTCACTGCAAAATCCAGCGCCAGTTCAGCCAGCAGATAATGCTTTGCCTGATCCGCATCCTTCACCCCGGAGATATTGGGGGCCATATCACTTAATACAAGGTCTGCCTTTCTGCCATTCAAGGCGTTCTCGACCAGGGCCAACCCTTCCGCTTCAGTGAAATCCGCCTGAAACAACTGCACCCCGGGCACGGGCGATACCGGCAGCAGGTCAATTCCGATTACCTTTCCCTGCTCCCCCACCTTGTTTGCAGCGATCTGGCACCAGCCGCCGGGGGCGGCGCCCAGGTCAACCACGGTCATGCCGCGTTTAAGCAAATGATCGCGTTCATCCAGCCCCAGAAGCTTGTAGGCCGCGCGCGATCGATAGCCTTCCTTCTGCGCAAGCTTGACAAAGGGATCGTGCACATGGCGGTCCAGCCACCAGGCCCGGCTGGTTTTGGGTCGTTTCATCGGCTAGTTATAGCTAAATCGGCTAAAATCGCGCTTCCCTGAAGAAGGCCCGTCATGATCACACTCACACCCGCCCAGCGCCAGTACCTGAAAGGCCTGGCCCACACGCTCTCTCCCGTCGTCATCATTGGCGACAAAGGACTTACCGAGGCTGTCATCAAGGAAATAGACCGGGCGCTGAACGCACATGAATTGATCAAGATCAAGGCGGGTTCAGACGAGAAGGAAACCCGCAGCCAGTGGATGGCGGAAATCTGCCAGCAACTGGGCGCATCCCCCGTCCAGCAGATTGGAAAAATCCTGGTGATTTACAAACAAGCCGAAAAACCAGCCATTCAGCTGCCGCGATAGCGCCAGACCAGGATCAGGCCCAACACGCTCTCAATAAGATACACCACGCTGGAAACGCCATGCCACGCAGCGAACCTGCTCCGGAAAGCGCTTTCCATCACGGCCTGCGGCATGGCCTGGTCCTTCAACGCCTGCATGACCGGCTGGATGCCGAAATGCTGGCCCAGCGTAAGCAGCAGCATGGCCAGCACGATCCAGAAATACGCCTGTTTCAGCACCTGAAAACCCTGCCTTCCCAATCGGAATATCAGCAGGTACGTACCAGAAATGATGCCGAGCCAGGCAATCCACTTGAACAATTCACCCGCCAGATTGCCGGCCAGCTGGCGGTCAGAAAGTTCGGCAAAAAGTGTTGGCGCCGCAATGTAGCCGATTGCCCACAAGCCACCGATCCACAACACCATCAGGACGGAAGCCAGACCGTCAGCGAAATTTTTCATCGATATTCGACGTCGAGGATTTCGTACTGGCGCACGCCACCCGGCGCCTGTACATTCACCGTGTCGCCCGCGTGCTTGCCGATCAGCGCGCGTGCAATGGGCGATGAGACAGAAATCTTGCCGGCCTTGATGTCGGCTTCGTCGTCGCCCACGATCTGATAGGTCACGTTGTCGCCTGAATCCAGATCCTCCAGTTCGACCGTGGCGCCAAACACCACCCGGCCGTCGGCATCCAGCGTTTTGGGATCGATGATCTGCGCATGCGAAATCTTGCCTTCAATTTCCTTGATGCGCCCCTCGATGAAACCCTGGCGTTCCTTGGCGGCATCGTATTCTGCGTTTTCCGACAGATCGCCATGCGCACGCGCTTCGGCAATCGCCTGAATCACGGCCGGACGTTGCACGGTCTTGAGGTTATGCAACTCGGCTTTCAGCATTTCCGCGCCGGTGACGGTCAAAGGTACCTTGCTCACTTGCTCATTCCTTCTTACTGCATGTTCTGATGAAGCGCCTGCAGGGGGTAAACCTGCAACTCGCTGGAATGCCCCAGTCCAACGCAGGCGGCACGCGCGCCGGCCAGCGTGGTGAAATAGGCGACACGGCGCGACAGCGCCTCGGCGCGAATGGAATAGGAGTCCTTCACCGCGCGTTTGTCGTCCACCACGTTGATGATGAGGCTGACTTCGTTGTTCTTGATCATGTCAACGATATTGGGCCGGCCTTCGGTCACCTTGTTGACGATCGTAACTGGAGTGCCACCATCACTGATGGCTTGTCCGGTGCCACGTGTGGCCAGCACGGTAAAACCAAGCGCATGAAAGCCTTTTGCCAGATCGGCCGCCTGGGGACGGTCCTGGGTGCGCACGCTGATGAACACCTTGCCTTTTGAGGGCAGGGTTTCACCCGCGCCGAGCTGGGATTTGACGAAAGCCTCCGCAAAGGTTTCGCCCACGCCCATGACCTCACCCGTGGACTTCATCTCCGGCCCCAGCATCGGATCAACGCCGGGGAATTTGCGGAACGGGAATACTGCTTCCTTGACCGAGTAGTACGGCGGGATGCGCTCAACCGTCATGCGCTGGCTGGCCAGCGT
Source organism: uncultured Thiobacillus sp. (assembly GCA_964404175.1). Classification (GTDB taxonomy): domain Bacteria; phylum Pseudomonadota; class Gammaproteobacteria; order Burkholderiales; family Thiobacillaceae; genus UBA6918. The sequence goes on along the minus strand of CAYOJA010000094.1, from coordinate 538 downwards.
CTGGCCGGCCATGCAGCGGGCTGCGACTTTTGCCAGCGGCGCACCAATGGCCTTGGACACAAAGGGCACGGTGCGCGAGGCACGCGGATTCACTTCCAGCACATAAATGGTGTCGCCCTGAATGGCGAACTGCACGTTCATCAGTCCGACCACATTCAGCGCGCGGGCCATTTCGACCGTCTGGCGACGCAGTTCGTCCTGGGTTTCCTTCGACAGGCTATAGGGCGGCAGGGAACACGCCGAATCGCCCGAATGCACGCCCGCCTGTTCGATGTGCTGCATGATGCCGCCGATCAGGACATCCTTTCCATCGGACAGCGCATCGACATCGACTTCAATCGCGTCGTCCAGAAAGCGGTCCAGCAGCACCGGCGAGTCATTGGATACTTTCACCGCCTCGGTCATGTAGCGCTTGAGATCGGCTTCCTCGCGCACGATTTCCATGGCGCGGCCGCCCAGTACATAGGAAGGCCGCACCACCAGTGGGTAGCCGATTTCCTCGGCCAGACGCAGGGCATCTTCAGGGTTTCTGGCTGTC
>CAYOJA010000093.1:0-4669 GCA_964404175.1 uncultured Thiobacillus sp. | reverse complement strand
TCAATCGCGTGAAGGGCGAAGTGGCGAAACTGACCGCGAAGTTTCCGGTGTATGGAAAATAGTCGAGAAAACCAGTCGAGAGCGGAGAGTAGAGAGTAAAAACCTCTCGGCTACAAACTCTAGTCTCTCCTCTCTCCACTCAAAAAATGAAATGTCCTTTCTGCGGTCACGCTGATACCCAAGTCGTCGACTCCCGTGTCAACGAAACCGGCGACACGATCCGCCGCCGCCGCCGCTGCCCGAATTGCGAAAAGCGCTTCACCACTTTCGAGACGGCGGATATCCGCCTGCCGCAAATCGTCAAGAGCAGCGGTTTCCGTGAGGAGTTCTCCGAAGACAAGCTGCGCGAAGGCTTCGGCCGCGCGCTGCACAAGCGACCGGTTTCCACCGAACTGGTTGATGAAGCCATTCAGCGCATCCGGCAAAAACTGCTGAGCCTTGGGGAGCGCGAAATTCCTTCGCGCCAGCTGGGCGAACTGGTCATGCTGGAATTGAAGCGGCTGGACAAGGTCGCCTACATCCGCTTTGCCTCGGTCTACAAAAGCTTCCAGGACGCGGACGATTTCCGCGATGTGCTGAAGGATCTGGAAAAATCCCCGCCCCCGGGTGTCGATGATCTGTTCAAATGAGCTTCACGGCGGAAGACCATGCCCACATGGCGCGCGCGTTGCGCCTCGCTGAGCGCGGGCTTTACTCAACAACGCCCAACCCCCGGGTCGGCTGTGTCATCGTCAAGAATGGACAAATCATCGGCGAAGGCTGGCACCAGAAAACTGGCGAACCGCATGCGGAAATCAATGCCCTGATGCAGGCGGGCCCGGCTTCGCTGGGTTCAACTGTTTATGTAACGCTCGAGCCCTGTTCGCATCATGGCCGTACACCACCCTGCGCGGACGCGCTGATCGGCGCGGGTGTGGCGAAGGTCATTGCAGCCATGCAGGACCCCAACCCGAATGTATCCGGCCAGGGCCTGGCGAGATTGAAAGCCGCGGGCATCGCCGTCGGGCATGGCCTGCTGGCCACGCAGGCGCACGACCTTAACGCCGGCTTCGTCAAGCGCATGGTGCTGGGCCATCCCTATGTTCGCATCAAGACCGCCTCGTCGCTGGATGGAAAGACCGCGTTGTCTTCCGGCGAATCGAAATGGATTACCGGCGAGGCGGCGCGTGCCGATGTGCATCGGCTGCGCGCGCGCTCCTGCGCAATTCTGACTGGCATCAACACCGTGCTGGCGGACAATCCGCAACTGAATGTGCGCGGGATCGATACAGCACGTCATCCCATGAAAGTGATCGTCGATTCCACCCTGCGCACGCCACCCAATGCAAGAATTCTGCAAGGCGCGAAAACGCTCATCGCCTGCACGGAACCGGATACAAAAAAAACCGCTGCGCTGGAAGCGGCTGGCGCGGAAATCCTCTGTCTGCCCGGTGTGGACGGCAGGGTCAATCTGCACGCGCTGCTTTCGAGGCTGGCGCAAAAAGGCATCAACGAAGTCATGACCGAAACCGGTCCGATTTTGAATGGCGCCCTGCTCGCCGCCGGACTGGTCGACGAGTGGGTGCAATATGTCGCGCCCTGCCTGTTGGGCTCGGACGCGCGGCCGCTGTTTGATTTGCCCGAGCCCGCCACGATGCAAAGCCGCCTGAACTGGAAACTGGCCGACCAGCGCACGATCGGAACCGACCTTCGCCTGACCTGGCGGAAATGACATTCAAGGATCATTTTTCGGACGCGTCTGCGCAATACGCGGAATTTCGCCCGTCGTATCCAGACGGACTCTTTTCCTGGCTTTCAGGCCTGTGCGCAGGACATGACCTTGCATGGGATTGCGCCACAGGCAGCGGCCAGGCAGCGGCAGGATTGGCCCGGCATTTCAGGCAAGTCATCGCCACCGACGCCAGCGCAGAGCAGGTCGCGCATGCAAGCGGTCCGGACAATGTCCAGTTTCGCGTTGCCACGGCCGAGGCCAGCGGGTTGGAAAACGGCAGCGTCGATCTCATCACTGTTGCGCAGGCGGCACACTGGTTTGACCTGACTGCTTTTTACACGGAAGCCCGCCGCGTCCTCAAGCCGGGCGGCATGATTGCCCTATGGGGTTACGGACGCCTGGCACTACCGGGCGAACTGGACGAACCTTTTGCCGGGTTCTACGGTGAAACCATCGGCCCTTGGTGGCCACCCGAGCGCAAGCTTATTGATGAAGCTTATCGCAGCCTGGATTTTCCCTTCGAGGAAATTCAGGCGCCTGAGTTCTTCATCGAAGTGGAATGGAATATGCCCCGCCTGCTGGCTTATCTTTCCACCTGGTCCGCCGTCAAGCGTTATGAAGCCGACAACGGACACAGTCCTCTGCCCGGCCTTGAATCAAGTCTGGCCCGACACTGGCAAGATCCCGGCCAGCCCCTGCTGTTGAAATGGCCGCTTTTTATGCGCGTTGGGCTGTTAAAATAGGCACAACAGCTTTTTTGCTCTTTAACCCATGTTCACCGGAATCATTCAGTCAGTCGGCAGAATTCACCAGTACGAGGCACGCGGTGGCGATGCCCGCATGGTCATCGAGGGCGGCGGACTGGATTTCTCCGATGTGCGCATGGGCGATTCGATTGCCGTCAACGGCGTATGTCTGACTGCCATTGCCATGACACCCTCCACGTTTACCGTGGATGTTTCTGCCGAAACCCTGCGCTGCACCGAGGGGTTTGCACCCGGCGCCGAAGTCAATCTGGAAAAAGCCATGCGGCCCATCGACCGGCTTGGCGGCCATATCGTCTCTGGCCACGTCGATGGCGTCGGCGCGGTGACGCGCTTTCAGCCGGTTGGCGAATCCCATCTTCTGGAAATCGACGCGCCAGCTAATCTCGCCCGTTATATTGCCGCCAAGGGATCAATCACCGTGCAGGGTGTTTCGCTCACGGTCAACAAGGTAGAAGGCGTTCGCTTCAGCATCAACCTCATTCCGCATACCCTGGCCATGACCACCCTCAAGCACCTCAAGCCCGGCAGCCGCGTCAATCTGGAAATCGATATGGTCGCGCGTTATGTCGAGCGGCTAACGCAATTCATGAACACAACCGATAAAGACTGAGCAATGAGCCTTGCCCCCATTACCGAAATTATCAGTGAGTTGAAAGCCGGCCGCATGGTCGTGCTGGTGGATGAAGAGGATCGCGAGAACGAAGGCGACCTGGTCATGGCTGCCGGGCACGTCACGCCGGAAGCCATCAACTTCATGGCCAAGCACGGCCGCGGCTTGATCTGTCTGACGCTCACCGACACCCGCTGCCGCCAGCTTGGATTGAAGCAGATGGTGAGCGACAACCAGACGCCGCACGGCACTGCATTTACTGTTTCCATCGAGGCGGCGGAAGGCGTGACCACCGGCATTTCCGCACAGGATCGGGCTGTGACCATTCAGGCCGCCGTTGCAAAAGACGCCAAAGCATCCGACATCATTCAGCCCGGCCACATCTTTCCGTTGCGCGCGCAACCAGGCGGCGTGCTGGTGCGTGCAGGGCACACCGAAGCCGGCTGCGATCTGGCCCAGCTTGCCGGGCTTGAACCCGCATCGGTCATCTGCGAAATCCTCAAGGATGACGGCACCATGGCGCGCCTGCCTGACTTGATTCCGTTCGCGCAGGAACACGGACTCAAGATCGGCGCCATTGCCGACCTGATTCATTACCGCAACCAGACCGAAAGCCTGGTCGAGCGCGTGGCCGATCGCCTGATTCAAACCGTGTATGGCGCCTTCCGGCTCATCGCCTATCGCGACAACACCAACCGCGAAACCCATCTCGCGCTGGTCAAGGGCGAAATCCACGCCGACCGCGAAACGCTGGTGCGCGTGCATGAACCCTTGAGCGTGATGGATTTTCTCGATGTCACCGGCGGCGGCCATTCCTGGCCCATCATGGGTGCGATGGAGCGCATCGCCGAATCGCAGTCCGGCGTCATCGTGCTGCTGCACCGTCCGGAAACCGCCGACGCGCTGCATAACCGCATCAACCCACCCGCGCAGGCAGCCGCAGCGCACAAAGTCGATTTGCGCGACTACGGCATCGGCGCACAAATACTCAGGGACATTGGCGTCGGCAAAATGAAGCTGCTGGCCAGCCCGCGCAAAATGCCTGCCATGGATGGCTTCGATCTTGAAGTCACGGGCTATCTGGAAAACCGCTGAAAGGAAACATCATGGGAAACAACACTGCAGAATTTTCCGAACTCGACCCAGCTTTCAATGGGCAGGGCATGAAAATCGGCATCGTCATGAGCCGCTTCAACAAGGATATTTGCGAAGGGTTGCTGTCGTCCTGCGAACGCGAACTGCTGCGTCTGGGCGTGGCAAGGGATGATATTCTTGTCGTCAACATTCCCGGTGCGCTGGAACATCCGCTCGCGCTTCTGAAAATGGCGCAAAGCGGCAAGTTTGATGCGCTCATCGCCATTGGCGCCATCGTGCGCGGCGAAACCTATCATTTTGAAATCGTCGCCAACGAATCCGCGCGCGGCATCACCGACGTCCAGCTCGACACCGGTGTGCCGGTCGCCAATGCCATTCTCACTGTCGAAACCGATGCGCAAGGCCACACTCGCATGATGGAGAAAGGTACGGATGCTGCGCGCGTTGCAGTGGAAATGGCCAACCTGATGAAGCGACTATGAACGC
>CAYOJA010000092.1:0-4680 GCA_964404175.1 uncultured Thiobacillus sp. | reverse complement strand
GGGCAGCTGTTCGGCCGCGTGCGCGGCGGGCTGGCGTATTCGGTGATTCTGGTCGGCGCGCTGCTGGCAGCCACCACCGGCGTCGTCGCCGCGTCGGTCATCGCCATGGGTCTGATTTCCCTGCCCATCATGCTGCGCTACGGTTATGACAAGCGGCTCGCCTCGGGCGTCATTGCCGCCTCGGGCACTCTGGCGCAGATCATTCCGCCTTCGCTGGTTTTAATTGTGCTTGCAGATCAACTCGGCGCTTCGGTCGGTGACATGTACACCGGCGCGCTGCTGCCCGGCCTGATACTGGTCGGGCTGTTCCTGCTGCTGATATTCATCATCTCCATCATCAAGCCTGAAGCCACACCCGCGCTGCCGGCCTCGGCGCGCACACTCACTTCCTCGCAACTCACCACGCGCATCTTCACCTCGCTGCTGCCGCCGCTGGTGCTGATCTTCCTGGTGCTGGGCACCATTTTTCTCGGCATCGCCACCCCCACCGAAGGCGGCGCGCTGGGTGCGACCGGCGCACTGGCGCTGGCCGCTCTCAAGGGACGGCTCAAGCTGAGCATCCTCAACCAGTCCATGGACACGACGCTCAGGCTCACCAGCTTCGTAATCTTCATCCTTATCGGCTCGACGGTATTTTCGCTGACCTTCCGCGGACTCAACGGCGACCTGTGGGTGGAAGGTCTGTTCAATCACCTTCCCGGCGGCGTCGTGGGCTTCCTCATCGCGGTGAACATCCTGGTGTTTTTGCTGGCGTTCTTTCTCGATTTCTTCGAGATCGCCTTCATCATCGTGCCGCTGCTGCTGCCTGTGGCATTAAAACTCGGCATCGATCCCATCTGGTTCGGCGTCATGCTCGCGGTCAACATGCAAACCTCGTTCATGCATCCGCCTTTTGGCTTTGCATTGTTCTATCTCAAGAGCGTCGCCCCGCCGGAAATCAGGACCACCGACATCTACTGGGGTGCCGTGCCTTTCCTGTTCATCCAGTTGATTGTCGTGGGACTGGTCATCGGCTTTCCGGAACTGGTCGGTCATCATGCCCAGGTCGTGTCCAGCGGCGTCATCGACATTCCGATGGAGTCGGATGCCTATGGGGATTTTTATCTGCCGAAGGAGTGGCGCTGATCAGCGAGGCAACAACCCATTCATGCGCTCCCCGCGCCTCGGTTCCGCCATCATTTCCGCAACAGTATCGCGCCATTGAGCATAGTGAGCGGTCTGCTTGTGAGCAACGGCATCTTCTTCTGTGCGATAGGCTTCGTAGAAAATCAAACACGCGGGGTCTTCGGGGTCTTGCAATAAATCAAAGCGCAGGTTGCCAGGTTCCTGAATGGAAGCCTGGTGATTGAGGCGGCAGGCTTCGATGAAGGCGTCCAGGTATTCGGGCTTGACGCGCATGTGTACCAAGGTGGTGTGCATGAGTATTTCTTCGTCAGTGAAACTCACCCCTCACCCTAGCCCTCTTCCGCAAGGGGAGAGGGGACTAAAACATAGGGCAGGCTTACTGGTTCTTGATCCGGCCCATTTGCAGCATGACCTGGCAGGGGTCGCCCTTGACCGGCGGAAGGTTTGCATGGGTAGCCGCCGCGCGCTTTTGTAATTCCACTTCATGGGCGTTCATGTAGGCATGGCATTCGTTGAGCGATTTCATGGATTGCAGTTTGGCGACGTGGTCTTTCTGTTCCTGAGGATTCATCAGTTCCGCGCCGCGGAATCCGCCACCGGAATACCAGGGAAAGGCCACGGCAGAGCCGGATATGAACAGAGTGGATAGTACGATTTTTTTCAACATGATGATTCTTTCTATTTAACGTAGTAAAGGAAATTCTGGTACGGACCTTCGGCAATCTTGAACCACTGGATTTCGGCATCGCGGAATTTTTTCCAGTGATCGTACAGGGTCTTGAAGGCAGGATTCTTGCCGGCTTCTTCTTCGTACAGTTCGAACGCCGTGCGGCGCGCAGCGAGCATGACATCCTTGGGGTAGGCGTGCAGCTTGACACCCTGTTGCACCAGCCGCATGAGCGCTGTCGGATTTTTAGCATCGTATTCGGCCAGCATGCGCACGTTGGCCTCGGCACAGGCCGCTTCCAGCGCGGCCTTGTAGGGATCGGGCAGCGCATTCCATTTTTGCAGGTTGATGTAGAAGGAAAGCTGCGGGCCGCCTTCCCACCAGCCGGGATAGTAATAGTGTTTGGCGATGCGCTGAAAACCCAGCTTCTCATCGTCGTATGGCCCCACCCACTCGGCGGCATCGAGCGCGCCGCGTTCCAGCGCGGGATAGATGTCCGAACCCGGCAGGGTTTGTGGCACGCCGCCAAGTTTGGCGAGAATTTTTCCGCCGATGCCGGGAATGCGCATTTTCAGACCACGCAGGTCAGAGAGCGACTTGATCTCGCGGCGAAACCAGCCACCCATCTGTACACCGGTGTTGCCGCCGGGAAACTGCAGGACGTTGTAGCCCTTGTAGAAATCGCGCAGCAAAGCCATGCCGCCGCCCGCATACATCCAGGCATTCTGCTGGCGCGCAGTCAGGCCGAAGGGCAGCGCGGTATCAAAGGCGAACGCCATGTTCTTGCCGACATAGTAATAGCCCGCGCTGTGGCCCGCCTCGACCGTACCGGCCTGCACGGCATCCAGCACCTGCAAACCCGGCACCAGTTCGCCCGCCGGAAACACGCGGATATTGAATTTGCCGCCGGTAATCTGCGCGACACGTTTGGCCATGACTTCGCCCGCGCCGAAAATCGTGTCCAGGCTTTTGGGGAAGCTGGAAGCCAGACGCCAGTTGATGGCCGGCAAATCCGCCGCTTGCGCGCCGCCAGCCAGAGGCAGTGCCAGCGCGCCGGTTGCGCCCGCACCCTTAAGAAAATCGCGGCGATTGATGGTCATTGAATGCTCCGGATGTGTAGCAACGATCTAGAATTATAAGGTTTGCATACAGGTTAGATGCCATGTCACTCAATACCCGGCTCGCTCTTGGATTGGCGGGTGTTCCCCCGCACGATACGCCCCAGGCCTATGAATGGGAAAGGCGGCTTTACTGGCCGGTGATGATCGCCACGCTGCTGGCGATTCCGGCGTTTTACCTCACCGTGCTATCGGGTGACGCTCACCTCTTCAAGATTGGCTGGATATTGGATGCCATTGTGCTTCTGACGTTCGTGACGGAACTCACCATCATGTTGTCCGTTACCGCCCAGAAGAAACGCTATCTGATGTACAACTGGCTTTCCGTTGGCATCATTGTAGTGACATCCACTTCCGTTCTGCTACCGCAATTGCCAACCGACCTGTCGGCACTGTTCAGGTTGCTGCGGCTGGCTGTCGTGGGGCTTTTGATTGCACGCCTGGCTCATTCGTTGCGCGCCCTGACCCCCGGCTCTACGCCCTACATCCTCCTGCTTGGCTTTGGATTGATGTTGCTGTCTGGCGGCGGGTTTTACTGGCTGGAACCCACCATCCACACTTACTGGGATGGCGTCTGGCTGGCATTCATCAGCGGCCTGACGGTGGGCTATGGCGATCTGGTTCCGACCACCGGTCCCGCGCGCCTGTTTGCCGGGCTGGTCATCGTGTTGACGTATGGCGTGATGTCGCTGGTCACTGCTTCTATCGCGGCCTTCTTCATCGGCAAGGAGGAAAAGCTGTTGCGGCGCGAGATGCACCACGAAATCAAGATCCTGCGCCAGGAGATGGTCGAACTGCGCGAAATGATGGCGCAGCTCACGCGCAAGTGCGGACGGCACGATCCCGATTCCGAATCGAACTCGAAAAATAACGGCGCCTGACGCGCCGTTATTCATTTCTGCTTCAAGCAGCCTTGGCGTACTTCTCCTTCACCGCACGCGCTTCCGCCGCTTCTTCGGCGCTGTATGCCTTGCCGCTCCACAGCATGTTGTAGGCAATTTCCTCGTTGCCGTTTTCGCACAGATCCAGAACCTGTTTGAAGAGGGGCTGGAAAGTTTCGCTCTGGTGCGACTTTTCGTGATCTGCAAACGACTGCCAGAAGGTGACGATCAACGCTTCCTTGCCGGCCAGCGGGCTGTCCACTGCCTGACCAACCGTCGAGCCTTCGTTGGAGACCTGGCCGGAATTCAGCGCGACAAAGCCACCGACGAAACCGGTGTCGGAGTGGTAGGTCTTCACGTTTTCGCACAGGTAGGCGACACGCTCCTGCAGGTCGTCCACGCTGTATTCGGGTTTGAGAATGACGCGATTGATGGTCACGACGCCATCGACATTGAAACCGGGAATGAGTCCGCTCATGTTCATGCTCCTTTCGAAGAAATTTTAAAGATAAGAAATACTTATTAAGCCATAAGCATTTCATTAATGGCTAATATATATTCTTGAGCAAATTAGTCAAGTACCCCCGGAGAATTAATCCATTCGGGTTGCCCGACCAGACAGGCCGTTCTTTGAAGCTTGCCTTGGCTGGTAGAATTGCAGTTTTCGCAAATTCATCAGGTCATTACCAATGTTTTCCCGCCAGAACACTCTCGCCACCGTCGATCCTGAACTGTGGGCCGCCATCCAGTCCGAAAACCGCCGCCAGGAAGAACACATCGAACTGATCGCGTCGGAAAACTACACCAGCCCGGCAGTGATGGAGGCGCAGGGCTCGCAGCTCACCAACAAGTACGCCGAGGGCTACCCGGGCAAGCGCTACTACGGCGG
>CAYOJA010000091.1:0-4704 GCA_964404175.1 uncultured Thiobacillus sp. | reverse complement strand
CTGTCCGGCATGACCGGCACGGCGGATACCGAAGCCTACGAATTCCAGCAAATCTACAATCTGGAAACCGTGGTCATCCCCACCCACCGGCCCATGATCCGCAAGGACACCCATGACCAGGTGTTCCTGACTGCGCAGGAAAAATATACCGCAGTCATCAAGGATATTCGCGACTGTCAGCAACGAGGCCAGCCCGTGCTGGTGGGCACGACTTCGATCGAAATCAACGAATTCCTCTCCGGTCTGCTGACGAAGGAAGGCTTGCAGCATCAGGTACTGAACGCCAAGCAGCACGCGCGAGAGGCGGAAGTCATCGCAGAAGCCGGACAACCCGGCGCGATCACCATCGCCACCAACATGGCGGGCCGTGGTACCGACATCGTGCTGGGCGGCAATATCCAGAAAAAACTGGATGCCGTGGATGCTGACGCCAACCTGTCCGATGCGGAAAGGAAAACGCAAAAGGACAAGCTCAAGTCAGACTGGCAGCGGGTTCACGAACAGGTGCTGGCGGCGGGCGGCCTGCACATCATCGGCACCGAGCGGCACGAATCCCGCCGTGTCGACAACCAGTTGCGCGGCCGCGCGGGACGCCAGGGCGACCCGGGTTCCTCGCGTTTTTATCTGTCGCTGGAAGATCCGCTGCTGCGCATTTTTGCGTCCGACCGCGTCGCCGCCATCATGAACAAGCTCAAGCTGCCCGAGGGTGAAGCCATCGAGCATCCGTGGGTGTCGCGCGCCATTGAAAATGCGCAGCGCAAGGTTGAGGCGCGCAACTTCGACATTCGCAAGCAATTGCTGGAATACGACGACGTCGCCAACGATCAGCGCAAGGTCATCTACGAGCAGCGCAATGAATTGCTGCCGGCCGAGGACATTGGCGACACCATCCGCGCCATGCGCGCGGACGTGATCAACACGACCATGGACCAGCACATACTGCCGGGTTCCATGGAAGAACAGTGGGATGTGGAAGGCGCCGAGAAGGCGCTGGCTTCCGAGTTCACCCTTGAACTGCCGCTGGCGCAGTGGCTCAAGGAAGACCAGAAGCTCGATGAACAGGGTCTGCGCGAAAAGGCAGTGGCTGCAGCCAATGAAATCTATTCAGCCAAGGAAGCAATCGTGGGTTCGGAAGTGCTGCGACATTTCGAACGTGCGGTGATGCTGCAAAGCATGGACAGCCACTGGCGCGAACATCTTTCCGCGCTGGATCACTTGCGACAGGGCATCCACCTGCGCGGCTATGCGCAGAAAAATCCCAAGCAGGAATACAAGCGCGAAGCCTTCCAGCTGTTCTCAAACATGCTGGATGCGATCAAGTTTGAAGTCACCCGCATCACCACCACCGTGCAGGTGCGAACCGAGCAGGACGTGCAGGCGGTGGAAGAACAGCACCCGGAAGTTTCCAACGTGCAGTATCACCACGCCGACTTCGACGAAGCGCTGGCGGGTACCGATCAACCCGAAGGCGAGGCCGCGCCCGCGCAGCCCTTTACGCGCGACATGCCAAAGGTTGGGCGCAACGATCCCTGCCCTTGCGGCAGCGGGAAAAAGTACAAACACTGCCACGGGCAGTTGAGTTGACAGGGCTCGGGGCAGGAGGGGCGGCTGAAGGCCGCCCTTTTTTATTCAAGCGCAAAGCACTTTCCCTGATCCCTACAACCGGTGCCGCTGATCGCCCATTGAAAACCCGCTCGGGCAGGCTGCGTTCCTGCTCATTCCAATCACCTTGAACAACTCGCCCATCTCGGCTGGCGATAGCAGCTTCTGCACGCCTGTGGACAGTGGCAGGTAATTCGCGGCGGAATCGGGCGGAGTTTCGGCGAGCATCCGGGTCATACCGCCTGCCATCAGAAAATTTGCCTGGGTGATGTAGCCGCACACATCCAGTCCTGAATCAAACCCCGCATCGGCAATGGCGGTAAAATCCACATGCGCGGTCAGGTCGCACAGGCCCGGCAAGTAAAACGGATCGTCCAGCGCATGATGGCGATAATGCGCCCGCAGCGTGCCCATGTAGCGTTGTGGATGATAGTACTCACTGTGGCCAAATCCGTAGTCAATGAATAGCAGCAAGCCGGATTCAAGACACTCGGCCAGGCTTTTGACCAATGCCGGCGCAGCGAGGTTGATCTCACTGACATAGCCTGGCAGAAGACCTAGTGACTGGGCTTGCGCCCGCAAGGTAGGATCGGAAATGGGCCAATCTTGCCAAATGAATTTCCCCTCTCCCTCGGGGAGAGGGGTTAGGGGTGAGGGCGCGACTTGGTTTTCCCTGCAAACGCCTCGTTCCATCGGTCCATTTTCCGTCCAGTGGATGAGATGAGCAGGCAGCGCATCCAGAACTTCATTGCCGAAGATCACGCCGGTGAACTTCTCCGGCATGGCATCCAGCCAACTTGCCTTATGGCCGGTCAGCCGCTCCTGCTGCCTCGCCCGCAATTCCCCGCTCACTTCCAGAATCGAATATGGCGCCTCGATGCCCTGCGCGCGCATTTCTTCAAGTATCTGGCTGGCCAGAAGTCCGGTTCCCGCACCCAGTTCCAGGATGCCACCGCCGGTCTGTTTCAATACCTCGGCAAACTGCCTGGCCAGCACGCGACCAAACAATGGAGAAATCTGCGGCGCGGTCACAAAGTCGCCACCCGCCCCAAACTTGGCCGAGCCGCCGCTGTAATAGCCCAGCCCCGGCGTATAGAGTGCCAGTTCCATGTAACGCGCAAACGGAATCCAACCGCCGTTTTTTTCAATTTCAGACTGGATGTATCGAACGAGCCGGTCGCTGGCTTGCAGTTGTTCCGGGCTTGGCGGCGGGAGGGACATCGGGACGGGTTTTGTTGGATAATCGACTGGAAGCATACAACAGGAAACCTGCATGTCTGCCAAAACCATCCTCATTACCGGCGGTTCCAAGCGTGTGGGCGCGGCGATTGCACGCATGATGCACGGCACGGGCGCCAACCTCATGATCCATTACCGCAGCTCGGCCAGTGAGGCGCGTGCGTTACAGGACGAACTCAATGCCATGCGGCCGGATTCCGTTGCGCTGATCCAGGCCGACCTGCTGGATATTGCCGTGCTGCCCAGCCTGGTCTCGCAAACCATCGCCACCTTCGGCGGGCTGGATGCGCTGGTCAACAATGCCTCGAGCTTTTATCCCACGGCAGTGGGCGGCATCACGGAAAAGGACTGGGTGGACCTGATGGGCACCAACCTCAAGGCGCCCATGTTTCTGTCGCAGGCCGCGGCCAATGAATTGCGGCGTCGTCATGGCTGCATCGTCAACATCACCGACATCCACGCCGACCGGCCCATGAAAAACTATCTGGTGTATTCCGTCGCCAAGGCCGGGCTGGTCGGGCTTACAAAATCCCTGGCGCGCGAACTCGCGCCGGAAGTGCGCGTCAACGGCGTTGCGCCAGGGCCCATCATGTGGCCGGAAGACAATCCGCATTTCGACGAAGTCTCGCGCCAGCGCATCGTCTCCCACACCATGCTCAAGCGCGCAGGCGACCCGTCCGACATCGCCCACGCCGTGCGCTTCTTCATCGAGGACGCACCCTTTGTCAGCGGGCAGATACTGGCGGTGGATGGCGGGCGGAGCGCGAAGCTGTGAGTATTATTTGCCCGTATAAGCCCGATACCACTTTACCCACTCGCCAATCCCGTATTCCAGTGACGTATCCGGCTTGAAGCCGGTGTCGCGGGTCAGGTCGGCCACATCGGCGTAGGTCGTTTTCACGTCGCCATCCTGCATGGGCAGGAAATTCTTCTTCGCTTCCTGACCGAGTGCTTTTTCGATTGTGCCAATGAAATCCATTAACTGCACGGGCGTGTGGTTGCCAATGTTGTAGATTTTGTAGGGCGCGTGACTGCTGGCGGGGTCAGGGTGGTCGTGGTCGAAATCCGGATTGGCCTGTGGGATGCGGTCCAGCACCCGCACCGTGCCATCGGCAATGTCGTCAACGTAGGTGAAGTCGCGCATCATGTCTCCGTGGTTGAATACATCGATGGCGCGGCCTTCGAGTATGGCGGAGGTGAACAGCCACGGCGACATGTCCGGCCGTCCCCAGGGGCCGTACACGGTGAAGTAGCGCAAGCCGGTGGTGGGCAGGCCGTACAGGTGCGAATAGGTATGGGCCATCAGCTCGTTGGCCTTCTTGCTTGCGGCATAAAGGCTTACCGGGTGGTTGACCGGGTCGTGCACTGTGAACGGAATTTTCGTGTTGGCGCCGTACACGCTGGAAGAGCTGGCATAGACAAAATGCTCGACCTTGTTGTGGCGGCAGCCTTCCAGCAGGTTGGCGAAGCCGACGATGTTCGACTGCACGTAGGCATGCGGATTCTTCAGCGAATAGCGCACGCCAGCTTGGGCGGCCAGATTGATCACGCGCTGAAAATGCTCGGCGGCGAACAGGTCTTCCATCGCCATGCGGTCGGCGATGTCGATCTTGTGGAACTTGAATTTGGCATAGGGCTTGAGCTGTTCCAGTCGAGCCAGTTTCAATTCCGGGTTGTAGTAGTCGTTGATGATGTCGATGCCGACGACTTCATCGCCGCGTTCCAGCAGCAATTTCGCGACATGCATGCCGATGAATCCGGCCGCGCCGGTGAGCAGGACTTTCATGGGGTTTTCTCCTATCTTTGCGGGATTTTAGCAGCGCGCCCGACATCCTCGTAAAATGCGCGGATGCCGCTTTTTGT
>CAYOJA010000090.1:0-4819 GCA_964404175.1 uncultured Thiobacillus sp. | reverse complement strand
CTGCCGACCATGACGTTGAGCACGGCCTGGGTACCAACGATTTGCGAGGTCGGCGTGACGAGCGGCGGATAGCCCAGGTCTTCGCGCACACGCGGGATTTCGGCCAGCACCGCATCCATCTTGTCGAGTGCGTCCTGTTCCTTGAGCTGGTTGGCCAGGTTGGAAATCATGCCGCCGGGTACCTGGTTGATCAGCACACGGGTGTCCACGCCGGTGAACTCGCTTTCGAACTGCCAGTATTTCTTGCGCATATCCTTGAAGTAGGCCGAGATTTCTTCCAGCAGAGGCAGGGACAATCCGGTGTCGTATTCCGTGCCCTGCAGGGCGGCGACAAAACTTTGCGTGGTCGGGTGGCTGGCGCCCTCGGCGAACGCGCCGATGCAGGTGTCGATGATGCTGGCGCCGGCTTCGACGGCTTTCAGATGCACCATGTTCGACAGCCCCGAGGTGGAATGGCTGTGGGTATGGACCGGCAGGTGGGTGGCTTCGCGTATGGCCTTGACCAGTTCGAAAGCGCCATAGGGTGTCAGCAGGCCGGCCATATCCTTGATGGCAATGCTGTCACAGCCCAATTCGGCAAAGCCCCTGGCCAGCTCGACGAAATGCGGAATGTCGTGAACCGGGCTGGTGGTGTAGCAGATGGCGCCTTCGGCGTGTCTGCCTGCTTTCTTGACCGCTTCGATGGAGACCTGCATGTTGCGCAGGTCGTTCATGGCGTCGAACACCCGGAACACGTCCACGCCATCGTCGGCCGACTTCTTCACGAAGGCGCGCACCACGTCATCCGAATAATGGCGGTAGCCGAGCAGGTTCTGCCCTCGCAGCAGCATCTGGATGCGCGTGTTGGGCAGAGCCTTGCGCAGCTTTCTCAGGCGCTCCCAGGGATCTTCCTTGAGAAAGCGAACGCAGGCATCGAAGGTGGCGCCGCCCCATGCTTCCAGCGACCAGAAGCCCACTGAGTCGAGCTTTGCGCAAATGGGCAGCATGTCTTCGGTGCGCATGCGCGTGGCGATGAGCGACTGATGGCCGTCGCGAAGAATGAGATCGGTAATGTGAACCTTGGACATTATTTAAAGCCCCTGATAAGCGGCTATGGCTGCCGCAACGGCTGCCGCCAATACCTCCGGCGGCTTGCGTTCTTCATAGTGGATCAGTTCCGGATGGCTTTCCACGAAGCCGGTATTGAAACTGCCGCTGCGGAAATCCGGATGTTTCAATATTTCCTGATAGTAGGGAATGGTGGTCTTGACACCATAGACCACCATGTCCGACAAGGCGCGGCGCGCCCGCTCGATGACACCCTGCCAGGAAAGATTCCACACCGTCAGCTTGGCGCAGAGGGAATCGAAATAGGGTGGAATCACGTAATCGGTGTACATGGCGGCATCGACGCGCACACCCGGTCCGCCGGGCGAGTAGTAGCGGGTAATGCGCCCAAAGCTGGGCAGGAATTCATTTTTTGGATCTTCGGCGTTGATGCGAAATTCGATGGCGAAGCCACGGTGGGAAATATCTTCCTGTTTGTATTGCAGCGGCAAGCCATCGGCCACGCGAATCTGTTCCTGCACAATATCCACTCCGGTGATGCTCTCGGTGATGGTGTGCTCGACCTGCAGCCGGGTGTTCATTTCCATGAAGTAAAACTGATTGTCGCGATCCAGCAGAAACTCGACCGTGCCGGCATTGACATAGCCGACCGCCCGCGCGGCCTGCACGGCGAGCTTGCCGATGTATTGGCGTTGCGATTCGGTGAGTTGGGGCGAGGGTGCGATTTCGATCAGCTTCTGGTTGCGCCGCTGAATGGAACAGTCGCGCTCGAACAAATGGATGGTGTTGCCCTGGGAATCGGCAAGCACCTGCACCTCGATGTGCTTGGGATTGACCACGCATTTTTCGACAAACACTTCGGGCTTGCCAAACGCCTTGGTGGCTTCGGAAACCACCCGTTCATAGTTTCGTGCAAGCTCTTCGTCGCTGTCGCACCGGCGGATGCCGCGCCCGCCCCCGCCGTTGGTGGCCTTGAGCATGACCGGATAGCCGATTTCAGCCGCAAGCTTCCGTGCTTCCTCCAGGTTTTCCAGATTGTGGTCCGAACCGGGAACAACGGGAATCCCGGCCTTGATCATGGCCTGACGCGCCTGGATTTTGTCGCCCATCTGGCGAATGAGTCCGGCATCGGGGCCGATGAATATGATGCCGCGCTTGGCGCAAATCTCGGCGAGCAGCGGATTTTCTGAAAGCAGGCCATAACCCGGATGCAGCGCATCGCAGCCCGAAGCGGCTGCCAGATTCACCAGATGGTGGGGATTGAGATAGCCCGCCAGCGGATCCTTGCCGATGTGGTAGGCCTCATCAGCCTTCTTGACGTGCAGGGCGTGGCGATCGGCGTCCGTATAGATCGCGGCGGATTCAATGCCCAGTTCGGCGCAGGCGCGTATGATGCGCACCGCGATTTCCCCCCGGTTGGCGACCAGTATTTTCTTGATCACTGTAATCTTCCCGCCTGCATTCTCTTTGACAAAACACCTGAAAAATCATAAAATTGCCCGCTTATGCTCGAACGACGCTACCCATGATGCTTGAAAGGCCGGTCGTTTCGCCGTCGAACTTTGCTGAAAAATCCCACTGTTGGGAAGGCAATACGATGGTAGGTGATTTCGAGCGGCTTGCTCAAGAGTTTGTGAACCCGCAGGCGGAATTGTTCTTCCGGGTTTGCGGCCAGCAGGATGCGCGAGGCCGTCCGCAACTGCATTGCGAGGTCAAGGGCAGTCTGGAAATGGTGTGCCAGCGTTGCCTGAAACCGGTTGAAGTCGCGGTTGAAAGCGGCCGTGTGCTTTATCTGGCCAGCAGCGAAGAGGAAGCCGAGAGGCTGGAAGCAGTGCTGGCGGATGAAGACATTGATGTCATGGTTGCTGGCAAGAGCCTGGATTTGGCAGGCGTCATTGAAGATGAAGTCTTGCTGAGTTTGCCGCTTGTGCCGATGCACGATGTTTGCGCGGTGCCGGGTGCATGATTGATTGAGCGAGCGCATGGATTTTAATCGTGCGCCGCCAGCAAATATTTAATACAAGGAGTTTGAAATGGCTGTTCAACAAAACAAGAAATCCCCATCCAAGCGGGGCATGCACCGTTCGCATGATTTTCTGACCAACCCGTCCCTGGCGGTTGAGCCCACGACCGGTGAAGTGCACATGCGCCACCACGTTTCTCCCTCCGGCTACTATCGCGGGAAAAAAGTGGCCAAGGGCAAGGGCGAGTAATTCAGCACACGCAACCCCGGCAATTTATCGGGGTTGTTTTTAACTGCATGAATTCAAGTCTGACCCGATGAGGGAAATCACCATCGCCATCGATGTCATGGGTGGCGATCACGGACTGCACGTCACCATCCCGGCTGCCCTGAAGTGTCTGGCGCGGGGTGACAATCTCAATATCATCCTGGTCGGTCCCCAGGATGCCATTCAGGCCGAACTGAAAAGACGTCACAAAAAGACGGGCCCCCGCCTGCGTATCCGCCATGCCTCTGAAGTCGTGGCCATGGATGAATCTCCCGCCCTGGCATTGCGCAACAAGAAGGATTCCTCCATGCGCGTGGCGATCGACCTGGTGAAAGCCGGTGAAGCCGATGCCTGCGTTTCCGCCGGTAATACCGGCGCTTTGATGGCAACCGCCCGTTTTGTGCTGAAAACCCTGCCTGGCATCGACCGTCCCGCCATTGCGACCAACTTGCCCAGTCTTAAAGGGCCTGTTCTGATGCTGGACCTGGGCGCCAATGTCGATTGCACGGCCGAACATCTGCTTCAGTTCGCTTTGATGGGTTCCATGCTGGCTTCTGAGGTCGGTCACAAGCCCAATCCCAGTGTAGGTCTGTTGAATATCGGTGAAGAAGAAATCAAGGGCAACGAAATGGTCAAGCGCGCAGCCGAACTGATTCGCGGAAACCATTTGATCAATTTCCATGGCAATGTCGAGGGCGACGATATCTACAAAGGCACCACCGATGTGGTGGTCTGCGACGGTTTTGTCGGCAATGTTGCGCTCAAGTCTTCGGAGGGCATCGCCAAAATGATCAGCACGCTGCTCAGACAGGAATTCCGCCGCAATTTACTGACCAAGCTGGCTGGGCTGGTGGCGCTGCCGGTCATGAATGCGTTCAAGCGCCAGGTTGACCCGCGCCGGTATAATGGCGCCACCCTGCTTGGCCTGCGCGGCATCGTGGTAAAAAGTCATGGCAGTGCCGACCGTTTTTCATTTGAACATGCCATCGAGACGGCCATGGAAGAAGCCCGAAGCAATGTGCTCAAGCGCATTTCGGATCAATTGCAGCATCTCGAGGCAGTGGAGGGCGCATGATTCATTCCCGCATCATCGGCACGGGTAGCTATTTGCCCGAACGCCTGCTCACCAATGCCGATCTGGAAAAAATGATCGATACCACTGACCAGTGGATTGTCGACCGAACAGGCATACGCGTGCGCCATGTCGCGGCGGAAAACGAACTGACCAGCGATCTGGCGGTTGCCGCAGGCCGCAAGGCGCTCGAAGCCGCCGGTGTCGTGCCGGCGAATGTGGATCTGGTCATTGTCGCGACGACGACACCCGACCGCGTATTTCCCAGTACAGCGTGCATCGTCCAGGCCAAGCTGGGCATCGCGAATGCATGTCCCGCGTTTGATGTGCAGGCGGTCTGCAGCGGATTCATTTTCGCGCTGGCGACGGCCAACAATTTCATCAAGGCCGGGCAGGCGCGCACCGCGCTTGTGATCGGCGCGGAAACCCTGTCGCGGATCACCGACTACACCGATCGCGGCAACTGCAT
>CAYOJA010000089.1:0-4926 GCA_964404175.1 uncultured Thiobacillus sp. | reverse complement strand
AAACCCCCGCTGCCCCAGCGGGGGTTTTTTTATTGCAGGGGGATAGAGAGACTGCTTTGTAAAGAATCGTTTTTCTATAACTTTCGACATATATGCCAGACCAGATTCGCCAGATAAGCTTGTTGCGTGGGCTTGACTCACACATCGGACAACCAATTTGACAAGAAGGGAATGATTAATGAAACGTCTGGCAAAGATTCTTGCATTAATGATGTTGACGGGAAGTGCTTGGGCTGCAGTGGACATCAATACGGCCACCCAGTCTGAGTTGGAAAGCATAAAGGGTCTTGGACCATCCAAGGCCAAGGCGATCATTGCCTATCGTGAAAAGAATGGTGGATTTAAGACATTGGATGAACTGGATAATGTGAAGGGCTTTGGCAAGTCATTCATTGCAAAATTGCGGGCTGATCTCTCTGTAAACAGTTCGAAGTCATCAGCCAAGCCAGAGAGCGTCAGCACCAAGAAATAAACGATTGATTATTTAGTGGTGCCTGAATGAAAATGGGCTAGCGTTTGCTAGCCCATTTGATTTGTGGCGCGCCCGAAGAGATTCGAACTCCTGACCCCCTGGTTCGTAGCCAGGTACTCTATCCAGCTGAGCTACGGGCGCGTTGCGAAGGCAGAATTATACACAAAAATCATCAGTGTTACGCCCCATGGATCAATGTGATGTTTTGCATTGAGAACTGTCAAAAAATTCTTGGGGAAGAGATTGGGGGGGCTATCTATCCGGAAGCAGAAACATGCACTGCATCTTGCCGAAGTAAAAAAGCCCCGTGAGGGGCTTTTTTTATTGTCTGGCGGAGACGGAGGGATTCGAACCCTCGATACGGGTTTTGTCCGTATGCTCCCTTAGCAGGGGAGTACCTTCAACCTCTCGGCCACGTCTCCAGACGCGGCGAATTGTAGCCGAAAGCGCGGGCTAAAGCCACCTCGCGGCGATTCAGGCGGCCTTGTCGAGGTTGAATGCCTGATGCAGGATACGCACGGCCAGTTCCATGTACTTGTCTTCCACTACCACGGAGATCTTGATCTCTGAGGTGGAAATCATCTGGATATTGATGCCTTCCCTGGACAGGGCCTCGAACATGTTTCTGGCGATGCCCACATGCGAACGCATGCCGACGCCAACGATGGAAACCTTGGCGATCTTGTCGTCGCCTTTTGTTTCGCGAGCGCCGATTTCACTGGCGATCTTCTTCACGATATCCATGGCCTTGGAAAAATCATTGCGATGGACGGTGAAAGTGAAGTCCGTGGTGTTTTCGTGCCCGACGTTCTGCACGATCATGTCGACGTCGATGTTGGCGTCTGCGATGGGGCCCAGAATCTGATAGGCGATGCCAGGTTTGTCGGGTACGCCTATGATCGTAATTTTTGCTTCGTCGCGGTTGAAGGCAATGCCGGAGATGATGGCCTGTTCCATGTTGTCGTCTTCCTCGAAGGTGATCAGGGTGCCGTCGCCTTCTTCTTCAAAGCTGGACAGCACGCGGAGTTTAACTTTGTATTTGCCGGCGAATTCCACCGAACGGATTTGCAGTACCTTGGAACCTAGGCTGGCCATTTCCAGCATTTCCTCGAAGGTGACGGTCTTGAGCTTGCGCGCTTCGGGCACGATGCGCGGATCGGTTGTGTAAACGCCATCCACATCGGTGTAGATCTGGCATTCGTCTGCCTTCAGTGCAGCGGCGAGTGCTACGCCGGTGGTGTCGGAACCGCCACGCCCCAGGGTGGTGATGTTGTTGTCACCATCCACGCCCTGGAAGCCGGCGACTACCACGACATGGCCGCTGTCCAGATCGGCACGCATGCTTGCGTCGGAAATATCCTCGATGCGCGCTTTGGTGAACGCGTTGTCAGTGAGGATGGGAACCTGCCAGCCGGTATAACTTCTGGCTTTCAGCCCCAGATCTTTCAGTGCCATGGCAAGCAAAGCGATGGTGACCTGTTCGCCGGTGGATATCATCACATCCAGCTCGCGCGGATCGGGTTGGGCTTGCATTTCCTTGGCCAGCGCGATCAACCGGTTGGTTTCGCCGGACATGGCAGAAACCACTACAACAACCTGATGTCCCTGCGCCTTGTACTTGGCGACGCGCTGGGCAACATTGCGGATGCGATCCACACTGCCGACCGAAGTGCCGCCATATTTTTGAACAATTAACGCCATATTGCGGTTTGGTTTGTTATAAAACGGCAGATTTTACTGTAATTTGCCGGTTTCTGAATGAGACTATTTTGGCGAAATGGTTGAAACCTATCCAAGTCTCAATTAGTCTTAGGCTCGTTACAGATATCCATAAGGAGCGAGAATGCAAGCCAATTATCAAACCCTGCCGCAAACAGGTGAACTGACACAGGTTCGCAATAAAGTCCTGAAAAACACGTATGCCTTGCTGGCCATGACGCTGCTGTTCAGCGCGTTGACGGCAGGCGTGTCGATAGTCATGAATCCCCCCCATTTTACCGGGCTGGTGACTTCCGTCCTGGCGTTGCTGCTTTTGTGGTTTGTATTGCCCAGAACCGCCAATTCGGCGATGGGACTGGCCGTTGTATTTGGCGTGACGGGTCTGCTCGGCTTTGGTCTTGGTCCATTGCTCAATGCTTACCTCAATACCGCCAATGGCAGCCAGATCATCATGACCGCCCTGGGTGGAACCGGCATCATTTTCCTGGCCCTGTCGGCTTATGCCCTCACCACCAAGCGTGATTTCAGCTTCATGGGCGGCATGCTGATGGTGGGCATGATCGTGGTGGTGATTGCCGCCATTGCCAATATTTTTCTGGCGATGCCCGCGCTGTCACTGACTATTTCCGCGATCGTCATTCTGCTGATGAGCGGCTTCATCCTGTATGACACGGGCCGCATAGTGAATGGTGGTGAAACCAACTACATCCTGGCCACGGTTTCGCTATACCTGAGCATCTACAACATCTTTGTCAGCCTGTTGCAGTTGCTGGGCATCTTTGGCGGCGACGACTGATTTGTCATTTTTTGTGTAATCGAAACCCCGGTTCGCCGGGGTTTTTTTCTGCTCGGGAGCGCATCATGGAAATGAGTCTCTGGATGAAAATCGCCTGGGCGCTGGCACTTGGCGCCATGCTGGTATTTCTGCTGCCTCGTGCCAGACACATGCTGAAAAATAGTCCCAAGGCCGGCGCCGGCGACTGGCAGGCTTTGCTGATTCCGCTGGTGCTGGTGATCCTGTTCGTTCTGCTTTTGATCATGGCGGTTTGACTTCATTACTGATACGGGCTGAATGGTGTCCCACACAACCAACCCTGTAGTTACCCGGATATGTTTCGTGCGCCATGGCGAAACAGACTGGAATGTGGAAAAGCGCATTCAGGGGCAGATGGACATTCCACTCAATGAAACCGGCCGGGCCCAGGCGCTTGCCATGGCCTTCAATGCCGCGCATGTCAGTTTCAAGGCCATCTACAGCAGCGATCTGGCTCGTGCGATGGAAACTGCGACAGCCCTGGCTCAGCGCGAAGAACTTGAAGTCAAGACACTACCGCAGTTAAGGGAACGCCACTACGGTATTTTCCAGGGCATTACTGCCGCCGAAGGCGCCGAGCGCTATCCGCATGCCTATCGGCACTACATGGCGCGTGATGCCGACTACAATTTCGAAACGGGTGAAAGCATGAACCAGCACGCCGCGAGGGTGGCCGAAGCGGTGGAGTGGATGGTCCGGCACCACGCCGGGCAAACTATTGCCGCTGTTACCCATGCCGGGGTGCTCGACATTCTCTACCGCAAGACCACAGGGCGGCCGCTGCACACCCCGCGTGATTTTGTTATCCCGAACTGCGCGCTCAACTGGTTTCATTTCGACGGCCATGGCTGGCATCTGGAAAGTTGGGGCGATCGTCATCACCTCACCAGGGTTCTGGTTGAATCGCCAGAATGAGCGGGACAGATGGTGCGCACCCTCTGGTGCTGCTGCGGCATGGCCACAGTGAATGGAATCTCACCGATCGCTTTACCGGCTGGACCGATATTCCGCTTACCGAAGTGGGATTGAATGAGGCCGCCGAGGCAGGTAGGCGGCTGGCGGCAGCCGGTCATGAATTCGATGAGATCCATATTTCCATCCTGCAACGCACGCGTCAGACCGCCAGAAAAGTTCTGGAGGCGATGGGTATGCAAGACATTCCGGTTTTTTCAACATGGCGGCTTAACGAGCGCCATTACGGCGCGCTGCAAGGGCTGAACAAGAAGGAAATTTTCGCTACCTGGGGTGAAAAGGAATCGCGGCGATGGTGGCGGGGTTACCACGAGCCTCCGCCTCCGCTCGATTTCAATGACTCGCGCCATCCTCGCTTTGACCCGCTGTTCGCGAAATTGCCGGCCGATGAATTGCCCATCGGCGAAAGCCTGTCCGATTGCCAGCGCCGCATGCTGCCATACTGGAATGAAGTGTTGTCACCCAGGTTGCGTGCTGGCCGCAGGCTGCTGGTCATCAGCCACGGCAACACCCTGCGCGGCCTGGTCATGCATCTTGAGAAATTGAGCGCGGAAGAAATGGAGCACGTCGAAATTCCCTCTGGCGTGCCGTTGGTCTATCTCTTGTCGAATGAGATGAGGGTAGAGGGCAAGAAGTGGTTGACGTGACCTTGCTGGCAGGTCGTCAACAGATCCTCGGCAGCGGATCATCTTCCAGTTCATCCAGTAGCCGCCTTCCACCGAGCGCGGTTTCCAGTATGACTTGCGCTTTTCCGGTTTCAACGTGTCCGATCCGCGTGGCGTCCTTGCCGCCCGGCTGGGTTTTCCATATTTGCAAAACAGTATCCGCAAATTCCGGTTTGACAACAGCGACGATGCGGCCTTCACAGGCAAGGAAGTAAGGGTCGTAGCCCAGTATTTCACATACGGAAGTGACTTCCTCGCGTACGGGGATATGTGCCTGGCTCAGC
>CAYOJA010000088.1:0-5093 GCA_964404175.1 uncultured Thiobacillus sp. | reverse complement strand
TTTCCTTGACTTTAACGTGTGGCATTTTTGAAGATTCTTCCTTGACCGGGAAAAAACGAGAATAATAGCAGGCTTTCTCAAGGCTTTCCAGTCCCCGTTTCTGTCCCGATCTGGTTTGGGGTTTTAAGGGGCAGCGGCCCATACGTGATTATTCTAGGCATCGAATCCTCCTGTGACGAAACCGGCATGGCGCTCTTTGATTCGGAAAAGGGCCTGTTGGCGCACCGGCTACATTCCCAGGTTGCCATGCACCGCCATTATGGCGGTGTGGTGCCCGAACTGGCTTCGCGCGACCATATCCAGCATGTCATGCCGCTGCTGCACGAAGCATTACGTGAGTCCTCGCTTACGCTGAAAAGCCTGGATGGCGTTGCCTATACAGCGGGCCCGGGGCTGGCTGGGGCGCTGCTGGTAGGAGCGGGATTCGCGCGCTCGCTGGCTTATGCGCTCAATATCCCGGCTGTGGGCGTGCATCATCTGGAAGGCCATTTGCTGTCACCACTGTTGTCCGATCCCCGACCGGAATTCCCGTTCGTGGCCTTGCTGGTATCGGGCGGGCATACCCAGCTCATGCATGTCGAAGGTGTAGGCGCTTACGAAACCCTGGGTGATACGCTGGACGATGCGGCGGGCGAGGCCTTCGACAAAACGGCGCAGTTGCTTGAATTGGATTATCCGGGTGGCCCCGCTGTGTCGAAGCTGGCCGAAACGGGTAATACAGCCCGTTTCAAACTGCCCAGGCCCATGCTCAATTCCGGCGATCTCAATTTCAGCTTCAGCGGATTGAAAACAGCTGTTCTGACCTTGCGCAACAAGCATCCCGAAGATGCCGCCAAGGCCGACATTGCCGCTGCATTTCAGGCAGCCATGGTGGACGTGCTGGCGGCTAAATCCATGCAGGCGCTGGAACAGACCGGCAGCCAGCAATTGGTGGTGGCGGGTGGCGTGGGCGCAAACAGGCAGCTGCGCCAACGACTTGTAGACGAAACTGGCAAACGGGGGGCGTGGGTGTTCTTTCCGCCGATGGATTTATGCACCGACAACGGCGCCATGATCGCGTTTGCCGGCGCCATGCGTATTCAACAGGGACAAACCGGCCCAGCGGCCTTCAGCGTAAAACCGCGCTGGGACTTGCAGGAACTGCCACGCGCGTAATGGAAGAGGTCCGTCTGTCCAAGCGCATGGCCGAACTGGGCTTGTGTTCCCGTCGCGAGGCGGACGATTTCATCGCCAAGGGCTGGGTGAAGGTCGATGGCGTCGTGGTCAATGTGCTGGGCAGCAAGGTCGGGCCGGGCGCGAAAATTACCCTGGATGTTCAGGCCAAAGCCAGCCAGCAGCGGCTGGTCACTATCCTGCTCAATAAACCCATCGGCTATGTTTCGGGACAAGCCGAAGATGGCTATCAACCTGCCGTCACGCTGATTCAGTCCGCCAGCCAGTGGACAGGTGACACGAGCGGCAAGCGTTTCTCGCCAGCCATGCTGAAGGGTCTGGCCCCGGCCGGGCGGCTGGACATCGACTCAACCGGGCTGCTTGTATTAACTCAAGATGGCCGCATCGCCAGACAGCTCATCGGTGAGGATTCGGACATTGAAAAGGAATACCTGGTTCGCGTCAGCTACGGCAAGGTGGTTTCCAATGTGCGCGAGTTTTTTCCAAACGAGCAGCTTGTCCGCTTGCGGCACGGACTGAGTCTGGATGGCAAGCCGCTCAAACCAG
Source organism: uncultured Thiobacillus sp. (assembly GCA_964404175.1). Classification (GTDB taxonomy): domain Bacteria; phylum Pseudomonadota; class Gammaproteobacteria; order Burkholderiales; family Thiobacillaceae; genus UBA6918. Next base: position 3,374 of record CAYOJA010000088.1, on the reverse strand, counting down.
CGCGGGTGGACTGGCAAAACGCCGAGCAGCTTCGATTCGTGCTGCGCGAAGGGAAGAAACGCCAGATTCGTCGCATGTGCGAACTGGTCGGGCTGAAAGTGATGGCCTTGAAAAGAGTCCGGATGGGGCAGGTCAGGCTGGGTGACCTGCCTGTTGGCAAGTGGCGGTTTCAATCCGAGAACGAAATGTTTTAGAGATACAGACGCACACAGATGTGAGCCGCCTATAGTGCTTGTTGATTCTTCTATTTTTTAAGAAGCTCTCTTACAGAATCCTGCTTGCGTTTTTGGTAGGAATAAAAACCGTCATCCTTGTGGCGTGAAACACCCATACTCCAAGAACCGGGGTAGGGTCCACGGGGCAGCACTGTGAATCCTGCCTGACAAAATACGTTGTTTACCGGATTTTTCGGTTTGGCAAGGACAGAGGGCGCTCTCCCCTTCAACTGGTCGGCATTGCAACCGCTCACCTCGAAGCGATCGTCAAACAACTCGCAAAACGCGCGTGCGCGTTCACCGCCCCCTGGCGACGTGTCACCATATAGTGTCATTCCTTCCGGAATCCCGTTGCGCAATTTCATCACGAACCGGTTCGCCGAGTAATTTACGTGCGGGTTTTTTGAAGTCGGAGCGGGCTCCTTGTCAAAAACGATTTCCTCAACCGTCCCGCTTCTCAAGGCCGCTGGTGGCGTGGAGAGATCGTGCCATCCCCGTCCTCCGAACACGGCGGCAATGTCCGCGCGAGCACTTTGCAGTGTCAGTCCCTCAATTGAAAAGTTGCAAAGGTCGTCGCTAAAAGACTGGGCATCGGCTGAAGCTGAAATCATGCAAACCGTAAAGGCAACCAACATCGTTCTCATCTCATGCTCCTCTGCGTGCCAAAAGACGGTGGTTCAAAGTCTTGCCGCCTTGAAGGTATTGCACTGGTTCGGGTCGCCGGACTTGGCGCCGATCGTGAACCAGCGCATGCGCTGTTCCGACGAGCCGTGGGTGAAGGACTCCGGCACGACATAGCCGCGCGATTGTTTCTGCAGGCGGTCGTCGCCCACACCGGCGGCAGCGCCCAGCGCTTCCTCGATGTCACCTGATTCCAGAATCTGCCGGTTCTGGTGCGCGCGGCTGGCCCACACGCCAGCCAGGCAATCCGCCTGCAATTCCACGCGCACTTGTATTGCATTGGCTTCCTCTTCGCTGGCGCGCGCCTTGGCTGCATGGGTTTGTTCGAGCACACCCATCAGGTTTTGCACATGGTGGCCGACTTCATGCGCGATGACGTAGGCCTGGGCGAAATCGCCCGGCGCGTCATGGCGCGTGTGCAGGTCGTTGAAGAAGGATAAATCCAGATAGAGTTTCTGGTCATTGGGGCAGTAGAACGGTCCCATCGCGGCTTGCGCGAAACCGCAGGCGGAATTGACCGCACCACTGAACAACACCATTTTCGGCAACTGATACTGGCTGCCGGATTCGCGGAACACCTGATTCCAGACATCTTCGGTATCCGCCAGCACGACAGAGGAAAACTCGGCCAGCCGGTTTTCTTCCGGGCTGCGCGAGGCCGGGTCGGCCTGCTGCTCTTCCGCGGCAGGCTGCCCGGCGACCTGGTTCAGCACCACGCCGGGGTCCACGCCCAGGAACATGGCAATCAACACCAGCGCGACCGTACCCAACCCGCCGACCGCCAGCCCCTTGCCGCCAACGCGCATGCCGCGCCGGTCTTCCACATTGTCGCTGCGACGCCCGTCTTCCCAACGCATGATTACTTCCTCCCGCCCAGAATGCCGCCCAGTACGCCGCGCAGAATCTGCCGGCCTAATTGATTGCCAATGGTGCGCACGGCGCTTTTGGCCATGGCTTCAACCATGCCCTGGCGCCGGCCGGTGCCTAACAATATATCTTTCACGAGCCCGCCGTTACCGCTTTGTTTGGCTTCTTCCTTGGCCTGCGCCCTGGCTTCCGTGGCTGCCTGAGCCTGAGCCGCGGCCTGTTCGGTACGGGCCTTGAGCACTTCGTAAGCAGACTCGCGATCGATCTGCTTTTCATACACACCCGCAACCAGAGAACGGCCGATCAAGGCCTGGCGCTGCTGCGGCGTGATGGGGCCGATCTGCCCGGCCGGGGGGACAATGAATGCGCGCTCGACGATGTGCGGCCGGCCTTTTTCATCCAAAAACGACACCAGTGCCTCGCCAACGCCCAATTCCGTAATCGCAGCCTCTTCGTCCAGCTTGTCGTTGTCGCGCATGGTTTCTGCCGCCGCCTTCACCGCCTTCTGGTCGCGCGCGGAAAAGGCGCGCAGGGCATGCTGAACGCGGTTGCCCAGTTGCGACAACACCTTGTCCGGCACGTCCGCCGGATTCTGCGTGACGAAATACACGCCCACGCCTTTGGAGCGAATCAGCCGTACCACCTGCTCGATTTTTTCCACCAGCGCATCGGGGGCATCGGTGAACAGTAAATGGGCTTCGTCAAAGAAGAATGCTAGCTTGGGTTTGTCCAGGTCGCCCGCTTCGGGCAGGTTTTCAAACAGTTCGGACAGCAGCCACAGCAACAGCGTTGCGTACATCTTGGGCGACTGCATCAGTTTGTCGGCGGAAAGAATATTGATAACGCCCTTGCCGCTGTCAGTCTGCATCAGGTCGGCAATATTCAGCATGGGCTCGCCGAAGATTTTCTCGCCACCCTGCGATTCCAGCGCCAGCAGACCCCTTTGAATCGCGCCGATGGAAGCGGCGGAAACATTGCCGTATTCCGTAGTGAATTCCTTGGCATTCTCACCGACGAAAGCCAGCATGGAACGCAGGTCTTTCAGGTCCAGTAGCAGCAGGCCGTTGTCGTCTGCCACCTTGAAGACGAGGTTGAGCACGCCAGACTGGGTTTCGTTCAGGTCCAGCATGCGCGACAGCAGCAACGGTCCCATGTCCGACACCGTGGCGCGAACGGGGTGGCCCATTTCGCCGAACGGATCCCACAGCGTAACCGGGTAGCCATGGTATTCGAAGCCTTCGAGCTTGAGTTTTTCCACCCGCTCGGTCACCTTCGGGTTACTGCCGCCAGCCTGTGAAATACCTGAGAGGTCGCCCTTCACATCCGACATGAAACAAGGTACGCCGATGCTGGAGAAATGCTCGGCCAGGGTTTGCAGCGTTACCGTCTTGCCGGTGCCGGTCGCTCCGGTAATCAGCCCGTGGCGGTTGGCCATCTGCGGCAGGATATGAAGTTCTGTTGCATCGTTTTTGGCAATCAAAAGCGGGTCGGACATTTTTCCTCCTCAAACTGAAGCTGAATTATGGTTCAGCCTTGCTCAAACTTTGTAAATCATTCGTTCCACAACCAGGCCGCGCCGCGCACGCCGCTGGAATCGCCATATTTGGGTGG
>CAYOJA010000087.1:0-5225 GCA_964404175.1 uncultured Thiobacillus sp. | reverse complement strand
TGGGCTTCCTCGGCATCATCCAGAACGACATCAAGCGTGTCGTCGCCTACTCGACCTTGTCGCAACTAGGCTACATGACTGTCGCGCTCGGCGCCTCGGCCTATTCCGTGGCCGTGTTCCACCTGATGACGCATGCCTTCTTCAAGGCCCTGCTGTTCCTGGCCGCCGGTTCGGTCATCATCGGCATGCACCACAACCAGGACATCCGCTACATGGGGGGGCTTAAGAAGTACATGCCTCTTACCTGGGTGACGTCGCTGATCGGTTCGCTGGCCTTGATCGGCACGCCGTTCCTGTCGGGTTTCTACTCCAAGGACAGCATCATCGAGGCGGTGAAATTCTCGCACCTGCCCGGTTCCGGCTTTGCCTATTTTGCCGTGACCGCTGGCGTGTTCGTGACGGCGTTCTACTCCTTCCGCATGTATTTCCTGGTGTTCCATGGCAAGGAGCGTTTCCAGAACGCCCACCATCATCATCACGATGTGCAGGAACATGGTGAAGAGGCGCATGGCGACCACACGCCGCACGAGTCGCCTTGGGTGGTGACCATTCCGCTGCTGGCGCTGGCGGTGCCTTCGCTGGTCATCGGCTACATGACCATCGGCCCCATGCTGTTCGGTGATTATTTCGGCAATGCCATTTACGTATCGGACCGCCATCCCGGCATGCAGGAACTGGCGCACCATTTCCACAGCGCATTCGCCATGGCCCTGCATGCGGTGACGACACTGCCATTCTGGCTGGCGGTGGCGGGTGTGGGCACGGCGTGGTTCTTCTATCTTAAACGCCAGGACATCCCGGCCATGATCCAGAAGAAGTTCAGCCTGATCTACGCCATTCTCGATCGCAAGTACGGCTTTGATGCGTTCAATGACTGGTTTTTTGCCGGCGGCGCGCGCCTGCTGGGCGGCGGATTGTGGCGTGGGGGAGACCAGACCGTGATTGACGGCTGGCTGGTGAATGGTTCGGCCAGGCTGGTGGGCTGGGGTTCGCGCGTCATCCGTCATATCCAGTCTGGATATATTTATCACTATGCGTTTGCCATGATCATCGGCGTGTTCGTGCTGGTGACGTGGTTTGTCAAGGCAACGGCTTAAAGAAGAAAGACAAGCATGTTTGGAATGCCGCCTCTTAGTCTGGTTATCTGGGTGCCGATCATTGGCGGCCTGGCCGTGCTCGCCACCGGCAGTGACAAAAATGCACCGATTGCCCGATTGCTTGCGCTGATCGTTGCGGCAGCGGGTTTCATTGTTTCGATCCCGCTGTATACCGGTTTCGATTCCACCACCAGCGCCATGCAGTTCGAGGAACTGTTGCCGTGGATATACCGCTTCAACGTCAATTACCATCTGGGGGTGGACGGCATCTCCATGCCTTTCATCCTGCTCAACAGTTTCATCACGCTGCTGGTGGTGATCGCGGGCTGGGAAGTGATCCAGAAGAAAGTCGCGCAATACATGGCGGCTTTTCTCATCATGTCCGGCCTCATCAACGGCGTATTCGCGGCGCTGGATGCGGTGCTGTTCTATGTGTTCTTCGAATCCCTGCTGATTCCGATGTACCTGATCATCGGCGTGTGGGGCGGGCCGAACCGGGTTTACGCGGCGATCAAATTCTTTCTCTATACGCTGGTCGGTTCGCTGTTGATGCTGGTGGCCTTCATTTACCTGTATTTCCAGTCCGGCGGCAGCTTCGAGATTCTTGATTTCCACAAGGTGGCCATTGGCATGACGGCGCAGGAACTGCTGTTCATTGCCTTCTTCTTCGCATTCGCGGTTAAAGTGCCGATGTGGCCGGTGCATACCTGGTTGCCCGATGCGCACGTCGAAGCGCCCACTGGCGGCTCGGTGGTGCTGGCCGCCATCACGCTGAAGGTTGGCGCCTACGGTTTCCTGCGCTTTTCCATGCCCATCGTGCCGGATGCCAGCCACGAACTGGCCTGGATCATGATCACGCTTTCGCTGATTGCCGTCGCCTACATCGGCCTGGTGGCGCTGGTGCAGGCGGACATGAAAAAGCTGATCGCGTATTCGTCGATTGCGCACATGGGCTTTGTCACGCTGGGCTTCTTCATATTCAATCCGCTGGGCATCGAGGGCGGACTGGTGCAGATGATTTCCCACGGCTTCATTTCCGGCGCCTTGTTCCTGTGCATCGGCGTCATGTACGACCGTCTGCATTCCAGACAGATCAAGGATTACGGCGGCCTGGCCAACAGGATGCCGGTGTTCGCCGCGTTCTTCATGCTGTTCGCCATGGCTAACTCCGGCCTGCCAGCGACCAGCGGCTTCGTCGGTGAATTCATGGTCATCATGGGCGCGACCAAGGTCAATTTCTGGTACGCGTTCGTCGCTGCCACCACGCTGATCTTCGGCGCGGCCTATACCCTGTGGATGTACAAGCGCGTCGTGTTCGGAAATGTGACCAACCCGCATGTCGAGGAAATGCAGGACATCAACAAGCGCGAATTCCTGGTTCTTGGCGTGCTGGCGATCTGCGTACTGGTCATGGGCCTTTATCCCAAGCCCTTCACCGATGTCATGCATGCGTCCGTCAATGACCTGTTGACGCATGTGAGCCAGAGCAAGCTGCCCTAAGGATGGTGTCCAACATGAATTTCAATATGACAGACCTCATCCCGCTGATGCCGGAAATTTTCCTGCTGGCCATGGTGTCAATCATCCTCATCGTGGATGTCATGCTCAAGGACGGACAGCGTTTCGTCACCTATGTGCTTTCGCTGTTGACGCTGGCGGGTTGCGCCTGGCTGACCATCAAGGGCCTGAACACGGAGCCGGTGTATGTGCTGTCATCCATGTTCGTCGACGACGCCATGGCGGATGTGCTGAAGCTGGCGCTGTATCTGGCGGTGGCCATCATGATGGTGTATTCGCGTGCCTACCTTCAGCTTCGCGGCCTCTACAAGGGCGAGTTTTATGTGCTGACGCTGTTCGCCACGCTGGGCATGATGGTGATGATTTCCGCCAGTCATTTCATCACGCTGTACTTGGGTCTGGAACTGCTGTCGCTGTCGCTGTATGCCATGGTCGCCCTGAATCGCGATTCGCCTGTGGCGACCGAAGCGGCCATGAAATATTTCGTGCTGGGCGCCATTGCTTCCGGCATGCTGCTTTATGGCATGTCCATGATATACGGCAGCACAGGATCGCTGCTGCTGTCCGACGTGTCGGTGGCCTTGCAGGAAGGCATCGGCCAGAAAATTCCGCTGGTGTTCGGCGTGGTGTTCATCGTTGCCGGGCTGGCCTTCAAGCTGGGTGCAGTGCCATTCCATATGTGGGTGCCGGACGTGTATCAGGGCGCGCCCACGCCGGTAACGCTGTTCATCAGCAGCGCGCCCAAGCTCGCCGCCTTCGCCTTCAGCATCCGCCTGCTGGTGCAGGGGCTGGAAGTGTTGCACACCGACTGGCGCGACATGCTGATTCTGCTGTCGGTGCTGTCGATGGCCATCGGCAACATCACCGCCATCGCGCAAACCAATTTGAAGCGCATGCTGGCGTATTCCACCATTTCGCACATGGGCTTCCTGCTTCTGGGCATTCTTGCAGGCAGCCAGAACGGCTACGGCGCTTCCATGTTCTACAGTGTAGTCTATGCCATGATGAGCATCGGCGGCTTCGGCATGATCCTGTTGCTGTCGCGTCAGGGTTTCGAGTCAGAGGAACTGGACGATCTCAAGGGACTGAATGCGCGCAGCCCGTGGGCGGCTTTCCTCATGCTGCTGCTGATGTTCTCCATGGCCGGCATCCCGCCCACCGTCGGCTTCTACGCCAAGCTTTCCGTGCTGCAGGCCGTGGTCGAAGCCGGCCTGATCTGGCTGGCCGTGGTCGCGGTGCTGTTCTCGCTGATTGGTGCGTACTATTACCTGCGCATTGTCAAACTGATGTACTTCGACGAGCCGGTGCAAAGCGCGCCCATCGAGGCCAGCTCCGACATGCGCATGGCATTGTCAGTGAATGGCCTGGCCATTCTGATTCTTGGCATCCTGCCGGGACCGCTGATGAACGTCTGCGCCATCGCGATTCAGGCGTCGCTCTGAAATTTCCGATCTGCCTGAGTTGATTCAGAAGTTATCCATCTTTGCCTTATAAGGGTTTCCCAGTTCATTGACGTAATTGTTCAGGGCATGCTTTTCGCGTAGCAGGAAATCGCTGACGGTGTGCCTGAAATCATTATCCCGAAGCCAGTGACGTGATTTGGTGACAACCGGCATGAAACCGCGTGCCAGTTTATGTTCGCCCTGTGCACCGCCTTCAAAGACTTTTAATTTCCGGTCAATGCAGAATTCCATGCCCTGGTAATAGCAGGTTTCGAAGTGCAGGCCGGGCACATGCTCCAGCGCGCCCCAGTAGCGGCCATACAGCCGCTCACTGTCATAAAAGTTCAGTGCGCTGCATACCAGTTTGTCATACCGATAGCCCAGCACCAGCATGGTGTGCTGGAGCATGGTTTCGCCAAGCAGCTGGAAGAATTCACGATTGAGATAGGGCGAGGAACGATGTTGCCGGTAGGTGCGAACATAGCACTGATGGAAAAAATCCCAGTCCGATTCGTGGATGTCCTTGCCCGAGCGGGTCTCAAAGCGAATGCCGGCATCATGCACCTTTCGACGCTCCTGGCGGATTCTCTTGCGTTTGTCGTGGGACAGTGCAGCCAGAAAATCCTCGAAGTGACTGTATCCCTGATTAGGCCAGTGGAACTGATAGCCCTGTCTTGAAAGGAGGTTTGCCTGGTCCATGATCTGGTCGCTCGCGTCATCCGGAAACAGGCAGTGGAAGGAAGACAGGCCCTGCTCCTGTATGAAGGCAAGCAAAAACCGGATCAGTTGCGGATGGTCATCGCGGGAGGGACCCAACAAACGCGGGCCAGGCACCGGGGTGAAGGGTATGGCGCACAGCAGTTTCGGAAAATAGCGCCCACCGGATTGCTCAAAGGCCTCGGCCCAGCGCCAATCAAATACATATTCGCCGTAGGAGTGGAACTTGAGGTACAGCGGCATCGCGGCAACCAGCCGGCTGCCGCGCCACAAGCCAAGGTGGTGCGGCTGCCAGCCTGTTCGGGACGATACGCAACCGCTGTTTTCCAGCGCATTCAGAAAGGCATGCCAGAGAAATGGCTGCGAGCCTGCCAGGGTGTCCCATTCAGCGGCAGAAAATTGATCCATGCCGCTGATAAAACGCATTGTGTTTGCTTCCGAATTCAGGGGA
>CAYOJA010000086.1:0-5613 GCA_964404175.1 uncultured Thiobacillus sp. | reverse complement strand
TGTAGTGAGCTTGTTTGTTTTTATGAGGAGAGCATAGATGTTTGAATTGTTGGATACCGATACACAGGATGCCGTGATTAAAGTCATTGGCGTAGGGGGCTGCGGCGGCAATGCAGTCGATCACATGATTACTTCTGGCCTGTCCGGCGTGGAGTTCGTGGCCATCAACACCGACGCGCAGGCGCTCAAGCGCAACCAGGCCAAGCTCCAGCTCCAGCTGGGCACCGGCGTGACCAAGGGCCTGGGTGCCGGCGCCAATCCCGATGTCGGCCGCGAGGCCGCGCTGGAGGACCGCGAGCGCATCGCCGAGCTGATCGACGGCGCGGACATGCTGTTCATCACTGCCGGCATGGGCGGCGGTACCGGCACCGGCGCGGCACCGGTGGTGGCTGAAGTGGCCAAGGAACTCGGCATTCTCACGGTTGCTGTCGTCACCAAGCCCTTCATGTTCGAAGGCAAGCGTGTGCGTGCCGCCAACGCCGGTCTGGAGGCGCTGACCCGTCATGTCGATTCGCTGATCATCATTCCCAACGACAAGCTCATGCAGGTCCTGGGTGATGACGTGTCCATGCTGGATGCCTTCAAGGCAGCCAATGAAGTGCTGCACGGCGCGGTCGGTGGCATTGCCGAAGTCATCAACTGCCCGGGCCTGGTCAACGTGGATTTTGCCGACGTGCGTACGGTGATGTCGGAAATGGGCATGGCCATGATGGGCTCCGCCATGGCAACCGGCGAGAACCGTGCACGCAATGCGGCCGCCCAGGCAGTGGCCTCTCCCTTGCTGGAGGACGTGAACCTTCAAGGCGCGCGCGGCATCCTGGTTAACATCACCGCGTCTTCTTCCATCAAGATGAAGGAAATCCATGAAGTGATGGACACCATCAAGGCCTTTACCGCAGAGGAAGCTACCGTGATCGTTGGCAGCGTGGTGGATGACGCCATGGAAGACAGGCTGCGCGTTACCATGGTGGCAACCGGGCTGGGCAGCCCGGTCCGGACGACCCAGGCCAAACCCATGCAGATCATCCGTACGGGTACCGACAACATGCCTATTGGCGTCACCGAAGAAGATGCGCCCAATGTCATGCGCAACCGGCGCGAACGCACGGTGAAAGCCTGGGAGGAGTCTGGTGTTGATTCGCTGGATATCCCGGCCTTCCTGCGCAAACAGGCTGACTAAGCACTAGCCGGCCTGACGTCCTTTACCTCTCCCCCGACGCTCTCCGGGGGAGGGGCTTTGTGCCCTCTGCGTTTTTCGCATTGCAGTATTGATATTTTTTTACGCCTCCTTAACTGGTCTACATTGAAGTTGAGGTGGTGGCATGAGTTTATCCCGTCAGCCTGCGGTCGCAGGCACGTTCTATCCGGCCAACGCGGTTGAGTTGTCCGCCGAGGTGCGCACGCTGCTGGCTGGCGCACGGCAGGCGGCGCCCACACGCATACCGAAAGCGCTGATTGTTCCCCACGCAGGCTATGTCTATTCCGGCCCGGTTGCGGCCGAGGCCTATGCTCGCCTGGCGCCACAGGCGAAGCAGGTCCGTCGAGTGGTGTTGCTGGGCCCGGTGCACCGCGTGCCGGTGCGCGGCCTGGCCCTACCCCGATCCAGTGAATTCCTGACGCCGCTGGGCCGGATTCCGCTGGATGCGGAAGCAATGCGCGCGGTATCGGATTTGCCGCAGGTGACCCTCAGCGATGAAGCCCATGCGCTGGAACACTCCCTGGAAGTGCACCTGCCCTTTCTGCAAACCGTGCTGGGCGATTTCAAATTGTTGCCCTTTGCCGTCGGCAACGCCACGGCAACAGAAGTGGCGGAAGTGCTGGAACGGGTATGGGGCGGCGACGAGACGCTGATTGTCATCAGCTCAGACCTTTCCCATTTCCTGCCATACGATATGGCAAAACAAATCGACGGCGAGACGGTAAAGCGCATCCTGGCCCTGCGGCCGGGGCTGAATCACGAACAGGCCTGCGGCGCGACGCCGGTCAACGGCCTGTTGGCTTTTGCCGCCAAACATGGCCTGGAAGCCGAATTGCTGGATGTGCGCAATTCCGGCGATACCGCAGGTGACAAGTCACGCGTGGTGGGTTATGCCACGGTCGCTTTTTATGAAGCGCAGCAGGCGCAGAAAAACAAAAATGAGCCGGAAAAGGATGAGCGCGGCGAAACCCTGCTCAAGCTGGCGCGGGACGCCATTGCATGCCACCTGGGTGAGCCGGGCGTGGGCCACGAGATCAAACACTGGATGCACGAACCCGGCGCCTGTTTTGTTACGCTGACGCAGGGAGGCGAACTGCGCGGCTGCATCGGCAGCCTGGAAGCGCATCGTTCACTGATGCAGGATGTGCGCGCCAACGCCATCGCCGCCGCCATGCACGACCCGCGTTTCGTGCCGCTGAGTGTTCAGGAACTGGCGCATACGCGGATCGAGGTGTCGCTGCTGTCTCAAACCGAAGACATGGCATTCAGCAGCGAACAGGATGCATTGGCGAAACTGCGGCCAGGGGTTGACGGCATTGTCCTGGAGTATGGCCAGGCGCGTGGCACTTTCCTGCCGCAGGTCTGGGAATCACTGCCCAGGCCGGCTGATTTCATGGCTCATCTCAAGCGCAAGGCCGGACTGCCGGCCAGCTTCTGGCATGAAGACATCCGGCTGTCCCGTTACACGGTCACCAAGTGGAAGGAGGCCGATCATGTCTGAGCCGCTTTCGGAACTCTATCCCGCCAGGTGGTGGCACATGCTTGATGACGGCCGCATGCAGTGCGATCTGTGCCCGCGCGATTGCCGGTTGCACGAAGGCCAGCGAGGGGCGTGTTTTGTACGGATGCGTGAAGGCGACCACATGGTGCTCACCACCTACGGTCGCTCGTCGGGTTTCTGTATCGACCCCATCGAGAAGAAGCCGCTGAACCACTTTTATCCCGGCTCCTCGGTGCTGTCATTCGGTACCGCGGGCTGCAATCTGGCCTGCAAGTTCTGCCAGAACTGGGACATCTCCAAGTCGAGCGACATGGACCGGCTGATGGATCAGGCGAGCCCGGAACAAATTGCCATCGCGGCGGAAAACTCCGGCTGCAAAAGCGTGGCCTTCACCTACAACGACCCGGTCATCTTTGCCGAATACGCCATCGACACGGCGCAGGCCTGTCACGAACGCGGCATCCAGACCGTGGCGGTGACGGCGGGCTACATTCACGCCGAACCGCGACGCGAATTCTATGCGGTCATGGATGCGGCGAATGTCGACCTCAAAGCCTTCACCGAGGATTTCTATTTCAAGCTGACCGGCGCCCACCTGCAACCGGTGCTCGACACGCTGATCTATCTGGTGCATGAAACGAAGGTATGGACGGAAATCACCACCCTGCTGATTCCGGGTCACAACGATTCGGATCAGGAAATCGAGCGGCTCTCCAAATGGGTGGCGAAGGAACTGGGGCCGGAAGTGCCGGTGCATTTCACCGCCTTCCATCCCGACTTCAAGATGATCGACGTGCCGCCCACGCTACCGGAAACGCTCACCCGCGCCCGCAGGATCGCGCGCGATGCGGGCCTGCATTATGTCTATACCGGCAATGTGCATGACACGGCGGGCGGCACCACCTTCTGTCCAGGCTGCAATGAACCGCTGATCGTGCGCGACTGGCACCGTATCCTCAAATATGAGGTGACCGAAGACGGACATTGCCCGCATTGCCAGACTGCGATTGCCGGCCGCTTCGGCAAATATGAAGGCGCGTTCGGCAACCAGAGAATTCCTGTGCGTCTGAGCGTGGGAGCATGAAATGAAATCCGAAATCGTCAGGATTCCGGTTGACGGCGCGCACATCGAAGGCGCGCTGGAACTGCCGGAAAACCCCATCGGCCTGGTTCTTTTCGCCCATGGCAGCGGCTCCAGCCGCCACTCTCCGCGCAACAATTACGTCGCCCGCATGCTGCGGGAACACGGTGTGGGCACGATGCTGATGGACTTGCTGACACCGGAGGAAGATCAGGACTACTCACAGCGGTTTGACATCGGCCTGCTGACGGAACGCCTGCTGGATGCGGCCCGGTGGGTGAAGGCGAAGCCCGAAACGGCCAGTCTCCCCCTGGGCTATTTCGGTGCCAGCACCGGCGCGGCCGCTGCCTTGCAGGCGGCCGCACGGGATGCGGGCATTTCAGCCGTGGTTTCGCGCGGCGGCCGTCCCGACCTCGCCGGCGTGGAAGCGCTTGAAGGCGTCAAGGCCGCCACCCTGTTTCTGGTCGGCGGGCACGACTACGGCGTGATCGAATTGAACGAAGCAGCCTATGCTGACCTGCGTTGCGAGAAGCAGTTCACCATAATCCCCGGCGCAACCCATTTATTCGAGGAGCCCGGCACGCTGGAACAGGTGGCGGAACAGGCGGCGGAATGGTTTGAATCGCATTTCAAACCCCGTGCGCCTGTCTGAGTACCTCCATCACTTCTTCATCCGATACCTGATTGAAGTCTGAGTAGAACTGCCCGACCGCCTGAAAATATGGCGGCGCGGACAGGCAGACAAGCTCATCACAGTAGGGCCGGATTTTTTCCAGGGTGTCCGGTGGCGCGACCGGCACTGCGCAGATCAGTTTGGCCGGCTCTTTGGCGCGGGTGGCATGCAGCGCAGCGATCATGGTGCTGCCGGTTGCCAGTCCGTCGTCAATGACAATGGCAACGCGGCCCTTCGCGTCGAGTGCCTGGCGAAACGGCGTGTACTGTTCCCGGCGCGCGCGCAGGGTTGCCATCTGCCGCTGCTTTTCGCGTTCCATGTATTCCGGCGTGCCGCCCGATTCCGCCGCATAGTCCGCGACAAACATCCAGCCGGATTCATCCACGCTGCCCAATGCGAATTCACTGCTGTAGGGCGAGGTCAGCTTGCGCACCAGCACCACATCAAGCTCGCCTTCCAGAGCATCGGCAATGACCTTTCCCATCGGCACAGCCCCTCGCGGGATGGCAAGGATTAATGGCTTTTGCCCCTTGTAGGCGGCAAGCGCCTTGGCGAGCTGGCGGCCGGCATCGATGCGATCGACAAACATGTTACCTCCTGCTTTCAGGCTAGGTACCAATGGCCTTTCAGGCAAGATTGTGGGGAAATTGAACTGGATACTGATGACAATGTCGTATTGAAGCAAATCGCAAATTGAGAAACATGACATAACAGACTGTTTCTACTTGAAATCCTGTCAACAGGACTACAATTTGTAAATCAAGTGCCAAATAAATAATGCTTCGAAAAGAATCCTGACATGCTCAAACAGCGCACGCTCAAATCCCAGGTCAAGGCCACCGGTGTCGGACTGCATTCCGGGGCCAAGGTCGAAATGACTTTGCGTCCGGCGGCGGCGGGCACCGGCATCGTGTTCCGGCGCGTGGACCTCGATCCCCCGGTCGACATTCCTGTTGACCCCTACAAGGTGACAGATACCCGCCTGTGTTCCGCGCTGACTGTGGACAAGGCCAAGGTCGCCACGGTCGAGCATTTGATGTCCGCGCTGGCTGGGCTGGGCATCGACAACATCGTGATCGACCTCACCGGGCCGGAGGTGCCCATCCTCGATGGCTCGGCCGCGCCGTTTGTTTTTCTGCTGCAATCCGCCGGCATCGAGG
>CAYOJA010000085.1:0-5618 GCA_964404175.1 uncultured Thiobacillus sp. | reverse complement strand
CCGACCGAGGCGTAGAGGTTGTCTCGGCTTTCGGCAATGGCCAGCACCTCCGGAAAAGTTTCCAGATCGACGCTGATGCACAGTGCGTGGCTGACCTGGTTGTCGGCCATGTGCTGGTATAGCTCGGGCAGCCGGTTGGCAAAGTCCGGGAAATTCAGGTGGCAGTGTGAGTCTATAAACATTGGATACCTGCAAATGAAAACCGCGCCGAAGCGCGGTTTACAGGATACCAGAACACAACTTGCTTACATGGTATGCGTGGGCCGTGTTGACTTGAGTGAGCCGCCGAGCAGGCCTTCGATCTTGTTGTGGGCGGAGTGGCCGCTTTCGTTGGCGGCGAACTGCACGCCGATTCCTTGTACACGGCCAGCGTGCGCACCCTCGGGCGTGATCCATACCACTTTTCCCGAAACGGGCAATTTGGCCGGGTCATCCATCAGCGAAAGCAGCATGTAGACTTCTTCGCCGACCTTGTAGGCCTTGTTGGTGGGAATGAACAGGCCGCCGCCTTTGATGAAGGGCATGTAAGCGGCGAACAGGGCCGACTTTTCCTTGATGGACAGTGACAGCACGCCGGGGCGTGCGCCGTGCATGTCGGTTGCGGGTCCATGATTGTCCAATTGCGCCATCATCGTTCTCCTAAAATACTTGCCGGTAGCTTGTGAGCCAGGCTTCCAGCACTTGTTGCCGGTTGAGCGGATGCTCCACCCAACGGCCCGCTTTCATGTCTTCTTGAGCCAGATCCAGCAGCCCGGCCCGCTTTGCCTGTTTGCCCAGTTTGGCCAGTTCTCCGGAAAAATCCGGGTTGAACATGACTTTGCCACCCAGACTGCTCGCCTGCAAATCCAGCAGCCAGCGGTAACTGATTCGATGCCACAGTTTGGGCGGCAGACGCCGGTACCAGCTTTCCGCCAGGCTGACGGCATCCAGGCTGTTTCCCTGACAAAGCGCCTTCAATACCTCGGCCCGGATTTCCTGCTGCCCTTCTTCACGGTCAGCCAGCGCGGTCAGCGGTGCGCCGCCTGCCCAGGCCAGCGAAGTCTCGTCCAGTCCCTGGGCTTTAAGCCATGCGCGGCTATCTTCCCGGGATGGCAGTCCCACTTCCAGCTTATGGCAGCGGCTGAGGATGGTCGGCAGCAACTGGCGCGGCTGGTGGCTGATCAGCACGAATACGGTATTTATCGGCGGTTCTTCAAGGACCTTGAGCAGGGCATTGGCCGAAGCGGTATTGAGCGCCTCGGCCGGTTCGACCAGAACCAGCCGGCGGCCGGCGCGGTAAGTTGAAAGCTGGACGAATTCAACTGCCTCGCGCGCCTGATCCACGCTGATTTCCGTGGCCAGCTTGACCTCGCCTTCCCGGTTTTCCTTCTCGATCAGGGTCAGGTGCTTGAAGTCGGGGTGGGTGCCTGCCTCGAACCAGTGGCAGCCTTCGCACTGGCCGCAGGCTTCGCCTTCCGGATTTGGTGCTTCGCACAACAGGGATTTTGCCCAGGCATGGGCCAGTTCCACCTTGCCCACCCCTTGCGGGCCCGCCAGCAAAACGGAATGTGGCAGCCTTTTCCGCATTGATTGCAGCCTGCTCCAGAGCGACGATAGCCAGGGGTAAGGCGCGCTCATGAAATGGTCTGAAGTATCCAGTCGAGATCGGCGCGGATGAGCTCGATGTCCAGCGCGGAATCGACAACCCGTATGCGATCCGGCTCGGCCTTGGCGCGCAGCAGGTAGGCCTCGCGCACCCGGGTAAAAAACGCGGCCTGCTCCTGTTCGAACCGGTCGGCCGCGCGGGCCTGTGCGCGGCGCTTGGCGGCGATTTTGGGTGCTACGTCAAACAGCAGGGTCAGGTCGGGTTTGAAGTCGCCCAAGACCCATTCTTCCAGATCCAGTAACCGGTTGACATCGATGCCCCTGCCGCCGCACTGATAGGCAAAGCTGGCATCGTGAAAACGGTCGGAAAGCACCCACGTCCCTTTCGCGAGCGCGGGCTTGATGACGGTGGCGACATGTTCCGCGCGGGCAGCATACATGAGAAGCAATTCGGTATCCGGCTGCATGGCTTCGTTCAACAACAGCTGGCGGAGCTTTTCTCCCAACACTGTTCCGCCTGGTTCGCGTGTCACCACCAGTTCCACGCCGCGCGCCCGGATTTTATCGGCGAGAAAATCAAGGTGCGTGCTTTTGCCCGCGCCATCCACGCCTTCCAGCGTGATGAATTTTCCCGGCTTCGCGGGCGCTTTGGGTTTGGCCATTTTTATCTCTGATAGCGGTTGACCGCGCGGTTGTGCTCGTCCAGCGAGGCGGAAAAAACATGCGTGCCATTCCCCCTGGCCACAAAATACAAGGCATCGGACCGGGCTGGATTCAGCGCCGCGCGGATGGCCGCCTCGCCCGGCATGGCAATGGGCGTGGGCGGCAGACCCTTGCGGGTATAGGTATTGTAAGGCGTATCGCGCTGAAGGTCGGCCTTGCGCAAATTGCCATCAAACGATGCGCCCATGCCGTAGATTACCGTTGGATCGGTTTGCAGCCGCATGCCCTTGCGGGTGCGATTGATGAAGACTGCCGCGATCAAGGGGCGCTCTTCGGCCGCGCCGGTTTCCTTCTCGATGATCGACGCCATGATCAGGGCTTCATAAGCTGATTTGTAAGGCAGGCCGGGCGAACGTGTTTCCCAGGCTTCATTCAGTTTCTGATGCTGTATCTTGTAGGCACGGCGCAGGATTTCGATGTCGGCGGAGCCGGGACTGAAAAAATAGGTATCCGGGAAAAACAGGCCTTCTGGATGATTTTCTTCCGCGCCGATTTCCGCCAGCACTTCCGCATCGGTCATGTCCACCAGTTTGTGATCAAGCTGCGGATGCCGCGCCAGTTCCTGTCTGACTTCGCGGATATTCCAGCCTTCCACCAGCAGGATGGCGGCCTGAGTGACCTCGCCACGCACCAGCTTGCCATACAGTTCCAGTGGCGTGAGCGGCTTGTCGATTGAATACGTGCCGGATTGCACGCGGCTGGCATAACCCATGGCCCGACCGATGATG
The DNA here is from genome assembly GCA_964404175.1 of uncultured Thiobacillus sp. Lineage (GTDB taxonomy): Bacteria > Pseudomonadota > Gammaproteobacteria > Burkholderiales > Thiobacillaceae > UBA6918. The sequence continues at coordinate 2,583 of CAYOJA010000085.1, read as the reverse complement.
CGGAAACGTATCCCCTCTTCCAGCAGGCCCGTCTTTTTCAATTGCGCGGCCAGCCCCTTGAGACTGGTGCCGGGCGTGATCGTGAATTGAAGCGGCGCGCTGGGCAGGGGCAGCGGCTGGTGGGCAAACCATGCAACCCAGCCCGAGAGGGCAATGGCCGCAAGCAAACCCATCAAAAGCAGGGACTTAATGATCTTCATCGAGCCAGCATTTTAATTTATCCGCCCAGCCATTGTCTGGCCAGACTGTGTTATCCAGTTTTTCGATCCGCCAGATTCCGATCAGGCTGTTGCATAGCAGTATTTGATCGGATTGAAGAAGACGTTCTGGCGTTATGGCTTCAATTTTCACGGGTTGCCCATGCTTCGCCGCGGCACGCAGCAAGCGAGCCCGTGCCACGCCGGCGACGCCGCAGTTTGAGAGGTCTGGCGTAACAAGCGTATCTTTCTCGACCATAAACAGGTTGGTCATGGTGCCGCCAATCACCTGCCCTGCTTCATCCATCAGCAGACCTTCGGCAATGGCAGGATCATTCCATTCCGAACGCGCCAGCACGTTTTCCAGCCGGTTGAGATGCTTGATCCCCGCCAGCCGGGGTTGATGGGACAACTTCAGATCGCACCAACGGGCTTCGACAGAGTTTTCCATCATGTGACTGGCCGCGAAACCCATCACGATCCGGGTAGATTCTTCTTCCGATGTGATTCGGTAACCTCGCGGCCCAGCCCCGCGCGTGATGATGATTTTGACAACATCCATACCCGGCGCCAAAGCCACGCGATCAGCTTCGGCTTTCAACAAGGGTTCTGCCGGACAAGGGATGCCCAGGGCCTGGCAATCGTCAGAGAGCTTCCGGTATTGATCTTTCCACCAGCGCAACTGTCCGGAATCTGCTTTCAGCGTGCGAAAAACACCGTCCCCGTATTGCAGGCCACGATCCAGCACATGGATGCTGTCGGCAGCTTTACCATCAATGAGGATTAGCCCTTCACCCTTCACCCGTCACCCTTCACGTAACGCATTCAACAGACCTTTTGCCTTGGCGCGTGTTTCCGCAAGTTCCCGTTCCGGATCGGAGTCCGCGACAATGCCAGCGCCGGTTCTGAACCAAGCTTGGCAATCCTTTAGCAGAAAACTACGGATCAGGATGTTCATGTCCAGCGTGCCGTCCATATTCACGTAACCCAGGCTGCCGGTGTAGGTGCGGCGCGGAGTGTTCTCCAGTTCCCGGATGATTTGCATGGTCCTGACCTTGGGACAGCCGGTGATCGTGCCGCCGGGAAACACGGATTTCATCAGCGCATGCAGACTGACCCCGGATTTCAACTGGCCGCTTACAGTGGATTCCAGGTGATGCACATGCGCGTAGCTCGCCAGTTCCATCAGCGCTTCGACCCGAACACTGCCCGGCTCGCAGACGCGGCCCAGATCATTCCGTTCCAAGTCCACCAGCATGATGTGCTCGGCCCGTTCCTTGGGGTGCGCGGCAAGCCTGGCTTTCAAGTCATTATCTTCTTCTCGCGTGGTGCCGCGCGGATGCGTTCCGGCAATGGGGCGGGTCAGCACTTTCCCGCCTGGTTCCAGTTTGATGAGCCGTTCAGGCGAAGAACTGACGATCGACCATTCGCCCATTTCCACCACGGCCGAGAACGGCGCCGGATTTCGGCTTCGCAGCCTGCTGTAAAGACCGGCTGGCGCAACAGGCTGCGTAAAATCCACCTGCCAGCCGCGCGAAAGGTTGACCTGAAAAACGTCACCTTCGCGGATATAGGACTTGATCCGGGCGATGCCTTCCAGGAAAGCCTCCGGCTTGTCTTCCGTCAGTTGATATTCGAGCGGCCTGGTTTCCGGTAACGCGGGACAGGCAGGCAAATCCGCTTTCATGCGATCAAGCAACGCTTCCTGACCTGCTTCCGCCATCAGCCAGGTTTGCTGGCGCTGATGATCGATCAGGATGGCAGCCGGGATTCTCAAGGCCCAGGCGAGCGGAAATCCTGCCGCGTCGGGCGAAGTGCCTGCCGTGGATTCAAATAGTCCGCCCAGCTCGTAGCTCAATGCCAGCAGCCAGCCTCCCCTGAAGGGAAGTGCCGTGCCGGGATGGTTGGCAATGGAAGGCTGCGGCAGGCTGCTGAAAAAACTGTCTGCTTCATGAATGGAAGCGCCAGCGGCCAATACCTGAGCTGTTTGTGGAAACGCAAACAGAATGTCCCAGCCTGCACCGCCGCCTGTGCTGAACAGCGCGGGGTAACGTTCAGGCCAGCCATGTTTTAATGCCAGGAGGTCCGGTGTATCAGACCACGCCAGGACGTTCACGTAATAAGATCAAACCCGCGTGAAAACCAGGCTTCCATTGGTGCCGCCAAAACCGAAATTGTTCTTCAGGGCAGCATCGATCTTCATTTCCCTGGCCGTGTTGGCACAGTAATCCAGATCGCATTCAGGATCCTGCTCGAAGATGTTGGCGGTGGGCGGCGAAATCTGATGATGCACCGCAAGCACCGAGAACACCGACTCGATCCCGCCCGCGCCGCCCAGAAGATGGCCGGTCATGGACTTGGTGGAGTTGACCACCAGCTTGTACGC
>CAYOJA010000084.1:0-5695 GCA_964404175.1 uncultured Thiobacillus sp. | reverse complement strand
TACAGCGGAAAGCACAGCAACTGGTACAGAGTGATGCAGATATCCAGAATGACCAGCGGCACGACCATGCTGTAGATGACCGGCGCCGTGATGATGTTTCTTAACTCGGCCTGGGCGATGTAGCGGAGCAGGCCGGTCTTGAGCCGTTTGTGCCGCAGCCGGATTTCCCGCTCGAAGCGAACCTTGTGATGCTCGAAGCGGACATGCAACGCCTCGCGCCGACTTTCAAGTTCGGTTTCCAGTTCCGCCTCCAGTGCGCGGATACGCTGGAGGATTTCACTGACTTTGGGGTTCATGTCTCGCTCCTGTCAGGTTTCTGTTTTCATGGTACGACAATTGATGCTGAACAGGATTCTCAATAATGTCGATTTGTTTCACCATGCCATCAGCATGAAAAAAGGCAGCCGAGGCTGCCCTTATTTAGCGGATGCTGCTGCCGGTTTAGCCGAAAGTATCCGCCGTTATGCCGCTGTACCAGCCCTGGGCATAGCGTGCTTCCAGATTGCGCTGCATACTGCCGGCTGTCCGCGGACTGACTCCGCCCGCACCTTTCACGCCGACGAGTTCGCCTTTTTCGTCAAGACGGTACACGGCGGCGATGCTGATGCCGTACTCGGGCCCTACCAGGCTGTAGCAGGTGTTGACGATGGAAGGCAAAGGCACCTGAACGCCACGGGTTTGCGCCGCGATGCTGGCCGCGGTCATCTTGGCGATGTTGTTGGCGGTGTGCCCGGACTTGGGCAGAGCACCCGCCGACGAGGAGTCGCCGATGACATAGATATTGGGCGCGATCGTCGATTCGAAGGTGTGCTGGCTGACGGGACACCAGCCGTCCTTGTTGACGAGCCCGCTGGTCGTGGCAATTTCGCCCGCGCGCTGTGGCGGGATGATGTTGACGACATCGCCCTTGTGCGCGGTTTGTCCTTCATCCGTGTAAACGGTGCGGGTCTTTGGATCCACGCGCTTGACCAGGCCTCCCTTGGAGCCGGGTACCCATTCGATCATGCCCGGATAGAGTTCATTCCATGCATCCATGAACAGGTCCTGCTTGGAGAAGCCTTCCTTGGCATCCAGGATCAGAATCTTGGAACGCGGCTTTTCCTTTTTGAGATAGTGCGCAATCATGCTGACCCGCTCGGGCGGTCCGGGCGGGCAGCGGAAGGGCATGCCGGGCGGGCAGATGATGACGGTGCCGCCATCCGGCATGGCCTGAAGCTGTTTGTGCAGCAGGATGGTTTGGGCGCCTGCTTTCCATGCGTGCGGAATGAGCTGGCTTGCAGCTTCGTCATAGCCCTCGATGGCATTCCAGCGGAAATCGATGCCCGGCGACATCACCAGCTTGTCGTATTCCATGGTCTTGCCGCTGCTCAGCGTCACGATACGCTTGGCGGGGTCGACCGCGGTGACGCGCTCGTGCACGACATTGACGCCATGATTTGTCTTCAGCGCGTTGTAGTTCTGGCTCAGGTCTTCCATCTTGCGCAGGCCAGCCAGTACCCAGTTGCTGCCGGGACAGGTGACAAAACTGGCATTCTGCTCGATCAGCGTGACGTTGATGGACGGATCGTAGATGCGCAGATACTTTGCGCAGGTCGCGCCGCCGAAGCCGCCGCCTACAACCACCACTCTTGCCGCTGCCTTTGACTTGGGCATGGTTTCGCAACCAGCAAGGCCAAGAGCTGACATCGCTCCGCCCGTGCCAAGCAGTTTTACAAAATCCCTACGTGATATTCCGGCCATTTTCATTTCCCTCCCTTCGGCAATTTGCTGAAATACAGCGCCACCTCGGCGATTTCAGCATCGGTGTAGCCGCTGGCGTGACGTCCCATGACGGTGGAGACGCGCTGGCCGGATCGGAATTCCTTCAGCATGGTGGTGATGCGTTCCATGGAAAGGTCATTGATGCTGGGAATGGTCCCCGGGCTGACGCCATAGGTGCCGTGACAGGTGTAGCAGGTGGTCGCGATGATTGCGCCGCGCGAGATTTCCTGCGCCTGGATTGCAGGAACTGAAAGGAACATCGCGGTTCCGATCAAAATGCCAAACGCGTGTTTGACTGAAACATCCGGTTTTTGCATCGTTGTGTCTCCTCTTGCTGAAATAAATGGTGATTTTGGTCAGACTGGATCGTTGTCATGCCGGCAGGCATGGAGAACTCAAAGATCCACGCCGAACCGGACCTCGTTTGCCGGTTTGGGAACTTCCTTGGCACCAGGTCTGGAATCCTTGGCGGCTTTCTCGCGCGCTGCCTTTTCCTTCGCCATCTGCGTCTCTGTCTCGCGCAGCTTGGCCAGCGCCGCCTGACGTTCCTTTTCGGCCTGTTCGACACGCGCCGCCGCTTCACGCCGCGCCTGTTCTTGCGCGGCCTCAAGAGCCTTGCGCTCTTTCTCGCTCTTGGCCGCAGCCATTTCAGCAGCCTGTTTCGCGGCTTGCTGTTTTCTCGCTTCCTCCGCCTTTTTTTTCTCTACTGCCTGTCTTTCCATCAGGCGTTTGCGTTCCTCACGCAGGCGTTTGAGATCTTCCCGCCATTGATCGGCGCTTTTACGAATGCGCTCGGCCGTGGCTTCAATTTCCTTTTCATTCATTTCCTGATTGCCGGCAGCCTGTGTTACCGGGCTGGCAAGAATTGCCAGGCATGCTGCAATCAGGGCTAAATCCTTTTTCATCTTTGGTTCTCCGTCCAATAAGCCACCTAAGCTTTCTTGTTATTGGTGTTGGAGTTGAACTCCAAGGTGTATGGCCAGTTATCGGACAATTAACCCACATACTTAACAGTGGTATTACTTTTGCTTTTCGGCTGCGTTGTGGACAGGGATGAAGCGGGGGAAGACTGGTCGGGGAAAGGCCAGGAAGAATAGTTTAACTTGATGAATTTTATGGAAAAAATTCGCTAGATCAGCCGGGCAACGACAAACACGCCGATCATGGTGAAGGCGAGGGCGATCTTGATGATGGCGCCGAACAGCAGGCCCAGTGTTGCGCCCACGCCAGCTTTGGTTGCGGACGGCATGTCATTTTTGTGGGTGAGTTCGGCGATGAGCGCGCCGGCGAAGGGGCCGATGATGATGCCCGGTAATCCGAAGAAAATGCCGATCAGCGTACCGGCCGCCGCACCCCAGATGGCGCGCGGCGAGGCGCCGAATTTTTTCGCACCCAGCGCTGTGGCGGCGAAGTCTATGCCATAGCTGACCAGGGCCAGCAATCCCAGGATTGTCAATGTGATCCAGCCGACATGGGCGAAATCTTCCGCCCAGGCAGCCAGTACCAGTCCAGCGTAGATCATGGGTATGCCGGGAAGCGCGGGCAACACCAGACCGGCAAAGCCGATCAGCACCAGAACCAGCGCGAGTATCCAGAGCAGGATAACGCTGTCCATGACGAGTCAGACCGCCGCGTCTCGATAGAAGAACACAAAGCGGCCATTCTCGATATCGATTTTCAAACTGGCGCCGTGATTCAGGCCGTAATCAACATAGCCTGGCGTGGCGGAGTCCTGATGGCATTCGCTGACATGCTGCGGCGCTTCGAAATCGCGGTCGCGGTCGTACCAGGACAGCAACATCGGCATTTCCAGCCGGGATTCAGATTCGTTTTTCGCCAATTGCATTGCCTGCAAATAGTCAGCCAGCGGCGGGTCGGGTTGAATGATGACCAAAGTCACGCCGGAATAATCCGGCGCCCTGGGCAGTTTGCAGGCGGCTTCGCTCATTCGTTCAAGAGCAGTCTGGATTTGTCCAGGTCGTAGGACCAGGGCAGGCCGATGTTCTTCCAGCCATTGACCATGCGGCGGCCCTTGTTGGGACCGTCCTTGGCCAGGTCGCCTTCAAAGCCGTCCAGCACGGACCAGACATTGGTATAGCCCTGCTTGGCGAGGAAGTTTGCACCCAAGGCGCTGCGGTCGCCGGAACGGCAGATCAACAAAACAGGATCGCTTTTCTCGGTGCCCTTGTCGATGGCCCAGTATTCGAAGTTGGCCCAGAAATCGGGATTGGGAAAGCGCACGAAGGCCTTTTTCTTGTCGTCCCACTTTTTGTAATTCATGATGCCGAAGGGCGCATTGCCATCGATACCGTGAGGCATGCCGACAAACAACAACTCCTCGGGCGTGCGCAAATCAAGGAACAATGTCTTGGGATTCTTTTTCAGGAATTCCGGCACGTCCTTGGCCTCGATGTACAGGCCGAGCGTGGTTTTCTTGATTTCCGGCACCGTGGCCGGATCTATCGCCTGGGCGGAAAGCGGCGCCGCAAGCAGGGTGAAGAGCAGGGTGAGGAAGATCGGATATTTCATGAAAGCCTCCTGTTGTTTTTTCCGGTCAAACCAGTATAGACGCATCAAGACGCGTCAGGCGTTTTCCAGCAAACGCACTTCGCGCTGCGGGAAAGGAATGCTGATGCCTTTCGCGCGGAAGGTTTCCAGCAGGGTCTTGTTGAGTTCGCCGATCGCGGGGGCATAGTCCGTTACGTTGGCCCAGGGCTGGACGCTGATATTGACCGATGAATCGGCCAGCGCGGAAACCTGTACTTTGGGCGCGGGCTCGCGAAGCACGCGTGGATTTGCATTAAGCACTTCATCCACGAGTGAGAGCGCCTGATTCAGGTCGGTGTCGTAAGCCACGCCAATCTTCAGGTCAAGCTGACGGATTTCGCCGTAGTTGTGCAGAATTTCGCCGGCGATTTTCCGGTTGGGAATCACCACCTTCGACATGTCAGGATGGCTGAGCGTGGTGTTGAAGAGGGTGATTTCCTCGACCTGACCTTCCTCGCCGACAATGGAGATGTAATGGCCCACCAGGAACGGGCGGGTGAAGATGATGGTCAATCCGGCGGCCAGGTTGGACAGCACCCCCTGCATGGCCAGCGCAATGCCCGCGCCCGCCACGCCCAGGCCGGCGATCAGGGGCAGCAGGTCCACGCCCAGGTTCTGCAGCGCCATGATGAGAAACAGGCCAATTACCAGCACATGCACCATGCGCACGATGAGGTGCCGAGCCGTGACATCCAGTTGAAGCCGGGCAAGCATGTTGTCGGTCATGTGGCTCAGCCAGCGGCCAACATAGAAACCGGCAACCAGAATCAGCGAGGCGACAAACAGCCGTGGCCCGAACTCGATACCAAGGTCAATCAGCTTGCTTTGTGCCTGTTCGATGACGGCGAGTTGTTCCTTCATGGCTTTTCCAGAAAGTGATGGCCGTCAAATTTTATCCCAGACATTTGAATGCAGTGGCTTTGTGGCCTGTTGTTCCTGGTTTTCCGGGTTTAATATAGACGTCGACATCCTTATTACGTGCGGACATGAGCAAACCAACCATGATCACGGTGGATGGCAATGAGGCGGCCGCTTCCGTTGCCTATCTCTGCAATGAGGTGATTGCCATTTACCCCATCACGCCTGCTTCTTCCATGGGCGAGCTGGCGGATGAATGGGCGGCAGGCGGCAAGCCAAATCTATGGGGAGCGATCCCCGCCGTCATCGAAATGCAGAGCGAGGCAGGCGCCGCGGGTACTGTTCATGGGGCGTTGCAGGGCGGTGCATTGTCCACCACCTTCACCGCCTCGCAGGGCCTGCTGCTGATGATTCCCAACATGTACAAGATCGCGGGCGAGTTGACGCCCACCGTCTTTCACATCGCGGCGCGCGCTATCGCCACGCATGCCCTGTCCATCGTCGGCGACCACAGCGATGTGATGGCGGC
>CAYOJA010000083.1:0-5748 GCA_964404175.1 uncultured Thiobacillus sp. | reverse complement strand
CGATCTCGGGCTCGCCCTGCAGGGGAATTTGCGCCCGGTAATCCCCGCCCGCCATTCGGGTACTTGCTTCCTTTAAAGTCTGGAAATGGCGCGACACCCACACGCCCGCCATCAACAGAAAAGCACCGCTCGCCAACAAGGCCATGAATGCCAAACCGGCGCTTTGCAGATAGGCTTTTCTGCGGGCCTTTTCCAGTGACCTACCAGAAAGGCTGAATGTGGTTTCACCAAACACGGAGCCCGCCAGTTCCACCTTTCCGCCAGCCTTGAAATGTTCCGCACCATCCGGCGGGCGCTTGAATTCCGCCACGATTGCGCCAGACCGGTCTTTGATGGTGACCTGGACCAGGTCCTGGCTCTGGCTGATTTGTCTGACGATGTCCTGCACCGTTGTCAGATCACGCTGCGCAAGCGGGCCCGCCAGGGCTGCGGACAACAACTGGTTGATATCGATCACGCGATTCTGTATCTGCGACGAAACGGCATCCTCGACCAGCCGGCCGCTGTTATACGTCAACCCCAGCAGCAGCAGGGTTTGCGCCAACAGGGCGAGCATGAACAATCGCGTCCGCAGGCTGGTTTTATTCATTTCGCCGCCTGATCCTTGCCGGCGTATAACCGCTGTTTTACCTGCTGGCCATCCGCATCAAACTGGCGCAGCTCCCACCCTCCGATCTTGCGCAAACCTTCAAATCCCCCGCGCGCCAGAAAGGCTTTGCCCTGGGAAGATTGCATGAAGTCCTGTAAAGCGCCCCGTATGGCCCATTCCTGGGCACTACTGAGCCGTGAATTGACCAGATACACCTGACTGGGGAAACCCGCGGTGGTCCTGATAATCCGCAGGTTTTTCCGCATGGCCTCGGGCAATCGCTGAAAAGGCAGTCCGCCCATTATCGCCGCATCACTTTTCCCCTCATGAACATGCAGCGCGGCATTGTTATGCGACCCAACTTCCAGCTTGTTGTAATGGCGTCCTCCCAGCAGCCCGGCTTTGGCCAAATCACTTTCCATGCGCATCACGGTAACCGCCAGCGGATCACTCATGGCAATGGTTTTTCCCCGCAGATCGGCCGGCGTCTGATACCTGCTGTCCGCCCGGACCACCAGAATCCCCTCCGTATTGCGCTGATACACAAAAAGCGGGCGATAGCCTTGCTCCTTGTGCGCCAGCCAGGCCAGATGCGGCGCGGTCAACACCAGGTCATACTCTCCCGCCTGGGTCCGCTCGAAAAACGTCTTGAAATCCGGCGCGGTATGCAGGGTGACTGGACGCTTCAACTCGCTCGACAAGGCATCGGCGACAGGCTGATAGGTTTCGATCAGCAACCTGGCCGACAGATTGGGAAATATGCCGAATTTCAGCTCGGCTTCCGTCGCGCGCGCCGGCATTGCCGCGAACAACAGACACAACATCAACAATAAAATGCGTCGCATGGCTTTGTATTGCGCACTATCTGTAAAGGTGCGCGTCCTTGGTTCTCGGCTGGCCCGGCAGCCTCATTCTAAGCTCAGCGGTATAGGCGTCGAGACTCTTTAGCTCTTTTTCGGTAACACGAGCCAATACTGGATTGCCCTCCTTGCGATAACTGTCGCAGGCCGCCCGCAATCCGGCTTTCCGATGGTTTGGCATGCGCGGATTGGTCATCAGGTAAAGTTGCGGAATATTGCCGACTTCCACCAGGATATCCAGTTGATCAAGTTCGGCCTGACGCGTCAGCGACAGGCTGGATAAGGTCGCCACCGCGGCAACCGCCTGGCCGGTTATGACAGAATAAACACTGCTGGCCAATCCGCCGGTTTCCAGCCAGTCAATATCGCTCTCCATAACGCCGCGCTCCTTGAGCCAACGCTGGGCCGCGAGCGACATCAGCAAATTGCGGTCATGCGTTGCAATCACTTTTCCCTTGAGATCTGACGGCTCCCTGATCGCGTCCTGCTTGCGCGTAATCAGATAAACCGTGTTGTCGGGCATATACCGCGCCAGGGGCCGCCACTGGTAATCGACCTGAAGCAGACGGCCAAGATGCGCCGGGATCAGGGCCACATCATAGTCGCCACGGATCGCCCGCGACGTGTAATCCTCGACCGACGGTGCTGTTTCAAGCTGAACCGGAAGATGCAACGCCTTTTCAAAATGCCTGCGCAACGAATCATAGTAAGTAACCAGATGCTGGGGCGAATGAAAAGGAAACAGCCCGATCCTGATCGGCCGGGTTGCCGCATCTGATGGCGCGCTGGCCAGAGTCAGCAGCGCCAGTAAAAAACAAAACATCAAGCGCACGGATTTTCTCCAGGGGTGATTGGTATTGTTGTTCACCCTCCGCGCATGGGCACCCACAAGGCGCCCAATTTCCGGTACGCCGTCCCGTTGTTGTTATGGGGACTTTCGAAAAACCTTGGAACGGCGCTGGTAATTGTAGAGCACCTGCTTGCGCTTGGGCAGTGCCTCGGGCGCGGCTTCAACAAAGCCGCGTTCCTCAAACCAGTGCTCCGCACGCGTCGTCAGCACGAAAAGATCTTTCATGCGTTTTTGCCGAGCCAATGACTGCGCGGCTTCCAGCAACCTGTCGCCCAACCCCCGGCGCCGGTAATCCGGATGCACCGCCAGGCAGGCCATTTCGGCTGCCTTTTCTTCAGGGAAGGGGTACAGCGCCACGCATCCGACGACAATGCCATCGGATTCCAGCACCAAAAACTGGCCGATTTCCATTTCCAGCCGCTCGCGGGAACGGCGAACCAGTATGCCCTGCTGTTCCAGCGGTTCGATCAGGTTGAGGATTCCGCCCACATCGTCGATCGTCGCCTGCCTGATGGTTTCCAGCGGCGTGGGCGTCACCAGCGTGCCGACACCCTCGCGCGTAAACAGTTCGGCAAGCAGTGCGCCGTCCCGGTGCCGGGAAATCAGATGCGCGCGCTTCGCGCCTTTTCTGCAAGCGTCGATCGCGGCAGGCAGGTAATAGCCCACATCGTCCTCAGGCTTGCGTTTTTTACCCAGCAATTTTTGCGCGTCGCTGACGGTCAGCGTGGAAACCATCTTCCGCCTGGCATCGGTAATGCCATCCGCTTCCATCAAAAAAATCAGCTTGTCGGCGGCTAGGGTCGCGGCCGTATGCGCGGCCACATCTTCCAGGGTGAGATTGAAAATCTCGCCCGTGGGCGAATAACCAATGGGTGACAGCAGCACGATTTCACCATCGTCCAGCCGTTTCTGGATAGCTTCGGCGTGGATTTTTCTGACCTCACCGGTATGTTGCAGGTCCTCGCCATCCAGCACGCCGATGGGCTTGGCCGTAACAAAATTTCCTGCCGCGACCCGGATATCGGAACCCGCCATGGGCGTATTGGCCTGGCCAAGCGAGAGTAGCGCCTCGATTTCCACCCGGACAATGCCGACCGCTTCCTTGACGCTGGCCAATGCCAGTTCATCCGTCACGCGCAATCCGTTCACGTAGCGGATTTTCGCTCCGCGCTCCTTCAACTGCACATCCACCTGCGGACGGGCGCCATGAACCAGCACCAGCCGAACACCCAGGCTGCTCAATAGATTGATGTCATGCGCCAGTCCCACAAACTGCCCTTCGGACACCACCTCGCCGCCAAACGCGATGACAAAGGTCTTGCCCCGGAACGCGTTGATATACGGCGCGGCGGCGCGGAACCAGTGGACAAAGGAGGTCAGGTCGTTATTCATGGCCTGACTGTACCTCCATGCGCAGCGGAAACAAAGCCTTTCGGCCGTTTACGTGGCGTAATCGCCCCATAAAATCTGCATCGCCGCAACAACAGCAAGCGCGGCAGTCTCCGTGCGCAGAATGCGCGGCCCCAGGCGAACCGGCAGAAATCCGAAGTCGCGGATCAGTTCGGATTCTTCAGGCTCGAATCCGCCTTCGGGACCCGCCACCAGCCAGACGGGGCCGGATGGCGGCGGCTGTTCCTTCAGGGACATCTCCGCTTCCGGCGAGAGGAAAAGCCGCAATCCCTGCGGCGCCGTTGCCAGCCATTGCGGAATATCCAGCGGAGTCGCCACGATGGGCAGGTGATTGCGGCCGCTTTGTTCGCACGCCGCCATGACGACGCCCTGCCAGTGGGATACGCGTTTCTCCGCACGCTCGGTTGAAAGCTTGACCACGCTGCGGCGCATGGCCAGCGGCTGAATGGCGGTGACGCCCAGTTCGACCGCTTTTTGCAAGGTGTAATCCATCCTCTCGCCGCTGGAAATACCCTGCGCCAGCCGGATGTCGAGCGGCGATTCACGCTCGATATCGCGCCACTCGCGGCAGCGCGCGGTGACCATGTCCTTGTCCACCCACTCAAGCACGGCGGGGTACTCTCCGCCCCGCCCATTGAACAGCACCACCTCGCTGCCCTTGACCAGTCGCAGCACGCGCGAGGCATGGTGCGCGGGAACCGGCGGCAACTCAATTTTTGCGCCGGGGCTCAACGGTAAATCGACAAAAAAACGCGGCATGTTTGAAGCTTGAATTGAATTGGCGGAAAATGAAACCGGATTATCGCTTTTCCTCACGTTGCCGCGTTTAAAAAGGTTTTGGCATGGTCTCTCTCACCACCCCCGTCTGCGAGTTTGGCTGGAAGGCTGTGGATTTCAATCTTCCCGGCGTGGATGGCCGAAACTGGAGCCTGACAGATGCCATGGGGCCAAATGGCCTGCTGGTTATGTTCATCTGCAACCACTGCCCGTATGTGAAAGCCATACGCCCGAGACTGGTGCGGGATCTTGCGGAGTTGAAGGAGAGGCATGGCATCCACGCCATCGCCATCATGAGCAACGATCCGGCGGAATATGCCGAGGATGCCTTCGACAACATGAAAAAGATCGCTGCTGAATTCGGCTTCCCCTTCCCTTACGCCATCGACGAAACCCAGGAAATCGCCAAGGCTTACGGCGCCGTCTGCACGCCGGATTTTTTTGGCTTCAACCGTAATTTCGAACTCCAGTATCGCGGACGCTTCGACGAATCGCGCAAGGAAACCGCGCCCGAAGACGTGCGCCGCGATCTGTTCGAAGCCATGAAGCAGATTGCGCAGACACAAAAAGGCCCGCTTGAACAAATCCCCAGCATGGGCTGCTCCATTAAATGGAAATCGCCATGAGCCAGAACCTGAAACCGGCACTGGGACAGGTTCTGGCGCTGGTGCGCGAAGTCGCCCGGGCGGAAATCACCCCTCGCTACCTGCGGGTGGCGCACACCCACAAGAATGACGGCAGCCTGTTTACCGAGGCAGACGAGGCCAGCCAGAAAGCTCTGGAATCCGCCCTGCCCGATATCATTGCCAGTCCGGTGCTGGGTGAGGAGATGACCGAGGCAGCACAGCATGCCGCCTGGGCCGCAGGTGAAGACGGCCTGTGGTGTATCGATCCCATTGATGGCACCTCGAATTTCGTGGCCGGCATTCCCTATTTCGCCATTTCCATAGCCTGGCTGAAAAACGGCCAGCGGCAGTTGGGCGTGGTCTACGATCCCGTTGCCGACGAATGTTTCTATGCCGCCCGGGGACATGGCGCTTTTCTGGACGGGGAACCCTTGCCCATTCGCACCCCGGTCACCGAACTGCGTCGCGCCATGGCCGGCATCGAGCCGAAACGCCTTTCAAAAGACCTGATGGCCCGCATGGTTGCCGACCCGCCCTATGCTTCGTTGCGGAATTTTGGCGCCTCGGCGCTGGACTGGTGCTACACGGCGGCCGGCCGGTTCGACATCTATGTCCACGGCAACCAGAAGCTTTGGG
>CAYOJA010000082.1:0-5834 GCA_964404175.1 uncultured Thiobacillus sp. | reverse complement strand
TGTCCTCGGGCTGTAGCGTTGAAAGTTGGTCAGCTGCTTGCTGATCCAGGAGGCACGTTTGCCAACTCTGGCCTGGATGGTGTCGAGATCGCAATCGGCCGGGGCGCGAACGACTACCGACAGGTCAGGGTGTACCTCGATCCCGAGCGTGCGACGCGTCGGCAGAAATCGAATTTCGTAACTGAAGGTTTCGGTGCCGAAGACGATCTCTTGCCACATCGTCTTCACGTCGGCATCCGGTGTCTGGCCAATTGCATTGAGCGGTTGATGATCTCGTCCATTTCCTCGGTGGTCAGGGGAATGTCCCGCTCACCCCGGATTTGGTCATAGAGAAAATCGTCCATCTCGTTCATTGTCCGGCGTTGCGCATCCAGGTTATCCCAGAATCCAACGACACGGTTTCGCTCGACGATGCCCCAGATGCTGACGGCAGCCTCTGCCGCCACCGCCTTTGCCTGCGCTGCATCCGCAACATGCCGACCGAAATACGGTTCCAGGACACCGAAACAGGCAATAGCATGATCGTTGCCGTGCAGTACAGTCGGCACGTCATCGGTCTTGCGATTGACCACCGCATCCTTGATCTCGCTGGCCCGCGTTAAATACTCCAGATCGGAAATTCGCCCGGCTCGGTAATCGTCGATAGCCTGCTGAATCAGCTTGGAGAATTTCTCGAAGAAGGCAGGGTCTTCGTCCAGGTGCTCGGTGATGGCGCGCTTGGTGGCATGGGCAATCATGTCCGCCTTGGCAGCGGTCGGCTTGCCATGGCCTTGCTCTTCCACGACTTGCTGGAAGGCCACGCTATCGAAAATATTGACCGGTTCATTGAGCCGCAGCACCTCGTTGGCCGAGATGTGGGTGTCGAGCAGCTTTTGAATCTTCGGTTCGTAGTCTCGGTAGTCGATGGATTCGGCATAGCGCAACTTCACCGCCGCCTTCAGATTGGTGAAGTGCTTGAGGTCTGACTTGTAAGCCTTGAAACGATTCTCCGGGGTTGTGGTGATGAATTCCTCGGAAGACATGGCGATGGCCAGCGTCTTGGCGTAGGCTGAGAGCCGCTCATAAAAATTTTCGCGGATTTTTTCGTCGGCCAGCAGTTGCTCGAAGGCCTCCTCATCCTGACGGTTGGCCACGGTCTTGAACACATCCCACAACTCGGCGTGGCGCTGTGGCAACTGCCGCACCTCGTCGTTGATGCTGACCAGGGCCCCGGCGAGATCGCCCTCCTCGAATCCCTCCAACGCGCTGTAGGTGGTTAGCGCCTGATCAAGTTCACCCAGAATGCCGGCGTAGTCGATGATGTAGCCGAACTCCTTGGGCTTGGCCCCCTCGTCATCGTCGTAGAGACGATTGACGCGGGCAATGGCCTGCAGCAGGGTGTGTTCTTTCAGCTTGCGCGTAAGGTACAAAACCGTGTTGCGCGGCGCGTCGAAGCCGGTCAGCAGCTTGCTGACCACAATGAGAATCTCCGGGTCGCTGCCGTGCTTGAAAGTGTTGATGATCTGCGTCTCGTAAGCCTCGGCATCGCCATAGCGCTTCATCATGCGCTGCCAGAAGGCGACGACTTCATCGGTGGATTCGTCGTCGTCCACGTCGTCAAAACCTTCCCGCTCGTCGGGGGCAGAAATGATGACTTCGCTGCTCACTTCGCCGATATCATCCAGAAAAGCCTTGTACTTCAGCGCCGCCACCTTGGAGGGTGCTACCAGCTGTGCCTTGAAACCTGTGCCCTGCCAGTTTTGCTGAAAATGCGCGCTGATGTCGAAGGCCCGCATATAGATAACCTGGTCGGCCTTGTTGAGCATCTCTGCCCGCGCGTATTTTTTCTTGAGGTCGGCCTTCTGCGCCGACGTCAGCCCCTCGGTGTGGCGCTCGAACCAGACATCAATCGCCGCCTTGTTCTGCTCGATCTCCACCAGCCGTCCCTCATAGAGCAAGGGCACGATGGCGCCGTCCGACACCGCCTGGTTGATCGCGTAGGTATGGATGATGCCGCCGAAGCGCATCACGTCGCTTTTCTCACGCTTCAGTAACGGCGTGCCAGTGAAGCCGATGTAGCAGGCGTTCGGGAACATCTGCCGCATCCGTGCTGAGAACATGCCCAGTTGCGTGCGCTGGGTTTCATCTACCAGCACAAAGATTTCCGTGGATTCGTCCTGGAACTTGCGTGTGGACAGCGCCTTGTCGAATTTGTGGATCAGCGAGGTGACGATATGCGCCTTGTTCTCGGCCACCAACTCCACCAGATGCCGCCCCGATTCAGCCCGATCCGGTGTCAGACCGCAGGCCGCGAACGTGTTGCCGAGCTGCTTGTCGAGATCGACCCGGTCGGTGACCAGCACAATGCGCGGCGTGCGGATATCGAGATCGAGCACCAGCGCCTTGGCCAGCATCACCATCGTCAGCGACTTGCCCGAGCCCTGGGTGTGCCAGACAATACCGCCGGCTCGCCGTCCCGCATCGTCGCGCTGTTTCACCCGCCCAAGAATGCGCTCGACCGCGAAGAACTGCTGATAGCGGGCGATCTTGCGCCGCCCGCCATCGAATACCGTGAACTGTAGTGCCATGCGCAGCAGACGCTCGGGCCGACACAGGGCATAAATCGTGCGGTCCTGTTCGGTCAGCGCCCGGCGCACCAGATACTCGCCATCGGGTTCGCGCACGCCGAAACCTTCGGCCAGCAATTCATACAGTCCGGCCTTCGCCTCCTGCGGTAGGGGTTGATCCAGCACCGCGCGCAAAGCTGCGCCGTCCTCGTCCTTCTCTTCGCGCTCCTCGCGCCACACCGCCCAATACTTGGCCGCCGTACCCACGGTGGCATACTTACAGTGGTTCTTGTTGCTGCCGATCACCAACTGGGCGTAGGTAAATAAAGCTGGGATGTATTCGTCGCGCTGGTTGCGGATCATCTGCGACACCGCCTGCGCCACCTCGGTATTGGGCGATTTGCACTCGATCACTGCGAAGGGGATGCCGTTTACCAACAGCACGACATCCGGCCGTGCCGTCTCGTGGCTGCGGGTGCGTTCCACCGCAAACTCAGCGGTGACGTGATAGACGTTGTTCTCCGGATTCTTCCAGTCGATGTAGTTGAGTGTGAAACTCCGCACATCGCCTTCCACCGACTGCTCCAGCGCCACGCCCAGGGTCAGCAGGTCATAGACCGATTCATTGGTTTTCAGCAGGCCGTCGTACTTCACATTCTTCAGCCGCTGGATGGCAGTCTGAAGGTTTTCCTCGCTGAACAGATAGTTCTCGCCCTTGTGCTGGATGCGGTTGATGCGCTTGAGACTGTCGCGTAACACCTCCTCCAGCAGCACGTTGGAAAGACGCCCGCCACGCATCGCCAAGGCCTGTTCCGGGGTCAGGTAGCGGTAGCCTAGATTGGACAGCAGTTGCAGGGCAGGGATTTGCGAGAGGTGTTTCTCGTTGAAGCGAAAGCTGTCCATGAAAATCCTCAGGCAATCCTTGCGGATGCTTCAACCTTGTCAATGATGGCTTTTACCGCCAGCTCTATCGGGCTTCCCGCCTGATAGTCGGCGGTAGCTGCCAAGGTTGCTCGCCCGTCCTTGATCAGTTGCACAGCATGTTTTTTGTGGCCGCGCCTGGCGGGGTTGTAGACTGCAATGGAATGCCCACCCTGGTCTTTCACTAGGCGCATACAGGGGATATCGGTTACGCCGTCACCGATGAAAATCATGTGTTCGAACGGAACGGGGCGCTGTTCTTTCGGCACAAATGTATTGATCACCGAATTGTCGTGTACGTCCAGGCTGCCCTTATTGATACGGAATAGATACTGGGTCTTGGTCGTGTAATTGATCGCCAGCGCGGGCCAGCAGGCGACACCGTTTGCGTCGAACACAAAGCTCGACGCGTAAATTTTCTTGAACGCCCTGTGGATCGGCGTGCCCTCAACCATCTCGCGGATACCTGAGGAAATGATGAAATGCTCCAGCCGGATTCCTTTGGTTTTGGCATGGTCATTGATGCGCTTGAACCATTCCTTGACGCCCGGAAACAGTTCGATATTCACCCCGTAATTCTTGAAGTCGGCTTTCCGAACGGGCAGGCCTGCCGTGCGAGCCTCTTCCAGCATGGCGTACATGTACGCAAGGATCGGGTCAGCCTCATGCTTTATCGCAAGCCCAGTAACCTTGTCCCAGAAATGTTTTGAGGGGAGCTTGAGGGCGGGAATAAAGTCATACTCCTGCATATTTCCCGGTGCGAGTGTGCCGTCGAAGTCGTAGGCAATCGCCATAGGGATGAGCTTCTTAGGCATGAGACGCCTCCTTGGCTGTGGGGATGGTCACCCGCCATTGGCCGGTGAGGAGTTTTTGCATCAGGCCGCGTTTCTGAGATTTAAGTGCTACTAGCAGCGACGCCTCCTTCTCGATGAGAAAATCTGTGGTCGCTAAAATCTGTGCCAGCCGCTTTTGCTCCACGAGCGGGGGTAAAGAAACCTCCAACTTGAGGAAATCTTTTTTGTTGAGCACTCGGTTGCGGCCTGCGCCACCTGGTGAAATCAATGCAAGCTGTGAAAAGAAAGCTTTGCAATTAACGATGTTCTTCACGAAGATTGGATCGGCAATTTCGCGATTTACTTCATAAGTCGGGAAGCGATGAGACACCAAACAGCGTTCGTCTTCCAGCTTGATGAAAGCTATTGCGCCTTCCCACGCGAAGGTGATGTTTACGATCAAGTTGTCACGATTTAGCGCGTAGAGTTCTTCCATATCTACACTGCTTGGGTCTTCCACGAAACGCTGGAAAGTGCCTTTGCCATGGCTGCGAATACCGAGCGCCCAATAAGGTTCGGTTGGTTTCGGGACAGGGCGAGATACCTGCTTTAGAAAATGCCCTAATTTAGTAGTTTGGCCGGAGGCAGCAATTGCCTGAGTTAGAACCCACGCTTTCTGTCTGGCTCTCAAGGCAATCAGTCGCTGGATTTTCTCAATGGCGGAGTCCCATGTAAGTAGTACATCCCTAATTCTTACTTGCTCATTTAGCTCTGGGAGTGGAATCTGGAAGTGCTTTTTAAACGTCGTTGGATTCAGGTTGGCTTGGCTAACTGCCCGTGTGGCCAGTTGCTTGATATTTCGCTGGCCACTTTCGCTAGCAAGAATCTGGATTACGTAATCGGGATCAACGCGGTCGCGGTCCAGAACCAATCGCACCAAATAGGATGCGAAAACCGCTCTCCCGTTACCTCGGTATATGCCCGTTTTTCCCACAAGATCGGGGCTGTTGGTCCGATTCAAAAGGATGTCGCCATCTGCCAAGAGGTAGTCCCGCGCATCCTCTTCTGACAGATTGACGCATACGTTTGAATCAATACGTACACGACCATCCTGAATGTCCTTCATGCCAACAATCGGCACGTGACCGTCGGGATCTGCCGGAAGCGACAGCCCATATTGCGAGGAGCGGATCACCGTTCCGATAGGTGCGGTTGCCCAGGTCATTTCTTCTTCTCCAGCTTCTTCTTGGCGCTCTCAATCTGCTGAATGCTTTTTTCTGGTGCAGGTAGCGCCTCGGGCATGGTGCCCCCCAGTTCATCGATGGTCTGTCGCACTTTCTTGCCAACCTCGTAGTGCGTCTGGTTGGCCTTCTGCTTGCCACGTACCTGGTCGCGGCGCAGCTTTTCTTCTGTCTGGGTGGCGCGGAACAGGTTGGCTGCGAGTTCGGTGCTGCCCATGTGGTCAAGGATTTTCTGGCTTTTCTTCAGGCCCTTGATGGTGTGGATATCCTTCGCGCCCCGGCCGCCATAGAGGCCTTTGGGCTCTATGCCGTTTCGTGTGGAAATTGACAAGTCAACAGACATGACGGTAGCA
>CAYOJA010000081.1:0-5850 GCA_964404175.1 uncultured Thiobacillus sp. | reverse complement strand
GTGCGCTCCCAGCGGGAAATGTTCGAATATCAGATCGGACTTGAACGCGAGGAACTGGAACAGTACCCACAGGAAGAAGCCGCCGAACTGGCGCTGATCTATGCCGCCAAAGGCATCCCCAAGGCCGAAGCGGAAAGCTTGGCCAACCGTCTGCTGCAAGACCCGGAGCGCGCGCTGGACACCCTAGCGCGGGAAGAACTGGGCTTGAATCCTGATGAACTGGGTTCGCCCTGGAAAGCTGCTGCGGCCTCATTCACGGCATTTGCGGCAGGCGCGCTGATCCCTCTGGCGCCCTATGCGATTACCCTCAACCACTATCCCTTGGTGACCAGCATTGCCCTGACAGGCGTAGCCCTGTTCGGCGTAGGCGCTCTGCTGAGCCTGTTTACCGGGCGACAGGCATTTTATGGCGGTCTGCGCATGCTGCTGATCGGGGGGCTGGCCGGGGCGGCAACCTTCTTCATCGGCAAGGCGCTGGGCATCAGTCTGAATTAGTGGCCAAATAAAAACCCCGCCATCTGGCGGGGTTTGAAAGACTGCTCTGCA
Source organism: uncultured Thiobacillus sp. (assembly GCA_964404175.1). Taxonomy (GTDB): domain Bacteria; phylum Pseudomonadota; class Gammaproteobacteria; order Burkholderiales; family Thiobacillaceae; genus UBA6918. The sequence goes on along the minus strand of CAYOJA010000081.1, from coordinate 5,304 downwards.
GAAGAAATCAGGCTTGTGCGCGGCGCTTGTTGAATCGGCCCAGGCCAATCAGACCAGCGCCCATCAGCAACAGGGTGCCGGGCTCGGGAACCTTGCCGCCGCCACAACCCGGGGTGCCAGGGGTGCAAGGAGGCGGGGTACAACCCGGGGCTGTAGGATTGGCTTTACACGTCGTGCCGCTCACACTTGCCAGTTTGAAGTAATCGTCACTCAGGTCCTTGCCAGTACTGGCGGTGTTGAGTGCACCAACCAGCCAATAGCTGGAATAAATGCTGTTGGAAAAGGATTTTGTCCCTGCAGAACTGGAACCATCGTAATGACCAACCAGTGTCCAGCCATTGCTGGTAAGGGTGGAATAAGACACCCCGGCAAGGCTCATGCTGCCGGTGCCCGTAAAGGCATAAACACTGTAATCCGAATCGCCACTGACATAACCAAAAGACGCAGCAGTCAGGTTAACCTTGTCGTTGTTGGACTGACCAGCCACGCCATCGGAGAAAGAAAACAGTACCGTTTCGATATTCCCATTGTTGTCAATCGCGTGATTGGGGGCAGTTGTGCCATCCGAAGTCATGCCCAAACCACCACTGTAGGAAACAAGGGATGTATTGATAAGCGAGGTCATGCTGGACGAGTAATAGCCCGTTACCGAACCAGTGATCCCCCCATCCGTAACCGGGCCCGTGCTTGTATATGACCAGGTGGCCGCATTCGCCCCCGTCGCACTCAACAGCATTGCCGCCGCAAGCGTCATCCCGAATTTAATTTTTGTCATGGTTTGGCTCCAAAGATTTATTTGGTGTTTTGTTGGCTCAAATATAAGCAAGGTCAGTGCCAGGCCTGCATGAATTCAATAAATTCATGCAGTTATCTACACACACCCGCCCGAGTTACCGTCCTGATGTAAAAAAATCCGACTTATTGGCCTGGATTTTTATCAGGTTATACATCCCTGATACAGTCCTGATCCAAAGTCAATGCGAGGCGATCAGACGCCTGTTGCGATGGAACTGCGTAACACATTAAGGCCGCCTGCCCATTCTGGCCAAGGCCTGATTGAGGTGGTCCTTGATAACCGGATCATCCGGCGCGCGCAAGGCTGCCTCACGCAGATAGCGCAATCCCTTCTCAACCTGACCCTGGCTGACCAGCACCCAGCCCAAAGTATCGTTGACCTGCGGCACATTGGGCGCCAGCGCACGCGCCTGCTCGGCGTATTTCAGCGCCAGGGAATCTTTTTGTTGCAGCAGGACATTGGCCAGATTGTTGTAGGCACGTGCGTCCCTCGCATCCAGCGTAATCAGGCCTTCGTAGACCTGTCTGGCGCGCGGCCAGTCCTGCATGGCCATGTAGGCCTCTCCAAGCGCATGGCGCGAGAGCCCATCACGAGGATGCGCGCGACTCCAGTCGGACATGAGCTTGGATGCCCCGCGCATATCTCCAGACTTCATCAGGGCGTCATACAGCGGCATCAATGTCCTGCCGCTGTTCATCCGGGCATGCGCGGCGCGATATGCTGTTACGGCATCGGCATACCGGTTTTGCGACATGCGCAAATCGCCAAGCATGAGTTGGGCCTCGGTATTGCCGCCTCCTTTTGCCAGCAATTCGTTGACGCGGCTTTCCGCGCTGGCGACATCGCCTTTGCGCAAATCCAGCTGGATTTGCAGATTGAGCGCAGGCACATAACCAGGGCTGTTAAGCAAGGCCTTGTTCAGGCTGTAGCCAGCGGACTCGTGATCGCCGCCCTGCATCTGCAGGGCGGCGATTCTTGTCAGCCAGGGCGCGTCAAACGCGGCCTGCTGGCTCATGCTCCTCAGGATGGATTTGGCGGACCCGGCATTGCCCGTTGCCAGTTGAGCCTTCGCCAACGCCATCAACGCGACCAGCGAACTGGGCGCGGCGGCCTGGGCATCCTTGGCCGCCTCCAGTGCTTTTTGCACATTGTTCTGTTTCAGATACAGTTCGCTCAGGGCCAGCATGGGCTGTATGTTGTGCCCAGCCGCTGCTCGCGCCTTGTCCAGCCAGCGAATGGCTTCATTGTTCCGGCCAGCCCGCTCTTCCAGGCCGGCCAGTTCCATCATGGCCTGCACATGGCCCGGCTGGTCCTTGAGAATTTCCAGATACCGCTGTCTGGCGGAATCGGCCTTGCCCTCAGCCTCGTCCAGCCTGCCCAGATTGAGCCGGGCAGCATGAAATTTTTTGTCTTTGTCCAATGCTGCCTGGTAGGCTGCGCGCGCGCCAGCCCGGTCGCCGTTGGCCAGTTTGGCCACCCCCAACAAATTATGCGCGGCCAGGCTGCCTGGATTGCGCTTGAGCATCTCCTGCACGATCACGATGGCCTGCCTGGCATCGCCCCGCTTGAGATACTGCATGGCCAGCGCAGGGCCCGCCTGCGAGCGAACCGGATCCTGCTTGTAGGCGCGCAAGAGCGCATTGAATCCGGCTTCGTTTTTTCCCGCACCCAGCAAGCTCATGCCCAGGCCGGCCTGGATGTCGGGGCTGTCGTGCGCGCTGGCAGCCTGCTCCAGATATTGAGTGGCCTTGGCGTGATTGCCCTTGCCCATGTAAGCCGCACCCAGCATCGACATGACACGCGCGTCATCCGGAAAAGCACGCAAGGCCGGTTCCAGCATGGCGATGGCCTGATTGAACTGCCTCTCGGAAAGATAAATGGCGCCCAGCAACTTTCTAGCCCCGGCCTCGCGCGGCCTCAGTTTCAGGTAATTGCCGAGAAAAGTCTTGGCTCGTTCGAACTGGTTCAGTCCGTAATGCGCAAGGCCGCCCAGCATTTGAAGTTGCGGCTGGCTTGCCAGAAATTCCGGCGAAACCGTGTCGAGAATGTTTGCCACTTCGGAAAGCGACTCCCTTGCCCGTGCCTCGTCGCCATTTCGGCTGAAATACACCGAGCGCAGATAGGCTGCGCGGGCATCGTAAGGGAAATTTTTCTTCAGATATTCAAGATCTGTCCAGGCTTCCTTGTCGCGCCTTAAGTCCATCAGCAGGCCAGCGCGGGCAACCCGAGCCTCCTGATAGTCCGCCTTGGCGGCCAATGCCCGTCCGTAATCGCGCAACGCACCGTTGAGATCGCCGGTCGAATGTTCAATGGACGCCTGCATGTTCAGCGCATCGGGATCATTGGCGGAAATTTGAATTGCTTGACCAGCGGCATTTCTCGCATCCTCCAGGCGCCCTGCATTCAAGTGAATTTTTGCCTGCAAGGCAAGCGACCGCGCCGCGCCCCCGCTGACTTGCTGGGCCAGTTTGGCGCTGGTCATGGCGGCATCGAGCTGGCTCAGTTCAAGTTGCGCCCGCGAACGGTATAGCAGCACTTCCAGCCGGGCGGCAGGCGCGAGCCCGTCCGCGCCAAATTTCTCAAGCAGTAGTTTGTATTTGCCTTGGTCAAAATAGGACTGGACGTAATAGATCACGATCTGGCTGCGATCCACGCCGAGCTTTTCAGCATCCAGGAAGACACGCTCCGCGGCCGCCGGTTCGCCCTTGCGAAGGTGCGCCTGCCCCAGCAGAACCAGCGCGGGCAACATTCTGGCGTCCTGCTGAAGCGCGTTTTTCAGCTGAATGATCGCGCCAGCATCGTCCTTGCGTTGATAGCGCACCAGCGCGTCTTCGTAATACCGCGAGGCCAGTTCGGCTCGATCCGCGGCCTGAACGGACAATGCCGGCGCAAGCACCAGAGTTGAAACCAGGAGTAAATGTTTAAGCATGGAGTTCCATCTGAAAATAAAAACGCCCTTCGCGGACATGCCAAAGGGTTTGCAATTATCGTACCTGATTAAATTGTCTGACTAGGTCTGTTCCCAGGGCAGGCCATCAAAACGCCAGCCGTTGACCATGCTGCGCCGGCGCTGGCTGTCGAGATCGCCCTCGAAGCCATGCAGCACGTTGTAAACCTCCGGCATGCCGTTTTTTTCCAGGAACTCGCCGGCGATTTTCGAACGATTGCCGGAACGGCAGATCAATACGACCGGACGATTGACGCTGGACGCCTTGCGCACATGGCCCAGAAAATCCGGATTGATGTCGAAATATTCACCATCCTGCCAGGGAATCAGCAACGCATCCTTGGGATGGCCGACAAACAGATATTCCATTTCCGACCGCACATCGATCAGCACGGCGTTGGGGTTGGCCTGCAGGAATTCGTAAGCTTCGTTGGGGGCTAGATGTTTCATGGCATCGGGGGAGATGATTCAAGACCTTATAATAGGCTCCTTTTCCCGGCTTTACCCACATCATGTCCCGAACTGCCTTGTTGCATGAACACATTGCCCGCCGCATCCTGATTCTGGACGGTGCCATGGGCACCATGATTCAGGGTTATCGCCTGCAAGATGAGGATTACCGTGGCGAACGCTTTGCCGACTGGCCGCACGACATCAAGGGCAACAACGACCTGCTGAGCCTGACCCGGCCAGATGTCATCCGTGAAATCCAGGAAAAGTATCTCGCGGCCGGCGCGGACATCCTGGAAACCAACACCTTCAACGCCCAGCGGATTTCGCTGCATGACTACCACATGGGCGATCTGACCCGGGAAATCAACCTGGCATCCGTCAAAATCGCACGCGAAGCTGCTGAAAAATTCAGTACGCCAGACAAACCGAGATTTGTTGCCGGCATTCTCGGCCCGACGTCGAAAACCGCCAGCATCTCGCCCAGCGTGAATGATCCGGGCGCGCGCAACATCACGTTTGACGAACTGGTAAAGGCTTACACCGAACAGATCGATGCACTGATCGAGGGCGGCGTCGACATGCTGATGGTGGAAACCATTTTCGACACGCTGAATGCAAAGGCCGCGCTGTTTGCCATCGAGCAGTATTACGATGCGCACCCGGAGCGCCGCCTGCCCACCATGATCTCCGGCACCATCACCGATGCTTCGGGCCGCACGCTTTCCGGCCAGACCACCGAAGCGTTCTGGAACTCGGTACGGCATGTGAAGCCGTTTTCCATCGGTCTCAACTGTGCACTGGGCCCCAAGCAGATGCGTGCCTTCGTCGCCGAAATGTCGCGAGTGGCCAGTTGCTACGTGTCCACTCACCCCAATGCCGGCCTGCCAAATGCCTTCGGCGGTTACGATGAAACGCCGCAACAGATGGCCGACGCCGTACGCGAATGGGGACAGTCGGGATTCCTCAATATACTCGGTGGCTGCTGCGGCACCACGCCTGCGCATATCGAGGCGATGGCAAAGGCCGTGGCCGGCCTTCCGCCGCGCAAGCGTCCGGATATCACACCCTGCCTGCGGCTTTCCGGCCTGGAACCCTACAATCTGTGTCC
>CAYOJA010000080.1:0-5981 GCA_964404175.1 uncultured Thiobacillus sp. | reverse complement strand
ACGATGTGCGGCACGTTCTCGGTGCCGGGGCGCAGCCCCCGCTCGTGCCCGGCGCCGTACTGGATGGGTTCGATCGGCGTGCCGGTGCGCACGTAGAGCGCGCCCACGCCCTTGGGCGCGTAAAACTTGTGCCCGGCGAGGGTGAGCAGGTCGCAGTTCAGGTCGTCCACATTCACTTCGATCTTGCCCACGGCCTGTGCCGCGTCCACGTGCATCAAGGCCCCGGCGTCATGGGCCGCGTCGGCGATGGCGCGGATGGGCTGGATCGTGCCGACCTCGTTGTTGGCCAGCATCACCGAAACCAGCGCAACGTCGCCATCGATTTGCAGTGCATCGGCATCGATGCTCGCGGTTGCACCCACCGGGATTTCCGCCACCGTCCATCCCGTCTTCGCCAATTGCCGCATGGGCTGGGCTACCGAGGGATGTTCGATGGCCGAATGCAGCAGGGTGCGGCGTTTGCCGGAGCCGATCGCATGGGTAACGCCCTGCAGGGCGAGGTTGTTGGCTTCGGTGGCGCAGCCCGTGAAGACGATTTCCCGCGCTTGCGCGCCGATCAGCGCCGCCACTTGTTCGCGCGCCTCGTCCACCGCCACCTTCGCCGCACGGCCGTAAACATGATCGGAGGAAGGATTACCGAAACCTTCCCTCAGCCAGGGCAGCATGGCCTCGACCACGCGCGGGTCGACGGGCGTGGTGGCGTTGTAGTCGAGGTAGATGATGGACATGACTTGTACTTAAAACGTCAGGTTCATGTCCGCCGGGATGACCGTTTCCTTGTAATAGCGGGCGGGATCGGCGAGCTTCGCGCCGTCGATCAGGTCGCGCTCGCTCATGCCGAACAGCGGCACGTTGAGCGGGCAGGCCAGCACCTTGCCGCCCTCGCGGGTGAACATGAAAAACAGGTCTTCCACCAGCGGCAGGTCCAGTTCGTCCATGCGCTTCATCACCGCCGCGCCGACTTCAGGCATGTCGGGCAGGCAGGTGAGCGCGCCCACCTTGTCCTTGTGGATCGCGTTGACGCCGCGCGAGCCGAAATATACCGTCACGTTCGCGCCTTCCCTCAGTAGCGACAGCGCCGTCATCATGGCGTTGAACACCTGACACAGCTCATCGTGAAAACACATGATCGAAACGTTCTTTCTTGCTGTTTCCATGACTAGCCTCCTTTCACGCTGTATTTCCCAGAATGCGTTCCAGCGGGGTCTCCAGTGTCTCGCCCAAACCCATCATGGCTTCAGAGGGTACGCCTTGTGCCGAGAGTGTTGCGAGGATGTCCGAGGGCATGATGATGGCGCCATCCTCTGGCAGTATGGCGACGCCGTTCAGCCACAGGCTGGGAAATCCATTGCCATGGGCATCTCGCATTGCACTGTACTCAATCTCCACGCTGATCCGGAAATGGTGCGCCAGGGCGTCGGCGTATGCTGCATACAGATTGCAGCGGCCGCCGGCCGGCTGTTGGGAAATGACCTTCACCTTCAATGTCATGTCAACCTCCAATCACGCTTTTGAAAAGGATGTAAGTCGCCACTAGCACCAGAAACCAGGCGAACGCTTTTTTCAGGGTAGTCTGGGAAATCCGCGTGGCGAAATGGGCGCCAACAAAACTGCCGATCACCGTCACGACAGTGAAGCTTCCCATTAGCGCGTAGTTGATGGGCACTCCGCCCATATAGCCGGCAAATCCCGCAAAGGATTTCGCTGCGACAATGGCCAGCGAAGTGCCCACGGCCGTCTTCATGGGAATGCCGGAAAGCAGCACAAGCGCGGGCACGATGAGGAAGCCGCCACCCACGCCTACCAGCCCGGTCAGCACGCCGACACCAATGCCATGCAGCGCAATGTGCCCCATGCAGGGGGAGAAAAAATGCTGGCAGCCGCCAATCGCGGCTGTGCCGCCGCCGGCATTTACTACACCATCCACCGGGACCGCTGTCAGTCTTGCCGGCTTCAGCATGCGCCAGGCGGCTGCGTACATCACCAGGGCGAACAGACCGAGCTGGATCGCCACCGGCGTCACCAGGCCGAGGCGCGCGCCGGCGAAAGTGCCGGCCACGCCGAACAGCCCGAACACCAGGGCGACCTTGGTGTCGACCAGGCCGCGGCGCCAGTTGTGCAGGGCAGTGATGGTGGCGGTCACCGCCACCACGCCCAGGCTCATGGCAATGGCTGACTTGGGTTCCACGTGCAGCAGGTACATCAGCGCCGGCAGCGCGATAATGGAGCCGCCCGAACCGAACAGCCCCAGCACCATGCCGGTGGCCAGACCGGCGAAAATGGCGGATAGGGTCATGGCACCCTCCTTGAGAAAAAACTTGACGAAGCCCGAAGCTTTGTCTAACATTCAAACGTTCGTTGGAGTATGGGATGAAAAATTCAGGAAGGCAAGTAAAAGATTTGCTCTACGGCCAGGTGGCCCGCATCGGCAAGGCCGTGTGCAGCCCCAAGCGGCTGGAGCTCATTGAACTGTTGTGCCAGGGCGAAAAGCCCGTGGAACGCCTCGCCGCCGAGGCAGAAATTTCGGTCAAGCTGGCCAGCGCGCATCTCAAGGAGTTGCGTCTTGCGCACATGGTGCAGGCGCGCAAGGAGGGCAAGAACGTCTACTACAGCCTGACCAGCGAGGCAGTGGCGGATTTCTGGGTGGCCATCCGCTCATTGGCCGAAGACCGCCTGCTGGAGTTGCGGTCATCACTGGCCAGACTGTCCGAGCATGCCCATGAACTGACGCCCATGAGCCGCGAGGAATTGCTGACGCGCGCGAAGGAGGGCGAGGTGATGGTGCTGGATGTGCGGCCGGAGGCCGAATACGCGGCAGGCCACTTGCCCTACGCCCAGTCCATGCCGCTGGATGAACTGAAAAAACGCCTGAAGGAATTGCCGCAAGACAAGCCAGTGGTTGCGTACTGCCGTGGCCCCTTCTGCCTGATGGCGGTGGAAGCCGTGGAACTGCTGAGCAAGCAGGGCTTCCAGGCCATTCGCCTTGAGGACGGTGTGGCCGAGTGGCGCGCCCATGGATTGCCCGTGGAAATCATGTAAGAAATTAAACAAGGAGACACATCATGTTCTTTCGACAACTTGCCACCCGTGAAGCCACGCTATCCTATCTGTTTGGCTGCGGCTCCTGTCATGTCGCCGTGGCGGTCGACCCGGTACTGGGCGACGAACAGTGGTTTATCGACGAAGCGGCAAAGCAGGATGTGAAGATCACGCATGTGATCGACACGCATGTGCATGCCGACCACTATTCCGGCGGCCGCGCGCTGGCGGAAAAAACCGGCGCGAAATACTGTTTGCACGAGGCCAACGCCGGGCGGGTGAGGTTTGAATTCGAACCATTAAAAGATGGCCAGCGAATCGACGTGGGCAACGTTTATATCGATGTGCTGCATACGCCTGGCCATACGCCGGATTCGATTTGTCTGCTTGTAACCGACAAGCGCCGAACGGAGGCGCCATGGTTTGTGCTGACCGGCGATACGCTGTTTGTCGGCGCCGCCGGGCGTCCGGATCTGGCCGGCAAGGAAACCGAGATGGCCGCCGTGCTGCACGAAAGTATTCATGCAAGGCTGCTGAATCTGCCGCCCGAGGTGGAAATCTACGCGGGCCATGTCGCGGGTAGCGTGTGCGGCGCGGGCATCTCTGGCAAGCCCGCTTCAACGGTAGGCTTTGAGAAGCGCTGGAACCCCATGCTGTCGCTGGATCGCAGTGCATTCGTCGAAGCGCTGACCCGGGAAATTCCGCCGCGCCCGGCGGAAATGGACCGGATGGTCAAAGCCAATCTCGGCGCGGCGTAGCCACCGGAGAGGCTGCATGAGCCACGTACTCAGCCACGAAGCTGCGGAGTACCGCTATGGTATCCGCAACAACTTCGCCCAGTTTTCGCATCAGCTGGTGCAGGTGTTTTTCGTCGGCCTGACCATAGGCATGTTTCGTACCGTGGTGCCGGCACTCGCGGAAAGCGAATTTGGCGTGGCCAAGGGTTCGTTCATGATGTTGATGGCATTCGTCACGGCCTTCGGCTTCGTCAAGGGCACGCTCAATTTTGTGGCGGGGCGCATGTCTGAACGCATGGGTCGCAAGAAAGTACTGTTTCTTGGCTGGCTGGCGGCGGTGCCCATGCCGTTCATGATTCTGTACGCGCCTTCATGGAACTGGATTGTGGCGGCGACTGTTTTGCTGGGCATCAACCAGGGGCTCACCTGGTCAATGACGCAGACTTCCAAACTTGATCTCACGACATCGGAACAACGCGGGCTCACCATCGGCTTGAATGAGTTTTCCGGTTATTTCGGCGTGGCGGTGGCGGGCATTATCACCGGGTATCTTGCCACGGCATATGGGCCGCGCGAGGGACTCATGCTGTTTGGCGTGGCGGTCATTGGCGCGGCCGGTTTGTTGACCCTGCTGTGGGTGAAGGACACGCTGCCGTGGGCGCATGCCGAAGGCAAAAAACACGCGGCGGGTTTGATGACCGGACCGCGTCCGCGTTATCCGCAAAACATTTCGGACAAGCCAGGCACCTGGGAAGTGTTCACGCTGATGTCCTGGCGCGATCGGCGCATGGCATCGATCAGTCAGGCAGGCCTGGTAGAGAAATTCGTCGATGCACTGGTTTGGGTGTTCTTCCCGGTTTATCTGTATCAACATGGCCTGAGCCTGGCCGGCATCGGCTGGGTGGTCGGCGTATACGGTTTTGTCTGGGGCATGTCGCAATTTCTCACCGGCCATTTGTCCGATCACATCGGGCGCAAGAAACCCATCGTCTGGGGCATGTGGCTGTGCGGCGCGGGCGTCGCCCTGGTGGTGCTGGGCGAGGGTGAATTGTGGTGGTCGTTTGCGGCTGCGGTAATGGGTTTCGGCATGGCGCTGCTGTATCCCACCTTGTCCGCCGCCGTGTCCGACATCGCTCATCCCAACTGGCGCGGTTCGGCAATCGGTATTTATCGCTTTTGGCGCGATCTGGGCTATGGCATCGGCGCGTTGTTTCTGGGGGCGGTAGCCGCGCTGTTCGGCGGCATCGAGGCCGGGTTCTGGTTTACTGCCGGAGCCATGTTTGTTTCCGGCGCTCTGGTGTGGCTAGCGTGCGACGAAACCCACCCGAGGTTGAATCCTGCATCGGACTGAGTAATGAAAACGGGGCCTGACGGCCCCGTTTTTTTCGGTGGGTTGGCAGGCGCGTATCAAACCATGCCCGGGTTGCTGTTGCCGATGCCGACGACCTTGGGCAGGTTGAGCTTGACGGGCTTGATGACTTTCATGTCACGCAGGTATTCAGCCACCACGTCCCAGATCGGCGCACCGCTCACGCCTTCACCCACGGGCGCCCAGCCCGCGACCTTGTATACCTTGTTGGGGTCGACAAGCTTGCCGTTCAGCATCATGTTGCTGATGCGCTCGCCGATTTTCTTGTTGGGGTTGACGGTGTATTGGATGCCGCCCACGCGCACCATGTCGCCACCCTGCTGGTAATAGGGGTCGGCGTTGAACAGGTTGTCGCACACGTCTTCCATGATCGTCTTGATGGTTTCGCCGGTCATGTTGGTTAGCGTGGTGGCGGGGTAGGTGATCGCCACCTGATCCATCAGCCGGTCCATGGTGATGACGTCGCCCGGCAGCAGCGTGGTGCCCCAGCGGAAACCGGGTGAGAAGGCTGCATCGGCGCCCTTGACCTTCATCAGCGCGTCGAGAATGACCTGGTCGAAGGTGCCGTTGAAGTTGCCGCGGCGGTATAGAAAATCTTCCGTCACGGCCAGCTTTTCGTTGAGCTTGTCACTGTACGGATCGCGTATCTTCTTGATCAGCCCAGCCATCCTGGCGTCTTCGGGCAGCAGGTTGGAGAAGACCGGCAGCAGTTTGTATTTCCAGCCAGCGACCTTGCCGCCCTTGACATCAAAGTCCATCACGCCGAGGAACTTGCCGTTGGAGCCGGCGTTGGTGACCAGTGTCACCCCCTTGGCATTCTTGACTTCTATAGGCTG
>CAYOJA010000079.1:0-6051 GCA_964404175.1 uncultured Thiobacillus sp. | reverse complement strand
TTACCCCCTTGATAAAGGGGGTGGCGCGAAGCGCCGGGGGATTTGGGTTTTAACTCCCCCTCTGGGCTGCCTCGGTCGGGGACTTGAATTGGGGGCTTTCGGCGAGGACTGTCTGAGCGCGAAGCGCGAGTTCCGCAGCCGCCCAATTCAAGTCCTCGACCGAGGTTTATTCCGAGGGAGCAGCACAGCGGGGCGACGCCGGAGGGCGGAGCAGTGCCTTGCGAAGCAAGGTGCGACCCCGTAGGCGGAGATTGGCACTGCGTACCGGCGTCGGGCACAGACTCGCGGTCGGTCGCATCCCGCAAGCGGGAACCCTGCTCCCTGCTCGCAGCGCCCCTTCTTTGGGTTACTTTTCTTGGCGGAGCAAGAAAAGTAACTTGCCGCCGGGCAACCCCCGGCCAACTCGCTTCACAAACAGCAATGAATCCAATTCTCCCCTGAAACCCCATCCCCAATCCGGTTGAATATCCCGCGTCAAAGCCTGATAATTCAGGGATTCCGGCATTTCAAATATAAGGTTTGGAACACTACTTCCTGCTGCTCATCGCCACGGTGTTCGTCAACAACATCGTCATGTCCAAGATTCTTGGACTGTGTCCTTTCATGGGCGTCTCGAAAAAACTGGAAACTTCGGTCTCCATGGGCCTGGCCACCACCTTCGTGCTGACCCTGGCCTCGGGCGCGTCCTACCTCATCAATGAATACCTGTTGGGAACGGACCTGTTTTATCTGCGTACGCTGTCTTTCGTGGTCGTCATCGCGGGCATTGTGCAGTTCACCGAAATGTTCATCCACAAGACCAGCCCGGTGCTGTACCAGGTGCTGGGCATCTATCTTCCGCTCATTACCACCAACTGCGCCGTGCTCGGCATTCCGCTGCTGAATGCGCAGGCGCAGCACAACTTTGCCGAGTCGCTGATTTTCGGCGCGGGCGGCGCGATTGGCTTCACACTGGTACTGGTACTGTTCGCCGGCATCCGCGAGCGCATGGAAGCGGCCGACGTGCCAAAAATATTTCAGGGCACCAGCATCGCCATGATCACCGCCGGCCTGATGAGTCTGGCATTCATGGGCTTTTCCGGACTCGTGAAAATCTGATGCTATCCGCCATTCTCGTCATGGCGGGCATTGCCATCGTGGTGGGCGCGGTGCTGGGTTACGCCGCGCTGCGCTACAAGGTCGAAGGCGATCCGCTGGTGGAAAAAATCGATGCCATCCTGCCGCAAACACAATGCGGACAGTGCGGCTTTCCCGGCTGCAAGCCCTACGCCACGGCCATCGCCAAGGGCGAGGCCGACATCAACAAGTGTCCGCCCGGCGGGGAGGAAGGCGTCAAGAAATTGGCCGAACTGCTCGGCGTGGAAATCAAGCCGCTGGATGCCGAACCCAAGCCCAAGTCCGTCGCCTTCATCGATGAAAAGACCTGCATCGGCTGCACGCTGTGCATCCAGGCCTGCCCGGTCGACGCCATACTCGGTGCAGCCAAGCAGATGCACACCATCATCGCGTCCGAATGCACCGGCTGTGAACTGTGCGTGGCACCCTGTCCGGTCGATTGCATTTCCATGGTGGTGTTGAAGGAAGATCTGCCGCACTGGAAGTGGAAATATCCTGTTTTCAAACTGAAACAGGCTGCCTGATCGATGCGACAGCTTTTCCGATTTCCCGGCGGCATCCATCCCGAAGAGCACAAGGCCGAATCTTCCGCGCGGCCGATTCACGCGCCCTTCATTCCCAATAGACTGATCATTCCCCTGCGCCAGCATATCGGTCAGCCCGCCAAGCCCATCGTCACGATCGGCGAAAAAGTATTGAAAGGCCAGATGATCGGGCAGGCGGATGGTTACGTCTCCGCCGCAGTCCACGCGTCGTCTTCCGGCGTGGTGACTGAAATCGGGCTGCACCCGGTGCCTCATCCTTCCGGGCTGTCCGATCTGTGCATCACCATCGAAACCGACGGTCAGGATCAATGGACGGATCTCCAGCCGCTCGACTGGCAGTACATGGACCCCGCCGCCGTTCGCGGCTATGTGCGCGACCTGGGCATTGCCGGTCTCGGCGGCGCGGTGTTCCCGAGCTCGATCAAGCTCGATTCCAGAAACCAGCCCATTCACACCCTGATCCTCAACGGTGGCGAATGCGAACCCTGGATCACCTGCGACGACCGCCTGATGCGCGAGCGCGCGGAGGAAATTCTTCAGGGCGCGCGCATCATGCAGCATCTTCTGCAGGCGCAGACCGTCATCGCCGGCATCGAGGACAACAAGCCCGAAGCCATCGCCGCCATGCAGGCTGCATCGGAAAAACTCGGCATGGCCATCGAAATTGTGGCCATGCCTACGCGTTATCCGGGCGGCGGCGGCAAGCAGATTACGCAGACGCTCACCGGACTGGAAACGCCATCGGGCAAGCTTTCCACCGATATCGGCGTGCAGGTGTTCAACATTGGCACAGCCTACGCGCTGGCACGTGCCATCCTTCACGGCGAACCGCTGATCTCGCGCATCGTCACCGTCACCGGCCACGTGCTGGGCGCGCAAAATTACGAGACACTGATCGGTACGCCGCTGGGCGAGCTCGTCACGCATGCTGGCGACCGCGAAGGCACGACGGGCATTATCATGGGCGGGCCGATGATGGGCTTTGACGTCCATCCCGATACACCCGTCGTCAAGGCAACCAATTGCGTGCTGGCAAAATCCGTCGAGCTGTTCCCGCCAAAACCGCGCGAACTGCCTTGTATCCGCTGCACGCAATGTGCCTTTGCCTGTCCCGCCAGTCTGCAACCGCAGGAACTGTACTGGTTCGCGCGCGCGAAAAATTTCGGCAAGGCGCAGGAATACAACCTGTTCGATTGCATCGAATGCGGCTGCTGCAGCTATGTTTGCCCCAGCCACATCCCGCTGGTCGATTACTACCGCTTCGCCAAGAGCGAGATCTGGGCACGTGAAAAGGAAAAGCACGCCGCCGACATCGCCCGCGAGCGTCACGAATTTCGCCTGTTCCGGCAGGAACGCGAGAAGAAGGAAAAGGCCGAACGCCTGGCCGCCAAGGCGCAAACCAAAAAATCCGAAGCCCCCACGCTCGCGCCTGACGAGCAGGACGCGAAGAAAAAACTGATTGAAGAAGCGCTGGCCCGAGCTCAGGCCAGGAAGGCGGCGGTCGCACCAAAGAACACCGACAACCTCACGCCCGAACAACAGGCCGAAATCGCCGAGATCGAAGCGCGCCGCGCCAAAATACGCGAAATGGCGAAGAAGACCATAGAACCAGAAAAACATTTATGACGGCCTCGACCCACACCCTGCCCTCCAACACCAGCGTCACTCGCGTGATGACCCTGGTGCTGGCCTGCCTGCTGCCCGGCGTCCTCGCCTATGTCTGGCAATTCGGCTGGGGCATCGTCATCAATCTGGTCTGGGCTTCTTTGGTCGCATTGGGCATCGAGGCAATCGCCCTGCGTTTGCGCGGCTACCCGGTCAAGCCGTTTCTGCTGGATGGCAGCGCCGTTGTCACCGCCTGGCTGCTGGCGCTTTCCATCCCGCCTCTGGCGCCTTGGTGGCTGACGCTGGTCGGCATGGTGTTTGCAATCGGCGTCGCCAAGCATCTGTATGGCGGACTGGGGCAGAACATTTTCAACCCGGCGATGATCGGCTTTGCCGTGCTCATCATCTCCTTCCCCGTGCAGATGACGCAGTGGTCCGCGCCGCTTGCGCTGGCTGGTCATGCACCCGGTTTTGCCGAAAGCCTCAGTCTGATCTTTACCGGCACGTTGCCGGAAGGCGTCAAACTTGACGCCATCATCTCGGCGACTCCGCTGGACACCGTGCGCACCGGGCTCATGCAGCAGCACACGCTGGATGAAATCCATGCGGCCAGCCACATATTCGGCCAGATCGGAGGCGTGGGCAGCGAATGGATCGCGGCAGCCTATCTTGCCGGCGGCATCGTCCTGTGGGCGCTGCGCATCGTGCCCTGGCAGGTGCCGGTTGCCTTCCTCGCCGGCATCTGGCTCACCGCCGGTTTCCTGCACTGGTTCGACACCGGCCGCTATGCCGCGCCGTGGTTCCAGATCGCCATGCCAAGCAGCATGCTGGGCGCATTCTTCATCGCCACCGATCCGGTATCCGGCTCCACCACGCCAAAAGGCCGATTGATATTCGGCCTGGGCGCGGGCTTCCTCACCGTCATCATCCGCGCGTTCGGCGGTTATCCCGATGGCGTGGCCTTTTCCATTCTGCTGATGAATCTGTGCGTGCCGCTGATCGATGCCTGGACCCAGCCGCGCGTGTTCGGCACTGCGAAGAAATGAGCTGATTGAGAACAGCGAAGAAATGAGCCAAATGAGAGCAACGAAGAAATGAACCCGATATTGCGAAATGCCAGCCGCACCGGCGTCATCCTGTTCATTTTCGCCCTCATTGGCACGGCCATGATGGCCTACACCTTCCGTCAGACCCGCCCTGTCATCGAGAAAAGCGAACAGGCCGAGAAACTCGCGCTCATCAATCAGGTACTGCCCAGGCCACTGTATGACAACGACCTGCTGGCCTCGCATCGCGAATTGCCTGCCGACGACCTGCTTGGCACACGCAAACCCTCCGGCATGTGGCTGGCCACCCGGGGCGGGCAGCCATCCGGCATCGTGCTGGAAGCCATCGCGCCGGAGGGGTACAGCGGCGACATCGCCCTGCTGATCGGCATGACGGCGGAAGGCATCGTCACTGGCGTGCGCGTCACCCGGCACAAGGAAACGCCGGGGCTGGGCGATTACATCGAACTGGCGAAGAGTCCATGGGTTCTGCAATTCAACGGCAAGCGCATGGAAGAGAACGACAAGATGCGCTGGCGCGTGAAGAAGGACAGCGGTGAGTTCGATTCGCGCGCCGGTGCCACGGTCACGCCACGCGCCATCGTCAAGGCAGTGCGACAGGCGCTAGAATACTTTCATGCGCATCGCGATGAACTGCTGAAACCCGTACCGGTCAACCCAACATGATCGACAAAGACACTTTCACCAAGCTCGCCGAGAATGGCCTGTGGAAACAGAACCCCGGCGTGGTTCAGCTGCTTGGTCTGTGCCCGCTGCTGGCCATCAGCAGCAATGTGGTCAATGCCCTGTCGCTGGGGCTGGCCACTGTGTTTGTCATGATGATGTCCAGCCTGGCCGTATCCAGCGTGCGCAATTTCGTGCCGCACGAAATCCGCATTCCGGTCTTCATCCTAATCATTGCCGCGCTGGTCACCATCATCGATCTGGTGTTCAACGCCTTCGCACATCCGCTGTATCTGGTGCTGGGAATTTTCATTCCGCTCATCACCACCAACTGCATCGTGCTGGCCCGCGCCGACGCCTACGCTTCCAAGAACCATCCCCTGCACAGTGCCATCGACGGCGTGCTGATGGGCCTAGGCCTGACCCTCGTGCTGGTTGTGCTGGGCGGCATCAGAGAAATCGCCGGACAGGGCACGCTGCTGTCCGGCATCGATCTCGCGCTGGGGCCTCAAGCCAAAAGCTGGATCATCACCGTGGTGCCCGACTACAAGGGCTTCCTGCTCGCCATCCTGCCTCCCGGCGCTTTCATCGGCCTGGGGCTGCTGATCGCGGGACGCAACTGGCTGGATTTGCGCGCGCAGCGCCGCGCGCACCTGCAAGCCCGGCAGGCCGCCGCACAGGCGAACGCAGCATGAGACTGAAATTCAAGGCCCCGCGCAAACCGCGCAATCCATTGGTGGTGCTGGTCAAGCAGCGCAAGGCCGGCAGCCATGCGCCAGACATGAAAACCATGCGGCAGAAAGCAAATCTGGCTCTGAAGAAGCAGTTGAAAAAACCAGACCAGTAACGCGGCATGAATCAAGCAAAGCGCGCAGAAATCTTCCGGCGTCTCCAGTCCATCGACCCGCATCCCACTACCGAACTGCTGTACCGCACACCATTTGAACTGCTGGTCGCCGTGGTGCTGTCGGCGCAGGCCACCGACAAGGGCGTGAACCTCGCCACGCGCAAACTGTTTCCCGTGGCCAACACGCCGGAAAAAATCCTTGCCCTGG
>CAYOJA010000078.1:0-6114 GCA_964404175.1 uncultured Thiobacillus sp. | reverse complement strand
TGGCGACCATGGATTTGATCAAGCTGCATGGCGGCGAGCCTGCCAATTTTCTTGACGTGGGCGGTGGGGCGACCGCTGAAACCGTGGCCAGAGCCTTCAAGATCATTCTTGCCGATGCCAAGGTAAAGGCCGTGCTGGTGAACATTTTCGGCGGCATCATGCGCTGCGACATCATCGCCGACGGCATCGTCACGGCGGTGAAGGAAGTCGGCGTGAAGATTCCCGTCATCGTGCGGCTGGAAGGCACCAATGTCGATCTGGGCAAACAGAAACTGAAGGAAAGCGGACTCGCCATCATCACGGCGGATGATCTGACCGATGCGGCAAAGCGGGCGGTGGATTCGGTGAAGGCGGGTGCGGCATGAGCATCCTCATCAACAAGAACACCAAAGTCATTTGCCAGGGTTTTACCGGCAAGCAGGGTACTTTCCATTCGGAACAGGCGATTGCCTATGGTACGAAGATGGTGGGCGGCGTGACGCCGGGCAAGGGCGGTCAGACGCATCTCAATTTGCCCGTGTTCAATACGGTGCGTGATGCGGTCAGGGAAACCGGCGCTGACGCGTCGGTGATTTATGTGCCTGCGGCCTTTGCAGCGGATTCGATTCTGGAGGCGGCGGACGCGGGCATCGAGGTCATCGTCTGCATCACCGAGGGCGTACCGGTGCTGGATATGATGAACGTGAAAGCGGCGCTGAAAGCGAACAAGGCGAAGCTCATCGGCCCCAACTGTCCGGGCATCATCACATCGGGCGAGTGCAAGATCGGCATCATGCCGGGATTCATCCATCGGAAGGGCAAGGTCGGCATCGTGTCGCGTTCGGGCACGCTGACCTATGAAGCAGTCTGGCAGACCACGCGCGCTGGACTGGGCCAGACCACCTGCGTGGGCATTGGAGGCGATCCCATCAAGGGGCTGGATTTCATCGATTGCCTGGAAATGTTCCAGAACGATTCCGAAACCGAGGCCATCATCATGGTCGGCGAAATAGGCGGCACGCGCGAAGAGGAGGCGGCGGAATATATCCAGTCGAATGTCACCAAGCCTGTTGCCGGATACATTGCCGGGCTGACGGCGCCTAAGGGCAAGCGCATGGGCCATGCCGGCGCGATCATTGCAGGCGGCAAGGGCACGGCGGATGCCAAGATCGCCGCGCTGGAAAAGGCGGGCGTCGCGGTGGCGCGCAGCCCGGCGGGCATTGGCGATGCCATGCTCCAGGCCATGGCTGATCGGCTTAAATGATTCTCGCCCTAGCCCAGCTCAATCTGACTGTCGGCGACCTCAAGGGCAACGCTGAAAAGATCGCGGCCGCGGCGCGCGAGGCCAAGGCGGTCGGGGCGAGCCTGCTGCTGACGCCGGAAATGTCCATCTGCGGCTATGCGCCCGAAGACCTAGTGATGCGGGAAGATTTCTGCGCGGCCTGCGAGAGTGCAATTAACACACTGGCGGTTTCGCTGCCTGAAATCACCGTCATTGCCGGCTTTCCGCACCGCGTTGGCAAGGACTGCTTCAATGCTGCTGCCGTGCTGCAGAACGGCAAGATCACGGCTATTTATCACAAGCAGAAACTGCCCAACCATTCAGTGTTCGATGAAATGCGGACATTCCGGGCGGGCGAATCGTCCTGTGTGTTCGATGTCGACGGCGTCCGCTTTGGCTTGAACATCTGCGGCGATATCTGGGAGCCTGGCCCGGCGGAAATGGCGGCAGCGGCCGGCGCGAAGATTTTGTTGGTGCCCAATGCTTCACCGTATCACGTGGGCAAGCGTGGCGAACGGCAAAAGGTGACCAGTTCGCGCATCGAGGAAGCCGCCATTCCCATTGTGTACTGCAATCTCGTGGGCGGCCAGGACGAACTGGTATTCGATGGCGCGTCCTTCGTCATGGATGGCAAAGGCAATATTACGCACCAGTTTCCGGCTTGGGAGGACGGGCTTTATTTTGTCGAGATCGATGGCGGCACGATCAGCCCCGGCCAGCAGGTTTTACTGGAACATGATGAAGCCGACATCTACCAGGCGCTTGTAACGGGCGTCCGTGACTATGTGGGCAAAAACGGTTTTCCCAGTGTGATTCTTGGCCTTTCTGGCGGCATCGATTCCGCGCTGACGCTGGCTGTTGCGGTCGATGCGCTGGGCGCTGACCGGGTGCATGCGGTGATGATGCCGTCGGAGTTCACCGCCAGCATCAGCCTGGAGGATGCGCTGGAAATGGCAGACATCCTGAAAGTAAAGTACAGCGAAATCGCCATCAAGCCCATCTACGATATTTTTATTGACCAGCTGGCCGATGAATTCGACCAGTTGCCTTTCGATACCGCCGAGGAAAACATCCAGGCCCGGGTGCGCGGCACGCTGCTGATGGCCCTGTCGAACAAGTTCGGGCATCTGGTACTGACCACGGGCAACAAGAGCGAAATGGCCGTCGGCTACGCAACGCTTTATGGCGACATGGCGGGGGGATTCGCGGTGCTGAAAGACGTGCCCAAGACCCTGGTTTATCGCCTGTCCACCTACCGCAACACGATCTCGCGCGTGATGCCTCAGCGCATCATCGACCGCCCGCCTTCAGCCGAACTGCGGCCCAACCAGACCGACCAGGATCACCTTCCGCCTTACGAGATTCTGGACGCGATCATCGAAGCCTATGTCGAGCGCGACCTCTCGGCTACCCAGATCGTGGCGCAAGGATTTGATCCGGCCACGGTCAAACGGATTTTGCGGCTGATCAATCTGGCCGAGTACAAGCGGCGCCAGTCGGCGCCGGGCATACGCATCACACCGCGCAATTTTGGCAAGGATCGCCGCTATCCGATAACATGCCGCTATCGACCCGAAGAAAACCTGTAGGAGACTGAAACATGAAAAAAATCGAAGCCATCATTAAGCCCTTCAAACTCGACGAAGTTCGCGAAGCCCTGTCGGAAATCGGAGTCAGCGGATTGACGGTGACGGAAGTCAAGGGATTTGGCCGGCAAAAAGGCCATACCGAACTCTATCGCGGGGCGGAATACGTGGTCGATTTCCTGCCCAAGCTCAAGCTGGAGCTGGTCGTGGCCGAGAACCAGACGGAGCGGGCGGTTGAGGCCATCATCAATGCCGCGCGCACGGGCAAGATTGGCGATGGCAAGATTTTCGTCAGCAGTGTGGAGCAGGTGGTACGGATCAGGACGGGCGAATCCGGCGAGGCGGCGATTTAATCAGTAGTCCCAGCGTGGCTGGCGCTAACTTTTTGGTCTTTTACCAGAACTTCCACCAGGATTTTTCTGAAGTATCAACACCTTGAGCGTATTTACTCTTGGGGTAGTTGAGCTTTAGCACGCGCAGGGCGTCATCCCTCAGATCGGCAATGCCCAGTTTGTCATAGGCCACGACCATGATGGCAAGGGCTTCCTCGACCACAGGCGCTTCAGGGTATGAGGAAACCACGCTTTTCGCCCGGTTGGCCGCGGCGACATAGGCCTCACGCTTCAAATAATACTTGGCGACATGAACTTCATTCAACGCGATGGCGTTGACCAGGTATTTCATGCGGGCCTGGGCGTCGGCCGCGTATTTGCTTTCAGGGAAACGGGTAACAAGTTCCTTGAAGGCTTCAAAGGCCTCTCGCGCCGCCTTCGGGTCGCGCTCGCTCATGTCCTGGTTGGAAAACTGGGACATCAATCCCTGATCTTCCGTAAAGTTGGCCAGACCCTTCAGATAGTACGCATAATCGACGTTACTGTGGTTTGGGTGAAGCTTAATGAAGCGGTCGCAGGCGGCAATGGCTGAAATGGGCTCGTTGTCCTTGTAGTAGGCGTAAGCGATTTCAAGCTGGGCCTGTTGGGCGTAGCGGCCGTAAGGAAAGCGGGCTTCCAGGGTTTCGTAACGCTTGATGGCCTGTTCGTAATTGCCGTCGTTGAGATTTTCCTTGGCGTCGGTATAGAGTTTTTGGGCGGACCAGCCGGCGGTTTCATCCTGCACTTCGGGCAACAGGCCGCATCCGGCCATGCTCAGGCTAAACATCAGGGTGGCGATGCCGGTTCGCCAGGCAGTTTTCAGGAGTTTCAAAGCCAATGACCGATCTAGATTTGGAAGACGACGAGGATTATAAGGGAAATTCCGCTTCCGAACCCTGGCATGGGAAGGTGCCGGAAGCGCTGGCCGGCGTCCGCGTCGATCAGGCCTTGGCAACTCTTTTGCCGGAATATTCCCGCAATCGGCTGCAAAACTGGATTCGGACAGGCAATGTGCTGGTCAATGGCCAGTCAGTCGGTGTGCGGGACAAGGTCTGGGGCGGGGAGTCTGTGACTGTCTTTCCGGAAGCGGATCCGTCCACCCAGCCAGACGAACCGGAGGAAATCCCGCTGGAAATCGTTTTCGAAGACCCGGCCATTCTGGTCATCAACAAGCCGGCCGGCCTGGTAGTGCATCCGGGCAGCGGCAATCACAAGGGCACTCTGCTCAACGCCTTGTTGCATCACACGCCGGGTGCGGCGGAGTTGCCGCGCGCGGGCATTGTGCACCGGCTGGACAAGGACACTTCCGGCCTGATGGTGGTGGCCAAAACTCTGAAAGCGCATACCGATCTGGTTCGCCAGATGCAGGGCCGCACCGTGAAACGGGAATATCTCGCCCTGGTGCAGGGCGAAATAGACCGTCCGGGGACGGTCGATGCGCCGCTTGCCCGTGACCCCATCCATCGCACCAAGCGCGCGGTGCATCCCATGGGCAAGAATGCCGTGACCCATTACACCATCGAAGAACGTTTTCCCAGCTCGACTCTGGTGCGCTGCAGCCTGGAAACCGGCCGCACGCATCAGATCCGAGTACACATGAAACACATTAACCATCCACTGATCGGCGACAAGACTTATTCCAATGTCAGACGTGGCCGTGCCATGACATTCCCGCGCCAAGCGCTTCATGCCACCAAGCTCGCGTTGAATCATCCCTATACCGGCGAACGCATGGAATGGAGTGCTCCGTTGCCGCAGGATATGGAAGCACTGTTGAGCGTGATGAGGGCGGGTGGCACCTGGGGCGGCTGATCACGGTATGATTTCGGGATGCAAATTCTTGATCCCGACTGGCCCGCTCCACCCAACATCCGTTCCCTCGTAACCACCCGCATGGGTGGTGTCAGCTCGCCACCTTATGACAGTTTCAATCTGGGTAGCCATGTAGGCGACACACCCGAAGCGGTGGCGGCCAACCGTTCAACGCTGCGTTTGCATTGTCCATCCGAACCCAAATGGCTGAATCAGGTTCACGGCAAAGCCGTTGCCCGGGCTGACAGCTTGGTTGCGCCAATTGACGCCGATGCCAGCGTGGCATTCGAGTCCGGCACGGTGTGCGCAGTGCTGACGGCGGATTGTTTGCCCGTGTTGTTCTGCGACCGGCTAGGAACGCGCGTGGCGGCGGCGCATGCCGGCTGGCGCGGGCTGGCTGCCGGTGTGCTGGAAGCAAGCGTGGCATCCATGCAGTGCGAGACAGAAAACATTCTGGCCTGGCTGGGCCCGGCCATCGGCCCACAGGCTTTCGAGGTTGGCGATGAAGTGCGCGATGTATTCCTGCGCGATATGCCGGAAGCCGAATTAGCATTTGTTCAGGGACGGCCCGGAAAATGGATGGCGGATATTTACCTGCTTGCGCGATTGCGGCTGGTGCGTGCAGGTGTCGCTGCTGTTCATGGAGGCGGGTTCTGCACGTTTTCCGATCGTGAACGTTTTTATTCCTACCGTCGTGATGGGACGACAGGCCGCATGGCTTCGCTGATCTGGAAGGTTTCCTGACAGGCTTCCCGTATAATCCTAGAAACCGCAGTTGACCGCTTATTGCCTCCGGAAATGACGCATGGAATCCGATTTAACCGCCTTCGATAACCTTCACCTTTTGGGTGAGCGCGCTACGCACCCGCTGGCACGTTCGGTCGTGCGCCTGCCTTTGTCGCTCGTCGTTGCAGGCATGAGCCTGTCGCCTCCTCGCTTCGCGGCAGACACCCGCCCAAACGCACCATCGGGTGCGTCCAACTACGGTTTCTAGGATAATTCAGGGCTTTTCCGGCTGTTCCATTCCATTTAATGTCCGCATTGTCCTGGATTCTTGCCGCCACGGCGCTTGGCGGTTTGCTGA
>CAYOJA010000077.1:0-6344 GCA_964404175.1 uncultured Thiobacillus sp. | reverse complement strand
TGGTGGCCAGGGGCGGAATCGAACCGTCGACACGCGGATTTTCAATCCGCTGCTCTACCAACTGAGCTACCTGGCCACTGTCTGTCAGCTAAGACAAAAAGAATGACCGGCGGGGCCGGTCAGGTCGTAATTAAACCCGTTCTCGCCTGCTTCGTCAAGCTTGTGCCCTAGCATTGCAGGCCGTTGGTGACGCAGATGTAGCGCTTGAGTACCGCCAGTCCAATCCACAGCCAGAACAGCAGAAAGAACGCGACGAACGGGATGTGGGCATCGACGATGAAGCGTGGGGTGATCGCGCGCGTTAACTGGATGACTGGGCGGGTAATGGTCTTGAGAATGCGATAGAAAACGTTCTGTTCGCGTCCCGCGCCAGCCAGGACGGCAAGCAGACCCTGCCCTATCAGGGAATATCCCGCCACTTCAATCAGTACACGCAAGATGGAAACAACCAGAATTTCTATTTGAGCCATGTCTCCTCCATTTATTGTTGATTTTAACTTGTCCCCGATGGCCGGCTGACCGAGAATGCTGGGCTGATTTCAACGATACCGAAAAAAATGAACTTTGATCGCTTGCGCTGGGAATGGCGCGGCTGGTTGATGGAAACCCTGAAGCGCCCGCAGGAGGCGATTGCCGCCTACAAACAGGCCTACGCATCAGAGCCGTCCAGGTGGCAGCTTGCCCATGTCATTGGTTTTTTATACGAGCAGGCCGGTAACCATGCTGAGGCGGAAGCCTGGCTGGCGCGAGTGTGCGAAGCGGAACCGGGTAACGGTGAGGCCTGGTTCAATCTGGGGTTCATTCGCGACAAGGCGCACCGCTGGCCGGAAGCCATCGAGGCGTTTCAGAAAGCGGTGGATCGGGTGCCGAACCAGGACCGCGCGTGGTATGGCATGGGCATGGCGCAGGCGCATTTGGGAAACCATGCCGAGGCTGCGAAGGCGCTGGAAGAGGCCGCGCGCCTGCAACCCATGAATGGTCACGCCTGGTATGCGCTGGGCATGGCCTATCATCAATTGCATCAGCCGGATCAGGTCAAACGCGCAGCGGAGCAACTGGCGCAGTTCGATCCGCAGCGGGCCAAAGTGTTCATCCGCGAAACGGAACGGGCGGATTTGCACTATCTGGTTGCGCATCTGGATTGAGGGTTGGGTGGCGGCCGCAGATTGGCCGACACCAACATCTGTACAAACAACAAGGCCCGCATTTGCGGGCCTTGTTGCTGGTGGCCAGGTTGCTCTGGCCGGCCAAATTACTGCTTATGCGGCGTTGGTGTTGATGTCGCCTTCCAGGTTCGGGTAGCGGACATGGTCAACCAGTTCCTGCACTTCTTTCGACGGCGCGGGCGTGATCAGCGAGCCGACGATCACGCCGAGGAAGCCAGCCGGCAGACCAAAGAGGCCTGCGGCGATGGGCTTGATGTCCCACCACTGGTTAGCATCGACCCCACCGAAGAAGTCGTAGGTGATGTACATGTAGTACATACACACAAACAGACCGGCCAGCATGCCGAGGATGGCGCCGAGCTTGTTGGCCCGCTTCCAGAACACACCAAGCACCAGCGCCGGGAAGAAAGCCGAAGCCGCCAGCGAGAAGGCCGCGCCGACGAGGAACAGGATGTCGCCCGGCTTCATCGCCGCGACCGAGGCCGCGATGATGGCCACGACCAGCAGCAGCGCCTTGGATACGGACAGACGGCGCATGGTGGAAGCGTGCGGGTCGAGCATCTTGTAGTACACGTCATGCGACAGCGCGTTGGCGATGGTCAACAGCAAACCGTCGGCGGTGGACAGTGCCGCCGCCAGACCGCCTGCGGCAACCAGGCCGGAGATCACATACGGCAGGCCGGCGATTTCCGGCGTGGCCAGCACGATGAGGTCGCCGCCGATGGTGATTTCCGCCAGTTGGATCAGTCCGTCCTTGTTCATGTCGGTGATCTTCATCAGCGTGGGATCCACTGCTGCCCAGTTGGATACCCAGGCAGGCAGCGCGGCAAAGCTGGAACCGACAAGGTTGGTATACACCTCGTATTTGGCCAGCACGGCCAGCGCCGGTGCGGTGAAGTACAGCAGGAAGATGAAGAACAATGACCAGAACACCGAGTTGCGCGCCTCACGCACGGAAGGCGTGGTGTAGTAGCGCATCAGGATGTGCGGCAGCGCGGCGGTACCCACCATCAGGCACAGCACCAGCGCGAGGAAGTTCTTGCGCTTGATGTTGGAAGCCTTTTCATCCTCGGCCTTGGCTGCTGCGATTTCCTCAGGCGTTGCCGCCGGGTTCTCTTTCAACAGTTTTTTCTCCGCACCCTTGCCAGAGAATGGGACTGCATGGGCCGCGACCGGGCCAGCCTTGGCCTTGGCGCCATCGGCGGCTTTTTTCAGCTTCTTCTTCAGTGCGTCAGGACCGGTCAGTTCGCCGATTTCCTTTTCCTTGTCGGCGATTTTCTTCGCGTCAGGAGCAGGAGCAGCTTTCAGTTCAGCCAGTTCGGTGTCCAGCTTGGCACGGGCTTCTGCAACGATGGTTGCGGCGGTACCGGCGGCCATGGCGTCTTCAAGCGCCTTGATTTTTTCTTCCGCCGCAACCTGCTTTTCCTTGTGCAGCGCGCGCACGGAAGCTTCGGCGGCGCCAAGCACGGTCGAAGGATCGTTCATTTCTTTTTCTTTCGCAGCCACACCTTGCAGCGCCTGGCCGTAAGCGATCTGCGGAATGGGGTTGCCGGTATGCTTCACAGACAGCCATACCACCGGAATCATGTAGGCGATGATGAGGATGATGTACTGCGCCACCTGCGTCCAGGTCACCGCGCGCATGCCGCCGAGGAAGGAGCACACCAGAATGCCAGCCAGGCCGGCGAAGACCCCGATCTGGAATTCCAGCCCGGTAAACCGCGAGGTGATCAAACCCACGCCATAAATCTGTGCCACCACGTAGACGAAGGAGCA
Source organism: uncultured Thiobacillus sp. (assembly GCA_964404175.1). Classification (GTDB taxonomy): domain Bacteria; phylum Pseudomonadota; class Gammaproteobacteria; order Burkholderiales; family Thiobacillaceae; genus UBA6918. The sequence continues at coordinate 3,402 of CAYOJA010000077.1, read as the reverse complement.
GATGATGGCGGCGATCACGCCGATGAGGCGCGGGATGTTGCCGCCGTAACGTGCGCCGAGAAAGTCCGGAATGGTGAACTGGCCGAACTTGCGTAGGTAGGGAGCTAGGAACAGCGCCACCAGCACGTAGCCGCCGGTCCAGCCCATGACGAAGGCGAGACCGTCATAGCCGGACAGGTACAGGGTTCCCGCCATGCCTATGAAGGACGCAGCCGACATCCAATCCGCGCCGGTGGCCATGCCGTTGAACAGCGCGGGCACGCGGCGGCCTGCCACGTAGTATTCCGACACGTCCGCCGTTTTGGACATGATGCCGATGCCGGCATACAGACCGATGGTCGCCAGCAGGAACAGATAACCCAGCACCTTGTTGGGTACGCCCATCTGTTCGAGGATGGCCAGCACAATCACGAAGGCAATGAAGCCGCCGGTGTAGAAGGAATAATATTTTTTAAGCTGAGAGAAAAACTGGGCCTGGGTTTGCGTAGCCATCATTCATCTCCTTCATGCACGCCGTAATCCTTGTCCATCTTGTTCATGCGGTTGGCATAAAACCAGATGACCACGACATAAATGATCAGCGCGCCCTGCGCGCCCATGTAAAAGCCGAGCGGGAAGCCCAGGATGGTGATCTCGTTGAGTTCTCGCGCGTACCAGCTTGCCACAAAGGTCGCGACGAACCAGATGGCCAGAAGCACGGCAGTAAGGCGCAGGTTCTTACTCCAGTACTCCCGGTGTTTGTCGGTGAGTTGCATAGTGTGTCCTCCGATTCCGAATGAGTAGATTTTTTGATTCAGAAATTGCCAAGGCAGACATGCCTCAGCGTGGTGCAGAGTGTGCCTATGACAACAGGATTTCACAAACAGAAAATTAGCAGATACTGATTGACCTGCCCGGAGACTCAGTTTCCAAGCCAGTGGCGCGAACGCGCCAGGTTTTCCAGGTCCTTCATGGAGGCTAGTTTCTGGCGCTTGGCGGCGTCCAGCAGGATAAGCCAAAGCTGAGCAGTCGCGGCCGCATCGGCCACGGCGCTATGCCGGGAGAAGTTGGCAATTTGAAGCGTTTCCAGCCAGTCATCGAGGTGGCGGCAATTTGCCGCATGTTGCGGGAACAGCAACGGTGCGATGACGGCGGCGTCCAGCCATTTACAGGGAGGCTGCCAGTCCAGTTCCTTCTCAAGAGCGGTATTCAGGGCATCGCGATCGAATGCCGCATGGAAAGCGACGCGAGGCGATCCAGATGCAAACTCGGCAAAACCCAGCAAGGCTTCGCGTGGAGGCAGCCCGGACAACTGCAAACTATCCGTCAGGCCATGAACCAGAATGTTGTCGTGCGAGGTTGCGCTGACCTGCCTCAGGCGGGTTTCGTAACCCGCGCCGAGATTGATCTGGCCATTAAGGATTTCCACCGCGCCAATGGATAGCAACGGATCTTCACGAGGATTCAGACCGCCGGTTTCTACGTCCACCACCACCCAGCGCAGCGTGTCGAGCGGTGCGCTACGCGAAACCGGCTTGACTCTTTGCAACGATTCGAGCCGTTGCGACTCTGCTTCCGGCAGATCGATGCGCGGCTTGCGGGTAAAGGGCCAGATCAACGTTCGTAGTCCAAAGCCAGCCGTGCCTGCAGCTTGCGTGCCTGGCGGAAAGCCTCTTTCAAGATTCGCCGATCCAGTACGGACAAATGATCGGGATCAAGGTAATTGTCCGGCTCGATTCCCTGACGCTGCTGTGCATGCTGATGGCGCAGGCGGAGCAGCTGTATGAAATGGAAAGCCTGTACCCAGCTTTTGATCTCTTCATCCGGGATATGCAGGTCGCGTCCGGCCTGAATGAGACGACGGGCAGTTCCCGTTATCGGCTGGCCGCTCGCCAGCGCAAAAATCCGCGCGCCATCGACAAAGGGCGTGGCCCCGTTCAATTTCAGGTCCAGCGTGTGCGGATGCGCGTCGTCCTCGGACAGCACGAAATCACGCACCAGACCCAAAGGTGGCGCATTGCGCAACGAGTTCTGCGTCATCTGTTTCAGAAAGCGTGGATTGGCTCGGACCTTGCCAGCCAGCCATGATCGCAAATTCAACGCCAGCGCTTCTTCGCCCGCCAGTGCGCGGAAGTCGAAGAAAATGCTGGCGTTCAGCAATTCCTCCGGCCCGCCGGAATCGATCCAGCGCGAAAACTGGCCGCGCCATTCTTCTTCGGTCAGGCACCATTTGGGATTGCTGGCCATGATGCCGCCCTTGCACAGCGGAAAACCGCAGGCATCCAGTCCATTGTTGATTCTTGAAGCTGTTTCAAGCAATTGGCGGCGAACATTCTCACTTTGGGCTTCATCGGCAACCGTGAAGATCAGCGCATTGTCCTGGTCGGTGGCCAAGGTCTGTTCCATGCGGCCTTCCGAACCCAGTGCAATCCAGCACCAGCGGACATTGGGCAGAACCAGCGTGACAGTTTCCAGTTCGATCAGCCGCCGGGTGAGATGGTCGTTCAGGGTGGCAATAAGCTCCGTCAGCGTTTCGGCTTCCACACCCTGCGCCAGCAGACTGTGTGCCAGGCTGGCGATGTCGCGCCCGGATTGTTTTAGGGTATTCAGGTCGGCGGCGCGTGTGATCGTGGAGGTGATGCCCTGCACGCTCATGCGCTTGAGGGCAAACAGGTCTTTTTCCGACAGCACGCATTTCAGCTGGCCGTTATTCTCGACCAGCACGTGATGAATGTTGTGCCGCGCCATGGCCAGCAAGGCATCGCGCGCCGTACCCTGCACCGGCAGGCAAACAGGATCGGGTGTCATCACGGATTCAATGGGGCCATCAAGATCGCGCCCCGGCAAAGTTACTCGGCTCAGAACATCCTTGAGCGTCAGGATGCCAACGGGCCGCTGATCGTTGTCCGTAACGGCGACAGAGCCCACGCGCGCGGCATTCATCGCATTCAAGGCCAGCCTCAGCGGCGTGCCCTGCATAACCGAGACAGGCGAGCGAACGCAAAGCTCGTTCAGACTGCGTTCCAGCCGCGTGTCTTCCTCCTGACGCAGCGCATACTCCGATTGCACGGCCTTCTGCGATTGCTCCAGCAGACTGGCGATGCGGCGCGTGCAAAAGTCACGGAAGACCGTGCTTTTATCAAGCAGCGCCTGAAAATCCCGGTTCGCCAGCTGGTAACAGAAACTGTCTTCCGAGGCGCGAAACTGGTTGGCGACCGCGCGGCCAGAGAGCAACGCCCCCAGCGGAAAACACTCACCCGCCAGCAAGCGGATCACGCTGACCTTGGCTGCGTCACCCGCTTCCACCGAGCCCTGTTTGACCAGATAAAACCAGCTGGGAATTCCAGCTCCCGGATCGAGAACGACGGACCCGGCGGGGTAGTAAGCCAGGCTAAGGCGGCTTGCCATCCATTCCAGATGCGG
>CAYOJA010000076.1:0-6404 GCA_964404175.1 uncultured Thiobacillus sp. | reverse complement strand
TTCGCAAAGACCAGATTGAGGGATTTGACCACTTCCGGCGCGAGCCTGCGGGTCTGGTTGTTGGCAAGTCTGATTGCCTGAAACTTCTGGTGCAGAAAATCCGCCGCCGCATCGAACACGCGCGCCTCGCCCCGGCGAAAACGGTAAATTGCCTGCTTGGGGTCACCCACCATGAACACCGTCATGTTTGCGTCCGCTGCGCGGGATTCGCCAAGCCAGGTTGAGAGCGCCTGCCATTGCAGCGGGTTGGTGTCCTGAAATTCATCCAGCAGCAGGTGACGGTACCGCGCATCCAGCTTGAGATTGAGCGCAGGGGCAAGATCCTCGTTCTGCAGAAGTTTGCAGGCCAGCCATTCGGCGTCGTTGAAGTCGATCACGCCTTGCCACGCCTTGGCATTTTGATATGCCTGCACGAAATCATGGCCCAACGGCAGGCCGTGGCGGTTGAGGTTCCAGATGCGGATTTCGGCCTGGTGCGCGGCGATATTTTCCAGCTCCGATTCGAGCAAATCGAGGTCGCGCAGGTAGTCATCCAGCGCCGCGCCAAGATTTTTTTTCATCGGCTTGGTCGCCTGCGTTTTCCGGCGCTTGCCCGCCGTCATCAATTTTGACATCAGGACTTCGTGCGCCGTCTCGGCGGCAAGTGAAGGGCTGCGTAAAATTTCAGCACCGCGTGCCTGTTCTGCTTCCGTCCCCTTCTCCAATGCGTGGCCCACACGTTTCACTCGCTGCACCATCAATTCGTCGGCCCAGAAGGCCGAGACCGGATCGGCCTCGGGATCAAATTCCAATTGATTTCGCAGGATGCCGAGCGCATGGGCCACGGGATCGGCCTGCCCTTCGGTGTATGCCCACCATTCCGCGCGACGGCTTAAAAACCGGAACAGCAGCTTTTTCAGACCGGCCTCGCCGGGTTCATCCAGCAATGCCATCAACGCCTGTCCGTGCGGCGATTCTGCTTGCGCTGCCCATTTGGCGGAAACCTGCTCCCACACTTCCCGTCGCAGCAGCGATTCATTTTCCAGCAGGGGCGCGCCCCAAGGCAGGCCGGATTCCAGCGGCGCACGCTTCAGCAAATCCAGAAACCAGCCATGAAACGTGGTGATTGTCGGACCCGGCTGCGCGGTCAGCACGGATTCAAGCAGGTCGCGCGCGCGCGGCAGCACGGCGGCGATTTCGTTTTCTGGAATTTTGCGCGCACGCAAAAATTCACTAACCGCCGCATCGTCGCCCAGCGCCATCAATTGCAGCCATTCCTGCAGCCGGTCGGTCATCTCCTGCGCCGCCTTGCGTGTGAAGGTGATCGCCAGCAATTCCGAAGGCTCTGCTCCCGCCAGCAACAGACGGATCATGCGCGATACCAGCAGCCAGGTCTTGCCGCTGCCTGCGCAGGCTTCGACCACGACAGAGCGAGTGGGGTCGAGGGCAACAGCCATGTCGAGCGGCTCACTCATGCCACGTCCCCTTGCGGCACAGCCCCCGCGCTTCGCAATACCGGCAAACGGCATCAACGCCCTGGGCGGGGAGGCGTGCGCCTTGGGCAATGGCCTCCAGCAGTTGCGGCAGACGCAGACTGATGGCTTCGACATCGGTTTCGCCATCAAGCGTGATCGGCGCAATGGGGGTTTCGCTGATGGGCAGATAAGCCGCTGCGGCATCGGCAAGCCAGGCATAGAAAGGAAGCTGGACGGCTTCGGCGGGGTCTTTGAGTTTCTTTTTCAGACCGCTGGAGGCGCCGGTTTTGTAGTCGATCACATTCAGCGCGCTGCCTTTGATATCGATGCGGTCCGCATCACCAAAGAGTTCGACTTCGCCTAATTCTGGAACATCGATCCGCGTGGAAAGCCGGGTTTCGCCGGACTGGTATTGCCAGCCGTCGTGAACCTGTTCCAGCCAGAAGTCGATGTAGGCGGGCTGGATCGGCGTCCATTTGCTTCGCCATGCCGCAGCGGTGTAGGCCGGCAGGGTGGCAAATTCCGTTTCCGATAAAGCATTCAGCAAGTCCAGTGCCGCCTCGCGCTCCTGTGGCGGCTGGCTGTCATGGAAACGCTTGAGGATGCGATGCAAGGCGCTCCCATAGTCGCTTTTATCCAGCGCTTCGTCGGCCTCGTCGAGCTCTTTCAACCCCAGCACATGACGCGCGAAAAAGCGGTAGGGGCAATCGATGAGCGTCTGGTAAGCGGTGGCGAAATAGCGCCGGGGCAGTTGCTGGGCAGCCATGCCAGGCGCGGGCTGATGCGCTGCTTCGGGCAGGCCTTCCTGACAAGTGGGTGGTTGGCCAGTCGCTTGCATGGCCAGCCCGCATTGCCAGGCGGCCTGATGCAGGGCCTGCAGGCGCACGATGTAAGGGGAGGGCGGATTGGGTTCGTCGTTGTGCCAGGCTTGCCAGCTCAGCAGCGCAGGTCCTTGTGCAAGCAAATGCAGCAGGTCTTCGGTGGTTTGCGCGATGGTGTCCTGCGCGACGGGCAGACCGAGCTGCGCGCGCACGCTCTGCGGGAAAAGCCCGGGCGCGGCGCTGGCGGGGAGGTGCCGGGCATCGGCGCCGATGAGGGCGACAGCCTCGAACACGCGCCCGCGCGCATTGGGCAGCGAGGTCAGAACGACGGAGCTTGCCACGCTTTCGTCGGTAAAGCTTTCGGATTCCAGCGCCAGATCAAGCCAGCGCCGCCACTCGTTGAAATGATACTTTTCATTGTCGCCGGTCAGCTCACGCTGAAGCCGCAAAAGTGCGTTGAGGACATGCACACCGGCAGCATCGGCTGCCAGTGCATCGGTGGCATTCAGGCGGCCGAGGCTGTCGAGCAGGCGTTGCAGCCAGACAGAGAGCGGGGCGCTGGTCTGGCCAACTTCGCGGGCTGCCGCGAACAGGGATTCCAGGATTGAAAGTGTGCCGGGTACTTCCCGATGGCAAAGGCGCAGAATATTTGTCTGGCCTTGCGACACGCCATGTTTGCGCATGGCCAGCTCCAGTGCCAGGATGGCATCCTGCCTTCCGGCCAAACCGCCCAGCACAAAGGGCGATTTCAAAAGGTCGAGCAATTCGACGTGGGGAAAATCCTCCGCCACGCAGGTGAGCCAGCGATCGATGATGGCTGCCGCTGCGGTCGTGGAAAGTGTCCAGCCGGTTTCATCCGCGATCAGCACATTCATGCGCTCCAGCACGGCGCGGGTCCGGCGGGCGGTTTCGCGGTCGAGTGCGATCAAGGCGATGCGGCTGTGTCCGGCTCGCAATTGATCAGCTACCCAGGTGGCGATGGCGCGTGCTTCGGCTTCCAGATGCGGGGCCGGGCTGAGTTTCAGTTGATCGTGCAGGGGCGAGCTTGTGTGAATGCGGGCCAGCGCGTCCGCTCTTTCCTTGATTGGCGCTGAGTCGGTGGCCCAGGCTGAGCCCAGGGTGTGCAGGACGGGGTTATTTTCATCCGCGTTCTGGGTGAACAGGGTGACGGGAGCGGACTGTGCGTAGCGTTCAAGAAAATTTTTCTCCAGCCCGGTAAGCGGCCCCAGCGCATACCCATAAAGCGGCTGGCTGGGCGGAATGGCTCGCAAGGATTGCGCGTAACAGGCTTGCGGGTCCGATCCGCCGAGGTTCATGGCTTGCCAGACGGCCTCGATCAGTGCGGTTTCCTGTTCCAGCGGTTTGCCGTTCAGAGCGCGGATGCGCTCGCCCGCTTCAGCCGGTATCCGGGCGGCGGAAAGTTCATCCGCCAATTGCAGCAGTTCACTGGCCAGTGTCCAGCGATCCACTTCGCCCAGCCATTTTTGCGCGCGCAATACGGCATGCAAGCGGGCAAGCCGCCCGGCCTGCGGCTCCGGGGCACTCGTGGCGTGCTGTAGTGCCCAGGCTTTGAGCGGTGTGATGCGGGGAGGAATGAATGCGGAAAGTCCGGAATGGCGGGACAGCGCATGAATCAAATCCTGCCCGGCCCGATGGTTGGGCACGAGAACGGCCAGATTCGACAGGTCGGGAAGTGAACCGGCGTGATTGGCGAGAAGATGGCGGGCGGCCGCCTCGGCCAGGTTGCTGCCGGAAAGGGGAATCGTGACGATTCCCGGAACGTTCACTTCACCAGGTATTGCAGCTTGTCCTTCACCTTCGCCCAATCATCGGCATCGGGCAGGGCATCCTTGCGTTCGATGATGGGCTTCCACTTTTTCGCCAGCTCGGCGTTGATTTCCAGGTAGTGGCGCTGATCGTCAGGGCAGTCGTCTTCAGCGAAAATGGCCTCGACCGGACACTCGGCCACGCACAGGGTGCAGTCGATGCATTCATCCGGATCGATGACAAGGAAATTTTCACCTTCGCGGAAGCAGTCCACCGGGCAGACATCGACACAATCGGTATATTTGCACTTGATACAGGGTTCGGTAACGACGTAGGTCATGGTTGCGGATTTGGCTGATCGGGAAAAAGCCCGGTTGACGAGGACGCTTTGTAATTTACACAAGTTTTCAGGTAGGATAGCGGCAACATCTTGGTTTTGCCAGCCTTGGACCATAAATTCTCACCGTTGCCGGACTGTTCCGGCATGTCACTGATTTCTGCAGGAGCCCTCTTAGCATGAGTGAACATATCCATTACATCTCCGATGCGTCGTTCGAGCAGGAGGTATTGCAATCGCCGCTGCCGGTGCTGGTCGATTACTGGGCCGACTGGTGCGGCCCGTGCAAGATGATTTCCCCGGTGCTGGACGAGGTTGCCAAGGAATACACCGGCAAGCTCAAGGTCTGCAAACTCAATATCGACGAAAATCAGGCCACCCCGCCCAAGTTCGGCATCCGCGGCATTCCCACCCTGATGATCTTCAAGAACGGCAACGTCGAGGCGACCAAGGTAGGCGCGCTGTCCAAATCCCAGTTGACGGCTTTTGTTGACAGCAACATTTAACCCAACTAAATTTAAGTCCAACGCGCTTCAAGCCGTAATACAAAACAAATTCCGCCGCCCGCGCCCGCGGGTGGTTTCTCCAAAACCTGTCTCAATCCTTTTTCTCCGGCCCCAGGCCACTCACATCCATGCATCTTTCCGAACTCAAGCAGTATCACGTGACCCAGCTGGTGGAAATGGCCACCACCAACGGCATCGACAATGCCAACCGGATGCGCCGCCAGGAATTGCTGTTCGCCATCCTGAAAAACCACGCCAAGAAGGGCGAAAGCATTTACGGGGGCGGGGTGCTGGAAGTGCTGCCGGACGGATTTGGTTTCCTGCGTTCGCCCGATACCTCGTATCTGGCCAGCCCGGACGATATATATGTATCGCCCTCGCAGATTCGTCGCTTCAACCTGCATACGGGTGACGCGATCGACGGCGAGATCCGCACGCCCAAGGATGGCGAACGCTACTTTGCCATCAGCAAGCTGGATACGGTCAACAAGGAAACCCCGGAAGCGGCAAAGAACAAGATACTGTTCGAGAACCTGACACCGCTGCATCCGGACAAGCCGCTCAAGCTGGAACGCGATATCCGTGCCGAGGAAAACGTCACCAGCCGCGTCATCGACATCATCGCGCCCATCGGAAAAGGCCAGCGCGGCCTGCTGGTGGCCAGCCCCAAGTCGGGCAAGACCGTGATGCTCCAGCATATTGCCCATGCGATCACTTCCAATCATCCCGAAGTGGAGCTGATTGTTTTGCTGATTGACGAGCGCCCGGAAGAAGTGACCGAGATGAGCCGCATGGTGCGTGGCGAAGTCGTGGCCTCCACCTTCGACGAACCCGCCAGCCGGCACGTGCAGGTGGCGGAAATGGTGATCGAAAAGGCCAAGCGTCTGGTTGAACACAAAAAGGATGTGGTTATCCTGCTCGACTCCATTACCCGCCTGGCCCGCGCCTACAACACCGTGCAGCCGGCCTCCGGCAAGGTGCTCACCGGCGGCGTGGACGCCAATGCCCTGCAAAAACCCAAGCGCTTCTTCGGCGCCGCGCGCAACATCGAGGAAGGCGGCTCGCTGACCATCATCGCCACCGCGCTGATCGACACCGGCAGCCGTATGGACGATGTGATCTACGAGGAATTCAAGGGCACCGGCAACATGGAAATCCACCTCGACCGCCGCATGGCCGAGAAGCGGATCTACCCGGCGATCAACGTCAACCGCTCCGGCACGCGCCGCGAGGAACTGCTCCTGAAGCCCGAGATCCTGCAGAAGGTCTGGGTGCTGAGGAAGCTGCTGTTCCCGATGGACGAGCTCGAGGCGGCCGAGTTCCTCATCGACAAGCTGCGCGCGACCAAGAACAACAGCGAATTCTTCGATTCGATGCGGCGCGGCTGAGCGCCTCGGCGCGCTCGCCCGGGCTTGCAATAAGTCACTGATTTGCGTATACTTCTCGTTTTTCCAGACGCGGACCTGCCATGAAATCCGGAATCCACCCCGTGTACCAGCCGGTGATCTTCCACGACACC
>CAYOJA010000075.1:0-6435 GCA_964404175.1 uncultured Thiobacillus sp. | reverse complement strand
GGCAGCCGCGACGAAGCATCCAGACTTTGGGATACAAGCTTGCAAAGTTATCCCAATAACGAAGCGCTGCTGGAGACGTTGAAGAAATTCAAGCGTTGACCGAAGTGGATTTCGCCAGCTCGTTTTTGCAGCCGGACCATGCGGATAACAATGGCGGTAAGACCCGACAGGAAGTGACAAGCCGTCATTCCTTTGCCGATGTCGAATTCATGCTGTCCTGGCAGTCTGCCGAGGCCGGGCATACCGATATCCATTTGGCACAGAACCTGAACTTGTGGCGGGACTGGATGCCGCCGGAGATCGAGTCCTGGCTGATCGATAAACCGGCTGGAGTTGTCGAGTCGGTAAAGTTGCCGCCGGGGCCGTTGGTGCCGGAAGCCGATGCGCGGGATGTGTTCGAAGTGCCATCAGCGCGTTTCAACCGGCATCATCTCAAGCACAAGCAAGTCATTCCACGCGCAGGGCGCTTTTACCCCAAGGGTTTCATTGCAGGTGTTCGCGATATTTATAGCGAGGACTTCACACCTTTTCGTGCAGGCCAGATTGAAGATGACAGATTGACGGTGGACATTGGTCACCCACTTGCCGGACGTGAGGTGACGCTTGCCGCCAATATTATCGATATCCGTGCGGCGGGCAGCGAGCGCGGAGGACGGGCACAGGATGCTCCCCAACTGGTGGCTGGCCACGGCCCCGGCATGCAGGCGCGCTGGCGGGGGCGGGCAACGGATTTTTTCAGCAATGAAGCCTTTCTGCGCGCCAGCGATGAAGCGGATGCCGGCTTTTATGCGAGGCCGCGTTTTGTCGACCATCTGGATGCCGCGGCTTTGCAGCAGGTCAGGCGACTGTATGCCAGATTGTTGCCCAAGAGCGCATCGGTTCTGGACCTGATGTCTTCGATCAACTCGCACCTGGATGAAAGCCTTGAACCGGCAGAGGTGAGCGGACTGGGAATGAATGCAGATGAACTGGCCGCCAATTCAGTATTGTCTTCACGTATCGTGCATGACCTTAATCTCCATCCGGAGTTGCCGTATGACGATGGGATTTTCGACGCGGTGATTTGCACGGTATCGGTCGAGTATCTGATTCGGCCCCTTGATGTCTTTGCCAGCGTTGCCAGAGTGCTCAAGCCGGGCGGCAAGTTTGTCGTGAGTTTTTCCAACCGGTGGTTTCCACCCAAGGCCATTCAGATATGGGGTGATTTGCATCCCTTCGAGCGCATGGGACTGGTGCTGGAGTATTTTCTGCGGTCTGAAAGGTTTCGCGGATTGCAGACGTTTTCATTGACGGGACTGCCACGGCCAGCGGAGGACAAATACGCAGACCGGATGCAGTGGTCCGATCCCGTTTACGCCGTCTGGGGCCAAAAAGCCTGATCGGCCAGGTTTACGGCGTTACTTGAGTTTTTTTGTGGAAGAAAATTGCGGCAAATTGTTCTGATTGCCTTGTTGTGCTTGCAGGCCTGCACCAGTACCGGTCCTGTATCTTCCGCCGAGCCGGAAGCGAAGTCCTTTACGCTCAATGGCCGTGTTTCCGTCAAGCACGGGGAGGAATCATTTTCGGGTTCACTCGATTGGGTGGCGGGTGCCAGGCGTGATGAATTGCTGTTTTCGAATCCACTGGGCCAGGGTGTCGCCAGCCTTGCGCGTTCACCCGGTGGCGTAGTGCTTACGCCGGCGGGCAAGCAACCTGTTTACGCGGAAACCGCGGACGAATTGACCGAAAGGATAATGGGTTTTCGGTTGCCGTTGGCGGGGCTGCGCTTTTGGGTGCAGGGATTGCCAGACCCGGACAGGCCGTTTGAATCGACAGCCGCTGATGGTGGCAGCATCACCCAGCTCAAACAGGATGGGTGGGTGATTGATTATTTGCAGTATCGTGAAAACCGCCCCCGCAAGATACATGTCACACGGGAAGGCCTGGAAATCCGGCTGGTAATTGATGAATGGCAAGCGAACTGAAAACTGACGAGTGCTTACCCCCTGAACTCATTCCCTATCCCGCCCCGGCCAAGCTGAACCTTTTTCTGCATGTGGTGGGCAGGCGGGCTGATGGTTATCACCTGCTGCAGTCCGTATTCCGTTTTATTGATCTGCCGGACAAAATCTGGCTGGGCATACGCGGCGACGGAAAGATTGTTCGGCTGGTTGATTTGCAGGGTGTGCCGGAAGATATGGATTTGACGGTGCGCGCCGCGCGGTTGTTGAAAGCCAGAACGGGATGCAGGCTGGGCGCCGATATCCGGCTGGAAAAGCGCCTGCCCATGGGCGGCGGCCTGGGTGGCGGGTCGTCGGATGCGGCGACGGTCTTGTTGGCGCTGAACAGGCTTTGGGGCGTTAATCTGCCGAGAGCTGCTTTGCAGGATTTGGCGCTGGAACTGGGTGCCGATGTGCCGGTATTTGTTTTTGGGGAATCCGCTTTCGCTGAAGGCGTGGGCGAAAAACTGGCACCGATAAGCTTGCCGCCGGCATGGTATGTGGTGTTGACCCCACCGGTCGAGGTGGCCACCAAGGCCGTTTTTGCCTCGCCGGAATTGACACGAAACACGCCGCCAATCAAAATATCGGACTTTCTTGCTGGCGCCGGGCCGCAGGAATCGTTGCGCAACGATTTGCAACCGGTGGTGGTGAGTAGCTATCCTGAAGTAGCCCGGTATTTGGCCTGGCTTGAACAGTTTGGACAGGCACGGATGACCGGTTCTGGTGCATGCGTGTTTCTGGCACTGGATGATGAAGCGCAAGCGCGTGCTGTCATCGAGAAACTGCCTCAGGATATGCAGGGTTTTGCGGCTCGCGGACTGGACAGGCATCCCCTGTACGATCTGGCGAGCTAATTTGTAGCCCAGGAACCCCTGTTTCAGGGGCCTGGCAGTAGGGGAGTCGCCAAGTGGTAAGGCATCGGATTTTGATTCCGACATTCGCAGGTTCGATCCCTGCCTCCCCTGCCAACAATTGAATTGCATAGCCGCCAACAACTTGCGCGGCTATTTCGTTTTCTGGTTCGGGGTGCGCGGTGTCGATTGACAATCTGATGGTGTTTACCGGGAATGCCAATCCGCGACTTGCGGAGGACGTGACGCGCCACCTCAATATCCGGCTGGGCCGTGCCACGGTTTCGCGTTTTTCCGACGGTGAAGTCATGGTTGAGATCCTGGAGAACGTGCGCGGCAAGGATGTGTTTGTGCTGCAATCGACCTGCCAGCCGACCAACGATACCTTGATGGAAGTGATGGTGATGGCGGATGCGCTCAAGCGCGCTTCGGCCGGACGCATTACCGCTGCGATTCCGTATTACGGCTACGCGCGGCAGGACCGGCGGACGCGTTCGGCGCGGGTGGCGATTACCGCCAAGGTGGTGGCCAACATGCTGCAGGGCGCGGGCGTAGACCGGGTGCTGACCATGGATCTTCACTCCGACCAGATTCAGGGTTTTTTTGATATCCCTGTCGACAACATTTATTCCAGCCCCATTTTGCTGGGCGATATCTGGCGGCACGATTACCCCGATCTCATGGTCGTTTCGCCCGATGTGGGCGGCGTGGTGCGGGCCCGTGCGATTGCCAAGCGGCTGGAGTGCGATCTGGCGATTATCGACAAGCGCCGGCCCAAACCCAACGTGTCCAAGGTAATGCACATCATCGGCGATGTGAAAGGCCGAACCTGCATCATCATGGACGACATGGTGGATACAGCGGGTACGCTTTGCGAAGCCGCGCAGGCCTTGAAAGGCGGCGGCGCAGCCCGGGTAATGGCGTATTGCACACACCCGGTGTTATCCGGCAGCGCAGTGGAACGGATCACGAATTCGGCGCTGGATGAACTGGTCGTGACCAACACCATTCCGCTGCGCGAGGATGCCTTGGCATGCGGCAAAATCCGCCAGTTGTCGATTGCCGGATTGATGGCGGAAACCATCCGCCGTATCAGCAACGAAGATTCAGTGAGTTCGCTTTTTATCGAGTGAACTTGGTTCCGCGCATTGCTGGCCGAAAGCAGCAGGCGCGTTTTTAATGTGCTTTCGGCTCCTGGTCGCGGGAGAGTTTTAGGAGTCAATCATGCAAATCGAAGTTATCGCCCAAAAGCGTGACGCACAGGGCACGGGTGCGAGCCGCCGCCTACGTCACGCCGGCTTTGTGCCGGGTATTGTTTATGGCGGCAGCAAGGCCCCGCTCGCCATTCAACTGGATCACAACGCGCTTTACCACGCGCTGCGCAAGGAAGCTTTCCATTCTTCCGTGCTCAGCCTGAAAGTCGAAGGTACGACGGAAATGGCGTTGCTGCGCGATGTGCAAATGCACGCATACAAGCCCTTGATCCTGCATGTGGATTTCCAGCGCGTCGACGCAGATCACAAGATCCACGTCAAGGTGCCGCTGCACTTCAAGAATGAGGATACGGCCCCCGGCGTCAAGCTGACCCACGGCCTGGTCAACCATGTGATGACCGAACTCGATGTGGCCTGCCTGCCGGGCAATCTGCCGGAGTTCATCGAAGTCGATCTGGGTAATCTGGAAGCGGGCCATTCCATCCATGTCAACGATCTCAAACTTCCGGCGGGCGTTGAACCCGTGGCGCATCTCAAGGCGGAAAACCCCGCCGTGGTGGGGATCACCCCGCCCAAGGGTGCGGCAGCTGATGAGGAAACACCCGCCCCAGCTGCACCCCCCGCAGCCTGATGCAGGCATGAAGGAAATGCCCACCCCCGGGTGGGCATTTTTTTATTTGAGCGATGGAAACGCTTCGCCTGATTGTCGGTTTGGGCAACCCCGGTGCCCAGTATGAGGATACCCGCCACAACGCCGGTTTCTGGTGGCTGGAGGCGCTTGCGCGAAAGCTGGGCGTTGTCTTGAAGCAGGAAGCGAAATATCACGGCCGGACTGGCAAATGGGCCGGGCCGAATGGGGAAATCTTGCTGCTTTGCCCGGAAACCTTCATGAACCTGTCAGGCAAATCGGTGGGCGCGCTGGCAAGGTTTTACAAGATTCCGCCTGAATCGATCCTGGTTGCTCACGATGAACTCGACCTGCCGCCGGGGACGGCGAAACTCAAGCAGGGCGGCGGACATGGCGGACAAAACGGCCTGAAGGACATTCATGCGCAACTGGGTTCGCCGAATTACTGGCGTCTGCGCATCGGCATCGGCCATCCTGGCGCCAAGGAAGCGGTAACCGGACATGTGCTGGGCAAGCCGCCGCAGGCTGAGCGAAATCTGATGCTCGATGCGGTCGATGCGGCACTGGATGTCTGGCCGGAATTGGCGGCAGGCAATATTGCGGCGGCGCAACTGAAACTACATACGGTGGCAAAAAAATGAGTTTGAAATGCGGAATTGTCGGCTTGCCCAATGTTGGCAAGTCCACGCTTTTTAATGCGCTGACCCAGGCCGGGATTGCGGCGGAGAATTATCCCTTCTGCACGATCGAGCCGAATACCGGCATTGTCGAAGTGCCTGATCCAAGGCTGGCGCAACTGGCTGAAATCATCAAGCCGCAGAAAGTGGTGCCCGCGATTGTCGAGTTCGTCGATATCGCAGGGTTGGTAGCCGGCGCATCCAAAGGCGAAGGGCTGGGTAACCAGTTTCTGGCCAACATCCGCGAGACCGATGCCATTTGCCATGTGGTGCGCTGTTTTCAGAACGACAACGTGATTCATGTTGCCGGCAAGGTGGATCCTTTATCGGACGTGGAAACGATTGCCACCGAACTGGCGCTTGCCGATTTGGCCAGTGCCGAAAAAGCGCTGGCGCGATATGAAAAACCCGCGCGTGCGGGCGACAAGGAAGCGCAGAAAATGGTGGCTGCCTTGAAGCCTGTCGTTGCCACGCTGAATGAAGGGCGGCCAGCCCGTGCCGCGGGGCTTGATGCGGATGGACTCGACACGATCAAGCCGCTATGCCTGATGACGGTTAAACCGGCTTTGTATGTGGCCAACGTCAGCGAGGACGGGTTTCATGACAACCCCCTGCTGGATGCGCTGAAAGACTACGCAAAAAAAGAGGGCGCGCCGGTGGTGCCGGTTTGTGCCGCGCTGGAAGCTGAATTGCAGGAACTATCCCCGGATGATCGCGTTGAGTATCTCAAGGAACTGGGCTGGGACGAGCCGGGATTGAATCGCCTTATCCGCGCGGCCTACGATTTGCTGGGCTTGCAGACCTATTTCACGGCCGGGGTCAAGGAAGTCCGCGCCTGGACCATCCACAAGGGCGATACCGCGCCGCAGGCAGCGGGTGTCATTCACACCGATTTCGAGCGCGGCTTCATCCGCGCCCAGACCATTTCCTATGAGGATTTCGTCGCCTGCAAAGGCGAGCAGGGCTCGAAGGAGGCGGGGAAAATGCGCGCCGAGGGCAAGGAATACGTCGTCAAGGATGGCGATGTGATGAATTTCCTCTTTAATGTCTGACGGCAGCGTTTGACACTGTTTCGAGAAAAAC
>CAYOJA010000074.1:0-6562 GCA_964404175.1 uncultured Thiobacillus sp. | reverse complement strand
CCCATCAGGCACCCAGACACCCACACCTATCGGCTGTTATGTTTTTAAAGAGCAATTCGCTTGCGCGATTTTTAAATCCTGCTGGTTGCGGGGGCAGGATTTGAACCTACGACCTTCGGGTTATGAGCCCGACGAGCTACCGGACTGCTCCACCCCGCGTCCGAAGAAGCGAGACTATAGCAAGCTTTTCAAAAGAGTGTCAATAAATCTGCCACTTTTTACTTGTCTGCTCCAACAGCCGAGCCAATAATTGACATCTGATTTGTCCACCAGAAACCGTTTCCGTGATCCCAGCCTTCAGTCTCGCTCGCTTGCCTAGAATCATTTTTGGTCAGGGTACCCGCAAACAACTATCTTCCCTGATCGCCCAAAATGGGCGCCATTTTCTATTGGTTACCGGCACCCAGCACTTTCAATCTAGTCCTTACTGGCAAGAATTACAGCCGTCATTCAAGGCCGAGGGCTTGAGTTGGGAAGTCATGAAGATAGCTGGTGAACCTTCTCCACAACTGATCGACGAAGCAGTCCGAAAATACCGTGATCAGCAAATCGATGTTGTCGTCGGCATAGGCGGCGGGAGCGCACTGGATGCGGCCAAGGCAATCGCCGGCCTGCTCAAGCCGGGCAACTCCGTCATGGATCATCTTGAAGGCGTGGGGCCGGAATTGCCTTATCGAGGTCCCGCCACGCCCTTCATTGCCGTACCAACCACAGCGGGCACGGGTTCTGAAGCCACCAAGAATGCGGTGCTTTCCGTGCACGGCCCGGAAGGCTTCAAGAAATCCTTTCGCGATGAAAAGCTCGTTGCGGAGATCGCGCTGGTTGACCCTGATTTTCTCTCGACCTGCACGCCGCAAGTCATCGCCGCCAACGGCATGGATGCCTTTACGCAACTGCTCGAATCCTATGTTTCCAGCAAGGCCAACCGCTTCACTGATGCGCTGGCGTGGTCGGGAATGAAAGCCGCGCGCGACAGCTTGTTGATATGGCACCGTGAAGGCGCCACGGCGCGTGATGCGCAGGCCGGCATGGCATACGCCGCCTTGATGTCCGGCATCACGCTGGCCCAGGTGGGCCTGGGTTCCGTGCATGGCTTGGCATCGCCGCTGGGGGCTTTTTTCCCGATCCCACATGGCGTGGTTTGCGGCACGCTGGTTGCCGAGGCAACGGCCATGAATATCCGCGCGCTCAAGGAAAGAGAACCGGCCAATAAAATCCTGCTGAAATACGCCCAGGCTGGCCGGATGATGACGCATGACATTCACTTGAGCGATGAGGAAGCCTTGAAACGCCTGGTTGAAATTCTTGAGGGATGGACTCAAACCATGAACCTGCCCCTCTTGTCGAAATACGGCGTCACCCGCGCGGACATCCCGAAAATCGTCGCCAACAGCCGGGGCAGCAGCATGAAAACCAACCCCATCCTGCTGAGCGACGAGGAAATTGGGGAAATACTCAGCCGACGGCTTTAAGGCCAACGCACGCCCTGCCGTAAATAATCAACCGAAACAGGCAATTCAATGGAGATCGAATCATGACAGCGGCGGGACTGATTTTTCTGGTCGTTTTTCTGGTGATACTGGTTTATGGCATATTCACTTACAACCGGCTCGTCGGACTCAAACATGGCGTTGGCAAGGCATGGTCCAATATCGACGTGCTGCTCAAGCAGCGGCACGACGAGCTGCCCAAGCTGGTCGAAACCTGCCGCCAGTACATGAAGTTCGAGCAGGAAACGCTGGAAAAAATCATGCAGGCACGCAATCAGGTTTCCCAGGCGCGCGAACGTCACGACATCCAGGCGCTGGGCGAAGCCGAAGGCGTGTTGCGCGCCGGGTTGGGGCATCTGTTCGCGGTGGCCGAAGCCTACCCCGACCTCAAAACCAACGAAACCTTTCTGCATCTTCAGGCGCGCATCACCGGCCTGGAAAACGCCATTGCCGACCGGCGCGAGTTCTACAACGAATCCGTTAACCTGAACAACGTGGCCATCGAACAGTTTCCCGACGTAATCATTGCCCAGCTCACAGGCTTCGGCCCTTTCAGATTGCTGAAGTTTTCAGCCGGGGAAACCGGTGACATCAGCGTTGCCAATCTGTTCAAAGGCTGATCCGAATGCTGTCCGAATGGCGGCATACGTACGCCAATGCCGCCCTCACGGGCGGCAATCTTTTTTTCCTGCTCATTGCCTTCAAATTCCCCACGCCAGCCGGAGCAGGCGTGGCGATGGGCCTCATCAGCGTCTCCAGTTTCCTTGCCTGGTACCTTAACCTTCGCCGCTTTCGGGCAATTGCTGACACCCCTACCTCAAAAGCCGCCTCCGCTCCGCAAGGTTATGTGGAACTGCTCGGCCGCGGCGTTCATCCGCCCGGCGAAACGCTCAAAAGCTACCTGACCGGTCTGCCCTGCCTGTGGTACCGCTACAGAATCGAGGAAAAACGCGACGACAAATGGCATTACCTCGATTCAGGCGAATCCATCGACACTTTCGGACTGCACGATGGAACCGGCATGGTGCTCGTCGATCCCGACGACGCCGAAATCCACACCACCAACAAAAGCACCTGGATGCAGGACCATTACCGCAAAACGGAATGGACGCTGATCGAAGGCGAAACGATTTACGTACTGGGCGAGCATGTCACGCTGGGCGGCGGCGCGTCGGAACTGAATCTGCGCCAGGATATTTCTGACTTGCTGACCGAATGGAAAAAAGACAAACCCGCGCTGCTCAAGCGATTTGACCTGGATGGCGATGGAGAAATCGATCTGAACGAATGGGAACTCGCCCGGCGCGCAGCCCATCGCGAAATCGAAAAAGAACATCGTGAAATCCGCCTGCAGGATGGTGTACACCTGATCAAAAAACCAAAAGGCAAACTGTTCCTGATCGCCAACCGCACACCCGATGAGCTGGTATCGCGCTATCGCACCTGGGCGTGGGTTCATCTTGCATTGCTGTTGGCTACCTGCACGTTGGCAGCCATCATTTTTCTGCATTAAAGTTTCACTTACACATTTCCGCTTTGCTTTCTATAGTGGAACGAGGAGGAAAGCAGCATGAGCAAGCAAGTCATTCCGGAAACGCCCGCCGAGCATGATCACACGCGGGTTATCGAACGGCCAGATGGTTTTTACTGGCTGGATGATGAAACGAAGGAAGAATACGGGCCTTTCACAACCATGATGGAAGCCATTGAAGACATGGCCTATGTCGCCGAAAGCGATTACGAGCCAGCCGAGTCGCTCAAAGAAGCGGAAGAGGAAATCGGGATTTCAGACTGGATCGACCCTGACACCGGACTTCCCGCCGAGGAATCTTTCACTCACCTCAACGATCAGTAATTTCCGCCTTGCGCGCAGCCACCTCGAAGGTATTGTCGCGATAAGGATCGCCACCCTTCAGCCATGCCCATATCCCGGCAACGAGATAGGCCGGAAAAAACAGAATCCCCCACCGCTCATATTGGCGCACGTGCTCGCGCTCATGTGCGCGCGTTGAACACAACGAATCGTCGCAATCCCCCACCACCACGTGGCCGAAGGTAATGGCCGCCACAGGCCCGGAAAACGGCATGCTGTTCACCAGCAGCTTTCCCGGCCAGCCGCCCGAGGCTTCCCATACGCCCTTGTGCATCCTGGCACGCCCGCCGCTGGCCAGTACCAATAAAACAAGAGTCACGCCAACCAGGCTTGCAGGCAATGCCCAGCCATATCGGAGGAAAGTCAGAATACAGCGCATGCCAATATCATGGCGCAGACTCAAACTCAGTGAAAGCCCGGTTCATGTTGGCACGATGAAGGCTGTCGTAGTTTTCCAGGTTGCGGAAAGCCGGCAAATCCGAATAGCGATTGAGTACTTCGCTCATCGGTTCCATTTCCCTGGCGGCCGCCCCAACCTTATTTGACAGGAAATCATAGTAATCGCCTGTTTCACGTTTGGCCTGCACCAGATCACACACACGCCCGTGTCCGGGCATTATGTATATCGGCTTTAGCGCCTCAAGCGCATGGAAGGCACGTTGACCATTCTTCACGCTGGACCATGGCAACACGCCGAGCAGGCGATCCACGTAAACCAGATCGCCGCTGAACATCACGCGATGCCTCGGCAGCCAGACCCAGGAATCGCCCGGAAAATGGGCATCGGTATAACGCACAACCAGAGATTCACCACCCAGTTCCAGCGTTGCCTCATTGCCCTGCAATAGCCGGGTAGCGGGCATTGGCTTAGTGCCGGCCAGGCGTGCCCCCAGAAAGCGTTCCAATCCCTGCATATGCTGGTCGGCATACTGTGCCTGGGTCACCCCCGTGCGGGCCATGGAAATGATTTCGGCTCCCTGTGATGCAAAATAATCATTGCCCATCCAGCGATGATCCTGGCTGCCAGTATTGATCACCCAGCGTACGGGTTGCCTGGTCACCGCCTGCACCGCCTTAGCAATTTTTTCCGCACCCAGCCGGCTTGCCCCAGAGTCGATGAGGATGACACCAGCCGGCGTAACGATAAAACCGAAATTGGCATTCAGACCGTCATTCTCGATGCTGCGCTGCCCCAGTGGACCAACCATGGCGTAGACAGTGTCTGTCACGCGCTCCGCCTTGGGCTGATAATCGGCCCTGGCACCGAGAGCAAACTGGCCAGTTGCAACTGCCAGGAGAATGAGTGAAATGCGTTTAAACATGTTGCTACCTATTTTGAAATCAAGCCGGTTTCATACCAGGTTTTGCTTTGGTTGACGATCTTCACCACCAGCAGCATCACCGGCACCTCGATAAGCACACCGACCACCGTGGCCAGCGCGGCGCCGGATTCAAAGCCGAACAATGAGATTGCCGCCGCGACTGCCAGTTCAAAAAAATTCGATGCGCCGATGAGCGCCGACGGGCAGGCGACGCTGTGCTTCTCGCCCACTTTTCGATTGAGCCAGTAGGCCAGCGCCGAGTTGAAAAACACCTGAATCAGGATAGGCACGGCCAGCAGGGCAATGATGATGGGCTGCCCGAGAATGGCCTCGCCCTGGAACGCAAACAGCAGCACCAGCGTAAGCAGCAGGGCCAGAATGGAGGCATGGCCCAGCGTGTTCATTGTCGCGTCGAACGCCGCCTGCCTGCGCCGCATCAAAACCTTGCGCCATAGCTGCGCGAGGATGACCGGGATGACGATGTACAGCACGACGGATGTGAACAGGGTATCCCACGGCACGGTAATGGCGGATAAACCCAGCAGCAAACCGACGATGGGCGCGAAGGCGAAGATCATGATGGTGTCGTTGAGCGCCACCTGCGACAGCGTAAAATACGGATCGCCGCCCGTCAGCCGGCTCCAGACGAACACCATCGCCGTGCAGGGCGCAGCAGCCAGAAGAATCAGCCCGGCGACATAGCTGTCGAGTTGATCGGCCGGGAGATATGGCGCGAACAGGTGGCGGATAAACAGCCACGCCAGCAGCGCCATGGAGAAGGGTTTCACCGCCCAGTTGACGAACAGCGTGACGCCAATGCCTCGCCAATGATCCTTCACCTGATGCAGCGCGCCGAAGTCGATCTTCATCAGCATGGGAATGATCATCACCCAGATGAGCAGGCCGACCGGGATATTGACCTTGGCCACTTCCAGCCGGCCCAGCGCCTGGAATGGTGCGGGGAAAACCTGCCCCAGCAAAATCCCGGCAACGATGCACAGCGCCACCCACAGCGAAAGCCAACGCTCGAACAGGCTCATCGGCGCGCCGGCGCTACGTTTGGCAGTGACCTGGCATTGTGCTGACATTGTGATCTTCCGTGGAGTAGTTGCAGGTTGGCCTTCAGGTCAGTATGTCACCCTGAGGGGCGGCCTACAGACCCAGCGCCTCGCGCACTGCGGGGATCAAATGCGCTCGAATGTCGTCCAGGACCTTGATGAAGGATTCCAGTGGCTCGCCATGCGGATCATGAAATGGCAGGTGAATGGACTTGACCGGCCTTGGAAAGACTGGACAGCTTTCTTTGGCGTTGTCGCACACGGTGACAACAAGATCGATGTCTTCATTCATGACTGCATCCAAATCCTTTGGATAAAGCCCCTCGGCAGGTAAGCCGGCTTCTTTCAGGGCGGCTATCGCACCGACTGCCACTTTGGGTTGCGGCTTGGTGCCTGCTGAAAGCGCCCTGACCCGTCCCGACAGATCATGGTTCAAAAGCACTTCAGCCATTTGCGAGCGGCAGGAATTTCCGGTGCATAAAACCAGTACAGTTTTCTTCGACATATGAATCTTTCTTAACTCAACTTCTGTTCAATTTTTGCAAAGGACACCCGGGCCGGCATGGGCGCGCAGCAGGCGCTGCCTTCGGCCGCCTGTTCTCCAAACACGGGCACGCGGCCCAGGGTATGGAAGCTTTCCCAGGCGATGCCGGCCGGGTCGACTGTCCAGTACTTGTCCGATTCGGCGTAGCAGCAGGCCGTGCCCTTCTGCTCCACTACCGGGCCTTTCGCGGCATCCACGCGTTGATGCAGGATTTCGAGTTCGGCTTCGCTGTCCGCCTGGAAGCCGAGATGATCAAGCCCCTTCTTCCCCGCCCG
>CAYOJA010000073.1:0-6839 GCA_964404175.1 uncultured Thiobacillus sp. | reverse complement strand
CCACCACGCCTGACGGCAATTTATCCGCGCCCAATGGCTTTGCCTGCGCGCCGATACTGACAACAACCGCCATCGCGACAAAAAATTTCATGATGTTCACAGGATCGATCCCTCGTATTGAATGAATTTTGATGACGACTGCTTGCCTGCGCAAAAAATTATTTCAGGCCAACCCCGTCTGATTCAACGCCAGCCCCTCGGGCACTGGCCAAAAACATGCGCGTATTCCGCATCGGTATCGATGCGCGCCCGGCTTGCGTCGAATTTGTCTTTCCAGGTTGAAACCAGAGGCGCCGTCAATTCCTCGATGCGCGTCATCGTCGCCGCGCGCGCAGCTTCCGCCGAGGCGGCCTTGGCCGGCTTGCCGGCGCGGGGCAGCCCCGCGGTCTGTACCGCCCTGATCCAGTCGCGGCTGAAATCGCTCAGCTTGAGTCTGGCATCGGTCACATGCTTTTGCTCATGCGTGTCGATTGCCTTGTATTCACAACTGCCCTGCGGCCAGTTTATGCCCGGTATCCATACCTGGATCGGGTCCATGGTCTGGCTGACCTTTTCCACCCAGTAGCAAACCTGGCCGTTTTTCGCCGGCATGGTCTTGATGACGGCATCCATCTTTCCGGAAAAGCTGTGCACCGTCAGCGCCAGACGTTTCGGATTCGGCGGCACCCTGCTGCGGATATCATCCAGCGTCAGGTTTGGCATTATCTCGACCGCCCACGCACCGGTTCCAGGCTTCACGCTCACATCAATCGGCCCCGGCGTATCGCGCTGCGGCGCGCAATCCTGAAGCAGGGCGTAGTAAAGCGTGGGGCCGGGCGTGGCCACCTTGCGGGGCAGCGGATCAGGCGAGGAAGGATTCATCCTGACCTTGTCGGTGTAAACATCGCGATGCTCGTTGTAAGCCTGCCGCACCCCGCCGGGGCAGGTTGCCACGCACGAAGCCGAGGTCGCCTTGTCCGTAACCGACAGATCAACCAGATCGATGCCCGCCTTGCCGTCGATGCTCATCGACACGCTGGCCGTGCACTTTGCGATGCAGCCAGCCACCCGTGCCTCGTAGCTGAAGGGAAATTTGCCCGTACCCTTGATGGCCTGGGTGTTCGTGTCACGCGTCAGCGGAATCACAGCCTTGCCCCGCCAGGTCATCGTGCCGCCTTCCATCGAGAAAGGCTTTTCGTCGTAGCGGATTTCAAAATCGGCATAAGGCACCACTTCGGCAAAAACCTGGCCCGACAGTGCGAACAGCGCGACACAGGCAAGGTGTTTGAGATAACCAGCCGGATGAATCATGGGGAAATTACTGCCAGATTTGTAGAGCATTTTTCAGTGAGCTGCCAATTGCGTGTTGTTAGTGTTGATGAGAAATCACGGCTCGTTAGTTGTACGGTTCGCAAATTAATGTCCCGCTGAAATCCGCGTAAGTATGGGGCATGGCTTGCATCCAAAAATTAATTCGAGGCCCGCTTGCTAATTAATTGGTGAGCCAGGCCCGCAGCCTTTAATTGGGGTAGTTGTTGGCGACAGCTTGTTCCACCAGGGTCTGCAACTGCTCATAGCCGAAGCTGGGCATGGGGCGTCCGTTGACGAAGAATTCCGGGGTCTTGGTGACCTTGAGCGTCTCGGCGTCTGCCATGTCCTGGGCAACAAGCGCCGCGATTTCCGGTGCGTTCATGTCCTGCCGGACACGCTCCATATCCAGGCCTACGCCAGCCAGCGCGTCCCACATCCGGTCCGGTTCCACGCGGTGGTGGATCACCCATGTCTCCTGGGCGGCGTACAGCGCCTCCAGCGTCTCCCAGT
The DNA here is from genome assembly GCA_964404175.1 of uncultured Thiobacillus sp. Classification (GTDB taxonomy): domain Bacteria; phylum Pseudomonadota; class Gammaproteobacteria; order Burkholderiales; family Thiobacillaceae; genus UBA6918. The sequence continues at coordinate 5,039 of CAYOJA010000073.1, read as the reverse complement.
ATTTCCCCTGCCTGCGTGCCGCCTCCAGAACCTTGACCGCATGGTCGGAGCCTTCATGAAATGGCGTGTAACGCATGGCAAGACGCACTTGGTCCGGGTGTGCAGCCATCAGTTGCTTGACGAAGGGGTAGAAGTCCCGGCAGGTCTCGCAGGCGGGATCGAAGAATTCGACGATCAGCACCCTGGCCTCGGCGGAACCCAGGGTAGGTGAATGCATGCGCAGCAGGTTGGCCTGATTCAGGGCAACGGCCTCGGTGGCCTGCTCCTGCTTGTCGCTGGTATAGAACAGCGTGGCCCCCGCGAAGACCAGCAACAGGATGACGGCGGACAGGATGAACAGCGTTTTTTGTTTCATTTCGATACCTTGATGTGGGTGAGTGCCAGCAGCACGATGATGACGGAGAAGGCCAGTACGGAGAGCAAGGGGATGTTGATGAAGCCGAGCCACTCGAAAGTAACCTCGCTGCAAGGCACCCCCCTGACGCAGGGGCCGATGTTCTCGGGGATTACCCCAATGACAAGCAGCCAATGGAACACCGCGAATCCCCAACCCGCGAGCGCCAGCGGCATGGCATACCGCACCACCCTGGGGTCAAGCGGAAACAGGCCTGCGGGCAGGACCAGCACCAGCGGGAACATGAAGATGCGCTGCCACCAGCACAGCTCGCAGGGCGCCAGCTTCATCACTTCGCTGAAGAACAGGGCGCCCAGCGTCGAGGCCGCGGCGATCAGCCAGGCAAGAAAGACCAGCGTCCAGGCGCGATCATATTCGGCCCCTGCCAAAGCAGGTGGAGGTTGAGTGCGGCTTGCCATTAATATCGGCGTCCAAAATAAATCAGCCCCCTAATGATACTTAATGCGCAGTCTGCCACGCGTCGTTCCTGTCGATGAAAAACGGACAGGTCGCCGAGCCGTCCGGCCTGCGGATCAGTTCCTCGCTGAAATCCGCATAGGTGCGGCTCAGCAGATGCTTGCCAGCATCGTCCTCATAGCGCGCGCAAGTTTCGGCCAGGACGCAGTTCGAAGTCATGCAGTAGGTGTGGGTCATCGTTACCTCATTTCCAGGTTTCATCGTAATGGCTAACGGCTTGGTAAAGTTTCTCCAGGTTGTCGACTGCCGCAGTGTAGAGTTCCATGAGTTCCAGGTGTTTATTCAGGACTGGGTGTTCGCCAAGCGCCATTTGTACATAAGCAGACGCTATGTGGGCACGGTCGAGCAGTTCGAAATAATGGCCAGGATTTATTCCGCTGGTTTCCATCTTGTTCATGTCATGTTCCTCGTCCTTGCATCTCGTTGCTGTTTTAGCCCTTGCTAGGCGTATGGGTCTAAAAACCGGCTGCCGTTGAAATGGATCATGTGTTCCGGCTCCTCGGCGAACCATGCGTGGGTTCCCCATGCAGGAAAGCCGGGGTGTCCCGCCATTTCAGAGCGGTTTTGAAACGCCGTGAAGTAGACAAGATCGGGCTTTGCCTTGCTGAATAGCCGTGCCAGTTCGCCTACGCGATCTTCACCCATCAGCCTTTTGTGGGTGGCGCACTCCATTAGCAGCAGCCAGTCACGCTTCGCGTCATACAGCACAACGTCGGGCATTTTCACAAGCGGGTAAAGTTGAATGTCCAAATCATTCAACAGCTCATTGTCGATGTTATATCCTTCGGCTTTATTGCTCCTGGCATAGATCAGCTCGCTGTCAGGGGCAAAACGCGGAACGAATTCCCTGATGAGCGATTCGGTCAGAATTTCCTTGCGATACATGACGGAATAGGTCGCATAGTCAATTCGAGGCTTGCTTCCTGCCTGAGTTGTAAGCAAGCAGCAATTGCCAGTCGATTAGTCCGCCTGGGCAGAAACGCTCAACAAAGTCCTTGGTGAACAGCGCGAGTTTTGCGCCGTAAAGTTGTTCCATGGTTTCATTGCGTTCCTTGGCCTGGTGGCCAATCGGCACGATCAAGTCTTGGTACAGGGTTTCGGAGCCATTCGAAATCAGCGACCAGAATTCCTGGCCGCATAGTTTGCGGTGGGTGCCTTTGTCAGGCATGGGTTCCGTTCTGTAGCAACAGGCTTCTATGCAAACGATGTGAGCATTCTTGTTGCCACCGGATGTGGCCAGTGTTTTCCTGGCCTTGGTGAAGTGATCGACCAGTTTTTCAATTTGCGACGAGTTCCCCCAGTTCGGGCCTGACTTGATGCTGACGAGATACTTTGTTTTTCCCTGCTCAAACTCCAGATCAATGCCCTTGATGCCTGATTTTCGTCCGCCAAAGGTTTGTTCGCAAACGAAAATGGCGACCCGTTCAAGAAAATTGCCGAATACGGTTTCCTCACCGGATGAGACTGTGGCATCCAGCACGGCCTTGATGAAATCGTTGGCATTGACGGCATTCTTGGCACGAAACAGGTAAGGATTCTTGCGCTTGAGAACATCTTCCAGCGTCAGCGCCTTGAGTTTCGCAAGTTTCTTGTCATGAAATTCCGGTCCGATATGGGCATGGATAAAATCAGCGACTTTGGCGAACTCGAATGTCACAGATGTTCCTCTACTTGCGTTGATTTCCGGCGTCGGACTTTGTATTTTGCCTTAGGCTCTAGCAGGGCGTACTGCCTGTCTTCCAGATCGTTCCGAGCCAAGGCAACATACTCTGGCATGATTTCAATGCCGATGGCGTTACGCCGTAACTGCTTGGCAACCCGGAGCGTTGTGCCGGAGCCCATGAAAGGGTCTAACACCGTATCGCCAGGCTGAGTGAACAGCTTAATGAACCACTCCGGCAAAGCCTCGGGGAATACCGCACTGTGGCTGCGGTTACTGCATTCTGTGGCGAGATTCAGCACGTTGGTTGGGTAGGCCATGGTACGTGAAATCCAGTTCTCGATTTTCTTGCCGAAGCCGCTGCCGACTTTGGATTCATCACGCGTACGGTCAGTCTCAGAAAGATTTTTCAAGCGGGCCTTAGCCCAGTCTCCCATCGGCACCATAACTTCTTCTTGATACATATGGAATTGCCGCGCCTTGTTGAATTGCAGTAGGCGTTCCCATGAATCCCTGAACCGGTTAGGCCACTTACCTGGGTAGCAGTTTTTTTTGTGCCATATAAATTCTTCTGTCCAAAGCCAACCCTGCTGGCGCATGGCCAAGATAAGTTCCAGCACGTAAGTGTGGCGCTCACCCTCGACTACACGTTCCTTGATATTGAGAACGAACGATCCTGTTGGTTTGAGTACACGTAGAAGTTCGGCTGTGATTGGCAAGAACCAGCCCACATAATGATTCGGGGTTACCCCTCCATAAGTATGTTTGCGCTGGTCGGCATAAGGAGGAGAAGTGATGATTAGGTCTACCGAATTGTCAGGCAGATGCTTCAACATCTCCCGGCAATCTCCTTCAAGAATTTGTATGGTGTTTTTCATTAATCGTGCCTGTGCAACGTATTTCGTATTGTGCCTTTATGGGCTAGGAAACGATTTCAGCTTGGTTTGATGGAGCATTCCAGTCAGTTGGGTAATTTACACCCGCTGAGTCAAGCAGACGCTGGAAATCCTGATGAATAACGGTCTGAGCTATATCGTGATCAACAGCAAGGTTGTCCAAGTCGGCAATTGCCACGCGAACGCCGGGTTCTGCGTAAGCGTAGGCAATGCCTCCGCTAACTACGACAAGGACTTTGTGAATGGTGTTATTCGTCATATTCGTACCTAAGATGGTTTAGATTATTTCGAGCTTGCCCACTTTGGTTATTGCTAGGAAATAGATCCACCCTTAAGACTGCGGAACACTTCGACCACTTGGCTGCTAGGATTTGGCACCTCACCCCTGGCGAATCCACTATCCTGCGGCGTGAAGATCGCATGAGTAGCTTCCAGAAGCACAGCGTCTTTCATCTCCTTCTCTGATGCGCCTTCCACGAATGTCTGAAAAGAAGCAAGAGCATTGCGCCGATGTCGATTGACTACATAGTTGTGCTGGGCAGCGAAATAGTTTCGTGCCGACCAAACTAATCCGTAAGTTAGGACAGATACGATGATCAATCGTGGGATAGAGTGCTGAATAAGAAGTATCGGAGTTGGGTTTGGCAGGGCAAGCAGAGAGGGTGCAACACCCCAAAGCACATAGATGAGAATGCTAGCGGCAAATACTCCTGTAGACATCAGCCAAACACGCGAACGCTTTTGATACGCCTCGGATTCTTCAGCGAAATGGAGGGAATGTTGTGAGACACCAGCCTTCTTGGCTGCATCTTGCACCTGCAAGAGAGCTGTTTGCATCTTGCCTGTCATTTCGCCGATAGACGTGTCTAATTGCTCTCGCACACCTTTCAGTTCAACCAACGTTCCTCGAGCCTCACGCTCCAGCTTATCGAAATCCGTCCCACGGCGCACTGCGTACGCAATAACCGGACTTATCGCGTTAAATTCAGTCTCCCAATTGTCACGAAACTTTTGGATTATGGTGTCTCGGGCATTTTGAGGGTTGTTCGGTTGGGATTCCAGAGAAAAGCTACCTACCTCATTGAAGGCACTAACGGTGCTTGAAGCTACATTTATCAACTCCGACATCTTGGAGTGACTCAAGTCATCCAGATTACACTCAGAAAGAGTTCGATACAGACTGATAACACGTTGAAATAGAGGGGCTCCAGTTTTGAAACTCAACGGTCCCAAGTCCGCTTTCTCATACTCATTTGGATCGAGTTTAGCTATTACTTGAATAGCATCTTTAAGTTTAACTTGTGTATCGTTAATTTGCTGCTGGGTTGGCATGCATATCCCCTAGATTTAAATTCTGATTGGATATCAGAATTGCCGATTCAATCCCAGCTCAATGCCCCACCCGTCTGATACTCCGTCACCCGCGTCTCGAAGAAGTTCTTCTCCTTCTTGAGGTCGATCATTTCCGCCATCCAGGGGAAGGGGTTGGTGGCGTGGGGGAAGAGTTCGTCGAGGCCGATCTGCTGGCAGCGGCGGTTGGCGATGAAGCGCAGGTATTCCTTGAACATCGGCGCGTTGAGTCCCAGCACGCCGCGCGGCATCGTGTCCTCGG
>CAYOJA010000072.1:0-6978 GCA_964404175.1 uncultured Thiobacillus sp. | reverse complement strand
GCCGCGCTGGCTTCCGCGAAGGAATGGATGGCAGGCAAACTGGCCTGACGCCGGGCACGATGTTTGCAGTAATTAACAACAGAAATTCATTTTTCAGGGCAGAATCTCCAGAATCATGGGCAAACTAAGCGAAGCACTCTCCTCCAGCATGTCGAAATTGCTGGGTGCGCGCGGCAGTCAGGATGACCCTCTGTCCAGCATCAAGTCCGTTACCCGCTGGGTGCAAAACCTGCCGGTGGGCGATGCCGTCAAGGCCCATCAGGAACTCCTGACCGAGATCAAGCGCTTCAACGAAAACATCAGCGAGCTTTCCGGTGACCGTCTGGGCATCCTCATGCTGCTGGATGAAAAGGCGCAGGATCTCCAAACCACGCTGGTCTATCAATATTTGCGCAACCCGCGGATGGCCCGCACGATAGAAAGCCAGCTCTGGCACGCCATTTATAACCTCAACTGGGAAGTGGTGCGGGCGTATCACAGCTTCACTCTTGGTTTCGGCCGCAATCCGGCCAAATCGAAGCTGGAACAATTCATGCCGCTGGTCAGCCTGCGCGCCATTCGCGGCTTCAGGCAATTGATCAAATGGCGCTTCATCCGCTATCAGCAGCCCAGCGAAAAGGTATGGTTAAGGCTGCACAATCTTTATGTGTTTGCGGAAACTGAAGGGTTCCAGAAAAAATCCTTACTGGCTTATCCGCATGACACCGCGGAAAGCACATGCGAACACGAATATCTCCACTCCCTGATGCTGGATCAGTCCAATTCAGGTTCCTTGTACCCCCGCCAGATCGACCTGATTGACCGTTGGCTGGAAGTGTGGCGCGAGAAGCTTTCGCTAAGCAAAACCCTCGACACCGATCTTCACGTGTTTGCCGTGGATACCTCGGAAGATCGCGGCCCCAGGCGAATCCGTAACAAAGGGCCGGAAGTCACAACCCGTTACTGGTCCACCATGGAATTGCTGGCCCGGCTGAAAACCATCCGCGCCAGCTTGAAAGAAGGCGACCCCCCGGCCAGAGTTGGCCTGACCGAGGACGCGCGCGTCTCTGAAAGCCTGGATTTGATCGAACAGCTGGAGCGACAGTGGGCACCGCTCAACCACCGTGAACAGCGCCGCAAACCGCGTCAATCCGTCAAGAAGGTAGTGGAAATCATTCATGGGCTGACACCCCTGATCGCGCACATCAAGGAATGCGGCGGCGAGAATGGCAACAACGTATATACCGACAACGTAATCTACGATGAGGCCGCAGACATTCATGTCTATGGTTTTGTCACCGACCGCACGCGTGAAAGGACAAACCACGTAGCCCGCCCTTCAGGCCTGCTGCCCGACACTGAACGCTGGATCATGGAGGACGAAAGCGAGTGCGGATACGGCACAACCATCGAAGCGCATGACAAGGACTGGCTGCGTGTGGGCGCGCTTGTCGGCGTCAAGCCCGACAAGGCTGAAACATGGTCTGTTGGCATTGTCCGGCGCTTGTCCAGATTTGGCGAATACCAAAGCTCGGTCGGCATCGAGACCCTGCCTGAATCTCCAACACTTGTCATGCTTTACGGCAAGAAAACGGCTGCCTACGAGGTCAATGGCATCGACGCTACAGGTACCGAACTCCCGATCGCCGCATTGATTCTGCCCGGAGAAAACAGCACTACCTTGATACTGGATCCAGCCGAGTACGCGCACAAACGCATTTTTGAATATACCCACCTGAACGAAAAACGCCTGATCCAGCTGGAGGAAATGGGTGAACGCGGCGAGGGCTGGATCCGGGTCAGCTTCTGTCCGCTAAATTAGGGCCTGTTCCAGCCAGCGAGTTACTTCCTTTCGCAGCGCATTGATTTCGTCCGCGCAAATGGCATGCGGCATGTCGTATGCGTGCCAGTCAAGCAAACTGCCCGATTTGATCAGCGTATCCGACCCCGCCCTGGCCAAGGCAAAAGGGATGACCGTATCCTGCCTGCCATGGGCCATGAAGATTTGCACGCTGGACAGCGGTTCGGGCACATCCGACAGATAGGCAGGCAAATAGCCTGAAAGCGCGGCCACCCCCAGCAAGTCCACCCCCATTGCCGCAGTCGCCAGACTGATAACCGCACCCTGCGAAAACCCCGCAAGAATGACGGGCAAGCCGTTTTCCGCGCGCAGATTTTCGACCAGTGTCTTCACGACATGGGCAGAGGCCCGCATACCCTCGGCGTCCTCGCGCCATTGCAGGTCAGGCGTTGCGATGTCATACCAGGCACGCATCGCCATGCCGCCATTCAGCGTGACCGGCCTGACAGGGGCATGAGGCAGCACATGATGAACCCCTGGGATTTCCAGCATCTGGGCAACGGGTTCCAGATCATAACCATCCGCCCCCAAACCATGCAGCCAGATCATCAGCGCGCGAGCGGGCCCGTCTGGGTGAATTTCAAGCATATCAAGCATATATGTCTCTTCGGACAATCCGTTTATCGGCCCGGGAAAGGCTAACCCCAAGGTCATAGGCATTCTGGCACTAGTCTGGCAGAATTGTCGAAAAATCGACAAAGAACCCTAAAGTCGAGGGGCAATACACCCGAAAAAACAAGAACTAAATATAAGGAGCGAGCGTGGCCAAACCGGATAAACCTGTACTGCTGATTGTCGACGACGATCCGCTGATTTCGGATACGTTGAGTTTTGTGCTCGGCAAGGATTTCGAGGTCGCCGCCGCCGAATCCCGGGCGCAGGTCAAAAGCCTGCTGACCCAGCTTAGCCACCCGCCGCAACTGGCACTGGTTGATCTGGGATTGCCGCCCCAGCCGCACAAACCCGACGAAGGTTTCGCCCTGATATCGGATTTGCTGGGCATATCGCCCAGCATCAAGATCATCGTGCTCTCCGGCCAAAGCGACGAGGCCAATGCCCGCCACGCCCGCGCGCTGGGCGCCATCGACTTTGTCGCCAAGCCCTGCGAACCCGACAGGCTCAAATCCCTGCTGTTCAATGCCCTGATGATTCAGGATGCGGAACGCTCTGCTGAAAAGATCCCGGCGCCCGCCAAGGATTCCGGCATTGTGGGCATCAGTCCCAGCATGGACAAGCTGCGCCAGCAGATTCAGCAATATGCCAGCGCGCCTTTCCCGGTACTGATCGAAGGCGAATCCGGCAGCGGCAAGGAAAAGGTCGCGTCCAGCCTGCACCAGCTTTCCCCCCGCTCGAACAAACCTTATCTGGCGCTCAACTGCGCGGCCATTTCACCCACCCTGGTCGAACCCACGTTGTTCGGTTATGCCAAGGGCGCCTTTACCGGAGCAACCTCTTCGCGAGCGGGCTACTTTGAAGAAGCGGAAGGCGGCACGCTGTTCCTGGATGAAATTGGCGAACTGCCGCTGGAGTTGCAGGCCAAGCTGCTGCGCGTACTGGAAAATGGTGAGTTCCAGCGTGTCGGCGAAACCCAGTCGCGCAAATCCAATGCACGTGTGGTTGCCGCCACCAATCGCGATCTGCGTGCTGAAATCAAGGCCAGCCGCTTCCGCGCGGACCTTTACCACCGCCTGTCGGTTTTCAGCATTGCCGTACCTTCATTGCGCGAGATGGGGCCGGACAAACTCAAGCTGCTGGACCACTTCCGCGATTTCTATGCCCGCGAAGCGCGCAGCACGCCATTCGAACTGGACACGCACGCGACGCAGTTGTGGGAGGATTACCATTTCCCCGGCAACGTGCGCGAGCTGCGCAATATCGTTATCCGTCTGACCACCAAATATCCCGGCATGAAGGTCAATGCCGAGCAACTGGAAGCCGAACTGGATACCGACACCGCTTACCCGCAGGAAATTCCGCTGCCCAATGACGCCAAGGCGCTGATCGAGACTGCGCGCAAGCAATTGCAAACCCTGGCTAATTTCAACCTGGATCAGACCCTGCGGCAATGGGAAAAAGCCTACGTCGAAGCCGCGCTCAACATGACGCACGGCAATCTCTCGCAAGCGGCAAAGCTGCTGGGCATCAACCGGACCACGCTGTACAGCCGCATGCAGACGTACAGCAATGAATAATGGGCCGCCGCGTTGTACCTTGATTATTTCGGCCTGACCGATCCTCCCTTCCGCATCACGCCCAACACCGATTATTGGTTCGAGGGTGGGCAGCGTGGGGATTTGCTTGCCACGCTGGTGTATGCGATCACCCATGGCGAGGGGCTGATCAAGGTCGTCGGCGAAGTCGGCAGCGGCAAGACCATGCTCTGCCGCATGTTGCAGCAGCAGTTGCCGGAAAATATCGACACGGTTTATCTGGGCAACCCCACCCTGCAACCGGATGAAATCCTGGTCACCATACTGTCCGATCTGGGTGTTACCGGATCGACCGCGGGCAACCGTCAGATTCTGCTGGATCAACTCAACAACGCCCTGCTTTCCCGCCACGGCAGCGGCCGCCGCGTCGTGGCCTTTGTCGAGGAAGCGCAAGGCATGACGCTTGAGAGCCTGGAATTCATGCGCTTGCTGACCAATCTTGAAACGGCCTCCGACAAACTGCTGCAAATCGTGTTGTTCGGCCAGCCCGAACTGGATCAAAATCTTGCCGATCCGCGCATCCGTCAGTTCAAGGATCGCATCACCCTGAATCTGACTTTGCCGCCGCTTTCCGAAAACGACACCCGCAATTATTTGAGAAGCCGTCTTCAGGTGGCCGGCTACCGTGGTCCCGATCTTTTCCCCGATGCCGTGGTAAGAAATATCGCCCGGCTTTCCGGCGGATTGTCACGGCGCATCAACATTCTGGCCGACAAGACCTTGCTGGCCGCTTATGGCGAAAAAACGCATAACCTCGGCGTTGCGCATGTCAAGGCGGCCGCGAAAGACGCGGAAATGGGATCGGCAAGTTCGCTCCCCCTCAAGCTGCGTCGATGGGGCTGGGCCATGGCAGGCGTTACCGCGGGATTGTCGCTGCTGGCTTATCTGAACTGGCATGCGCCGGGGATGCAGGCTACGCCAGTCCTGCCCTTGCCACTTCCAGCAGCAAAAACCACTATCCCTGTACAACCAGTTGCCGTCACACCCGTCAAGCCAGCGATGGCAGACGCTTCGATTCCGGACAGCACCAACTGGATCAGGAATGCGCCGGCCAGCACGTTCGTCATTCAGGTGCTGACCGCCAAAGACGCAAATGAAGCTTCTGCCCTGCTCGAAGGCAAGCATCACCAGCTCCCCCAGCCTCTGCGCGGCTTCCAGGCTCGCACGCCAAAAGGCCTGGCCTGGGTTGTGGTTGCGGGCGAATACCAGGACCGGCAAACCGCCTTGATCGCGCTATCCGGCCTGGCGCCCGAACTGCGCACCAGTGAAGTCTTTTTACGAACGGCGGGAAAAATTCGCGCCACCCTCCCGCACGAGGAAACCCGCACATGATCCATCGCCCCATACTGGCTTTCCTGATCCTGGGGACTGGCCTTGCCCCCTGGCTGACCGGTTGTGTCCCGCCCCAGGCCTTCGATACTTCGTCCGGACACATTCAGCGTGAAGCGGAGCCCGCGAAGGCCGAAACCGCTCCACCACCCGCGCCGGTCAAAGCCGCCCCTTATACGCCGCCGCCTCGTCCCACGCCGGTGGTTCCCACCTATACCGTTGTCGTCAACGATGTTGCCGTGAAAGACCTGCTGTTTTCAATCGCGCGCGACACCAAATTCAACATCGACATCCATCCCGGCATCACCGGACGTGTGTCTCTGAATGCAGTCAACGAACCTCTGCCTGCCATCCTTGACCGTATCGCGCGTCAGGCAAACCTGCGTTATGTGATGGAAGGCAAGACCATCAGCATTCTGCCGGATACGCCTTTCCTTAAAACCTACAAGGTCAATTACGTCAATCTGTCGCGCAACACCTCATCAAACATCGGCGTTGCCTCTCAAATTTCAACAACCGGATCTGGCAGTTCCACCTCGGGCGGCAGCTCCAACGCTAGTGGCAACAATTCCAACACCAATGTCACGACGACCTCCAACAATGATTATTGGACCGTCCTCAAGGACAACATCGTCAATATTCTGTATGCCACCAAGGCCGAACAAAAGAAAGCCGAGGAGCGCGCCGCGATTGCGGAAGCCAACCGGGTCCAAATTGAATTCCGCGACAATGACAATCCGAGGAATGCTGCGCGAAACCAGGAAATTATTCGCGCGGTTCAGCAAAATGCTTCGGTCCAACCTGGCGACAGCGAGCGCGAAGTCATCGTCAATGCCGTAGCGGGAACGGTGTCTGTCTTCGCCAACGAGCGCCAGCACCAGCTGGTGCAGGAATACCTCGACAAGGTTTCCAATGCCTCGCAACGGCAGGTGATGATCGAGGCGACGATTGTCGAAGTCACGCTAAAGGACCAATACCGCGCAGGCATCAACTGGCAGAGCCTGGTATCCGGCGCCACGGGCTGGGCAATCAATACCGTAGGCAGTGGCATTGGCGGAACCAACCTGGCCAACCAGCTGCAGCCTTTCTACGCTGCCACTTACACCAACAACGACAAATGGGATTTCAAGGCCACGATCGATCTGCTGGAATCATTCGGCAACACGAAAGTGCTGTCCAGCCCCAAACTGATGGCGCTCAACAACCAGACTGCCTTACTGAAGGTTGTCAATAACCTTGTCTACTTTTCCATTGATGTTGCGCAAGGGACACTCAGTTCAACAGGTTCCGTATTGTTGCCCACCTCGGTCACCACAACTGCCCACACGGTTCCCGTAGGAGTGGTGATGTCTGTCACCCCGCAAATTGGCGAAAACGGCCAGATCACCCTGACGGTTCGCCCCACCATCACCCGCAAGGCAGGCGATGTCGAGGACCCGAATCCCCAGCTCAAACAGGGCGGGCTAAACATCAGCAACAAGGTTCCCATCATCCAGGTTCGGGAAATGGAGTCTCTTTTGCAGGTTCGCAGCGGCCAAACAGTCATTCTCGGTGGACTGATCCAGGACGATATCAGTGGCGCGCGTGACGGGCTGCCCG
>CAYOJA010000071.1:0-7142 GCA_964404175.1 uncultured Thiobacillus sp. | reverse complement strand
GCGCCGGGCACGAGCGGGGGCTGCGCCCCGGCACCGAGAACGTGCCGCACATCGTCGCGCTCGGCGCAGCGGCACGGCTGGCGCGCAAGGAAGGCGCGCTGGAAGCGGCCCGCATCCAGTCGCTGCGCGATGAACTGCACTGCCGCCTGAAATCTGCCATTCCCGGTCTGATACTCAATGGCCATGTGACCGAACGCCTGCCCAACACGCTCAATCTTTCCTTCCCTTCTGTTGCAGGATGGGATTTGCTTGCGGAAGCGAAGACCCTCGCCGCTTCCACCGGATCCGCCTGTCACGCCGGCAATCACGCGGTGTCCGGCGTGCTGGCGGCGATGGGCTGCACGCCTGAACGCGCAGCCGGCGCAGTGCGCCTGTCCCTGGGCCGCTTTTCGACGGAGGCCGAAATCGAAACAGCCGCCGAAGCCTTGATTACTGCCTGGAAATTGCTGAAGGCATGAGGCCGGAAGTTTATGACGCATGGTACGACACGCCGCGCGGGCGCTGGATTGGCGAAACGGAATTTGCCCTGCTGCACCGGATGCTGGCGCCGAGTGCAGGTGAAACCCTGCTGGATGTGGGCTGCGGCACCGGCTGGTTTACCCGCCGTTTTGCCGACTCGAATGATCTTCATGTGACAGGCCTCGATCCCAATGCGGAGTGGCTGGACTACGCGCGCCACCGCGCGCCGCAAGTTGAATGGCTCGAAGGCGATGCCCGCAAACTGCCGTTCGAGGACGGCAGCTTCGATCATGTTTCCTCCGTCACCGCCCTGTGTTTCGTTGATGACTGGCAACAGGCGCTGCACGAAATGGTGCGTGTCGCCCGCCGCCGCATTGTTCTGGGCCTGCTCAACCGGCATAGCCTGTTGTGGCAAGAAAAAGGCCGGCATGGCGGCGGCGCCTACCAAGGCGCGCACTGGCATACCGTGCCCGAAGTACGCGCCGCGCTGGCAAACTTGCTTGTCAAAAACGTGCAGGTGCGCACCGCCATTTTCCTGCCGTCAGGGTCAGCCTTCGCCAGAACACTGGAACAGGTGTTGCCCTGGCGACTGCCCTGGGGCGGCTTTCTGGCAATTACAGCAGATACCGGACGCTGACTACAGGTTAAAAGGTGCGATTCAAATCTTTCGCATCATCATGACCGGCAAAGAAATCCGTCAGTTGAGAAAACTCGCACTCTACGTTGCCATCGCGCCGCTTTTCCACCAGTCGTTCAGCATGTAGTTCCTTGAGATGCGCACTGACATGCTTGATGGAAATTTACGCGTCGGTTACTAGCGGCTCGACGGTTTTCTCAACCCGGCAAACTCGATCAGTTCCAGCCGCTCGGGACTGGCAATAACCTTTGATCATGCGTGCAACCTGCTTATACAGGCGGACCACGGAGTTACGGCTGGAATGCCGAAATACGCCGTTTCCGCGATAATACAGGCATGATTCCAAGCCACAATGAGATGTTCGACCCACCCTTGCCATCAAAGTGCATGAACAAGAACAACACCGCTAGACATCGATGACCCCCGACCACTTCATCGCCACATGGAAGGACAACCCGCTCACCGAACGCGCCGGGGCGCAGCCGCATTTCGACGACCTGTGCGAACTGCTTGGCGTGGACAAGCCGCGCGACCCGGACAACTACTGCTTCGAGCGCGGCGCGAAGAAGGCCGGCGGCGGCGACGGCTGGGCCGACGTATGGAAGCGCGGCCACTTCGGCTGGGAAAACAAGAAGCCCGGCCGCGACCTCGACACTGCGCTCAAGCAGCTCACCGACTACGCGCTGCAACTGGAGAACCCGCCGCTGCTCGTGGTGTGCGACCGCGAGCGCATCGTCATCCACACCGCCTTCACCGGCTACCCGGATGAACCCAGGGAAATCCGCATCGACGATCTGACCGATCCCGACAAGCGCCAGCTGCTCAAATGGGTGTTCACCGACCCCGAAAAACTGCGCCCGGAAAAATCCACCGCCGCCATCACCGCCGAGGCCGCCGGCAAATTCGCCGAACTCGCCGCCGCCCTGCGTGCGCGCGGAGCCGAGGATAAAAACAGTGGCCAGCGCGTCGCCCACTTCCTGGTGCAATGCCTGTTCTGCATGTTCGCCGAGGACGAAGCCCTGCTGCCCGCCGGCCTCTTCACCGGCCTGCTCGCCAACGCCGGCACCGACGCCGGCAAGGCCGCGCGGCGCATCGACAAGCTGTTCACCGCCATGCGCGACAAAAATGGCGAATACGGCGACCACGACATTGCCTGGTTCAACGGCGGCCTGTTCAAAACCGTCGATGTGCCGCCACTCATTGAAAGTGACCTCGCCGCCCTGCACCGCGCCGCCGCCGACATGGACTGGCGCGCCATCGACCCCACCATCTTCGGCACCCTGTTCGAACGCGGCCTCGACCCCGCCGCCCGCGCCCCGCTCGGCGCGCACTACACCGACACCGGCACCATCGAAAAACTCATCCGTCCGCTGATCAGTGAACCGCTCGCCGCCGAGTGGGAAGCGACCCGGGCCGAGATGCTCGCCAAGCCCAAAAAGGCCAAGGCCGCGTACCAGCAATTCCTGCTGCGGCTCAACCATTTCCGCGTGCTCGACCCCGCCTGCGGCAGCGGAAATTTTCTCTACCTCGCGCTCAAGGCGCTACGGGATATTGAAAAGCGCGCCCACGTCGAAGCCATCGAACTCGGCCTGCAACCCGCCATGAACATGGACACCGGCCCGCACAACCTGCTCGGCATCGAAATCAACGAATTCGCCGCCGAACTCGCCCGCGTCACCGTCTGGATCGGCGACATCCAGTGGTGCCGCCGCAACGGTTACCCGCACGCCATCAACCCCATATTGAAACCGCTCGACGGCATCGAACACCGCGACGCGCTGCTGAATCCGGATGGCAGCGAAGCCGTCTGGCCCGCCGCCGATGTCATCGTCGGCAACCCGCCGTTTCTCGGCACAAAGAAGCAATGGAGCAACCTCGGGCGAGAGTACACGGACAAAATTCGGACCGTGTACGAAAACCGCGTTCCGGGTTTCGCGGACTTGGTGTGCTACTGGTTTGAAAAAGCGCGGGCGCAAATCGCAGCCGGACAACTCCAGGCCGCCGGTCTCGTCGCCACCAACTCCATACGTGGCGGGGCAAACCGCAAGGTGCTCGATCGCATCGTCGATAGCATGCGCATCTTTGAGGCGTGGAGCGACGAACCCTGGGTGAACGAAGGCGCGGCGGTACGCGTCTCGCTCATCGGCTTTGGCATGCGAAACGGCGCACGGCTGGATGGCGGGGAAGTTCCTACGATCCACGCTGACCTGACTGCCGTCGTCGGTGTCGATCTCTCCACCGCTAAACGCTTGCCTGAAAATATCGATTGCGCTTTCGTTGCTACAGTGAAAGCCGGGCCGTTCGATATTCCCGGCGAAACAGCACGCTCATGGCTCAAGTTGCCTAACCCGAACGGCAAGCCCAACAGCGAAGTCGTCAAACCGTGGGCGAACGGCATGGATGTAACGCGCCGCCCTTCGGATACATGGATTATCGACTTTGGTGTTGACTTGGCGGAAGCCGATGCATCGCTTTACGAAGTTCCATTCGCGCATGTCAAGGAATCCGTGACCGCTCAACGTAACGCAAGCACTAAAGAAACGAAATACAAGCATTACTGGCTAATGGCGCGCCCTATTCCGGCAATGCGTCGAGCGTTGAAAGGTCTTGCTCGCTACATCGCCACATCATCTGTAGCAAAGCATCGCACTTGGTCATGGCTACCAACAGCCGTTCTTCCCGACCATGCGTTAATCATTATCGCTCGTTCCGACGACACCACCTTCGGCATCCTGCATTCGCGCTTCCACGAACTCTGGTCGCTGCGGCTGGGCACCTCACTCGAAGACCGCCCGCGCTACACCCCTACCACCACCTTCGAAACCTTCCCCTTCCCCGAGGGCCTGACGCCGCGCGACACCGCTAACCCCCTTGATAAAGGGGGTGGCGAGCAAGGCGAGCCGGGGGATTCAACTGACGCCGGAAATCCCCCCCAGCCCCCCTTTATCAAGGGGGGAGCGACGTACCTCGCTTTGGACAAAGGGGGAGCGGCAGAGCGAATCGCCGCCGCCGCGATAAAACTCAACGCCCTGCGCGAAGCCTGGCTGAACCCGCCGGAGTGGGTGGACTGGGTGGTTACGCCGGAGGAAGAAAAGGCCGGTTTCCCGAAGCGCCCGGTGGCGAAGCAGGGCCATGAAAAAGACCTCAAGCAGCGCACGCTGACCAACCTCTACAACGCGCGTCCGGCCTGGCTGGACCTGGCGCACAGGGAACTGGACCAGGCGGTGGCCGCCGCCTACGGCTGGGCCGACTACACGCCGGACATGCCGGACGATGAAATTCTCCGGCGGCTGCTGGCGCTGAACCTGCAACGCGCCGCGCGGGGCTGACCCGGCCAAACCCGTCCCGGCTTAAATACAGGCGCGCATGGCAAGACAGCGCCCGGAAAAGGTTAAAATGCGGGGGATCAATTTTCGATTTCCCACCATGACCAGCAACGAAATCCGACAGCGCTTCCTGGACTTTTTTTCATCCAAGGGCCACACCGTCGTTCCTTCCAGTTCGCTCATTCCCGGCAACGACCCCACCCTGCTCTTCACCAACGCGGGCATGGTGCAGTTCAAGGATGTGTTTCTCGGCCTGGACAAGCGCCCGTATGTGCGCGCCGCGTCCAGTCAAAGATGTGTCCGCGCGGGCGGCAAGCACAACGACCTGGAAAACGTGGGTTACACGGCGCGGCACCACACCTTTTTCGAGATGCTGGGCAATTTCAGCTTTGGCGATTACTTCAAGCATGACGCGATCAAATACGCCTGGGAATTTCTGACCGAAGACATCAAGCTGCCCAAAGACAAGCTGTGGGTGACGGTGTATGCCGAGGACGACGAGGCTTACGGCATCTGGGCCAACGAAGTAGGCGTGCCGAAGGAGCGCATCGTGCGCATCGGCGACAACAAGGGCGCGCGTTACGCAAGCGACAATTTCTGGGCGATGGGCGACACCGGTCCCTGCGGCCCCTGCACGGAAATCTTTTACGACCACGGCGCGGGAATCGCGGGCGGCCCGCCCGGAAGTCCGGATGAAGACGGCGACCGTTACATCGAAATCTGGAACAACGTGTTCATGCAGTTCAACCGCGATGAATCCGGCGCCATGCATCCGTTGCCCAAGCCGAGCGTGGACACCGGCATGGGGCTGGAGCGCATCTCCGCGGTGTTGCAGCATGTGCATTCCAATTACGAGATTGATCTTTTTCAGGCGCTGATCAAGGCCGCCGCGCGCGAAACCGGCTGCAAGGACATGGACAGCCCCTCGCTGAAAGTCATTGCCGACCACATCCGCGCCTGTTCTTTCCTGATTGTCGATGGCGTGATTCCCGGCAACGAGGGGCGCGGTTACGTGCTGCGCAGCATCATCCGCCGCGCCTTGCGCCACGGCCACAATCTGGGCCAGCCCAAGCCCTTCTTCAACAAGCTGGTGGCCGATCTGGCCACCGTGATGGGCGATGCTTACCCTGAACTGAAAGCCGCACAGGCACGCGTAGCCGACACGTTGTTGCAGGAAGAAGTGCGCTTTGGCGAAACGCTGCAACACGGCATGGCGATTCTGGAAGAAGCCTTGTCAGGCGGCGCGAAAACGCTGGACGGCGAAACCGCCTTCAAGCTCTACGACACCTATGGATTTCCGCTCGATCTGACAGCCGATGTCTGCCGCGAGCGCAATGTCACGGTGGATGAAGCCGGCTTCAACGCCGCCATGGAAAAGCAGCGCGAGCAGGCCCGCGCCGCAGGCAAGTTCAAGGCCGCCGGCACGCTGGAATACAGCGGCCAGCCCACGATCTTCCACGGCTACGACAGCCTCAATGTCGATGCCGCGAAAATTACCGCCATTTATGTCGACGGCAGCGAAGCCACTCAAATCAGTGCAGGGCAGTCTGGAGTCATCGTGCTGGACAAAACGCCCTTCTATGCCGAGTCCGGCGGCCAGGTGGGCGACATCGGCATCCTGGAAATGGGCAGCGCACGCTTCGAAGTCAGCGACACGCAGAAAATCCGTGCCGATGTGTTCGGCCATCAAGGATCACTGAAACAGGGCACGCTGAAAGTGGGCGACACCGTGGCCGCGCGCGTGGACGGCGTGCGGCGCGCCCGCATCATGCGCAACCACTCCGTCACGCATTTGATGCACAAAGCCCTGAAAGAAGTTCTGGGCGATCATGTGCAGCAAAAGGGTTCGCTGGTGGATGATGAGAAAACCCGTTTCGACTTTGTGCATACCGGCCCGATGACAGCCGATCAGATTCGCACGGTTGAAGACAAGGTCAACGCCGAAATCCTGCAAAACCAGGCTACCCAGGCCCGTGTTCTGCCCATCGAGGAAGCGAAGAAAACCGGCGCGATGATGCTGTTCGGCGAAAAATACGGCGACGAAGTGCGCGTGCTGGACATCGGTTCCTCCCGCGAGCTGTGCGGTGGTACCCACGTGGCCCGCACCGGCGACATCGGCCCTTTCAAGATCGTCATGGAAGGCGGCGTGGCGGCGGGGATTCGCCGGGTGGAAGCAATAACCGGCGACAACGCGATTGCCTGGATGCATGATCTGGACAGCCAGATTCGCGAGGCGGCCTCTTCACTGAAAACCCAACCCGCCGAGCTGGCGCAGAAAATCAGCCAGATCCAGGATCAGGTGAAATCCCTGGAAAAGGAGCTTTCCCGCCTGAAAGCCAAAATGGCCGCCAGCCAGGGCGATGATCTGGCCGGACAAGCGGTGGAAATCGGCCATATCAAGGTGCTGGCCGCCCAGATTGAGGGCGATGCTCAAGCCTTGCGGGAAACCGCCGATAAACTGAAAGATAAGCTGAAATCCTGCGCGCTGGTTCTTGGATCGGCCGTGGACGGAAAAGTCAGCCTGGTGGCCATGGTCAGTTCCGATCTGACCAGCCGCATCAAGGCAGGGGAACTGGTCAATTTTGTCGCCGGCCAGGTTGGCGGAAAGGGCGGCGGACGGCCTGACATGGCCCAGGCCGGGGGTACCGAGCCCGGCAAGCTTCCAGCCGCGCTGGCTTCCGCGAAGGAATGGATGGCAGGCAAACTGGCCTGACGCCGGG
>CAYOJA010000070.1:0-7453 GCA_964404175.1 uncultured Thiobacillus sp. | reverse complement strand
TGTGGTACGCCATCAGCGGGGAAGACATGCCCAACAGCCTGGAAAAACGCCTCGCAGCCCGCCCCGCACATCTGGACAGGCTACAGGTACTGCAATCTGAAGGCCGGTTGCTGCTTGCGGGCCCCTTCCCCGCCATCGACAGTCTGGATCCTGGCCCTGCAGGCTTTACGGGAAGTCTGATCGTGGCCGAGTTTGATTCACTTGAATCGGCACGGGCCTGGGCGGATACCGATCCCTACGTCGCGGCAGGTGTTTATTCGCGCGTCAGCGTCAAACCCTTCAGGAAGGTGCTGCCCGCATGAGCCTGGCCAATGAAATCCGGCAACGCCTGCAAGCACTCGCGCCCAGCACCATCAACATCGAAGATGAAAGCGCGCAACACGCCGGCCACGCCGGAGCAAAAGACGGCGGGCATTACCGGCTGGTGATTGTGTCGGATCGTTTCCAGGGCCTGAATGCCGTCGCGCGTCACCGCCTCATTTATCAGAGTCTGGGTGACCTGATGCAAAAAGGCATCCATGCGCTGGCCATTAGCGCGTTTACCCCTGAAGAGTTTTAATTTTTTGAGTTTGTTCACAGAGGAGTCATTGATGAAGAAAATCCTGTTTGCATCACTGCTGCTGGCCAGCCTGCCCGCTTTTTCGGCGGACGACGCCAAACCTATTGCCACCGTCAACGGACGTGAGATTCCGGCGATTTACGGCGATCTGGCCAAGCAGAATCTGTTGCAGCAAGGCGCGCCCAATGACGCCAACCTGAACACGCGCGTGAAGGAAGCGCTGATCAACCAGGAACTGCTTTCCCGTGCCGCCATTGAAAAAGGTCTGGACAAAACCCCCAGGCTGGCTGCCGCCATGGAAATGCTGCGCCGCGAACAGCTGACCAAAGCCTATCTGGAAGACTATGTTAAAGGCCACCCTGTAACAGATGCGGAAATCCAGGGCGAATATGACAAGGCCAAGGCCAGCGCCACCGGCAACAGTGAATACAAGGTGCGTCACATCCTGGTAAGGGAAGAGGCCGAAGCCAAGGCGATCCTGGCACAGCTTAAAAAGAAAGCCGCTTTCGACAAGATTGCCAAGGAGAAATCCAAGGATCCCGGCTCGGCCAAAAATGGCGGCGATCTGGGCTGGAATGTGCCTGACGCCTTCGTCAAGGAATTTGGCGATGCCCTTAAAGGCCTGAAAAAAGGTGAAACCAGCGAACCGGTCAAGACCCAGTTCGGTTATCACATCATCAAGCTGGAAGACATGCGTCCGGCAAAGATTCCGCCGCTGGATGAAGTGAAGGACGAAATTCGCAAGCAGCTTCAACAACAACGCGTACGCGAGGCGGTAAAGGGACTTCGCGCCAGCGCAAAAATAGAGTAAATTCAACTCCCACTCGCCCAAAATCAGGGCGGGCGGGATTTCCCCCTACTCAACCGGCTGGTAAATCATGAACGAAAAAGATGCCCGCACCAACCTGCAGGAACAGTTTCTGAACACCTTGCGCCGCGAGCGCACCCAGGTTTCGGTTTTTCTGGTCAATGGCATCAAGCTGACGGGCCGGATCGATTCATTCGACCAGTTCGTGGTTCATCTCAAGGGACATGATCAAGCCGGGCAAATGGTATTCAAGCATGCCATTTCCACCATCTCGCCCAGCCATCATGGCGACGTCAAGGCTCGTCCGCCTCAGACTGAGTCCTGATTTCCTTTTCCACTGCTTTCTGCCCATTGGCCAGGAAATTTCTGGCCTGCTCTGCATTCATTAGCAAGGCCACTTCCCCGCGGTAGTTTTGGCGGAACAGCGCTCGAGCCTCTGCCTCGGTACGGCCTGCATACATGACGACCACACCATTCGGATGACTGTCCAGCCATGACGGGATTTCACTTGCATTCAGTTGAGCAAGCGGTTTCTCAAGTCGACCGGCAAACTGGTACTGGGCATGGTAACGGCCTTCATTGGCCACAGGCACATCGCGATCCTGCAGCTTCCTGATTTCCCGTGCGACAGGATGCACATCGTAACTCGGGCCCACGTCGCCCGAAATGTATATCTGCAATAGCGCCATGAAGGCAGCGCCCAGACAGGCAAGCGCAGGCAAACGCCAATGCTCACCACGTCCCATCCAGCCCAATACCAACGAGATACCCAGCAGTAGCGCACCCGGCCAGACGGGAAGACTGCCCCAGTGTGTGTGCTTGGATGGCAACCCCTGAATGGCAAAATAAATCATGGCCATGGCCAGCAAGCCGGTCAGCATGGCTGGCAACAGGATTCCGCCACGCATTGATTTTGCCGACAGCAACCTTCCCGAAAACAGCGCAAAAGCGGGGAACAGGGGCACCAGATAATGAATCTGCTTGCCGCTGATCAGGGAAAACGAGACAAACACCGGCACCGCCCATGCAAGGCAAAAGCGCAGTCCGCTATCCAGCCCTTCGAGCTTGAACGTGCCAAACCTGCGCCACAACCCTGGCCACACCAGCCATGGAAACAACAACACCGGCAATAGCGGCACGTACCACCACAACGGCCGTTTATGCGCAAACGAATCGACCATCCGGTTGGCTGTCTGTCCCCAGAAAATGGCATTACGATATTCTTCCCCGCCATGAATGGCGGCCGGAATGGCCCAGGCCAGCGCGATGGCCGCGCCGCCAAATACTGCAAGCAGTATGCCTCCATACCATTGCTTCCATGGCAGTTCGGCCAGGCCATAACGAGTTCGCCACCACGGCGCCAGCAGCGCCACGGGCAGCAGATGCAACAGAACAACGGGACCTTTTGCCAGCACGCCAAGACCAATTGCCAAGGCCAGCCAGGCAAAACCCAGCTTCATTGATTCATTGGCCGCGATGAGCAAGCCACGCATGCCGACCAGGACAAAGAATGCCAGCATCACGTCGAACATGGCCGAGGTCGAAAACACGATCCATAACAAGCTGGAGCTTAGAACCCACAGCGCATTCCGAACGACATTTGCATCATCTGGCCACAGTCTGCGGGCAATGGAAAGCGTCAGGACCAGGCCACCCAGAGAAAACAGCGGCGAAACAAGCCTCGGCCACCATTCATTGACACCAAAGACTGCCCAGCCCAGGTTATACAGCCAGAACAGCAAGGGGGGCTTGTGGCTGTAGGGCTCGCCATTCTTGAACAGCACCAGATATTCATCGCGCAACCACATCTCCCAGGCCACGCTGACATAGCGGGTTTCATCGATGGGCGTGAGCGGCCTGAACAGTAAAGCCACCAGCGTCAGCAATGCCAGGATCAGGGCAGGGCCAATCAGCGATTTGTAAGTTTGTTGACTCATGTTTGCGGATCGTTTTGGGTTTCCAGTTCCTGCGCATAGGAGCGTCCATGACTCATCCGCCTGTACAAACGCACGCCCAGCAAACCGGAAATGACAAACAGCACGACCGATAAACCAATTTGCCAGTGAGACCCCACGGTCAGCCCGCTACCCGCCAGCGCGAAAATGAGCGTTTGCGGAAGGTAGCCAACGAAGCTGCCGGCAAAAAAATGCAGCTTGGGAATCTTCGACACCCCTGCGATCAGATTGGTGACCAGGTTGCTGCCAACCGGAAGAAGACGCACCAGCAAGGTCATCGAGAAGGTATGGCCGCGAATGAATTCTTCAAAACGTTGCAGCTTCTCGGGAAACATTCTCCTCACTAGTCCACGGCCAAACAAACGGGCGTAATAAAAAGCCAGCATGCAGCCGCCCAGCGCAGCAATCGCGCCCAGCAGAAATCCCGTGAACACGCCAAAGGCATAGCCGCCGAAAAACGCCACCATCTGTCTTGGCAATCCCAGCGCGGTCATGATGGCGCCGGCTGCCAGAAACAGCCCATATCCTTGCATGCCATGGCCGCGCACATTGGCGTCGATCCAGCTGCGCTCGAAAATGTGCTCCAGGCCTGCATTCTTGAGCAGCAACCCCAGCCCGACCAGGGAAAGAATCAGAAAAATGCCCCGCAGCCAGATGGGCAGATGCGGACGCGCCATCAATCAGCCGAAACGATTTCCGGCCTGCGCACTCTTCTTTGCAGCCAGGCCACACCGAACAGATCGACAATGCCCACCCACAAGCGGTTGTGGATGCCGTACTTGGAAGTACCCCGCTCGCGTGGGCGATGGTTGACCGGCACGGAAACAACCACGCCACCGTTGCGCTGCACCAAGGCAGGCAGGAAGCGGTGCATGTGATCGAAATGAGGTAGTTCCATGAAAGTCGCGCGCGCGAACACTTTCAGGCCGCAACCGGTATCCGGAGTGTTGTCTTTGAGAAAGCGGCTGCGTACGCCGTTGGCAATTTTCGATGACAGCTTGCGGATGTAAGTGTCTTGTCTTTTGTTTCGCCATCCCGCCAGCAATTCGAGATTGGTCGCTTGATTCGAATCTTCCAAAGCCTTTAACAATGCAGGGATATCGGCCGGGTCGTTCTGCCCGTCACCATCCAGCGTGGCAATCCATTCAAATCGGGCGTGTTTCACGCCGGTTGCCACAGCCTGACTCTGACCGCAGGAAGCGCGATGCGTGATCACGCGCAGCATTGGGAACTCGCCCTTCAGCTTTTCCAGCACCTGTGGCGTGCTGTCCGTGCTGCCATCGTTGATGTAGATGATCTCGAACTCGGCTTGTCCGGTCAGGGCAGCCGCGATCTCCCGCACCAGCGGCTCCACGTTTTCCTCTTCATTCTTGACGGGTACAACGACCGACACGCGGCCATGGTAGGGATGAGTGGGCATTTGCCGTTCGCGTAGGAGATAAAGACCAAATTCTACGGGCGCTTACATGCTGTTCGCAACGTATTACTTCCAACCGTCGCGCTGGGGACGCTGCGACCGATTGGCCGGTTTGCGCTTCTCGCCTGCCCGGTTGGGCGCGGGCTGCGCGTTGTAGCGTTCCTGCATGCGACGCTCGCTTGGGCCGGTAAATCCGGTTTCGCGAGAGGCGCTGTCACGCCCTTGACCCGGACGGCCGCCTGTCTTGGGCTTGTTGCCAAATCCGTGTTTATGCTCGTTCGCAAATCGATTACCCGGTTTGCCACTGCCGCCCCGGCTGTTGCGGCGTGCTGATTCATCCCGCACGCGGGTTTTGGGTTCCAGGCCCGGAATCACTGAAGCTTCAATCTTCTGTCCGGTATAACTGGAAATCTTCTTCAGCAGGATGCCGTCACGATGGGAGACCAGCGACACAGCGATTCCGCTCGCCCCTGCCCTGCCGGTGCGGCCGATGCGATGCACGTAGTCCTCGGCCTGCTTGGGCATGTCGAAATTGATCACATGGGAAATTCCCGCCACGTCAATGCCACGCGCGGCCACGTCGGTCGCCACCAGCACGCGGATCTCACCGCGGCGCAATTTGGTCAGGGTACGGTTGCGCGCGCCCTGCGGCATGTCTCCGTGCAGGGCTGCAGCAGGGAATCCCTGGTCAAACAGGTCTCCCGCCAGCAGGTCCGCATCGCGCTTGGTCGCGGTGAAGATGATCACCTGCTTCAATTCCGTGTCGCGTAGCAGGTAGTCGAGAATGCGGCCCTTGTGTCCCAGGTCGTCGCAGAAATGAATTCGCTGTTCAATGCTCTCGTGTCGGTCCTGCTGGCTGGCCACTTCCACCCGCTTAGGCTCTTTTAACAAATCCTTGGCGATCTGCGCCATTTTCCCATCCAGCGTGGCGGAGAACAGCAGGGTTTGACGGGTTTTGGGCGTGGCGTTGGCGATCAGTTGCACGTCCTCGATGAAGCCCATGTCCAACATGCGGTCGGCCTCGTCCAGCACCAGCATTTCCAGCCGGGAGAAATCCACCTTGCCGCGTTGCAGGTGATCGATCAGACGACCGGGCGTGGCGACCAGGATATCGACCGGGCCTGAAAGCAGACGATTTTGCACGGCATAAGGCGTTCCGCCCAGAATCGACACGCACTTGGCGCGGCGCATGTATTTGCCGTATTTGGTGGCGGCGGCGGTAATCTGCTGGGCCAGCTCGCGCGTGGGCGACAGCACCAGAATGCGTGGTCCCTTGCCAGGCCCCTTGGGCGGCTCGCTCAATTTGTGCAGCGCTGGCAGCATGAAGGCCGCCGTTTTGCCTGTGCCGGTCTGGGCAGAAGCCATCAGGTCGTGGCCAGCCATTACGATGGGAATGGCTTCGGCCTGAATGGGGGTGGGACTGGGATAGCCCGAGTCGTTGATGGCCTTCAGGATGAAGGGATTTAAAGCAAGCGATTCAAAAGTCATGGTTTTCCTGTCAAACAAAAATGAACAGCGGCCCCAAAACAAAGGGGTCGATGCAC
Source organism: uncultured Thiobacillus sp. (assembly GCA_964404175.1). Classification (GTDB taxonomy): domain Bacteria; phylum Pseudomonadota; class Gammaproteobacteria; order Burkholderiales; family Thiobacillaceae; genus UBA6918. The sequence continues at coordinate 1,170 of CAYOJA010000070.1, read as the reverse complement.
GGTTGGCGCTCAGTCGCTAACCGGCAGACACTGAATGAACAGGAAATTGGTCAGGGACACCGTCTTGAATGGAGACGGTATTGAACGGCTAAACAACAAACTGGCGGAGAGGGGGGGATTGCTCGGTCTTGGCATTGCCTCTGCCAAGCCCTCGGCCCTTCGGGCCCGCCTCGCTTGCAGCTCGGCGTCTTTCGCGAGCGGTGCTCGCTCACCGAACCCTGGAAGCCCTTATCAACCCCTCTTCCCCACAGATCAAAACACCCATTGCCAGGGTGTTTTGATCTGTGGCGGAGAGGGGGGGATTCGAACCCCCGTCAGGGTATTACCCTGAACACGCTTTCCAGGCGTGCGACTTAAACCACTCATCCACCTCTCCGCGAAGCCGCGCATTCTAATGGAGTCGCGTGGTTAAGGCAAATTTATCTATTTGATTCTCCACATGATTGCGGGGACTTGAAAACCCTGTTGCCGTCCCAACATAAGGAAAAATTTTGTTTTGGAGACCGCATGCAGACCGAAAACAACGCGCCTGAAACCGCACCGGAAGAAAACGGCAAGGAAACCATGCCCAGCCTGGAAGACATGCTGCGCAAGGCCGAGCTGGAAGCGCAGGAACACCATGACGCCTGGCTGCGCGCCAAGGCCGAGACGGAAAACATCCGCCGCCGGGCGCAGGAAGATGTAAGCAAGGCACATAAATTTGCCGTCGAAAGCTTCGCCTCCGAATTGCTGTCCGTGAAGGACAGTCTCGAAGCAGCTCTTTCCGCCGATCCATCCAACCCGGAAAACCTGAAAAACGGCGTGGACCTGACCCTGAAGCAGCTTTCCGGCGTGTTCGGCAAATTCAACCTGACCGAACTCAATCCCCTCAACGAAGCCTTCGACCCGCACCGCCACCAGGCCATCAGCATGGTCGATGCCGACCAGCCCGCCAACACCGTGGTCATGGTGCTGCAAAAAGGCTATCTGCTGCATGACCGGGTCATCCGGCCGGCGCTGGTTACCGTCGCCAAACCAAAAGCATGACCGGCTATTGAAATCAAAACCACGAACCCAACATTGATAAACATCTGATTGATTTACAGAAGGAAACCACACCATGGGACGCATTATCGGAATTGACCTGGGCACCACCAACTCCTGCGTGGCTGTCATGGAAAACGGCACGCC
>CAYOJA010000069.1:0-7483 GCA_964404175.1 uncultured Thiobacillus sp. | reverse complement strand
AGGTCGGTAATGGTCTTGACCACCATCATCAGCATGCGCAGGTCGGATGCGGTCGGCGCGCGGCGGGCAATGATGTGGGCAACTTCTTCGTCGATCTGTACTTCCAGCGCATTGACGCTGTGATCGTGGTTGATGACCTCGTCGGCCAGCACCATGTTGCCATTGATCAGCGCATCGATGGCGCGGGTAATTTGCTCTTCGACCAGGCCGCCCATCTTGAGGACATTGGAACGGACGCTTTCCAGTTCGGTGTCGAATTGCTTGAAGGTATGTTCTGCGGGCATCTTTTAAGTCTCCTGACAGATGAGATTATAGGCTGGAGTATGACAAATACGTGACAGCGGGCACTGCCATGCGGAGCTTGACCAGTATTTATCGGGTGGCAAAGGACAAACTGTAGAACTGTCCGTCGAGCTTAAGTTCCGCGACCCAGTCGGCACGGCTGGCGGTGCAAACGGGCAGGACAATGCGCGCGGTCCAGTTGCCGTCCGGACCGCGTTTCAGGTCGTAGCGGTTGAAGCCCATGTCCATGCCGGCCATTTGAAACGATGCGGAAGCCTGCCGCAACGCGGGGTGCGACAGGGCGATGACAAAGGGCTTCATGGTTTCGGGCGTGGATGAAAAGCTGATTCGCGCAGGTGCGCCATTGTGGACGAAGGTGCAGCCTGCAACCGGGTTAATGCAGGGAATGGGCTGAACCTGTTCAGGCCGGTTCTTCTGCAGCGCGCCCCAGATGGCCAGGCCGGCCAGCGCGACAAGAATCAGGATTGGTACGGCCAGACGTTTCATCATGTCCATGCCCCGCGCAACATGGCGATGCCGTGCGCGCCTTGCATTCGTGCGATTTCAACATCCGGCCAGTTGACGCCGCCGAGTGCATAAACCGGAATGGGGCTTTGCGCCGCGAGTTGCGAGAAAGTTTCCCAGCCCAGTGTGGGCTCGCCGGGATGGCTGGCGGTGGGCAGAACCGGAGACAGCATGGCGAAATCGGCGAACTCCCCTGCCCTGCCGAGTTCCTCTGCGTTGTGACAGGATGCGCCCACCCATTGGCAGTCGGGCCGCGACTCCAGCTGCATCAGGGCGCCGCTGTCGAGGTGAATGCCATCCGCGCCGGCTTCGTTGACCAATGAAAGCGAACCGTTCACCAGCACAGCCGCGCCAAACGGGCGCGTGCGCCTGACGATTTCACGCGCCAGTACCAGGCGTTCTGCTTCGGCCAAGTCCTTGTCGCGCACCTGGATCAGCCTGAGGCCTTTATCCAGCGCGGCATCCAGTCTTTGCAGAAAAACCTCGCGGCCCAGTGATTTGGCATGGGTGATGCCGTAAACCGGCGGCAGTTCAAGTGCCTTGAGGATGGGAAAGTTGGCTGGCAACAGCGGCTGAACGGTGTGCGCGCCGGGCAGTTCCCAGGCAAAGGTCTGGCCTTCGTGCGGATGCGGCTCGCCACGCCAGTCCCACACACGAAAAAAGTTCAGCCGCACGGTGGCATGGGGATAGGTGAAAAGCCGGGTGATCCAGCGCGTGGCGCGGATGACATCAATGCCGAGTTCTTCCTTCAGTTCGCGATGCAGGGCGTGTTCGAGTGTTTCGCCCGGCTCCACCTTGCCGCCGGGAAATTCCCAGTAGCCCGCATAGACCTTGTCCGCGGGGCGCGAGGCGAGCATGACTTCGCCGCTGGGTTTGGTGAGGACTGCGGCAACCACCTCGACAACCCCCTGAATCCCGATCCCTGAATCCCGATCCCTGTTCACTTGCCCTGCCCCACCCAGTCCCGCGCGAACTGCCAGGCGGTTCGGCCTGAGCGTGCGCCGCGCGTCAGACTCCATTGCAGGGCTGCTAGTGTGAACTTGCCTGACTGGCAATCTTTCGCGCCCAGTGTCATGGCCCAATGAGTTGCAATGGCCAGATAGTCGTCCTGATCCATGGGATAAAAACTCACCCACAGTCCGAAGCGTTCGGACAGCGACACCTTCTCCTCGGTGGTTTCGCCGGGATGGATTTCGCCGCCTGCATGCCGGGTTTCGAGATTCTCTGCCATGTATTCCGGCATGAGATGGCGGCGGTTGCTGGTGGCGTAGATCAGCACGTTGTCCGAGGCCGTGGAAAGCGAGCCGTCCAGCGCGGCCTTGAGCGCTGGATAACCGGGCTCGTTAGAGGTGAACGATAAATCATCGCAAAACAGGATGAAGCGCTGCGGGCCTTCCGGCAGCAGATCGAACAGCTCGGGCAGATGGGCAAGGCCTGCCTTGTCGACTTCGACGAGACGAAGACCCTTGCCGGCGTATTTCGCCAGCATGGCTTTCACCAGCGAGGATTTGCCGGTGCCGCGCGCGCCGGTCAGCAGCACATTGTTGGCCGGACGGCCTTCGACGAATTGCCGCGTGTTGGCATCAATCATCTGTTTCTGTTCGTCGATGCCCAGCAGGTGTTTGGCCTCGATGCGGTGCGGGTGGACGATCGCACGCAGGCTTCTGGATTCGGCAATCCAGCGCGCGGCGTGCGCTTTTTTCCAGTCGATGGTTTCGGCAGGCCTGTTTTCCAGCCGGTCGAGCAATTTTTCGATGCGGGGCAGCAGATGATTGAAGCGATCCATCAGGTACGGTATTCCGCGTTGATCTTTACATAGTCATAAGAGAAATCGCAGGTCCACACGGTGGCATTGGCGCTGCCGCGATTGAGCACGACACGAATCGTGATTTCGGCTTCCTTCATCACTGCCGCGCCCTGGGCCTCGGTGTAGCTGGCGGCGCGGCCGCCCTTCTCCGCCACCAGCACGTTACCCAGATAAACCTGGATGGCGTTGACATCCAGATCCATGATGCCCGCGTAACCAATCGCAGCCAGGATACGGCCCAGGTTGGGGTCGCTGGCGAAGAAGGCGGTCTTGATTAGTGGCGAGCGCGCAATGGCATAGGCAATCTGTTTGCATTCGGCATGGTCGCGGCCTTTCTCGATCTGCACCGTCATGAACTTGGTGGCGCCCTCCCCATCGCGCGCCATCGCTTGTGCGAGCTTGATCGAAACTTCTGCCAGCGCGTTTTTCAGAGTGGCGTAATCAGCGGAAGCGGTATCGGTGATTTCGCTGTTTCCGGCAAGACCTGTCGCCATCAAAATGAAGGAATCGTTGGTCGAGGTGTCGCCATCGACTGTCACGCAGTTGAACGACATGTCGGCAACTTCTTTCGCCAACCGATTCAAAAGCGATTGCGAAACGGCCGCATCTGTGGCGACATAGCCCAGCATGGTGGCCATGTTGGGATGGATCATGCCGGAACCCTTGGCCATGCCGGTGACGGTGATGGCCTTGCCGCCGATGGCTGCTTGAGCACTTGCCGCCTTGGCGACAATGTCGGTGGTCATGATGGCGTGCGCGGCTTCGTTCCAGTGGTTCGTAGCGAGATCGGCTTTTGCATCCGGCAGCGCGGGGATGATCTTGTCGATGGGCAGCGGTTCCAGAATCACGCCGGTTGAAAACGGCAGCACGTTTTCCGGCTTCAGTCCCATCACATCCGCCACCGCTTCGCAGGTCCGCCGCGCGCGGGCCAGGCCTTCTTCGCCGGTACCTGCGTTGGCGTTGCCGGTGTTAATAATTAGCGCTCGAATTGCACTGCCTGCGGCAAGCCGTTCACGGCAAAGCGTGACCGGCGCGGCGCAGAAACGGTTTTGCGTGAACACGCCGGCGACTTTTGTGCCGGGCGCGAGTTCGATCAGCGTGATGTCACGGCGACCTGGTTTCTTGATGCCGGCGGAAGAAATACCCAGCGAGACACCAGGAACGGGGAGAAGCGATGCGGGATCGGGGGTGGTGAGATTGACGGGCATAAGGGGTTTCCCGAATGGAAAACCCCTATTTTAAGGCGGCCTGCCTTATTCCGCGCGCGGCAGAAAACCCAGTTTGCCCATTACCCTGCGAAAACTGGGCTTCCAAGGCCAGACCGGATCGAATTCGATCGAGCGGGCGAGGGCGGCCAATGAGATCAAGGCAAAACCCATGAATAAAAACTGGGAAACGATTTGCCGGAAGGTGATTTGCGCCAGCGGAATATCAAGGAATCCGGGCACGAAAAACAAACTGGCAAATGCCGCAAAAATAAAAGCAGGTCCAAGGTACATGGCTCTTCTCCGGTCTATCTCGTTATGGTTTAACCGGAATAAAGCAACCCCTATGCCAAAAGTCTGGGAGCTTGAAATATCAGGGCTTTCAGGCGACCAATAATTTTGCGTCGAAGAGAGTTGTAAATAATGCCGACAGGCTTATTTGCGGGCACCGCGCGATAGCTTGCGCAGAAATTCATGACTGAGCGTATAGAAACGAGGCGTGGGGCCCAGGTCTTCATAGATGGGATCACCCTGATCGTCTTCGGCGATGATGCGGTTGCCCGGCACGTAGGGCATGGCGACTTCAAGTTCATCCAGCGCGGCACGCAACAGGTCGGCGACGATTTCCTCTTCCGAGCAGTCCGGGTACATGACCTGCAAGGCCTCGATGCGGGCGGCATCCCGCAAGGTCAACTGGACATGGCAGGGCTTCCCCGCCAGCGCTGCGTGCGTCTGGCTTCCCCACCTGGGAATCAGGTCGGCGATTTTCATACTTGTTTTTATAGCCCACCATGGCGCGGTGCCAAGCTTAAATTTGGCGGAGGCCTGAATTTCTGGACACGGGCAGGCAAGGACAACTCTCCGGGAACAGGCCCCGGAGTTGCTCAACAGCCCGTTATTTTTTTGGTGAAAACCAGAATGCGGTTATTGGCCGGCATGGCGTGATCGGCGCATAACTTCAGTCCAGAGTGGCTGGCGCATTCGATCACCGCCTCGAAATCACGGATGGCGGAGCGGGGGTCGCGGGCTTTCAGCCACTCGTCAAAGCGCGCGTTGCTTTCCGAAGTGTAGGCGCCGCCATAGTTGAACGGGCCATAAATGACAAGTTTGCCGCTTTGTTTCAGCATCCTGGAGGCGCCTTCGATCAGCTTTTGGCCGGTTTCCCACGGCATGATGTGCAGGGTGTTGGCGGTAAAGATTCCATCGAACTCCATCTGCGGCCATGCGCCGCTGACGTCCAGCGAGATGGGCGCAAGTACGTTGGGAAGCCCGGCGCTCTCCAGCCACATGCGGATGCCGGTGTGGTTTTCCGGCAAGTCGCTGGTTTGCCACGTCAGGTGGGGCAAGGCCGCGCCGAAATGCACGGCGTGCTGCCCCGTGCCCGAACCGATTTCGAGGATGTGCCCGGGCACATCAAACACCCCGTGCAGAATGACCTGAATGGGGGTTTTGTTGCGCTCGCAGGCCTCGGAAAAAGGCCGTTCGGGTGCTAAATGTTCGTCCCGGAGGGTTTCTTGCATTCGCATTTGAAATCCAGGCCTTCGCGAGGCGCGGCCTTGCAGGAAAACGACTGGATGCCTTGGGAGCCGCAGATTTCGCGACATTGGGCTTCCTTGTTTTCGCAATACGACGCGTAATCCGGCGTGCCGGGCTCGCTGGAGTTGAATGAGATGCAGCCGGCCAGGGGCGCGAGCAGCAGCATCGAAATCAGGTGTTTCATTGAGCCTCCATCAATAGCGGGGAATGACTGCACGGTCCATTAGAGCAGAAACAGCCGCGTTTTACGCTTCGATAACGATTTTTTACAGGGGGATGAGTTTGCCACTGGCCAGCACTAGTGCCGCATGAACTGGCTTGCCCGGCCAAAGCGCGCTGGCCGCGCGGGCATATTCTTCAAGCTGGCCGCGATGACGGGCAACAAGCTGAGCCGTATCCTGCGTGGCATCCGCCTCGCCGGTCTTGTAGTCCAGTACCCAGATTTCATCCTTGAACTCCACCAGTCTGTCGATTCGCCTGGCATCTCCGGCCTGATTGATGAATGCCAGCTCATTGCGGGCCATTAAATAGAAGGAAGGGTCAAAAAAGCGCGCCAGGCCGGGGTGGGCAAGCAAGGCTTTTGCCTGTGTTTCGGCACGGCTGCATTCATCGCTGTCCAGCCCAAGCTGCAAGGCCAGCGAGGGCAGGTCACGTGCATTCCCGGGTGGTGCGTAATGCTCCAGGCAGGCATGGAAAAACTCACCCAGCAGGGCATCAAAGGATTGCGGTCGCGCGGCCAGCCGTTGGCCAATATCAAGGACGGGCAAAGTCGGCGTGGTCTGATTGGGCAAGACGTCTTCGCGGACATCGGGCGCGGACGGCAGGCTGGCGGGCAGGGAAACGTTTTCCCATGCGGCTGATACGCGATCCAGCCAGGCGCATTTCATTTTGCCGGTGGATTTTGCGCGCTCGCCATTGCCGCTGACGATCAAGGCCTGCTGGGCGCGGGTGAGCGCCACGTATAGCAGGTTGGTGTCTTCACGCTGATCCTGCGCATCTTCCTCAGCAAACCAGGCTTCGCGGAATTCGCCGCGATCTTCCTTCCTGCCAAAAAGCGAAAAGTGCTCGGGCTTGGCGTGCGTGGGCGGCCAGGGTGACAGCACGTCGTAGCTATTGCCGTTGTCGTGATCGGTGCCGCCCAGCAGCCAGACGATGGGCGCTTCCAGCCCCTTGGCGCCATGGATGGTCAGCAGCCGCACGGCATTTTCGCCATCCGCCGCAATGCCTTCGTCGGGCGCGGCCTCTGCATCATTCACCAGGGTTTTCAGCTCGCGGATGAAACCCGCCAGCGACGGATAGCGTCCGCCGTCCTGGGTAAGCGCCAGTTGCATGAAGGCGCGCAGATTGGCGGAAACCAGCGGGCGCATCGCCACGGGCACGGCCGCGGCATAGCGTGCCTCGACATCGCCCTCGAAATAAATGCGGTCAAGCAGGTCGTGTACCGGCAAGGTGCCCACATGCTCGCGCCAGCCCGCCAGCAGTCTTGCCGCGCGGGCCAGCGCGGCGGGGCAATCCGATTCGGAGGCCAGCGTGCTCAAGGTGTCCCAGCCAGGCGGCCCATCCGGTTTGAATAGCCGCAACAGCTCGTCATCGCCGCAATCGAACATCGGGCATTTCAGGGTATGCGCCAGCTTCAGGTTGGCGTGCGGCATCAGCAGGGTTTCCAGCAGGGCAACGAGATCCTGTGCTTCCAGCGCGTGCAACAGCCCGCCCCGCCGCGAGGTGATGAAGGGAATGCCCGCGGCTTCCAGCGCCTGTTCGTAAACCTTCAGATGCGTGCGCTTTCTGACCAGCGCCAGCACATCGCCCGGTCTCGCGGCGTGACTGCCTGCTTCGCTCCGGATTTTCCACTGGCCCAGCACTTCACTTTTCAACACGTGGGCGAACACGGCCGCTTCCAGATGGATGGCCTTGTCTTCGGCTTCTTCCAGCGGCGTGGTCAGCGGATTGCGAAGCATGGGCGAGCCACTACCATCCGCCCTGGAATTTTCGGCGGCTACCGGCACACACCGCAGCGCGCCGGGCAGGCTTTCATTTTCGACTGCGTGATCATGCGGCTCAAACCAGGGCTCATTCGCAAAGACCAGATTGAGGGATTTGACCACTTCCGGCGCGAGCCTGCGGGTCT
>CAYOJA010000068.1:0-7970 GCA_964404175.1 uncultured Thiobacillus sp. | reverse complement strand
TGCCGATAGGGGGAAATCTCTCCAGCTGTCACGAAGGCATCCGGCAGCGGCACATCATGCCCGTGCAGTTTTCTGAACAGTGCATAGGCATGGTCCGTCACGGGATAATCCTCGGGAGTGCCATCCGCCTCGATGATCCTGCGCCGGTAGTCATACTGGAACACCGGCTCCAGCCCGCTGGAGACATTGTTGGCCAGCAGGCTGATGGTGCCGGTGGGGGCAATGGCGTTGAGATGTGAGTTGCGGATGCCGTGCTTCAGAATGCCCTTGCGGATGTCTTCCGACAGATGGCGAATGAAAGTGCCTTCCACATGCCTGTTCCGGTCGAGGATCGGGAACGTTCCTTTTTCGCAAGCAAGCTCGATGGAGGCGCGGTAGGCCGTTTCGCAAATGCGCTGCATGATATCTGCCGCCTTCTTCAGCGCCGCCTCGCTGTCATAACGAATGCCCAGCAAGATCAACGCATCACCCAGGCCGGTCAGCCCCAGACCCAGCCGCCGGGTAGCGTGTACGGCTTGTGCCTGTTTTTCGAGCGGAAAGCGTGAAGCGTCGCAGACGTTGTCCATCATGCGCACGGCCACCGGCACGATGCTTTCCAATGCATTGAAATCGAATGAAGCCGACTGTGTGAAGGCATTACGCACAAAGCGCGTCAGATTGATCGAACCCAGGTTGCATGCGCCGTAATGCGGCAGGGGAATCTCGCCGCAGGGGTTGGTAGCGGCCAGATGCTCCGCGTACCAAAGAGTGTTCTGTGCGTTGATGTGGTCGATGAACAATACGCCCGGCTCGGCATAGTCGTAAGTCGCCTGCATGATTTCCCGCCACAGGTCGCGTGCGCGAAATGTTCGATACACAACCGAACCGGGTTCACCGGCAGGCGGAAACGCCAGCGGCCATTCGCGGTCTTCCTTCACGGCCTGCATCAACGCATCGGTTACTAGTACGGATAAATTGAAATGCCGAAGCCGGACCGGATCACGCTTGACGCGCACGAAGTCGAGAATGTCCGGGTGATCGCAGCGCAGTGTCGCCATCATTGCGCCGCGCCGCGCGCCGGTGGAAAGGATCGTCGCGCACATCGCATCCCAGATGTGCATGAAGGACACCGGGCCGGATGCGGTGACGCCGACACTCTGCGCGGGCGCGCCGGAAGGGCGCAAGGTCGAGAAGTCGTACCCCACGCCGCCGCCCTGCTGCATGGTGACCGCGCCTTCCTTCAGCGCCTCGAAAATGCCGTCCATCGAATCCTCGATGAGGCCCATCACAAAGCAGTTGAATAGCGTCACGCGGTGGCCTGTTCCCGCGCCGGCGAGGATGCGGCCGCCTGGCAGAAACTTGAAATCCTCCAGCGCCGAATAAAACCGCGCTTCCCACGCCTCACGATCATGCAGCTCCACCCCCGCCAGTGCGCGCGCCACGCGCCACCAGGTATCCTCGATGCAGGCATCGCCTACGCCGTCTTCCCGGCGAAAGCGGTATTTGCTCTCCCAAATGTGGCGGGAAATATCAGTGAGGTCGGCGGGCGTATCCATATATCCAGCTTATTCCATTTACGGATAAGATGCGCAACAGGGACAAATCATGCAAGCATTAAGGCCCCTCGCCCCTTGCGGGAGAGGGGTTGGGGTGAGGGGTAAAAGCAGTGAATATCACATATGCAGGAGACTGAATGCCAGCCGTAGCAAAGGTGGAATTATTGTGCGGCGTGGACGAAGCCGGACGCGGGCCGCTGGCCGGGCCGGTCTACGCGGCAGCCGTCATTCTTGACCCGGCCAGACCGATTGCCGGCCTGAATGATTCCAAGAAACTAACCGAGAAGGCCCGCGACCGGCTGGCCTTCATCATCAAGGCCGAAGCGCTGGCGTGGAATATCGCGTATTCAAACGTGGAGGAAATCGACCGGCTCAATATCCTGCAAGCGACGATGCTGGCCATGACCCGCGCCGTGGAAGGTTTGAAGGTGCAGCCGGAAGAAGTGCTGGTGGACGGCAACCGCTGCCCCGACTGGCGCTACGTTTCAAAAGCCATCATCGAAGGCGATGCCAAGGTCGCCGAAATCTCCGCCGCCTCCATCCTCGCCAAGACCGCGCGCGATGCTGTCATGGTCGAACTGCACCAACGCTACCCGCATTACAACTTCGCCGGACACAAAGGCTACGGCACCGCCGCACATCTCAAGGCCATCAAACAGCATGGGCCGTGCCCGGAACATCGCAGAAGCTTTGCGCCGGTGAGGGAGATGCTGGCGCAGGGGGTGTTGTTTTGAATGCCGGTACATCAATAAAATGATGTTCAATCTACGTTAGGTTTCATATGCCGTTCGCTCTTCTGCTCGCGTTATCAATCGTCGGAGGTTTTTTCCTAATGTGGCCGCTGGGTTGGCTCTTTAGTGTTATGAATTGGCCTGTTTTTCACAGCTGGGGGTTGGCACACGGTTCCTTCATATTGGCTTGGCCCATTCTCTCCATCTCCTGTTTTATCGTTGGTTGGCTATTGTTCCGCTCACGTCGAAAGAGCATTACATAAGTAAGTCTGGAAAACGTCAGTCCGCGTAGGATAGATGAGGCCGCAGGCCGTTATCCGTCGCATGTAATCGTTTTTTCATTGCATGCAGCGGAATGCGCTGCACTTCTTCACTTTATAACTGCTGAATTATTGGTGTTTCAAACTCTGCTATCAGTTTCCTGACGCTACTGGCCTCCCGTTCTGGCGTCATTAGCCCACGCCGCGTCCGGCAAAGACCGGCCAATCCGGCATAAAAATTCTCATCGCTTTCAGCTCTCGATAAGACCTGTGCCAGCTGGTGCTCATCACCGACCGGGTAATAACCCGGATAGTCCTTGCCCAGCATGCCGATGTTGCCGGAGATATCAGAGGCGATGACGGGCACGCCAGCGGCGAGGGCTTCGCAGATGACGTTGGCGCCGCCTTCCATGAGCGAGCTGACGATCATCAAGTGGGCGCGGGAAAGGCGATCCATGACCTCTTTATGTGGGACTTCGTCCATCCAGCGCCAACGGGGAATGTGTGTTTGCAGTTCTTTCGCCTTTGCTTCCATCTCCCCTGAAAGCGCGCGGCCGAGGTGGGTGATGCGGATATGCGAGTGTCCTGGCAGGAGAGCCGCTGCGAGCGCGGAGCGGAAGGGGTCTTTCTCTTCGCGTAGATGGCCGATGACGAGTACTTCGAATGTGTCCTGCGATAAGGGTTGCCGGGGAATGTCGGGCGCGGACTGGTAGATGACGCGGGCTTTGTGAGCCAGTTCGGGCACCAGTTCCTCCACGCCTTTTTCCTGCAATACCACCAGCCGGTGCGCCAGTTTCAGTGATTGCTGCGCGTCCGCGTCGTGGCGGATGTCGCGGTAGAGGTCGGTGCCGGTCAGCACGACGATGAGTGGCTTGTCCGGATGCTTCACAGCAAAGGCCTGAATGCTGGGCGCGCTGCGGCGGGCGTGCAGGGCGATCATCAGATCAGCCGGCTCGCCATTCCAGGCCGTAGATACATCGACCCGGTGGCCGGCTTCGCGCAAAAACGCCGTCCAGCGCGCGGCGGTGTGCCAGTTGCCGTTCTGGTGTTCGGGGCCGTAGGGCGTGATCAGGGCGATGTGCATGTCGTAATGGTGTCATTGCGAGTGAAACGAAGCAATCCATGTTGTCGGTTTCTGGATCGCCACGCTTCGCTCGCGATGACGGATTCAGACGATTGGGTATTACCCATACAATAGTGCCATGAATGACCTGATCACCTCACGCGACAACCCCGTCTTCAAGCGGCTGAAGAAACTGGCCGAGTCCTCGCGCGAGCGCCGCGAGACGCGAATGGCATTGCTGGATGGCGAGCATCTGATTGAGTCGTACCTCGATGCAGGCGGGCGGCCGCATACCTTGCTGCATGCCGAATCGTGCGCGGTGGAAATCTGGCAGCCGCTGGCTGTGCGCAGTGAAGGAGCGAAATTCGTGGCCATTGCCGACAGCCTGTTTGCCGAGCTGTCGCCGGTTGAGTCACCCACGGGCGTGCTGGCCGAAGCCGTATGGCTCGAAGCCAAAGCGCCAAAAGATGCAACGCCGCTGGTGCTGCTGCTGGAGGATATCCAGGACCCCGGCAATCTCGGCAGCCTGTTGCGCAGCGCAGCGGCGGCGGGCGCCACGCTGGCGGTGCTGTCCAAGGGCTGTCACGATGCCTGGTCGCCCAAGGCGCTGCGAGGCGGACAGGGCGCGCAGTTCGTGTTGCCCATGCTGCTGCGCGCCGATCTCGCCGGCTGGGTTCAGTCGGCGGACATGCCGGTCTGGGCGCTGGCGCTGGGTGGCGAGGAAAGCGTTTTTGAACTTGATCTGAAATCCCCGGCGGGCATTCTCGTTGGCAATGAGGGGGCGGGTTTGTCTGAAGAAGTGTTGAAGATTGCCAAGGGCAATGTGGCGATCCCGATGCCGGGCAGGGTCGAATCGCTCAATGCTGCGGCGGCGGCGGCGGTTGCCTTGTTCGAGGCGGTGAGGCAGCGCAGCGGTTAGTGGTATCACGGCCAACTTTGAATCCCCCGGCTCGCAAGCTCGCCACCCCCTTTATCAAGGGGGTGAGAATCGAGCCCCCTTGTCGAAGGTGGTTGGGGGGGATTCTTCTCGCCGGTTACTTTAATTGCCGTGCACGATCAACGCCGCAATCTCCTCCACGGATTTTCGTGTGGATTCGATGACCGGCACGCCGCTGGCGGCCAGCATGGTTTCCGCGGCCTTGATCTCGCTGCGGCAGTTGTCCAGGCTGGCATAGCGGCTGCCCGGCAGGCGCTCGTTGCGGATTTGCGAGAGGCGTTCCGGCGCAAGCGTCAGGCCGCGCAGCTTGGCTTTGTGTTCAAGCAGTACTTCGGGCAGGGTGTGCGAACCCAGGTCATCCGGTGTCAGCGGGTAGTTGGCGGCCTTCTTGCCATACTGCAAGGCCAGGTACAGCGAAACCGGCGTCTTGCCGGCCCGCGATACGCCCACCAGGATGAGATCGGCCTCGCCCAGCCTTTCCGGGTTGAGCCCGTCGTCGACGGACAGCGCGAAATTCACCGCATCCATGCGCTTGTCGTAGCTGTTGCTCATGCCATGGGTCTGTCCGGCCGTGGCGGCGGGCGTCACGCCGAGGAAGGAAGCCAGCGGCCCACTGAAAGCCTCGAATACGTCGAATACCGGTGCTTCGCAATGACGCATCACCAAGCGCAAATTGGGATCGGTGAGGGTGGAAATAACCAGGGAGGGCGCCGCTGCCCGTATGCGTTTCATCAACTCCTGAACCTTTTCCGGGGTGTCGATGAAGGGCACCGTTAGCGTTTTGTGTTCCAGCCCTCTAAACTGTGAGAGCAGACTTTTCCCCACCGCTTCGGCGGTAACGCCCGTGTGATCCGATACAAAAAATACTGTCAGATTATTCATAGTGACCATGACCATGCATGAACCCAACTATATCGCGCCGCTGGAAACCTTGTCGATGCAGGATGTGCCCCGTGTGGGCGGAAAAAATGCCTCGCTGGGCGAGATGATCGGTGCGTTGTCCGGTCTCGGCGTCAAGGTGCCCGGCGGATTTGCCACCACGGCGAAGGCCTTCTGGGACACGCTGGACCATAATGGTCTGCGCGAGAAGATCAACGCGCGGCTGTCCGGTCTGGATGTGGGCGATGTAGCCGCGCTGCAAAAGGCAGGGCAGGACATACGCGGCTGGGTTGAGGCGGCTGTGCTGCCCGCTGCGCTGGAACAAGGCATCCGCGCGGCCTATACGGCGATGGGGAATCAGGTTTCGGTGGCGGTGCGCTCGTCAGCCACGGCGGAAGACCTGCCGGACGCCTCGTTCGCAGGTCAGCAGGAAACCTATCTCAATGTGCGCGGCGCCGATGATGTAGTGTCGTATGTCAAAAAGGTCTTTGCCTCCCTTTACAACGACCGCGCCATCGCTTACCGCGTGCATCACGGCTTTGAGCATAGCCAGGTGGCGCTGTCCGCCGGCATCCAGCGCATGGTGCGTTCCGACCTGGCGGCCTCCGGTGTGATCTTCACTCTGGATACCGAATCCGGCTTCCGCGATGTGGTGTTCGTCACTTCCAGCTTGGGGCTGGGCGAGATGGTGGTGCAGGGTGCGGTGAACCCGGACGAGTTTTATGTGCACAAGCCGACCCGTGCGCTCATTTCCAGAACGCTGGGCAGCAAGGCCATCAAGATGGTGTATGGCGAGGGTGGAACGCGGCAGGTGGAGACGCCTGCGGCGGAACGTTCGAAATTTTCCATTGCCGATGCCGAGGTCAGGGAACTTGCGGATATGGCCATGACCATCGAGCAGCATTACAAGCGTCCGATGGACATCGAATGGGCCAAGGATGGTGAAACCGGCGAACTGTTCATCGTGCAGGCGCGGCCCGAAACCGTGAAGGCGCGTTCGACCGGTTTGCAGGAGAAATTCGTGCTGAAGGGAAACGGCAAAGAGCTCGCCAAGATACTTATCACTGGCCGCGCCATCGGCCAGAAGATCGGTGCGGGCCGTGTCTGCGTGGTCGCCAGCCCGAAGGAAATGGAACGCGTGCAGCCAGGCGACGTGCTGGTGGCCGACATGACCGACCCGGACTGGGAGCCGGTGATGAAACGCTCCGCCGCCATCGTCACCAATCGTGGCGGCCGCACCTGCCACGCGGCCATTGTCGCGCGCGAACTGGGCATTCCCGCCGTGGTTGGCACAGGCGATGCCACTGGCCTGCTGAAGGCGGGCGAGGACGTGACGGTTTCCTGCGCCGAGGGTGACACCGGCAAGGTGTATGCAGGCCGGCTCGACTTTGAACGCATCGAAGAAGCCGAAGCGACCCTGCCCGAGCCGCCGGCCAAGATCATGATGAACGTGGCCAACCCCGAGCGGGCGTTCGAGTTTGCGCAGATCCCAAATCATGGCATCGGCCTGGCGCGCATTGAGTTTGTCATCAACAACCAGATCGGCATCCATCCGCTGGCGGCGCTGGCAATTTCCAACCCCCTTGATAAAGGGGGTCGCCAGAATGGCGGGGGGATTTTGCCGGATGAAGTGATATCCCAAATCCTCGCCAAATCCGCCGGCTACGCTGACCCGGTTTCCTTCTACGTAGACAAGCTTGCCGAAGGCGTCGCCACGCTGGCGGCGTCCTTCTGGCCCAAACCGGTTATCGTGCGGATGTCGGACTTCAAGTCCAACGAATACGCTCACCTTCTCGGGGGCAAGGGTTTCGAGCCGGTCGAGGAAAACCCGATGATCGGTTTCCGCGGTGCCTCACGCTACATCTCGGACATGTTCCGTCCCGCTTTCGAACTGGAATGCCGCGCGCTGAAGAAAGTCCGCCAAGAAATGAAATTAGCCAATGTGGAAATCATGATTCCCTTCGTGCGCACGCTGGAGGAAGCGCAGGGCGTGGTGGACCTGCTGGCGGAAAACGACCTCAAGCGCGGCAAGGACGGGCTTCGCCTCATCATGATGTGCGAGATTCCCTCCAACGTCCTGCTGGCGGAAGAGTTCCTGAAACTCTTCGACGGCTTCTCCATCGGCAGCAACGACCTGACCCAATTGACGCTTGGCGTCGACCGCGACTCCGCGCTGGTCGCGGGCAGCTTCGACGAACGCAACCCGGCGGTGAAGAAACTGCTGGCCGAGGTGATTGCCATCTGCAAACGTCAGGGCAAATACATCGGCATCTGCGGCCAGGGGCCAAGTGATCATCCGGATTTTGCCGAGTGGCTGGTGGGTGAGGGGATCGAGTCGATATCGCTGAATCCGGATACGGTGGTGGCGACATGGAAGCGGTTGGCATCTGTTGGCCGGGGGTAGCCCGGCTAAAACCGTCGGGGGTTGCCCGACAGCAAGTCACTTTCTTTGCTTCGCCAAAGAAAGTAACCAAAGAAAGGCGACCCCGCTGTGCTGCTCCGCCTATAAACCTTGGCGGAGTAAACCTCGGTCGAGGACTTGAATTGGGCGGCTGCGGAACTCGC
>CAYOJA010000067.1:0-8595 GCA_964404175.1 uncultured Thiobacillus sp. | reverse complement strand
GCCCTTCCTGGATGACGCGCTTCTTGAGTTTTGGGTCGAGCACCGGAAAGCAGGCCTCGATGCGGCGGAAGAAGTTGCGATCCATCCAGTCCGCGCTGGAAAGGTAGACCTGCTCATCGCCGCCGCTCATGAAATAGAAGATGCGGGAATGTTCCAGAAAACGGCCGACGATGGAGCGCACGCGAATATTTTCGGACAGGCCGGGTACGCCCGGACGCAGGGCACAGACGCCGCGCACGATGAGTTCGATTTTCACGCCTGCCTGCGAAGCTTCGTAAAGCGCGGCGATGGCCTGAGGTTCGAGCAGTGCATTCATCTTGGCGATGATGGCCGCGGGCTTTCCAGCTTTCGCGGTAGCGGTTTCGCGCTGAATGGCGGCGATGACCTCCGGATGAAAGGTGAAGGGCGATTGCCACAGCCTCGCCAGTTTGCCCGCGCGACCCAGACCGGTGAGCTGGGTGAATATCTGGTTCACGTCGGCGGTGATGGCCTCGTCAGCCGTCATCAGGCCGAAGTCGGTATACAGCCGAGCAGTGCGGGGATGATAGTTGCCTGTGCCCAGATGCGCATATCGTCTCAGCTTGCCTTCCTCGCGTCGGATGACGAGCGCGAGCTTGGCGTGGGTCTTGTGTCCCACCACGCCGTACACGACATGCGCGCCGGCCTCTTCCAGCCGGGCGGCCCAGTTGATGTTGGCTTCCTCGTCGAAGCGCGCGAGCAGTTCGACCACGACCGTGACTTCCTTGCCGCTTTGCGCGGCGCGGATCAGGGCGTTCATGAGTTGCGAGTCGGTGCCGGTGCGGTACACGGTCTGGCGGATGGCCATTACCTGCGAGTCCGATGCCGCCTGGTCGATGAAGTCGATGACCGGCTGGAAGGATTCGTAGGGGTGGTGCAGCAGCACGTCGCCTTTGCGGATCAACTCGAACATGTCGCTGGATTTTGCAATGCGCGCGGGTAGCGAAGGAACAAAAGGCGTGAATTTCAGATCGGGCCGCTCGACCCAATCCGGTACCTGCATCAACCGTACCAGATTGACCGGCCCATGCGCCTGATAGAGATCGTCGCGCTCAAGGTCAAATTGTTCCAGCAGGAAATCAATCATCGAATCCGAACAGTTGTCCGCAACCTCCAGCCGGACGGCGGCGCCGAAGTGCCGGTGGGGCAGTTCGCCCTGCAGCGCCTGCCGCAGATTTTTGGTTTCTTCCTCGTCGACGAAGAGGTCGGAGTTGCGCGTGACGCGAAACTGGTAACAGCCTTCCACCGTCATTCCGGTGAACAGCTCGCCCACATGCGCGTGAAGGATGGAGGACAGGAACACGAAACCGTATTCGCAGCCCGCGATGTTCTCCGGCAGGCGAATTACGCGCGGCAGCGCGCGCGGCGCCTGCACCACTGCCGCGCCGGAGTTGCGGCCGAAGGCGTCCTTGCCCTTAAGCTCCACGGCGAAATTCAGGCTCTTGTTCAGCACGCGCGGGAAGGGATGAGCGGGATCGAGTCCGATGGGCGTCAGCACCGGCATCAGTTCGCGGAAGAAGTAGTCGCGTATCCATGCAGCCTGTTCCTCATTCCACTGGGTGCGGCGGATGAAGCGGATGCCTTCATTGGCGAGCGCGGGCAGGATGGAATGGTTGAGAAGTTCGTACTGACGCGCCACCAGATCGTGTGCCGCCTTGCTCACTTCACGGAAAGCCTCTTTCGGCGTCAGGCCATCAGGCGAGGGGGCGATGACGCCGGCCTTGATCTGCTCCTTCAGACCGGCCACGCGGACTTCAAAGAACTCATCGAGATTGCTGGATACGATGCACAGGAAGCGCAGGCGTTCCAGGAAGGGGGTGCTGGCGTCTTCGGCCTGGGCCAGCACCCGGCGCTGAAAGGCGAGGATGCCGAGTTCGCGGTTGAGAAGCTGTTCGGGACGGGGCGTTTTCATGTCGGCGTTTTCTCGACTCATTGGCAGCTGTCACATTTCGTGACGTGAGCCGGGCTATAGTTCAACCGATGCTAGCAAAAAGCACGGACATTCATCTATCGTGAATTCATGACAGCACCATCCATCGAAACCGAACTCAAACTCTGGCTGCATCCGGACGATGTAGCCGCATTCATCAAACATCCACGCCTGCGTCGGGCCAGACCAGTCAAGCATGCACTGCGCACACTGTATTTCGACACGCCGGATTTCAAATTGGCGAAAAAGGGCGTTGCGCTGCGCGTGCGCAAGGCGGGCCGCCGCTGGGTGCAGACGCTCAAGACCGAGGGCGATCAGTCGGGCGGGCTGTCCCGGCGGCTCGAACTGGAAACACCCGTTGCCGGGCCTGAACTGGATTTCTCGCAATTTCCCGCCAAACTTGTGGACAGGCTGATTCCGCCCAAGCGCCGGGCCAGCCTTTCGCCGGTTTATGAAACGCGATTCGTCCGCACAGCATGGAACCTGCGCATGTCCGGTGGCGGCCGGATCGAAGTGGCGCTGGATGTTGGTGAAATCGTGGCGGGCAGACGCAAGCAGCCATTGTGCGAAGTTGAACTGGAATTGAAATCCGGTTCGCCGGATTCGCTGTTCGCGCTGGCTGACATGCTCGCGCAAACCATATTGCTCATTCCTTTCGAACCCAGCAAGGCCGCGCGCGGCGCGGAACTGGCTGCCGGATTGAAACCGCAACCCATCAAGGCAATCAGTCCGGTGCTGGAAAAGAAGATGCCGGTATGCGCCGGGTTCGCGGCCATTCTTCGCTCGGATCTGTCCCAGTTGCAGGCCAATCTGCCGGGCCTTTTGCTGGATAAAGACCCAGAATATTGTCACCAGGCCAGGGTAGCGATCCGGCGGCTGCGTTCGGCGGTCAGATTGTTCCGCAAGCTTTGCCCGATTCCTGATTTGCGGATTGTCGAAGTTGCAGCACTGGGCAATGCGCTCGGCAAGTTGCGTGATGCGGATGTGTTTGTGCTGGAAACGTTGCCGCGTATTGAGGCAAAGTTGTCTCCGGAACAATTCAGGCTGTTGTCACGGCGCGCCAAAGCCAGTCGGCGGTTGCAACGTCAGGCAACGCTGGCTGCAGTGCATTCGCCAACTACGGGCACATGCCTGATTGCGCTTCAAAAATGGCTGATCGAGATGGAATCCGCATCAACTGAAGTCAGGCTGGATCGCTACGCAGCAGGCAAACTGGAAGTGCTGTTCGATCGCATCGCCATGTCGGCGGGCAATTTTACGCATTATTCGTCCGATGAACGGCATGCGCTGCGCGTGCTGGTGAAAAGACTGCGCTATGCATGCGAACATTTCTCCGCGCTGATTTCGTTGAAGAAGCCGTTTTTGTCCGGTCTTGCGGCGTTACAGGACAGGCTGGGCATGATGAATGACGAGGTGGCGGCGCTGCGTCATATTGCATCAATGAATGCGGATGGACGTTTGAATGAAGCCCAGGCGGACATTGAAAAGTGGGTAAACGGGGAAAACAGTGCTAAGTTGTCTTTATTAGGAGAGTGTTTACAATTGTTTTCACGCAATCGGCCTATCTGGTAAATAAGTCTATTGCGGCCAGGGGAATTCGCTCGAAAAATCATGGCCATGTCTGATAACCATACAAAAATGTATAAGGAAATGGATCTGTCCATGAAAATCGCTTTTTTGGAAGACGATGCGAGTTTTGCATCAACCGTCATGGAATGGCTGCGTGAAGCGGGCCATGAAGCCGAGTGGTTCCGGACCGGCCGCGAGTGCGTGCGGGCCATGGCCGAGAAAAAATACGATGTCTGCATCATGGACTGGACACTGCCCGATATCAGCGGGCCGGAAGTAATGATGGGACTCAAACTCAAGGGCGCGTTACCGCCGGTTATTTTCCTGACCGCGCGTGATGCCGAGGAAGATGTCGTTTCGGTCATACAGGCTGGCGCGGATGACTACATCGTCAAGCCGCCGTCAAAAGGCGTGCTCATTGCCCGGTTGCATGCCGTCGCCCGCCGCTGCGCCGCCAAGATCAGGCCTGAGCCGATCCAGGATTTCGGCCAGATCATCGTGGATTTCGGCAACCGGCAGTTCACTGTGAAGGAAGCGCCGATCCGTCTTACCGAAAAGGAAACCGAACTGGCGCTGTATTTCTTCAGCCGAGTTGGCCAGTTGTTGCCTCGCGGGCATTTGATCCAGGTGGTGTGGGGTTCCAGCCCTGATATCGATACCCGCACGGTGGATGTGCATGTCAGCCATTTGCGCAGCAAGCTGGGGCTTTCGCCGGAAAACGGCTGGCGGCTTACTTCCGTTTATCGTCAGGGCTACCGGCTCGAACGTTTAGAGGAGCCGGCTTGACCAGATGGGCGATACTGGCGCTTGTCTGGTTGCCAGCCTGGCTGGCGGCAGCGTCTGCAGAGCCCGTCCCGGAATGGCGATATACCGTTCGACCCGGCGATACCTTGATCGGATTGGGCCGGACATATCTCAATAATCCAGATGATTGGCGTGAGTTGCAGCGCCTTAATCGTGTCATCAATCCCTATCTTTTATTTCCTGGCACCAGTCTGCGTGTTCCGCTGACCCTGCTCAGGCAGCAACCCGCACCCGCCAAAGTGGTTTCCGTTTCCGGCCAGGTGACTGCCACGGTCCCCGGAGCAGCCGCGAGTGCACTGGCTGCGGGGGGTACGCTGCCAGCCGGGACTGCCGTTCAGTCGCGAAGCGGATCGGCTGTCATTGAATTCGCCGATGGCTCCAGATTGATTCTTCAACCGAATTCCAGCCTGAAGCTCGATACGCTCAGTGTCTATGCTGGCGGCGGCATGGTCGATATGCGTGTCCGCTTGCAGCAGGGCAGGGCGGAACTGAAAGCCAATCCGAAAAAGCAGCAGGGCAATCGATTGCAGGTCATTACACCTTCGGCCGTGGCGGCGGTGCGCGGGACGATATTCAGGGTATCCGCTGATGAAGCTGCCATGCGCGAGGAAACCCTTGAAGGTCACGTGGGAGTGGAGGCCTCTGGTGAAGAAGTCGTTGTAGCCGGCGCGCAGGGAACGCTTGCCGAAACGGGCAAACCACCCAAGCAGCCCGTTGCGCTGCTCGGCGCGCCGGATGTGTCGAAATTGCCGGCCAAACTGGATCGCTATCCTTTGAGGTTTCCCTTGCCCGAAATGAAAGGCGCCGAGAACTGGGCTGGCCAGATTGCATCCGATGCCGGTTTTGGCGCCATTCTTCTGGAAAAGGAAAGCAAAGGCCCGGTGCTGGCCTTTGCCGATTTGCCGGACGGCAAGTATTTCCTGAGGCTGCGCGGCGTGGACGGTCTGGGTCTGCATGGCCTGGACAGCCTGCATGCGTTTGAGGTCGATGCGCATCCTTTCGCGCCCATTCCGGGCAATCCTGCGAACGAAAGCAAGGTGCGCGTGGCGCAACCCATGATGGACTGGACGCAATCTCAGGAGGCGAAGCGTTATCTGATTCAGCTATCTCGCGATGCCGCGTTCGGCAATCTGCTGGCCCAGGAAACGCTGGACAAGGTCAGCTATCAGCCAGCCGCCTTGCAGGAAGGCGAATATTTCTGGCGGGTTGCCAGTATCGATGCGGCGGGCGAGCAGGGTCCCTATACGGACACTCGCCGTTTTACCTACAAGGCTGCGCCCGGCGCGCCAGACCTGAGCAATTCCGCCATCCAGATTGGCGAAGACGCCGTGAGTATTGACTTGCCGTCACTGCCATCGGGGCAGTACTACGAAACGATTTTTGCGAAGGACGCTGGTCTCAAACAGGTGGTATGGCAAGGCAAGCCCGACGGGCTGAAACTGTCCCTGCCGCGACCGGATGCCGGTACCTATTATCTGGGCGCGCGAGGTGTTGAGGCCGATGGCACATCCGGGCCATACAGCACGCAGGCCATACAGGTTCCTCGCAAGCCGTGGTGGCCATATCTTTTTCTGCTTACGCCCCTGTTGCTGCTTTGAAGCCTGATTTCATTGAAGTCCTTTCTTGACGAACGCTGGCGCACCGCACTCATCCTGATGCTGGCCGGTGTGCTGGTGTCATTCACCGGCATACTTTTCCGCGTTGATAATCTCTTGTATGACCTGGGGCAACGGCTGGCTTCGAAGCCGCCGCCATCGGATGTCATCATTGTCGCCATCGATGAAGACAGTCTGTCCCAGCTAGGCCGCTGGCCCTGGTCGCGCAGATTGCATGCTTCGCTGATCGACCGCCTGTCCGCTGAAGGCGCCAGGCTGATCGCGCTGGATCTGGTTTTTGCCGAACCCGATACCGCTGACCAGCCTGCCGATGCCGAGCTTGCGCGGGCAATGGCGTCATCGCGCCGGGTTGTGCTGCCCGTGATGCTGGAACAAAGCCGCCTCAACGGGCAACTGCTTGAAGTGTTGCCACTGCCCCAACTGACGAATCATGCCGCCGCGCTAGGGCGTGCCCATGCAGAAATCGAGGAAGATGGCATCGCGCGCGGCCTCTATCTGCGTGAAGGACTGGGTGTGCCGCGCTGGCCGCATTTTGCCGAGGCGATCAACCTGGCGTTGAGTAGCATCAGGGAAACCGATGGAGCGGAAGTGGCTGATAGTTCGCCCTTTATCCTGGTGCGGGAAAATTTCCGCCGCGTACCGTTTCTGGGTCCGCCAGGGCATTTTCAGACGCTCTCCTACGCCCAGGTCCTGACTGGCCGTTACCCAGCGGGTTTGTTCAAGGACAAGATCATTCTGGTTGGCGCGACGGCGGCAGGACTGGGTGACCGGCTGCCGACACCGGTTTCTGGTTTGTCTGAGCCCATGCCTGGCGTGGAGTTTCACGCCAATGCGCTCGAGGCTTTCCGGCAAGGCACGCTGGTGAAAAATCTCTCGCGGGAAGCCGGCATGTTTTTCACGATGTTGCTGAGCGTATTGCCGGTATTCCTGCTGGCCAGACTCAGTCCGCGCATGGGCATGTTGACCAGTGTTGTCTTGCTGTTGCTGGTAACGGGCATAGCGCTGGCTTTGCCGAACATGGCGGGTGTCTGGTTTGCGCCATCCGGCGCGCTGCTGGCGATCCTGATTGCCTACCCGGTATGGAGCTGGCGCAGGCTGGAAGTCGCCAGCCGTTTTCTGGACAGGGAAATTCGCCATCTGACGCTGGATTTGCAGCAGTCGGCCATTGTCGGCAGAGGCATGCCTGAAGCGGGCGCGGGCGACCCATTCCAGGCACGCATTTCGCAGATTCAGGCGGCTTCTCAACGGGTGCGCGCATTGCGCAACCTGATCGATCAAGTGCTGGAGGGTATGCCGCATGGCGTGGTGGCGGTCGACAAATCCGGCCGGGTCCGGCTGGTCAACCGGCGCGCGCAGGACTGGCTGGGTATTGAAAAAGATACGCCATCACCGGTTGAACTGAAGGCGGATGAAGCGCCCGTGCAACATGAAATAAAAAGCCGCGAAGGCATTCCGCTGCTGGTGGATGAGGCGGAATTCCCGCCCGCGATGGGCATCGCGCGTGTCATCAATCTGGTGGACATCGCGGAAGTCAAACGCCTGGAAGCGGAGCGCCGCGAAACCCTGGCGTTCCTGTCGCACGATATCCGCGCGCCGTTGGCCATGGCGGTGGAACAGTTACGTTCCTCGCAGCGTTCCCCCGAAGCCCTGACGCGATTGCGTGTCCAGCTGACCCGGGCACACATGAGCTGGCCGAGGAGTTTCTTGCCACTTCGCGCGCGGAGATTTCCGATGAGGCCGCTTTCCAGGAAATTGATCTTTGCGGCCTGCTGCAACAGGCGGCGGACGCCGTCTACCCGCTCGCGCAGTCGCGCAAGGTGGCGCTGATACGCGAAATTCCGGTCGACCCGGTTTGGGTAAAGGGAGAATTCGGATTGCTTGAAAGGATGGCGGTCAATCTGATCCAGAACGCCGTCAAGTACTCCCCCGAGAACACGCATGTCAGAATCGAGCTTGCCGATAGCGGGAACAAGGCCGGGTTTTGTGTAACGGATAGCGGGCCAGGCATTCCTGAAGCCGAATTGCCACGGCTTTTCAAGCGATTTTCCCGGCTGGAGCCGGCGGGAAGTACGGTTTCTGGCGCGGGGCTTGGATTGTATTTTGTCCGGATCGTAGCCGAAAAACACGGCGGCCAGGTCAAGGCGGATAGCGGTCCGTATGGTGGCGCGCGTTTTTGCGTTTCATTGCCGCGCATCAATTGAGAAAGATGATATGGAACTCATACTCTGGCGCCATGCGGAGGCCGAAGACGGACTGAATGATCTGGCGCGTGAACTGACCCCGAAGGGCCTGAAACAGGCGGCAAAAATGGCGGGCTGGCTGAATGAACGTCTGCCAAAAGAATGCAGGGTTCTGGCCAGTCCGGCCGTGCGCGCGAAACAGACAGCCAGTGCATTGGGCAGGCCATTTGAAATCGTGGTGACCATTTCGCCTGGCGCGGGTTGGGAAGATGTGATTGAAGCAGCGGGCTGGCCCGGTGATGACGACGGGTTTGTACTGGTGACAGGCCATCAGCCCACACTGGGCGAAGTCGCGGCCCATCTGTTGGGCGCGAAAGGTTCGCTGGCGATCCGCAAGGCGGGCGTCTGGTGGTTTTCCAGCCGCAACAGGACGGCCGGCAACGAAGTGGTATTGCGGGCGGTTATGACGCCGGATCTG
>CAYOJA010000066.1:0-8669 GCA_964404175.1 uncultured Thiobacillus sp. | reverse complement strand
CCCGCGCATATCTGCGAAGTGACGCATGACCTGCTCAAGCGCGGGGTGATCAAGGCGGACAAATCCAAGAATGACCATCGCGTCATTACCTTCCATGACTCGTGTAACGTTTCTCGCGCATCGCGCATGGGCAATACGCCAGGCGGGCAGTTCACCATTCCGCGTGAAGTCATCAAGATGGTTGCCAACAATTATCAGGACATGGCGCCGGGAACCACGCATGAAGCAACGTTCTGTTGCGGCGGCGGTGGCGGTCTGTTGACGGACGACCTGATGGAAGTGCGCGTCAAGGGCGCGCAGCCAAGAATGGAAGCGTTCAAGGACGTCGTGGACAACAACAAGGTCAATTTCCTGGCGCTGATTTGCGCGATCTGCAAGGCGCAATTCACCAAGGTTTTGCCTTATTACGGATACAACATGGGCATGGTGGGCGGCGTCCACCAGCTCGTAGGCACTGCCATCGAACTTCCGGGGCTGGGCGCTGGCCCGGTTGAAGAGGAAGCCGAAGCGGCGGGCGAGGAATAAATCAGGTATTTTTCTAGGAGAGCAGCAATGTCGACCACATCCGATGACATGAAAAAAGGTCTTACGTTCCGCAAGTTCAAGGACGGCGAAACAAGCCAGTTTGCCAAGAGCAACGACTGGATTTTTGATGCGGATCACAGCCACAAGTGCCCCGAGTACATGCTGTCTTCGCCACCTTGTCAGGCTTCCTGCCCGGCGGGTGAAGATATCCGCGGTTATCTGAACATCGTGCGCGGCATCGAGAAGCCGCCAGCAGGCATGAACTGGCAGGAATACGCCTTCCGCCGCATTACCGAAGCCAACCCTTTCCCGTCGGTCATGGGCCGTGTTTGCCCTGCACCGTGCGAGTCCGGCTGCAACCGCAACCAGGTTGAAGACCACGTCGGCATCAACTCGGTCGAGCATTTTGTCGGCGATTACGCCATTGACAACAAGCTGGCATTCAAGCGCGACGAGAACGTCAAACCTACCGGCAAAAAAGTCGCCATTATCGGCGGCGGCCCAGCTGGCCTGGCAGCGGCTTACCAGCTGGCGCTCAAGGGCCACAGCTGCACGATTTTCGACGAGCACGAACTGCTGGGCGGCATGATGCGCTACGGCATTCCCGGCTTCCGTACCCCGCGTCATGTTCTGGATGGTGAAATCCAGCGCATTATCGACCTGGGCGTGGAAACCCGCATGAAAACCCGCGTTGGCAGCGATGTGAAATTCGAAGACCTCGAAAAGAATTACGATGCCATATTCATGTCCATGGGTGCGCAAAGCGGCCGTCCGTTGCCAGTGCCTGGCGCTGAAGCCCCCAACTGCGTAACCGCCATGGCCTTCCTGAAGGCATTCAACGATGGCCGTCTGCAGCATGTGGGCAACCGCGTGGTGGTCATCGGCGGTGGCGATACCTCCATCGACGTGGCAACCGTTGCCCGCCGTCTGGGCAATATCTCCAACGTGACCGATCTGGATCGTCCCGAGAACGTGCTGGCTGGCCATGCCGCCCACGACGTGGCGAAGATTTCCGCTCGCGGCGGCGCCGATGTGGTCCTGGTTTCCCGCGCCACCATGGACAAGATGAATGCCAACAAGCATGAAATCGAGCATGCGCTGGAAGAAGGCATCAAAATTATCGGTGGCGTGACGCCGATCGCCGTGGTGGTCGGCGCCGATGGTCGTGCGACTGCGTTGCGTGTCGCCCAGTTCGAAGTGGTGAAGGGCGAGACCATCATCAAGGCTGGCACCGAGCAGGATCTTCCGGCTGACCTGGTTGTTTCCGCGATTGGCCAGGCCGTTGACTTTACCGGCCTGGAGCCTTTCAACAACAACAAGGGCCTGATCAAGCCTGATGGCAACTATCGCTTCCCCGGCAAGCCGCATATTTTCGTTGGCGGCGATGTGATCAAGCCCCATCTGCTGACCACCGCGATCGGCCATGCCTCCATCGCGGCAGACGGTATCGATGCATTTCTGCGCGAAGGCACGACCGAACTCGGCAAGCGCCCCAAGGTGGATGCGCACCGCTTCGATCTGATGCGCAAGATGGTTGAGTCCGGTTTGACCATTGAAGAGTACAACCACAAGCAGGACTGGGGTACTTCCTCCGCCAAGTATGCGGTGCACAACTACGAAGACCGTTCCGCCAAATACGTGATTCCGTCCGACGAGCTGTTCCTTGGCCACTTCATGTACGAGGACCGCAACAAGCGTGACATGGTTCACCTGACAGCGGAACAGGCGCTGGGCAACTTTGAAGAGCGCCTGTTGAAGCTGGACGAGAAACAGGTGGTGGCGGAAGCCAAGCGCTGCATGTCCTGCGGCCTGTGCTTCGAGTGCGACAACTGCGTGGTGTATTGCCCGCAGACCGCCGTGTTCCGCGTCAAGAAAAACGAGCGCGCGACCGGCCGCTATGTCGATACCGACTACACCAAGTGCATTGGCTGCCACATCTGCGCGGATGTTTGCCCCACTGGCTACATCCAGATGGGCATGGGCGAATAAGGCAAGGGGCTAAGATGCTGGCAAGCTGGTTTAAATCCGCTGCTGTGGGCTTGATGGTTGCCTTGTTGCCGCTTGCACAGGCAAGCGCGGGCGATGTGCCCAAGCCCGTGATTCAAAAGGGTGAGGGTGACAAGTGTGTCGAAGATACCGACTACATGCGCCGCAATCACATGAAGGTGTTGAATCACCATCGTGACAAGACCATGCACGAAGGCATCCGCACCAAACAGCACAGCCTGAAAGGCTGTATCGACTGCCATGCCACACCCAATGCCGCCGGCCAGAAGACCGTGCTGGGCAAGGATCATTTTTGTCAGAGCTGTCACAGCTATGCGGCGGTTTCTGTCGACTGTTTCCAGTGCCATTCCAGCAAGCCGGCGGCAAATGCGTCCGCACAGCCGGTCATGCCTGCTCAAACTGGCATGCCTGACCAGGCTGCTTCAAATCATTACCAGGGCAGGATCAAATCGCCCCTGATGAATGCAACAAGCCTATCAGTCAAGGCCGTTGCGGGGGTGATCAAATGAACCAGTTTGAACAATACCGCCGTCGTTTCATTGGCGGCGCGTTGGCGGCCACCGGCGCAGCGCTGGTCCCCGGCGTCATGCTGATGGAAGTCGCACACAGCCGCGCGCCGGAAGAAGGCGTTTCCAGCAAGAACCGCTGGGGGTTGCTGATCGATACCACCAAGTGCGCGACGGGCTGCAATGAATGCGTGTCCGCCTGCAATACCGAGAACGGACTTTCCGGCAAAACCGGCCTGCAGGATTCGCAGTGGATACGCAAGATTGAACTGACCAACAACAAGACCGGCGCAACCCATTCGTTGCCGATGATGTGCCAGCACTGCGAGCATCCGCCCTGCGTGGACGTGTGTCCAACCGGCGCCTCTTTCAAGCGTGCGGACGGCATTGTGCTGGTCGACCGGCATATCTGCATTGGCTGCCGCTACTGCATGATGGCCTGCCCCTACAAGGCGCGCTCGCTGGTGCACGAGGACCTCAACGATACCCAGCTTGCGCACATGCCGCGCGGCAAGGGTTGCGTGGAATCCTGCACGCTGTGCATGCACAAGGTTGATCGTGGCGACAGAACAACTGCCTGTGCGGAAGCCTGTCCCGAAAAAGCCATTGTGTTCGGGGATCTCAATGACCCCAACTGTGAAATCGCACAGCGTCTGGCGACTTATGCCAGCAAGGAAGTTCGCGCCGATCTGGGCCTGAACACCGGCGTGCGCTATACCGGAATCTGACTGGAATCTGATCCATGCATATCGTCAATCGCGAACTTGAAGGAAATGGCAGCGGCTATTGGGCGTTGCTGGGCGGACTGGGCGCGCTGATCCTGCTCGGCCTGTTTGCCGCCTACAACATGGAACACCACGGCCACGTCATCACCGGCATGAACAACCAGATTGTCTGGGGATTGCCGCATGTCTTTGCCGTGTTCCTCATCGTCGCCGCATCGGGCGCGCTCAATGTCGCGTCAGTCGCGGGCGTGTTCGGCAAAAAGGCTTACAAGCCCTTGGCGCCCTTGTCCGCGCTGCTGGCCATCGCCTTGCTGATCGGTGGCCTGGCGGTGCTGATGCTTGACTTGGGACGTGCGGATCGCGCCATCATCACGGCGTGGGAAGTCAATCCCAAATCCGTGTTTTCCTGGAACGTGGTGCTGTATAGCGGCTTCCTCGGTTTTGCCGCCGCCTATCTGTGGGCCATGCTGGACAAGTCAGTCAAGCCTCTGTATCCCTTCGCGGCCTACGGCGCGTTCATCTGGCGTCTGATCCTGACTACTGGTACCGGCCTCATCTTCGGCTTTCTGGTGGCTCGTCAGGCGT
Organism: uncultured Thiobacillus sp.; assembly: GCA_964404175.1. Taxonomy (GTDB): domain Bacteria; phylum Pseudomonadota; class Gammaproteobacteria; order Burkholderiales; family Thiobacillaceae; genus UBA6918. The sequence continues at coordinate 4,321 of CAYOJA010000066.1, read as the reverse complement.
ATGGCACCGGCCTGCTGGCGTTGATGTTCATTATTTACTCGCTGCTTTACGGCACTGCCGTCTATGTGCTGGTGCTGATGACGGCCTACATCGGCGGCCAACGGCCACTGGGTGCGGAAGTGATGCGCCGTCTGAAGAACATGCTGCTGATTTTCATCGCCGCGTCCTTCTATGCCACGCTGGTCTACCACCTGACCAACCTGTATTACGCCAGGGAATGGGAATTCGAACGCTTCATCCTGCTTGATGGCGGGCTGTATACCATCCTGTTCTGGGTAGGGCAGGTCATCATTGGCTATGCCATTCCCTTTGTTTTGATGGCCATGCCTGGCACGCGCGACAAGCGTTGCATGATTGCGCTGGCTGCCATTTTGATTGTGCTTGGCGCGCTGGCGCAGATGTATGTCACCATCATTGGAGGGCAGGCTTTCCCGCTGGAACTGTTCCCCGGCTTTACCGAGAAAAGCAGCTTCTTTGATGGCGAGATCCACGCCTACACGCCTTCCCATTGGGAATGGATGCTGGGCATTGGCGGGTTTGCCATCTCGCTGGCCATGGTGGCCTTCGCGGTTAAGATCCTGCGCATCCTGCCGGAAAGCCTGGCGGATGAAGTAGCCGATCCGCATGCGAAAAAATAACACCAGGCAACTGGATCGAATGCAAGACAAGGGGCGCGCAAGCGCCCTTGTTTGCCTTAAGGGCTTTTGATTTTGAACGGTTTGATGCAATCGCGTTTCCTGATTTCCGCCGCGCACAAGTCCTCGGGGAAGACCACCCTGAGCATCGGCCTGTGCGCGGCGCTGAAGCAACGCGGCCTCAAGGTTCAGCCCTACAAAAAGGGCCCCGATTACATCGATCCCATGTGGCTGACTCGCGCCAGCGGGCGCCCCTGCCACAATCTTGATTTCTATCTCATGGGTCACGAAGAAGTGACCGATGTCTTTGAACAACAGGCTGTTGATGCCGATGTGGCGCTGGTGGAAGGGAACAAGGGGTTGTATGACGGTCTTGACCTCGATGGCAGCAACAGCAATGCCGCCTTGGCGAAACTGCTGAACATTCCCGTCGTGCTGGTGATCGATGCGCGCGGCATGACACGCGGCGTTGCGCCGCTGATACTCGGCTACCAGGCTTTCGACAAGGAAATCCGGATTGCCGGGGTGATCCTTAATCAGCTGGGTGGAAGCAGGCACGAGGGCAAGCTTCGCGCCGTCATCGAGCATTACACGGATGTTCCCGTGCTTGGCGCGGTGCAGCACGAAGCCGGGATGCAGATATTGGAGCGCCACCTGGGCCTGATTCCCAGCAACGAGGCGGCGGAGGTTGATGGCCAGATCGCGCGGATTGCAAGCCGTATTTCCGAACAGGTTGATCTGGATCGCTTGCTGGAACTGACGAAACAGGAGTTTCAGCCCGCAAAGCCCGACACGCCGCCAATGCCGGTTTCAAAATATCGTATCGGCATTGCCCGGGATCCGGCATTCGGTTTTTATTATTCCGACGACCTTGAGGCGCTGAAAGAGGCGGGCGCCATGCTTGTTCCCATCAACACACTGCGGGACGGCAAGCTGCCCGACATCGATGGCCTCATCATCGGCGGGGGATTTCCGGAGTCGTTCATGGAGGAACTGGAAGCCAATGCCAGCCTGCGCCAGGACATCAGGAATGCCATCGACCATGGCATGCCAGCTTATGCCGAGTGCGGCGGACTCATGTACCTGTCCCGGACACTGCGCTGGAAAGACAGGACGCATGACATGGTCGGGGTAATTCCGGGCGACATCGTCATGCACGACAAACCTGTTGGCCGCGGGTACGTCCGGCTCAGGGAAACCGGGGCCGGCCCCTGGAATAGCGAAGCGCCAGATGAAGACATCCGCGCCCACGAATTTCACTACTCCAGTATTGAGAATCTGCCGGAAGGCCTCACCTACGCATACGAAGTCCTGCGTGGCCATGGCGTTGACGGCAAGAACGATGGCATCGTCCATCGAAATTTGCTGGCGTCGTACACACACCTGCGTTCCACCCGGCGCTTTAGCTGGGTAAAGCGTTTTCTGGCCCTGGTGGAAAAGCACAAATCAAAGGTGCCCGTTTCCAGCCAGGCCGCTGCTTGAATTTTTAATCTAACCGGAGAAATCATGCTTACACTGACCCCCGCCGCCGCACACCAAATTCAATCCGCCATTCCGCCCGAGGCAAGCGCGGAAGGCCTGACCCTGCGCATCGCCGCCCGCCGTGGCATGGATGGTTCCATCGAATACGCAATGGGCATGGACAACGAGCGTGAGAACGACCAGACCATTGTCGTCGAAGGCATCAGCCTGCTGGTCAACGAGCACAGCGCCGATCTGCTGGTTGGCGTGACGGTCGACTTCGTGGAAGAAAACGGCCAGCCCCTGTTTGTATTCATGAACCCCAACGACACGGGCCCGGCCATGGGCGGTGGCGGCTGCGGTTCCAGCGGCGGCGGTGGCGGTTGCGGATCGGGCGGTTGCGGTGGCGGCGGCTGCGGCAGCCACTAAGCAGAATGATTCAAAAACCTTAACGTAAAGACGCAGAGAACCAATTATTACGTTGGCGCGTCGGGTGATTCCCGATGTGGTGCAAGTTTGCACGACAGCTAATTCTCTGCGCCCTCTGCGTCTCTGCGTTCAAACTGGTTTTACAAGGCTGACATGAATTTCCTTCCCCTTTTTATCGACCTGCGAGGCAAGACTTGCCTTGTCGTTGGCGGAGGCGAAACGGCCGCACGCAAGGCCGGACTGCTGCTCCAGGCCGGCGCGTGGATCCGGCTTGCGCACGATGGCGAGCTTGCTCCGGCGTTTGCCGAACACAAGGAACACGACCGGATCACGCATCTGCGTGCCGCGTTCAATGACGCCATGCTGGATGGCGTGGAAATCGTGATCAGCGCCGCCGAGGACGATGTCATCGACAGGCAGGTGTTCGACGCCGCGCGTGCACGACATCTCCCGGTCAATGTCGTCGACAAGCCGGCGATGTGCAGCTTTGTCCTGCCAGCCATTCTCGATCGTTCGCCCATGATCGTTGCCGTCGGTACCGGCGGCGCGTCGCCGGTGCTGGCAAGACTGCTGCGCGCCAGGCTGGAAACACTGATTCCCGCCAGTTACGGCCGTCTGGCCTATCTGGCCGAAAGCTTCCGCGAAAAGGTCAAGGCCAAGTTTTCCAGTCCGCCCATGCGCCGCATTTTCTGGGAGAAGGTGCTGCAGGGCCCGGTAGCGGAAATGGTGTTCTCTGGCAAGGAAGACGATGCTGCAAAACTCCTTCAGCACACGCTGGATCAGGAAGCCGATACACAACCGGTAGGCGAGGTCTATCTCGTCGGCGCCGGCCCCGGCAACCCCGATCTGTTGACCTTCCGCGCATTGAGACTGATGCAGCAGGCCGACGTGGTGGTGCACGATAACCTCGTCTCCGAGCCCATCATGGACATGTGCCGCCGCGATGCCGAGCGCATCTACGTTGGCAAGCAGCGCGCCAACCATGCCGTGCCGCAGGAAGACATCAACATGCTGCTGGTGCGCCTGGCCAAGGAAGGCAAGCGCGTATTGCGGCTGAAAGGCGGAGACCCGTTCATCTTCGGGCGCGGTGGCGAGGAAATCGAAACCCTCGTCGATCACGGCGTGCCCTTCCAGGTCGTGCCCGGCATCACTGCCGCGGCGGGTGTCGCTTCATACGCGGGCATTCCGCTCACGCATCGCGACTACGCACAATCAGTTACATTCGTCACCGGCCATCTCAAGGACGACAGCATCAACCTGGACTGGTCGTCCATCGCCAAGCCCAACCAGACCATCGTCATCTACATGGGCTTGCAGGGGCTTCCGGTATTGTCCAGGGAACTCGTCAAACACGGTTTGTCCCCACAGACCCCGGCCGCCATCGTGCAGCAAGGCACCACGCCGCACCAGCGAGTCGTCACCGGCACGCTGGAAACCTTGCCGGTGCTGGCGGTGGAAACACACCTCAAGCCGCCAACGCTCATCATCATCGGCAATGTCGTCAGCCTGCATGAAAAGCTCAAGTGGTTTGTGAGCGAGGACGACCGCGCGGCATCACGCTGACCTTATTCCTCCCTTCTCCCTGCGGGAGAAGGGTTGGGGATGAGGGAGAAATTTCTGCCCATCCACCGTTATCTCTATATCAGCGGCGCTTGGCCGGGGGTAGCCCGGCGGCTAGTGACTTTCTTTGCTCCGCCAAAGAAAGTCACCAAAGAAAGGCGGCCCCGCTGTGCTGCTCCTTCGGAGTAAACCTCGGTCGAGGACTTGAATTGGGCGGCTGCGGAACTCGCCCGCAA
>CAYOJA010000065.1:0-9341 GCA_964404175.1 uncultured Thiobacillus sp. | reverse complement strand
CCCGGATTCTGGATCACCAGCCAGGTGGCATTGGTGTAGTTGACCAGGAATTCATAATCAAACAGTTCACGCGAAAGTAGCACATGCACGATGGACAGCGCGAACAGGCCATCCATGCCCGGCTTGATCGGCACCCATTCATCGGCGATGGCGGAGTAACCGGTACGAACCGGATTGACCGTGACGAATTTTCCGCCACCGCGCTTGAGCTTCTCAAGACCGATCTTAATGGGATTGGAAGAATGATCTTCCGCCACGCCCCACATGATGAAGTACTTGGCGTAATCCCAATCCGGCGCGCCGAATTCCCAAAACGAAAATCCGATCGTGTACAGACCCGCCACCGCCATGTTGACCGAGCAGAATCCGCCATGCGCCGCCCAGTTGGGCGTGCCGAATTGTTGCGCCCACAGGCCGGTCAGCGCCTGCATCTGGTCACGGCCGGTGAAGAAGGCAAGCTTCGAAGGATCGGTTGCGCGGATTTCCTCCAGACGCTGGGTCAGCATATCCAGCGCCTGATCCCAGGTAATGACCTCGAATTCGCCCGCGCCGCGTTCTGTTCCCGGCTTGCGGATCAGCGGCTCTGACAGCCGGGCCTTGGAGTACTGCTTCATGATTCCGGCCGAGCCCTTGGCACACAACACGCCCTGGTTGGTCGGATGGTTGCGGTTGCCCTGAATGAAACGCACGCGGCCTTCGTGCAGCGTCACCTTGATGCCGCAGCGGCACGCGCACATGTAGCAGGTGGAATATTTGACTTCCTGTTTGCCGTGATCTTCGACGGGGAGGCGTGCGTACATAATCCTGGAAACAAAATCAGCGCATCCCGCCGGCGTTGCCGTGAGAAATTATCCAGATTGAGGAATTCCCGCCTTAAACCGTTTTGACAACGGCACGGCCATCCCGGAAACACAGACCGAGGATGCGCTATATATTAATTATTTCGAATATGCCGTTATTTTGCATCAATTGAGCATCATCATGCAATCAGCATATTTATTGATACGGCACATTCGCTGGATCTGAGGTGATGGCGGGTAGCTTGCCCACCGTAGAATATTCAGGTTCATATGTGCCGAATCAATAAGAATTAAACCTCGGCTGTTATTGAGCCGGCATTCAAGTTTTTGAATGCCGGCTCAATAATCGTTCCAGCGCGACCATAAATCGCGATAGCCGGTAGAATTTTAATAACCGTCTACTTTTCCTGTAAAAGCGATTCGATCAGCTTCAACGCTTCGCCTTCATCCCATTCGGTCGGCCCCGAGATTGAATACCGCACCTTGCCGTTTCGATCGACAAGAAAGCTGGTTGGCAAGGCAAAAACCTTCCAGCGCCGTGTCGCCACGCTGTCCGGGTCAAGCAGGATGGGGAAATCCACCTTCACCGTCTTCAGAAAATCCTCCACTTCTTCACGCTGTTCGGCGGAGTCCACGCCCAGGATGACGAAAGGCCGTCCCGACATTCTCTCCTTCAGGCGCTGCATGGAAGGCATTTCCCTGCGACAGGGCGGGCACCAGCTTGCCCAGAAATTCACCAGAACCACCTTGCCCTTGCAATCGTTCAGGTTTTGGCTGTCTCCAGCCAGCGCATTCAGCGCCAGGTCTGGCGGTGCAACCGGATCCAGTTGCCGAAATCCGCCAGCAGCGAATGATTGAGTTTCCATCAACAGCAGTACAGAAAAAATCAGTGCTGACCATCTCAACATCATGGCGTTCCCTTCATCCAGTTCAGCATGTGGTCCGCGAGATTCCTGCCTTCATTGATCTCGTAATCGGTTGCGTCTTCGCGGACCCAGAATCCCTCGCGCAGCCGCTCCAGCATTTTCAGCGCGGTATTGGCGCCTGTTTTCCGCAACGCCTCGATCTGGTTATCGACCCACGGCGTGGCCGCGGAACGGCGCGGCTGCAAAACCAGCACATCAACCGATTTCAGACTGTCGAATGAAAGATAATCGGCGCCTTCCAGCGCATCGACGCGGGAATAAAAATTCGGGTGCATCAGCAAAACGCGGGCACTGATATCAGGCCGGCCCGCCAGCCCTCTTAAAACCGGCACGGCGGCACGGCTTGGCGCATAGACACATAACCTGGCGCCCGTTGCGGAAGCGCGTTCCAGCAAGGCCTGCATATCGCTTGCCCGGATGCCGTCAAGACTGCTCGGTGTTTGCGGCAGGAACAAGGCGCTGGTCAGATCAAACAGCCAGACTTCGACACCTTTCTCAGACAATTCACGCGCAGCGCGGCTTTCCGCCTGCCCCAAACCACGCTCCGACGCAAACCAGAGCAGAAGATTGCTTCCGTTTGCGGGGTATCGCGTGTAGGCCATGACATTGCCGGAGGGCAAAGTCACCTCCACTTCCTCCGCCAAAGAGGCCAAGGAAAAAACAAGAAACAGCAGAGAGGCTGTTGTGCGGGCAAACCAATTCATGAGATGAATTATAACCTTCCCCCGAAATAGTTGACACCTCCATCTAACCGATTGGAGGTTCGACATGGCCAAAGCTGGCCCCAGAAAGACCAACCGCTACAGCCAGGAATTCAAGGCTACGGCGGTGCGATTAAGCGATCTGCCGGACGTGCTGATTCAGGATGTTGCCGATGCGCTGGACATCCACCCCTTCATGCTGTCACGCTGGCGCAAACAGGCGCGGGAGGGGGTGATCGTGACCAAGGGCGTGAAGATCGATACGGAGACCGCAGCTGAATTGAAGCGGCTGCGGGATCTGGAGAAGAAATACAAGCTGCTCCAGGAGGAGCACGCGATCCTAAAAAAGGCCATCCGGTTTGCTTCCGATCAAAAACGGAAATCTTCGAATTCATCGAAGCAAACCGGGAAACCCACCAAGTCGCGTTGATGTGCCGCCTGTATGAGGTGACCCGCGCCGGCTATTACGCCTGGCGGCAGCGCGGCCCCAGTGCGCGCGCACTGGACAATGACCGGCTGCTTGCCTCGATTCGCCGTGCCCATGAGGCCAGCCGCGGCACCTATGGCAGTCCACGCATTTATCGCCAGCTACAAAACCAGGGGGAAATTGCAGGGGAGAACCGGATTGCCCGGCTGATGCGCAACACCGGCATCAAGGCAAGAGTGGCCACCCTTCGCTACACCGTCCCGAACATGAAACGCTTCTTCGTGATTCCCAACCAGCAACTGGACAAGCCCGGCACCGGACTCAACCAGGTCTGGGTCGGCGACATCACGTATCTCAAGGTTGGCGCCATCTACCGCTACCTCGCGGTGGTCATGGACAAGTGCTCGCGCCGCATCGTGGGCTGGGCCTTTGGCCGGCAGAAGAATGTGGTGCTGACGCTGAGGGCATTGAACCATGCAGTCGGGAAACGGAAGCCGCCACCAGGGCTGATCTTCCATACTGACCGGGGCATCGAGTATGCCGCCAATGCCTTCCGTGAGCGTCTGGCTGAACTGGGCATCATCCAGAGCATGAACCGGCCGGGACAGGTGACCGACAATGCGCACATGGAGTCGTTCTTCCATTCGATGAAAGCCGACATCATCCATGGGCTGGTCTTTACCCAGGACAGCCAGATGCTTGCGGCATTGCGTAGTTACCTGCCGTTCTACAACCGCAGTAGAATCCATTCATCCCTGAACTACGTGTCGCCCGCGACGTATGAAAAATTGTTGGCTCAATAACCCGGTGTCAATTAAATCGGGGGAAGATTCTTATTCAAGATACATCATGCTTGAGTAAGACACATTCATACCTGCCGCCTCACTTCAGCCGGCCGTCCAGATTCCCGATTTTCCACCTTCCTTGCGAATCAATCCGACCCCTTCAATCGTCATTCCCCTGTCCACGGCCTTGCACATGTCATAGATGGTCAACAGTCCGACACTTGCCGCCGTCAGTGCTTCCATTTCCACACCGGTTTTCCCAACCGTTTCAGCCGTGGCCAGACAATGCACCCGGCTTTGCGCTTCATCCAGTTCAAACTCCACTTTCACCTGGGTAAGCGCGATGGGATGGCACAAGGGGATCAAGTCGGAAGTCCGCTTCGCGGCCTGGATGGCGGCCACGCGCGCCACACCCAGAACATCGCCCTTGCCGGCTGTTCCTTGCGCGATCATGGCCAAGGTTTCCGGCTTCATCGCAATGCTGCCCCGGGCTACCGCAACCCGGCGCGTATCCGGTTTGGCACCCACGTCCACCATGACCGCCTTGCCGTTTTCATCAAAATGCGTGAAGTCACCGCTCATTGTTAAACTCCAGTATTGAACCTAGAAACCGCGGTTGACCGCTTGCTGCGACGATCACCACTTGGGTGGATGCGCCCAACCGCGGTTTCTAGGTTGAACTCTTCGTGAACCGGCTCATCTTAATCTCAAATTTATCATCTCGAATTTATCTTGGCACCGTGAAAAAACTCATTGTTTCCCTGCTGGCCCTGTCCCTGGCCGTCCCTCCCGTCTGGGCAAGCAATCTGCCCGATCTTGGCGAGTCCTCCCGCCAATATCTTTCGGACAAGCAGGAACGCGAACTGGCCCGCGCCATCATGCGGGATGTTTACGCGAGTCCGCTCTTCCTGTCCGACCCCGAGGTCGAAGCCTATTTGAATGGCATTGGCGCAAAACTGTCCTCGGAAAGCTCACGCAGTGAGCGCAGTTTCACCTTCTTTGCCGTGCGCGACCCGTCGATCAATGCATTTGCCCTGCCCGGCGGATTCATTGGCGTCCATACCGGATTGATCCAGACCGCGGAAAACGAATCCGAACTGGCAGGCGTGCTGGCGCACGAAATCGCCCACGTCAGCCAGGAACATCTGTCGCGCATGATTGCCGCGCAGGATCAAAGTTATCTGCCCACCCTCGCCGCCATCGCCGTAGCCATCCTGGCGGCGCGTTCCAATGCCAATGTCGGTTCGGCTGCCATCGCCACCGCCCAGGCAATGAATATCCAGAGCCAGTTGAATTTCACCCGCGAGCATGAACGCGAAGCCGACCGGGTCGGACTGGAAACACTGACCGGGGCCGGCTTTGACCCTGCCGGCCTGTCGAGCTTCTTCAACCGTTTGCAGCGCGCCAACCGGCTGTACGACACCAACGCGCCGGACTATCTGCGCACTCACCCGCTCAACAGCCAGCGCATCGCCGACATGGACGCGAGGGTTGAAAAACTCCCCTACCGGCAGGTCAAGGATTCAATTGAATTTCATCTGGTGCGTGCGCGTTTGATTGCAAATGAAGGCCTGGCCGAAGATGCGATTAGACGCTTTCAGGATCAGGTCAGGCAAAAGAAAACCCTGTTTGAAGCCGCCAGCCGTTACGGCCTCGCCATTGCCTTGTCCCGTCAAGCCAAATTCGCCGATGCAGAAGCTGAACTGTCCAAAGCGCTCAAACTCAGTCAATCACCCATGCTGTTGAACTTTCAGGCCGAACTGGCCGGCAAGACGGGAAATACCAGCGTCGCGATCGAACGTTACCGCCAGGGCATTGCTCGCCATCCGCAATACAAACCCTTGCTATATGGATATGCCGATGTGCTCATCGCCACAGGCCGCGCCAGGGAGGCGGCTGAATTTTCAGCATCAAAAACCAGCGCATGGCCGGACGACCCGAACTTCTGGAAGCTGTTGGCCCGAGCCGAGGCCGTACTCAATCACAAACTGGCCAGCCATCGCGCGGAGGCAGAATCGCTTGCCGTGCTGGGCAATCTCCCTGCCGCGCTTGAGCAGATCAATATTGGATTGAAAGCGGGCGACGGCAATTTCTACGAACTCTCTTCAGCCGAAGCCCGGCGCCGCGAATGGCAGGCCATGCTGGCTGCCGAAACGGCAAAAAAATAAAACCCCACACGTAAAAATGTATTGCGCCTAGTAATAAATTACTTGCACGAATCACCGCAAAAACCAGTCAATACGCTTGCATGGAGAAAACAACCTGCTCTATGCTTGGCCTATCCATACAGGATAGCGCGAGACAGGATAAGAGTTCGCTCATATACCCGTCCGCGTTTGACATCAAATCAACTATGGAGGATGACTATGCGCAATATCAGACTGGCTCTGGCCACAGGCCTGACTGGCATGATGGTGATTGCGGGATCCGTCCAGGCTGCCGACCCCCCCAAAAAGGAGGAAACGGGCAAGGACATCGCGTACAACCGCACCAAGGGTAACTGCCTGGCTTGCCACGGCATGCCTACCCAGGCAGATGCCGAATCAACCGGTCTTTACGGGCCGCCGCTTATCGCGATGAGCGCGCGTTATCCCGACAAGGCCAAGCTGCGTGCCCAGATCTGGGATGCGACTGCACTCAATCCGAATAGCTCCATGATCCCTTTCGGCAAACACAAGGTGCTGACAGAGCAGGAAATCGATAAAGTCGTCGACTTTGTTTATGGTCTTTAATACACACTCTTCAACAAGGAGAAATGCATGAACGCTTTGCGTAGAAACGTCCTCAAAGGCGCCACCGGCGCTGGTGCCGTGGCTGTAGCTGTTGCCGCCGGCCTGATCACCCCCACCCGCGTGCTGGCCGCCCCGCGCGCCGCATTTGATGCCAAGAACCTGGCCGATGCCATGAAAGGCATGGGTCTCCCCGCCGCGACCGACTCCAAGGACATCGTCATCAAGGCCCCGGACATCGCTGAAAACGGCGCCGTGGTACCGGTTGAAGTCTCCAGCAGCATTGCCGGCACTTCCGCCATCGCCATCCTGGCCGAAAAGAACAACACCCCTCTGGTTTGCGACTTCGAACTGTCCGGCGGCGCACAGGGTTATGTCTCCACCCGCATCAAGATGGGCGCCACCGCGCTGGTTCGCGCCATCGTGACCGCCGGCGGCAAGACCTACCAGGCCACCAAGGAAGTTAAAGTGACCATCGGCGGCTGCGGCGGCTAATCGATCTCCTTCCAAAGACAACCGACATTACTGAATTCTGAAAGGAAACAAACATGGCTGAACCAATGAAAATCCGCGCCACCATGGCTGGCGATACCGCCGACATCAAGGTACTGATGAACCACCCCATGGAAACCGGCCAGCGCAAGGACGCAAAAACCGGAGCGCTTGTGCCTGCCCACTACATCACTGAAGTGACTGCCACCATTAACGGTGCTGCCGTGCTGAAAGCCGGCATGGGTGGCGGCGTGTCCAAGAACCCCTACCTGGGCTTCAAGGTCAAGGGTGCCAAAGCTGGTGACAAAGTGTCCGTCAGCTGGGTTGACAACACCGGTGACAAGCGCACCGACGAAACCACGGTCGGTTAATCAGCAACCGGTCATTAAGGACGGAGCGCAAGCTCCGTCCTTGCTTGCGTTAATGCCGACTAGGATTCACGGAGGAGAATGAGGATGATTATGAAAAAAGCTTTGCTGGGCCTGACCGCTATTGGTCTGATCGGCGGCACATCTGGTGCCATTGCTGCACCCGAACAGGATCGGCAGGAATTCGTCAATTACTACACCAAGAAATACCCCAACGTAAAAATGGACGATTACGTACATGGCGCACTCGCTTTCGATGCCGACTCCAAGGCCCAGTACGACGCCATCATGGAATTCCCGCCCTTTGAAGGCGACCTGGAAAAAGGCCGCAAGCTGCTGGATGCAGCATTCAAAAATGGCAAGAAATACGCGGACTGCTTCCCCAATGGCGGCAAGAACATCGCGGGCAACTATCCCTACTTTGACGACAAGGCTGGAAAGGTCGTGACCCTGCACGACGCCATCAACGCCTGCCGTGTCGCCAACGGCGAGGAGGCGTACAAGGTCAACGACATGAAGACCATGGGTCTGCTGACGACGGCCTTGCGCGCCCAGTCCGATGGCATGCTGATGAATGTCAAGGTTGAAGGTGCCGGCGCCAATGCCGCTTATGAAGCCGGCAAGAAATCGTTCTTCTCGCGCAAGGGCCAGTTGAACTTCGCCTGCGCCACCTGCCACGTGCAGAATGCCGGCGTCCGCCTGCGTTCCGAGTTGCTGTCACCGGCTGTTGGTCATGCCGTGCACTGGCCGGTGTTCCGTGGCGGCGATAACCTTGTTACCTTGCAAAACCGCTACGAGGGTTGCTACAAACAGGTTCGCGCCGTTCCTCCCGCACAAGGCAGTGCTGACATGAACAACCTGGAGTATTTCCACTCTTATCTGTCCAACGGCCTGCCGATGAAAGCCAACGTCTTCCGCAAATAAGAAGACACGAGATAGTTGATCAAGGCCTGGATTCATCCAGGCCTTTTTTGTTCAGGTCAATATTGATTGCCCCAAATGGACCATAGCTACTATTTACCCATGCGGGCTTTGAATCAACAATCAGTGAAACTGAAACAAGCATCCAAAGAGGAGAACAAGCACCATGATGAACCGTCGTGAATTCCTGCAAATGCTGGCCGTTGCCGCCGCCTCGGGCATGGCCATCGACAGCAAGAAAGCCCTGGCTGGCGATGCGGACTTCTACAATCTGTCAAAGTTCGGCAATGTCTCGCTGATGCACATGACTGACTGCCACGCGCAGTTGCTGCCAATTTATTTCCGCGAGCCCAATGTCAACATCGGCATCGGCGATGCCACAGGCAAGGTGCCGCATCTGGTTGGCGAACACCTGCTGAAAAAATACGGCATCAAACCCGGCACACGCGATGCCCATGCCTTCACCTATATCGATTTTGTCACCGCCGCAAAAACCTACGGCAAGGTCGGCGGCTTCGCGCACCTTAAAACCCTGGTCGACAAGGTACGCGGCTCGCGTCCCGGCTCACTGCTGCTGGACGGCGGCGACACCTGGCAGGGTTCCGCCACTGCGCTGTGGAGCAACGCCCAGGACATGGTGGATGCCTGCATCGCGCTGGGCGTTGACGTGATGACCCCGCACTGGGAAATGACCTACGGCGCCGAGCGCGTCAAGCAGATTGTCGACAATGATTTCAAGAAAGCCGGGGTCGATTTCGTCGCCCAGAACGTGGTCACCAACGACTTCGGCGACCAGGTGTTCAAGCCTTATGTCATTCGCGACATCAATGGCGTCAAGGTCGCCATCGTCGGCCAGGCCTTCCCCTACACGCCGATTGCCAACCCGCGCTACATGGTGCCCGACTGGAGCTTCGGCATTCGCGACGACGGCATGCAGAAATGGGTGGATGACGCCCGCGCCAAGGGCGCGCAGGTGGTCGTGGTGTTGTCGCACAACGGCATGGACGTGGACATCAAGATGGCCAGCCGTGTCACCGGCATTGACGCCATCTTCGGCGGCCACACCCACGATGGCGTGCCTCAGCCTATAGAAGTCAAGAATGCCAAGGGGGTGACACTGGTCACCAATGCCGGCTCCAACGGAAAATTCCTCGGCGTGCTGGACTTCGACGTTCGGCAGGGCAGGATCGCC
>CAYOJA010000064.1:1576-9385 GCA_964404175.1 uncultured Thiobacillus sp. | reverse complement strand
TTGCCTTTTCAGATAGTGTTAGCTCCAAAACAAACCATCATTTGGCCTGACCGATTAGGTAATCCCCGACGTCCCCCCAGTTTTCAGTAGCACTCGGCATTAGAGTCCAAGGTTAATGTAGCCGATTTCATGGCCAATTGTCTGGCGTAAGCCCGCCCAGCGATTTCTTTGGCCGTTCCTCGTTGTATTCACACCGCCACGCCTCGATCACCGCCTTGGCGTGCGCCAGGCTGATGAACCCGTGCTCGTTCAGGCACTCATCCCGCAGTCGTCCGTTGAACGACTCAATGTAGGCGTTCTGATTGGGTTTGCCCGGCTCGATCAGGAACAACCGCACACCACGGGCATGCGCCCAAGTCATCATCGCCTTGCCGAAGAACTCCTTGCCGTTGTCGGTGCGGATCGTCTGTGGCAAACCGTGCTCTACGGCCAGCCGGTTCAGGATGCGCGCAGCGCATGGCCGCAAATGGCACGCTCGGGCACGCCAGCCACGGCTTCATGCGTGGCGTCATCCACGACTGTCAGGCATTTGATGACGCGCCCCTCGGCCGTCCGGTCGAACACGAAGTCCATCGACCACACTTGATTGGCCGCCAAGGGACGCCCCAAGGGCTGCCGATCCGCCACCGGCACTTTCTTGCGCCGGCGCCGCTTCACCTGGAGGCCCGCTTCGGCATAGAGCCGCTCAACGCGCTTTTGGTTGATCGGCTGCCCGGACTGCCGCAGCTTCAGGTAGATCATGCCGGCACCATAGCGGCGATGCCGGTGCGCCAGCGCCACGATCTGCGCCCGCCGGGCCTGATTGCGGTCAGGCATGGGCTGGTAGCGATAGGCACTGGCACTCATGCCAACGACGCGCAGGGTGTGCCGGTGCCTTCACCACTTTTTTCTGAGCGCCTCGCGGGTCGTTTCGTTCTCCAGCATCGCCTCGGCAAGCAGCCTCTTCAGGTGGGCGTTCTCAGCTTCAAGTTCCTTCAGCCGGCGCGCATCCGAAACACTCATTCCACCGAATTTACTGCGCCACAGGCAGTAACTCGCCTCCGAGAATCCATGCCGGCGGCACAGCTCCTTGACCGGCAATCCCGCTTCCGCCTCCTGCAGAAAGCCAATGATCTGTTCTTCTGTAAACCACTTCTTCATGTCCAATCTCCTTCATGGTTGGGATGGGGCTCTAAAACTACGTGTTACTCAAATTGTGGGGACGTCGCATCAGTCCGGAATTCACCGGGCTGCTCAAGGCGCACACCATCCGGATCAGTGGCAAAGGCTGCTGGGGCGACAACGTCTTTGTCGAGCGACTGTGGAAGAGCTTGAAGTACGAGGAAGTCTATTTGCGCGCCTACGACTCGGCCCCCGAAGCGAAGGCGAGCCTGGGAAGATACTTCAGCTTCTACAACGCCCGGCGGCCTCATCAGGCGCTTGACGGCCAGACACCGGATGAGTTTTACTTAATCAACCTGCCGCAGGAAAAAATCGCGGCATGAACCGCAAGGCTCCATTTATCCAGACAGATTTACTGTCCAACTAAACGGGTCCGGCTCTTTGAGAAATGCATCAACCCGTCTCCAAAACGTTTTCCGAATATTTCCCAATTCATGAATATTTTTAAGACCATAAAATCAAGCACTTTATCTTTGATAGACAAGGATGCAGTGATTGAAGGGGAAAAGAAACTTACTTATAGACAGTTGATATCTGCGACCGAGTCATTCGCCAGTACACTCACACAAAATGGCATTTCAAGATTTGATCGTGTTGGCCTGCATTGCAAAGATTCGATCGAGTACATTATCGCCAGTCTTGCCATCTTGTCACTTCACGCAGTAGTTGTCCCCATCACACCAAAACAAAAGCCCGAAGAGATAGATGACATTGTAAAAATAATAAAGCTTAACTATCTTGTCAGCGAATCTGTTTTGCATTGTCAGTCTTCCAGCGAAACTCATACCTCCTGCAAGCTTTTATCCAAATATTTTCTAGTCGAGAAACTTTCTCCGGGCACAGATCTGCCATCAGAATATTTCAAAACTAATCCTGCATTCATCAGGTTCAGCTCTGGAACAACGGGTACAAGCAAAGGCGTGCTTCTATCTCACGAATCAATTGCAGAAAGACTGGATGCCGCCAATCAGGGAATGCAAATAACATCAGATGACGTTGTCCTTTGGGTACTCTCCATGAGTTTTCATTTCGTTGTAACCATTCTTCTATTTCTCCGAAGCGGTGCAACAATAGTCCTTTGCGGAAAACATTTTCCAGCATCGCTCATTCAAGGCGTCAAAAACCATGGCGGCACTTTCATTTATGCTTCGCCTTTTTATTACAGCCTTTTATCTCGTAGCGAGGAACTGATCCGCAACGATTTGGCGAATATTCGTCTCGCCATCTCGACAACCATAAAACTACCTGCTGTTGTTGCTGAGGATTTCTATGCCAAATTTGGATTCGAGCTTTCTGAGGCGTATGGAATTATTGAAGTTGGCTTGCCATTCATACGTCTGTCTGGTGGAAATACCAAACGTGGTTCAGTAGGGAAACCCCTGCCTGATTTCGCAGTTCGGTTTGACAATCAAGACCGTGAGGGAGTGGGTGAAATATGCCTTCGAGGAAAAGGTATGCTAGACGCCTATTTCTCTCCATGGCAGGATCGCATGGCAATAATGAATCAGGGCTGGTTCAAAACTGGCGATCTGGGAAAACTTGATGGAGATGGCTTTCTTTTCATTGTGGGACGAAACAAGGAAGTCATCAATTTGGGGGGGATAAAGATATTTCCTCAGGAAGTAGAAGCCATCCTAAATCAACATCCCTTGGTCAAAGAATCAATGGTTTACGGGGTTGCTCATAGCGAATATGGGCAACTACCCATGGCCAAAATTGTGCTGAATGATGCCGATGCTGAAATCGACATTGATACACTTCGCCAACACTGTGCGGAACATCTCGCACAGTATAAAATCCCGAAGGCGTTCGAGTTCGTTCCCTCTCTACCCAAAACAGGTAGTGGAAAAATCAAACGATAAACAGTTCTTAAAAATTATGAACATACCAGTGTGATGATCACGACCAATCTCTCGTTCACCGTGTGGCCCAGTGTATTTGGCGATGCCAAGATGACAATCGCGTTACACGATCGGCTGACCCATCACTGCCACATCGTGGAAGCCGGCAATGTGTCCTGGCGGTTCAGGCATCGCAACGATACCGGATTAGGCAAACCATCACATTGACCTGCCCCATCCTGCCGTACCAATTTGAAGTAGAGAAGTCTGTCAAACCATGGAGAATGACGGACATGAAGAAGAGCAGATACAGCGAAGAACAGATTATTGGATTCCTGAAGCAGGCCAAGGCTGGCATGCCCATCAAGGAGTTGTGTCGCAAAAGCGCGTTTAACGATGCCACCTTCTACAAGTGGCGGGCCAAGTACGGTGGCATGGACGTGCCTGATGCTGTAGTAGTCGCGACCCGATCTGACACCTACCCCGTTTGACGGAAGCGACTGTCAGTTCAGATTCAGTTGTTCAGTGTGGTGATTTTATCGTTCCACGCCTCCTTTCCGTCAATCAGCGTTTGCATGGGTGTCCTGCCGCAGCGCATCCTGCCCTGATGGGTGCGGTCGTTGTTGTGATACGCTAGCCACTCATCCAGGTCGGCCTGCAACTCTTCGATTGAGCGATAAATCTTGCGCCGGAACGTAACCTGATAGAACTCCTGCAGGATGGTCTTGTGGAATCGCTCGCAGATGCCGTTGATCTGCGGGTGGCTGGCCTTGGTCTTCGTGTGCTCGATGTCGTTCAAAGCCAGGTAGAGCTGGTGGTCATGCGTTTCCGGCTTGCCGCAATACTCCGTACCCCGGTCGGTCAGGATGCGGACCACGCCCATCGACACCGCCGGATTCCATCGCGGATTGATAGCGGTAGAAGGTGTCGCGGGAAAATCCTATCACCTTGCAGGCGCGGGATACGTTGCCAGGCTCGGCTGCCAGATTCAGCAGGCCCAGCTTGTGTTTGATGACGTTCTGTTGAACACTACTCATGGAGGTTACTCCTTTGCGCTTACGCGCTTGGTTGATAAAGATTCGCACCTCTATCAAACTGGGTAACCCCACCCTTTGGCAAGGCTTTACCGTCAGATCAAGTCGGAACTACTACAATTCAGTGAACGGCAACAATCGATAGAGAATGTTTCCACCTTCCCATTCACACCAACCTCAGGCATCTGGCGAATATTTAAGTAAAGGCAACAATGGATCGATAAATTCCTCATATCGACGCCAGCGTTCCTTCGATGTCTTGTAGATAGGCTGCCGTACTTGCCACATACTGTTTGTAAAAACAGGACGTTCTTTCTTGAAGAAGTCCATCTGTCCTTCTTCCCATTCCAATCCAAGGAATGTCATTAATTTCCTGGTTTCATTTTCAGTGTCTTCGACCAACTTTTCGTACTGTAGCTCATACATGGTATCCGGTGGAAGCACCTTTCTCCAGTGTTCCATTAGTCTTAGGTACTGCTCGTAAAAAACTCTCAGCCCTTCCAGTGAGAATTTGTACACATGCGTATCAATGAAATTCTGGAAATACATGGACAAGCAGGCATCAACTGGATTTCTTTGGCAATGAATTATTTTGGCTTTAGGAAAGACCGCATGAATTAGGCCGATGTATTTGTAATTCCCGGGCATTTTATCCGTCACCCGCTCCGCACCTTTTGAGTAATCATGCAGAATGCCCAGATATCCTTCTGCAAGCGTTTTCGCAACCTTGCTGTTATATTTCCCCTTCATGTCCTGCATGATTGGCGCTCCTAGGCGACCCCAGAACTTCAACTCTCCTGCCCCTTCAACATCAGAATGGCTACTAACAATCTGCTCCGTCAAAGTCGTGCCAGATCTAGGAGTGCCAATAATCAAAATAGGCAAATTTGAATCGCTTCCCTTAGGAAGGGTCGCTATATTTTCCTTGCTGAATGTGACAATCAATTCAGATACTTCATTTATTACTGCTTCGGCATCAAAGTGCATTCCTTCGAGGGCTATGTCATTAGCTTTCTTGTAATGCTCGAACGAAAGCTTGTAATCTCCCAAGTCTGTATAGACTTTGCCCAAAGCAAATTCCAAATTTCTGCTATACGCACTCCGTGTGGCTGCGAGTGACTCCATCTTTCTAACCACGTCATAGTCAGGCTGACGAAATTTCTTGGCATTTGCCAACTCTATATACGGGGCAGGGGAGTCAGGATTATTTTTTATGGCTTCAGACAGCCAATACTCCGCCTGTTGCATATTGCCGACCAACACATTCAGACCACCAAATTTTACTCGCCAGTCATTAATCTCATTAATCGAGTTAGAAAACGCCATCGCCTTTTCCTCAGCGACAAGCGAGTCTGCTGTATTACCATTGGTTCGCAACAACAAGCTCTTCCACATGTTTACGCTGACTGTGTTTTGACCCAACGATTGGGCGGCTTCCAAAGCCTCTTCCGCTTTTTCGATATCACCCAACATGTAATAATTCTCAACAAGTGTTAAATGGATTCCGGCGTCTCTTGGTGATAGAGAAAGCGCCTTCCGAAAAGCATCGATTGACTCAAGCAATTGCTGGCTTTTCTGCAAACTGATACCCAAATTACACCAAGCCTCGAAAAAATCTGGTGCAATCGTAACGGCGCGAGCAAAAGCCGACTCCGCCTTGTGGGACTCCGCTAACTCAGTCAAAACCAGTCCGAGGAAGTTGTGCAGCCTTGAGTCATTCGGATTCATCCGGATTGCTTTGTTTAGCCAGTTTTCCGCCTCAACATATTCTTTTTGCTCAAAAGCCAACATACCTCGCATGCCTAAAAACGCAGAATCGTGCGGATACATTGCAATCAGATGTTCATAGATTCGTGCTGCCTCTACAAAATTATGTTTTTGCTGTTGAACGAAAGCCGCATCCAGAAGTTGTCTGGCCATCTGCTGCGTACTTATCGATTCTGCAGTAGCAGATTTGCGAGCACCACAGCAACGCTTGTATTTTTTTCCGCTGCCACAAGGGCAGGGGCTATTCATTGAAGGTTGGGACATGAAAAATATAAAAAAAAGCGGGCGCGAAAATGCGCCCGCCCGATTCTACTCCTTAACCGGCTTGGCCGGCACGGGGATTAGAAGGTGTGCTTGATGCCCAGCGAGAAGCCGTCGATGTTACGACCGCCGCCAACAGCACTGTAGTTAAGCATGTTGTAGTCGCCAGCGGTGTCCTGGTCGATCTTGGAATACACGCCGTACACGGAAGTACGCTTGCTCAGCATGTAGTCGCCACCCAGGGCCCAGAACTTGGCGCCAGTGTTGATGTTGGCGGCGCCTTCGCCGTCGTCAGCCTTGCCGTATGCAGCTTTCAGCACGACATTGCCCATGGTGTGCTTGATGGAAGCGTACCAAGCATCGCGTGTGTCGTTGCTGTTGGCGGCATCGTGCTCGATGTCTTCATACACCAGGCCAAGAGCCGTATTGCCGAAGGTGTAGCCCAGGCCCAGTTTCCAGGCGTCGATTTCTTGGGTGCCGGTGGAACCAGCAACACCACCTTTGTGCTTTTCGTAAGCCAGGCTGCCGAACAGGGGGCCATTGTCATACATGCCCATCAAGCTCCAGGCGCTGGCGTTGTCGACGCTAACACCTTCGTTCAGCTTGGGCTCAACGTAGGCAACTGCGGCATGGAAACCGGAGAAGGTCGGTGTAATGTAAGCAACAGTACCGGAAGCACGCAGGTCAAACCGGTTGCCGCCGCCATCGGTCTGGCCGATGATGGCATTGTAGTCACCGATGGTATCGGCAAACGGATCCAGCTTGCCGGTGGCCAGCTTGTAGGGGGTGTCATGGCGGCCCAGAATCAGGGTACCCATGGTGTTGGACTTGAGGCCAACGAAGGTGTTGCGGTAGGCGATGGTGTCGGTCACGGAAGCGCCGGTAATCACAGATGCGCCATAGTAGGTGGTGCCAGCGGTAGTGGAAATGCCGGCGTCGTTGTTGGCGTTCAGCTGCATTTCGATTTGCCAAATGGCAGCCAGGCCACCGCCCAGGTCTTCAGAACCCTTGAATCCGATGCGGGAAACGTTGTCCTTGCCGGTTACCAGGTCGGAAGAATCGCCGGTCAGATCGTTGGTGTCGATATGATCAACGGAGAAAGACATCACGCCGTACACATCCACATTGGAGGTAGCGGCAAAGGCGGGAGCGGCAACCAAGCCGGCAACTGCCAGGGCAGCAATCAGTTTCTTTTGCATTTAAGTTCTCCTTAACAGAACAATGAAAAAATTAGTAAGCTCTGCAGAGCTGTCCTAAAAAAATCGGACAAGGGCCATTATCCGGATTGCCCCATCCGATTCAAGGAAAAACGTTGCGAAATCCCCAACTGGGTTGGTCTGTGCGTGGCTTTTTGACAACCAGAGCGATCTAACTGAAAATATTATTATTTAAATTCAATTGGTTAATACGAGTCACTCTTGCAACAAACATTGTTGTATTCAGGGCACATCGAATAGCGCTGATAAAGCTTTTCCGGGGTTTGGTGCCCGCATGAAGGCCTCGCCGACCAGAAAGGCATGAACATTACGGGCGCGCATGAGACTGACATCTCCCCTGGCAAGGATGCCGGATTCGGTCACGACTATCCGGTCCGGCCTAATCATTGGCAATAGACCGAGGGTTGTTTCCAGGCTGACTTCAAACGTGCGCAGGTTGCGGTTGTTGATGCCTTGTAGCGGGGTTTTCAGTTGCAGGGCGGCGTCGAGTTCCTTGGCATTGTGGGATTCGACGAGGACGGCCATGCC
>CAYOJA010000064.1:0-1476 GCA_964404175.1 uncultured Thiobacillus sp. | reverse complement strand
CCCATGGCCCGGGCTTCGTAAACCTGATACGGGTCGATCATGAAGTCCTTGCGCAACACTGGCAAGCTGCAAGCCGCCCGGGCCTGTTTGAGGTATTCGGGGCTGCCCTGGAAGTACTGCATGTCTGTGAGTACCGACAAGCAGGCCGCGCCGCCTTGTTCGTAGCTGGCGGCAATTTCGGCCGGATTGAAGTTTTCGCGCAATACCCCCTTGCTGGGGCTGGCTTTCTTGATTTCGGCAATAACCGCCGCTTGCCCGGCGGCAATTTTTGCGCGGATGGCGCCAACAAAATCCCTCGGCGGCGGCGGCTGGTCTTTTGCCAATGCCTTGATTTCAGCCAGCGAAATTTTCGATTGCGCAGCGGCCACTTCTTCCCGCTTGGTGGCCAGGATTTTATTGAGAATGTCGCTCATGACTGGCTGAAACGGATGTAGTCGTTCAACTTGCTTAAGGCCGCCCCGGAAGAAATCGCGGCCTTGGCCAGCGAAACGCCTTCCTGCAAGCTGCCGGCCTTGCCCGATACATAAATTGCCGCTCCGGCATTGAGGGCGACAATGGCCGAAGCGCCGGCATGGATGTCGCCCAGCGCAGCCTTGAGCATGGCGACGGCTTCTTCCTTGCCATTGACCACCATTTCACTTGCGGCAATCTGGGGCAATCCGAACAGGCCGGGCTCGAGTTCGTATTCGGAAACGTGGCCGTCCTTGAGCTCTGCCACAAAGGTCGGGCTGGCAAGGCTGATTTCATCCAGGCCTTCTTCGGCATGCACGACCAGCACGTGGCGGCTGCCAAGTTCCTTCAAGACCCTGGCCAGCTTGCCTGTCAGTTCGCGGTTGAACACGCCCAGCACCTGATTGGGCGCGCCAGCAGGATTGGTCAGCGGGCCCAGCATATTAAATAGTGTGCGAACGCCCAGTTCCTTGCGTACCGGCGCGGCGTGTTTCATGGCGGAATGATGATTGGGTGCGAACATGAAGCCGACGCCGATTTCCTTCACGGCCTGCGCGACTTTCTCGGGACTTAAATTGACATTGACACCCAGCGCTTCCAGTACATCCGCGCTGCCGGAGGTGGACGACACTGAACGCCCGCCGTGCTTCGCAACCCTGGCGCCACAAGCAGCCGCCACAAATGCAGAAGCGGTGGAGATATTAAAGGTATGCGCGCCATCGCCGCCAGTACCACAGGTATCCACCAGAAAGTCGACACCGGCCAACGGCACTTTGGTAGAGAGCTCGCGCATCACCTCGGCGGCAGCGGCAATCTCGGTAACGCTCTCGCCTTTCATGCGCAGTGCAACGAGAAATCCGGCAATCTGCGCGGGTGGCCACTCGCCGCCCATCAGCGCACGCATGGCAATCAGCATGGCTTCGCGGGGTAGATCATGGCGGTCGAGCAGAAGAGTAAGTATGTCCTTGTACTGCATCAGACACGCTCCTTCAGAAAATTCGCCAGCATGGCGTGGCCGTGTTCGGT
>CAYOJA010000063.1:0-9609 GCA_964404175.1 uncultured Thiobacillus sp. | reverse complement strand
GGCCGGTTGGTGAACACGCCGTGCTTGCTGCCGCCGAAGTTGGCACCCAGGGCACGCAGGCCGCCGACCAGCACCGTCATCTCGGGCGCGGTGAGCGTGAGCAACTGCGCCTTGTCGACCAGGAAGTGTTCGGCGGCGATCTCGGGGAACTTGCCGCCGCGGTAGTTGCGGAAGCCGTCGGCGATCGGTTCGAGCGGCGCGAAGGAGGCGGCGTCGGTCTGTTCGGCACTGGCGTCCATGCGGCCCGGCGTGAAGGGCACGCTCACGTTCTGCCCGGCCTTCTTCGCGGCGTCTTCGACCGCCGCGCAGCCGGCCAGCACGATGAGATCGGCGAGCGAAATCTTCTTGCCGCCGCCAGCCGCGCCGTTGAACTCGGCCTGGATGGCTTCGAGCTTGCCGAGCACCTTGGCCAGCTGCGCCGGCTGGTTGACTTCCCAGTCCTTCATCGGCGCGAGACGGATGCGCGCG
Source organism: uncultured Thiobacillus sp. (assembly GCA_964404175.1). Classification (GTDB taxonomy): domain Bacteria; phylum Pseudomonadota; class Gammaproteobacteria; order Burkholderiales; family Thiobacillaceae; genus UBA6918. The sequence goes on along the minus strand of CAYOJA010000063.1, from coordinate 9,141 downwards.
CCGTTGGCGCCGCCGCGCTTGTCGGAGCCCCTGAAACTCGCGGCCGAGGACCACGCGGTGTAGACGAGATCGGAGGTGGACAGGCCCGAGGCCATGACCTTGGCCTTCAACGCGGCCACGTCCTTGTCGTCGACCAGCGGATGGTTCGCCGCCGGAATCGGGTCTTGCCAGATCAGTTCTTCCTTCGGCACTTCGGGGCCGTGGTAACGCGCCTTGGGTCCCATGTCGCGGTGGGTGAGCTTGAACCAGGCGCGCGCGAAGGCGTCGGCGAATTCTTCCGGGTTCTTGTGGAAGTGGCGCGCGATCTTCTCGTACTCGGGGTCGTAGCGCATCGCCATGTCGGCATCGGTCATGATGATGGGCACCTTCTTCGATGCGTCGTGCGCGGCCGGCGCCATGTTGGCGTCGGTGTGCTTCACGGGCGTCCACTGCGAAGCGCCCGCCGGGCTGCGCGTCGGGATCCAGTCATTGCCGAACAGCACGTCGAGGTAGCTCATGTCCCATTGGGTCGGCGTGGGCGTCCACGAACCTTCGAGGCCGCTGCCGATCTGGTCGCCGCCTTTACCACTTGCATGCTTGCTGATCCAGCCGAAGCCCTGGTTCTCGATGTCGGCCGCTTCGGGTGCGGGGCCGACCAGCGCCGCGTCGCCGGCGCCGTGGCACTTGCCGAAGGTGTGGCCACCAGCGGTGAGCGCCACGGTTTCATAGTCGTTCATCGCCATGCGCGCGAAGGTCTCGCGCACCATTTTCCCGGACTGGATCGGGTCGGATTTGCCGCCCGGGCCTTCGGGGTTGACGTAGATCAGGCCCATCTGCACGGCGGCCAGCGGATTGTCCAGATCGGGCTTGGTGCCGTGGCGCGTGTCGCCCAGCCAGTCTTTCTCGCTGCCCCAGTACACCGACTCGTCGGGCTCGTACACGTCGGCGCGGCCGCCGCCGAAGCCGAAGGTCTTGAAGCCCATCGATTCCAATGCGCAGTTGCCCGCCAACACAATCAAATCGGCCCAGGAAATCTGGTTGCCGTATTTCTGCTTGACCGGCCACAACAGGCGGCGTGCCTTGTCGAGGTTGACGTTGTCGGGCCAGGAATTGGTCGGCGCGAAGCGCTGCTGACCGAGGCCTGCGCCGCCGCGACCGTCACCAATCCGATACGTGCCCGCCGCGTGCCAGGCCATGCGGATGAACAGCGGACCATAATGGCCGTAGTCGGCCGGCCACCAGTCCTGCGAATTCGTCATCAGCGCAACCAGGTCTTTCTTGACCGCGGCGAGATCGAGCTTCTTGAATTCTTCGACATAATCGAACGACGCTTCCATTGGACTGGTCTCGGGCGCGTACTGGCTCAAGACCTTGAGATTCAGCTGATTGGGCCACCAGTCGTGGTTGGTGGGGGTGCCGCCGGTGGCGGTGACGTGGAAGGGACATTTGCTTTCTGACATGGCACTGCTCCTCTTGAATAAATGGATTCCCGCTTGCTTTCGGGGTATTCCCATTCAAGCGCATGATTTAGACTTGATCTAATACTCATTTTCAAAGTGCTCGATAGCTTTTAACTAATGACCCTCACCGAACTCAAATACGTCCTGGCCGTTGCGCGTGAAAAACATTTCGGCCGCGCGGCGGAAGCCTGCTTCGTGTCGCAGCCGACCCTGTCTGTCGCCATCAAGAAACTGGAAGAGGAACTGGGGGTCACTCTGTTCGAACGCGGCGGCGGCGGAGAACTTGGCATCACGCCTGCGGGAGAACGCGTGGCGGAACAGGCCGCGCACATCTTCGAACTGGTGGACGGCATCAAGGACCTGGCGGCGGAAGCCAAGGACGATCTGCAAGGCTCGCTAAAGCTGGGCGCCATCTACACCATCGCCCCTTACCTTTTGCCGGAACTGATCCCGCAACTGCACGAACGCGCGCCACTGATGCCGCTGCTGCTGGAGGAAAACTACACGCGCGTGCTGACCGAGAAGCTGAAGAAGGGCGAACTCGACGCCATGATCATTGCCACCCCGGTGGAAGACCCTGCCATTCTTGCCCTGCCCCTGTATGAAGAGCCTTTCGTGGTGGCCGTGCCCGCCGGGCATGATTGGAAAAAGAAGAAAACCATCGCCAGCACCGAACTGGAAAAGGAAAATTTATTATTGCTGGGCAGCGGCCATTGCTTTCGCGACCAGGTGCTTAAAGTCTGCCCGGCACTGAATCGATCCGCAGCAGACGGCCTGCAGAAGACGCTGGAAAGCAGCTCGCTCGAAACCATCCGCCACATGGTCGCTTCCGGCATGGGCACCACCGTCCTGCCCTGCACCGCCACGCGCCTGCATTCGACTACGGACAGCCTGCTGGCATATCGTCCCTTCACCAAACCCGCGCCCAGCCGCATTGTCAGCCTGGCCTGGCGCAAAAGCTTTCCCCGTCCGCGCGCCATCGAAGCCGTGCGGCAAGCCATCCTGTCCGCAAATCTCAGCTGCGTCGAAAAAATCCGGCCAGGAAAACGCTGATTATGGACATCGCCGCACTTACCCAGGCCGCGCTCACACTCTTCGCCATCGTCGATCCAGTCGGCGTGATTCCGATTTTTCTTCTGGCCACGCAATCGTTTTCCAGCGCTCAGCGCAACCGCGCCGCCTGGGTCGCCGCGCTGACCGTCTGGCTGGTGCTGGTTATCTTCAGCTTTACCGGCGAACATATCCTGAATTTTTTCAGCATCCGCATTGAAGCGTTTTCTGTTGCCGGCGGCCTGCTGCTGCTCTTGCTGTCGCTATCGATGTTGCAGGCGCATGTGAGCCCGCTGAAGCAAACGCCTGATGAGGCCATGGAAGCCGAGGAGAAGGATGCCGTTGGGGTCGTGCCGCTTGGCATTCCGCTGCTGGCAGGCCCCGGAGCATTGACTCATGTCATCGTGGCCGCGGGTGCGGCACAGGGTGACGTGGTGCACCAGGCAGCCTTGCTGATACCGGTTACGCTGGTTGCCTTGTCGGTGTGGATATCATTTCGCGCCGCGTACCGGATTTCACAACGCCTCGGCAAAACCGGCATCCATGTCGTCACCCGATTGATGGGCCTGATCATCGCGGCCCTTTCCATCGAAATGCTCGCTCGCGGACTGGCCGGACTGTTTCCCGGCCTGGCGGCATGAAGCATGCATTAGTCAATAACTATCGTTAATATTGTTACAATCAATTAGACCTATCGTTTGCCCGCCCGTAAAGTTGCATCCGTGGACAGCGCATCGCTGCCAGGAAATTCAACCCGGACAACTTTATTTAAGGAGCAAACAATATGGCTATCAACATCGAATCACCCACCATCAAGAACCTTGAAGCGGCGTTCGCCGGCGAGTGCATGGCTCACGCCAAGTACCGTTACTTCGCAAAAATCTGCCGCGCCGCTGGCGACGAGGAAACAGCGAAAGTCTTCGAGGCAACCGCCGACCAGGAAATCCTGCACGCATTCGGCCATGCCGAACTGCTGTTCGCGCAGGAAACCATGACGCCGGAAAAGTGCCTGCAATACGCCATCGAGGGCGAAACCTACGAGTACACCGAGATGTACCCCAAGTTCCGCCACGAGGCGATGGCCGAAGGCCACGACGCTGCGGTGAAGGAAATCGACGAGCAGATTGTCGAGTCGAAGGAACACGCAGCCGTGTTCAATGCAGCGTTCCAGAGCGTACTGGACAAGGCAGCCAAGCGCTTTGCCGCGCTGGCCAAGGTGGAAGAGAAACACGCCAACCACTACCAGGCACAGAAGGACAAAGTCTCGGCCAAGGAAAAGATCGCGGCCTGATTATTTGGAACACCCTCACTCCGACCCTCTCCCGCCAAGGGAGAGGGAAACGAAACAGAATTGAAAGGAAACATCATGAAAGTCATGCAATGCATCGTATGCGGTTACATCTACGACGAAGCCAAAGGCGATCCGGAACACGGCATCGCCCCCGGCACCCGCTGGGAAGATGTGCCCGCAGGCTGGGAATGCCCGGACTGCGGCGTGGCCAAGGCGGATTTCGAAATGGTTGAAGTCGAAGCCGCTTGAACAACAGCATCACCACGAAGGAAACAATCGACCCCAAGGTTGAAAACTTTCCTTCGTGTACTGAGTGATTAAAGGAATCCAATGAACCCCATCGTCATCATCGGCTCAGGTCTCGCCGGCTACACCGTGCTGCGGGAATTCAGAAAACGTGACCAGACCACGCCGGTCACCCTCATCTCTAAGGATGACGGCCACTTCTATTCCAAGCCCAACCTGTCGAATGCGCTGGCGGCCGGAAAAAGCCCGGAACAACTGGTGAGCACGCCTGCGGAAAAAATGGCCGCCGATCTGAATGCGCAAATCCTCACCCATACCCGCGTAACCGCCTTGGATGTGGAGAACAGGAAAGTGCGCTGGGAAGGTGGAGAAACCGGCTACAGCAAACTGGTGCTGGCGCTGGGTGCCGATCCGATTCCGCATGGCCTGACCGGTCCGGGAACGGAACGGATTCATGCCGTAAATGACCTGCAGGACTACACGCGCTTCCGTGATGCACTCCAGCCCGGCAGCCGGGTCGCCATTCTGGGCGGCGGGTTGATCGGCTCGGAGTTCGCCAATGATCTTGCCGCGGCGGGTTACCGCGTGGAAGTGGTACACCTCGGTCCCTGGCCGCTGGAGCGCCTGACACCCGAAGCAGTTGGCCAGGCGCTGGCCCATGCGCTGAAAGAAAAAGGCGTGCACTGGCATTTCGGACGCACGGCAAAGAGCATCGCTCAATTGGACAACACAGTGAAAATCACCCTGGATGATGGCAGCGAAATCGAAGCAGACATCGTCCTCTCGGCGATTGGCCTCCGCTCGCGCACCCAGCTTGCGTCAAGCGCCGGTATCCGGGTCAATCGCGGCATAGTCGTCGACAACACTTTGCAAACCACGGCGCCAGATGTCTATGCGCTGGGCGATTGCGCTGAAGTCAACGGTCAGGTTCTGCCCTTTGTGCTTCCACTGATGCAGCAGGCGCGCGCACTTGCTGCAACACTGGCAGGAGAGAAAACCGAGGTGCGCTATCCGGTCATGCCGGTGGTGGTAAAAACCCCCGCGCTGCCGCTGGCAATCTTGCCGCCGCCCTCAAGTAGCGGCGGCTGGCAGGTCGATTGCGCGGAAGACGGCATCTGCGCCCTGCATCTGGATGAAGGCCGGTTGCTTCAGGGATTTGCCCTCGCCGGCAAACAGGCGGCGCAGCGCAGCCAGTATGCAGCGAAGGTGGGGTTGGCGGCGGCTTAGTCTGCAACCGACCCTTTACTGACGGTCGAAGTGATTTACGAAATGGCTGAAAAGAAATCCTAAGCGGTCGGTCCACGCGAAGCTAACGGGCGCCCCGAAAGCGAAGCTTTTGGGGGCGTCCATATACGCAGTGTTAGCCGTCACGACTTGAACCACGGCTCTGATTGTAGAGCTGAACGTAATGGTGTATTTACGAAAGCTGGCGCTCGCCTTACATACTCGGCAGCACCGGACTTCGCGCCTTCATCGAGGGCGCGGACATGCGCGACGGCATTGGGAATAGAGAAGTCACTGCCGCAAATCTTTTGGAAGTTGGACGGTAGATCTGTCCAGACAACAACGTCGATGGTTTTTCCCTTGGCCCACGCTGTGATGGTGGCGAGAGTGTTTTTGTCTTTGAATAGATTCAGCGAGCCGTCCGCAAAGTGAATACCAATGTTCGCTCTTGTTGTTCCTTCGCGGCACCGCAGATCACAAACGGCGTCCTCAGGGTTTCGGCGTTTGCTTTTTGTGTGCGCAACTCGGCAGTTTGATCCGTTGGCTGGATCAATCACGAGTGTCAATGCGCCTCCACGGCTCTGTGAGATTCGGGAAAACTCAATCTTGAGTTCTGGGCCATCAAATTCCCAAGGGCCGTGGTGATCATCAAACTCTGGCCTCTCGTCCCAGAGAAGAGAACCCCATCCCAGGATTGCGATACGCATCGGCTCTGCTCCTGACGGCTAACGCTCACGCTCACCCGTGACCCTGCCGGAGCGGCGAAGCCGTTGAGGCATGGACGTCGGGTGCAGCGTGTTGTTAGAGCGCATCTGCAACCGACCACCCCTGATGCGTTAGTTCAAAGACTTGATCCTTGTAGCCGCGGGCCACCACAAGGCCATTCTCGATGAGTTCATTCAGCGCGTTCTCCCATTTCGCTGCCTCGCGACCGCGCTCTCCACCGAACTGCTGGCCGCCTGCTTGAATCACGCGCCCACCCATGTAGGCGATTTTTAGGATGGTGCCGTCTTCTTTCTGTGCTGCCACTTTCAACAACGTCTGAGCCTCGTTGGACAAGGATAACTTCGGTGCAGCTTGGTGGGAGTCTCCCACCGCGATCGCGTGTTCGTCGGGCTGCTCCCTTACCAAACCCTGCAGGTAGAGATTGTTGATCAGACAGAGTTGTAGCTGCTTTGCGAACTTTTCTTTGAACTGACCAGGGTTGTCGAATGATTCAACAAGGCCGAGCGGCTTTAGTTTCTCCTTAAAGGCTTGCAACTCGGCAAACTGATTCGCGTCGATGCTTTGCGGGGCAACGGGTTGGGACGAAAAATAGATCATAGCTGGCCTGCCGGCTGCAACATGCTCCTCGATCTCCTCAACAGTGCCGCTTTTTGCTTTTCCGGTCGGAGTTCCAAGTCGTGTCCAGAAAACTCCGACCAGGAGGTCACAATCCTTCAAGAGCCTCGAGTTAATAAGCTCTTGAGGCCTCGCACCCAACTCCGGCGACGAATGCGTTTCCCACCCTACAGGGCTCAGCACCACTTTGGATGCCGACGCGTTTACGTCATTCCAGTCGTGGATGACTGAGCGAACAATATCTCTTTCCTCTGCAACGTCCCCAGGAGACGCGATCATCACGGGGATAACGAGTGCTCTGTATGCCAAGGGAAGTCTCCAGTCTGCGCTCTAACGTGGAGTTAACCGGCGCCGGAGCGCAGCGGAGGGAACCCAAAAGCGCAGCTTTTGGGCGTCCGGGTTGAACGTAGGGTTAGAGCCAGTGGTGATCATGCAGACTTTGAAAACCATGGTTGGCTCGCGCGAGAAAAGAGAAGAAATAATGCATAGATCTCAATGAGGGTAATAGCCAACTCAAGAACTACTGCGAACGCGCCCTGTGCCAACAGGCTTGATAAATCTCCTAATAAAGAAAGCCAACCAATTCCGGCTAGAACGGCGAACAACCAACGCGCCCAGTTTTTACCCCGATAGGTCATGAGTACAAGAAGCGCCATTGCAAGGTATGCAATGGCTAAAAAGCCAGCAACGAATACAGGAGAACCCTCGTTGCTTTCCCAGAAGCCGTTACGGATACCAGGAATGAGGGAAACAATAGCAATCGCTAAAGCAGCCCATAAGAGATAACAGGCTGTTTTTACTGAAGCAGGACGTTGCATTTGGGTTGCGCTCAGGCTGATAGTTGTTTCTTTGTTCATAGTGGGCGGGCTCTAACGTAGAGGTAAGGGGCCGCGCTTCAGCGCGGTCCCAGCGGAACGAAGTGGAGCGGTCTTGACCGCCGGGTTAGGCGGCATTTCGCAACTTGCGGATGAGCCTTCGGGTGTGCTTTTCAACCATGGGCCAGTTCCAAGCGTCAGGGGAACCCAGGCGTTCGTTCAATGTGCTTGCCCACGCGGTTGCGCGCTTCTGAGAGTTTGCAGATACGCCACACTTGACCCATCCGTCTTCTTGATACGTTAGCTGGACTGAGACCAAGCCCCAGCCCTCTGTGGTTTCTCGCCACTTCGCGCCCTTGCATTTCTCTGGAACCAGTTCGAACCGGCGAGTTCGGGCAGAGCCCCCTGTACCCTCGTAGTGAACGGCTAGACTGAAGTAGCTTTGTCCGCTTTGGCGCGCAGTGCCAATGAAGCGAGTCAGCTCCGCGTGGGAGTGGAAGACGCGGGTTGGGGCTTCAAACTCAGAGTAGGCCTCGTAGATCGCTGCGGCACTGAAGCCGACTGCGGCTACGAAATCGGCCGCACTGGCCTCGGAGAGAACATCCTCACGCTGCATGGTGTTTTGTGCCGCCTAACGTTCAAATTCACCCGACGGCGAAGGCGGGCGAAGCCCGCTGTAGCCGGTCGGGTGGAATGCAGTGTTAGGGCTATTTTTCAAGTAGCGCACGGTAGTAATCTAAGACGTTACTTTCCGAGCCATGCATGATGCGGTTGAGCGTTCGCCCCCATGGCCAGAACTGAACTCCTGAGTTGGTCTGGACGCCAGGAAACTCTTGGCCACCTATAGAAACAATGCCCCACGTGCCGCCATGATTGCGGCGGTAAACTTCACCGATGTAGCTACCGAAAACCTTGGCGAGTGGCATTGCATCCTCTTCGGTTAGGGTTGGCTTTGTTGAAATAAACGAGGCATGTATCAACACCAAAGTTTTTTCAACGCTTTCAATACTTGAATCCGACCAATCAAGAATAATTCCGGCTTCTGCCTTGGCGTGAGTGACTGCTAGTTGAGCGTATGCCTCTGCCATTTGTTGAACATTGGAATCCGGGGTGAACCGCTGTTGTGTGCCCGCCCAAGCAGATCCAGTGAAAGAAAAAATCGACAGAAGCAACGTGATAAGGAAATTGTGCATGGATAGCCCTAACAGTTAATATACGGACGCGAACGTCCGTATAACATTATTATTTAGGGCGCTAATCATAGCCTCCTATCCTCCTGATTCTTAATTATCTTTGTTTTTCTGCGTCTCTATAATAACCCCCAATAATACTGGCAGGTTGAGTCTCATTTTGAGGATTACGCAGACAGCAAAATGGACCAGGTCAAATGTCTCCTCCTGGCCGATTCAAGACCTTCCCTAATTCAACGCACTGGACAACAACCGGCGATATTTTGAAACCAGCTTCCCTGCCCGCCCAGCAGGTTGAACACGTCGAGCAGGGTTGCGGCCGATGTCGTCCTGAAAGCCGCGGTCGCGTCGGACGATTTCCAGCAGCTGATTCATGCCTTCTACATGGCGGACCGGGGCGACCACGCGCAAGAAACGCTATTCGCGTTTTGGCTACGCCGCCTTGTCCATTTCCAGGCTGGCTTCCTCGATTGGCCCCAGCGGATCGGCACCAAGGGTGCCGATGAACTGTTTCCAGGAATCGGGCTGTTCCAGTTTGGCAAACT
>CAYOJA010000062.1:0-9980 GCA_964404175.1 uncultured Thiobacillus sp. | reverse complement strand
GCGCGCCGGAACGCCAGCCGCGGCCGTCGATGACCTGTTCGTTGGCGAGCACGGTTTCATCGACCGGGTCCCAGTTCACCGTGGCGTTCTTGCGGTACACCAGGCCTTTTTCAAACAGGCGGGTGAACAGCCACTGTTCCCATTTGTAGTAGTCGGGTTTGCAGGTGGCGATTTCGCGGTCCCAGTCGATGGCCAGTCCCAGCGCCTTCAACTGCCCGCGCATGTGGTCGATGTTGGCGTAGGTCCATTTCGCTGGCGGCACGTTGTTGGCCATGGCTGCGTTCTCGGCCGGCAGGCCGAAGGCATCCCAGCCCATGGGCTGCATGACGTTGTAGCCCTGCATCTTGTGGAAACGGGCCAGCACGTCGCCGATGGTGTAGTTGCGCACATGGCCCATGTGCAACTTGCCGGACGGGTAGGGAAACATCGACAGGCAGTAGTATTTTGGGCGTGAATCCTGTTCGCTGGCCTTGAAGGCCTTTGTTTCTTCCCAGTGCCGCCGGGCGGCCTGCTCGATTTCCTGAGGGTTGTATTTTTCTTGCATGACGGATGAATGCGTTTACGGCCGGGGTAGGTGTCCGGAATCAGCCGCCATTATATCGGGCGGCATCCGGGGCGGGTGACAAGCCGCCCGGCCAGCGGTTAAAATCGCCCGGTTAAGCATTCAAGCCATTATTAATAGTCAGGGAGTTCCCCATGTCCAAGAAGCACCCCGTCATTGCCGTTACCGGCTCGTCCGGCGCAGGCACCACCTTCGTCAAGCGCGCGTTCGAGAACATCTTCCGCCGTTACGACATTACCGCCGCCATCATCGAGGGCGACAGCCTGCATTCGCTGGGCCGCGTCGAATTCCGCGAGCGCATGAAGGCCGAGGAAGCCAAGGGCAATAACCATTTCTCGCATTTTGGCCCGGAAGCCAACCACTTCGACAAGATCGAGGAAACCTTCAAGGTCTATGGCGAAACCGGTGGCGGCAAGAAGCGCTACTACATCCACAGCGATGCCGAAGCGGCCGAACACAATACACGCCTCAAAACCAGCCTGAAGCCGGGCGAGTTCACGCCCTGGGAAGACATCCAGGCGGGCACCGACATCCTGTTTTATGAAGGCCTGCACGGCCTGGTCGCCAACGGCAATATCGATGCTTCACGCTATATCGATCTGGGCGTGGGCGTCGTGCCCGTGGTCAACCTGGAATGGATCCAGAAAATCCACCGCGATCACGCCGAGCGCGGCTACTCCGCCGAAGCGACGGTGGACACCATCCTGCGCCGCATGCCGGATTACATCAACTACATCACCCCGCAGTTCTCGCGCACCCATGTCAACTTCCAGCGCGTGCCGACGGTGGATACGTCCAACCCCTTCATCGCGCGCGACATTCCCACGCCGGATGAAAGCTTCATCATCATCCGCTTCCGCGATCCGCGCGGCGTCGATTTCCAGTACCTGCTTAACATGATCCCTCACAGCTTCATGTCGCGCGCCAACACCCTGGTTGTGCCCGGCGGCAAGATGAGCTATGCCATGGAACTCATCCTCACCCCCATGATCGAGGTGATGGTGGAGGAAAGCCGCGGCAAGTAATCGGTTTGAAATTGGGCAGAAAAAACGGGGCATATGCCCCGTTTTTTTATTCTTGAAACCGGCTTACTTCAGGTTGCTGTAATAAGCCGCCAGATCAGCAATATTGGCATCGGATAAATCCTTGACCGCCTTGGCCATTTTCTTGTGATTGCGCGCCCCGGTCTGATATTCCTTCATGGCCTTGATAAAGTCGGCTTCGGGCTTGCCGGCAATGGGCGGGTCATCCTTGCCGGTGTCGCCATGGCATTGCGCGCAGTTTTCAGATTTTGCCTTGCCTGCCGCTGCGTCACCCGCCTGGGCAGCAAACGTTATCAACATACATCCACTTGCCAATGCCAACATGATTTTCTTATTCATTTGCGTCTCCTTCATGCCTGATTTAGTGCTCCCTGATACCTGCTTGTAAAGATTAGATTACCTGCCTATCGATCGGGCGTTAAAGAAAATTAAAAACGTGCAAAAAATTGACGGAGGTCAACAATTTCATCCAGGCAGCCCGGGCAAGTCAATTTGTTTTTGCGTCTGCGCAACGCTCAAGACGTTGCCAGCCATTGTAGGTTTGCAATTTCTCCACATCGAGAATCCGGATATGGGGGCCGGTGACCCGGATGATGTTTTCCTCCTCCAGCTGATGCAAGGTCCGCGAAAGGGTTTCCCGGCTCAGGCCAAGTATGCCGGCCACGTCGTGCTTGGAGCCGGGCAGCACCACGTCATAGTGCCGGGCATGCATGTCGGGGCGGTGTTGCAACAGGTAGGAAGCCAGCCGCTGGGCCGACGAGCGCAAATGGCAATTGTCGATATCCTTGATGAGGGTATGCATCCGGCGGCAGACGCCGGCCATCATTTTCCCCGCCAGCAGACAGTTGTGATCAAGCGCCTGCATCAGGACATTGCGCTTGATGGCCAGCAGATAACTGTCTTCAATTGCCTGGGCGGTGCTGGGACAGGGGCCTTGAAGAAACATGGGAATCTCGCCGAAGCATTGTCCGCGCGAGACGATATCAATGACTTTCTCCTGGTTACGCGAGTGGCCGATTGATAGTTTGAGGCTGCCGCTGACCACGGTAAAAAGTGCATCGGCGGGATCGCCCTCGTTAAACAGGATTTCCCTCTTCTTAAGGACAATTTCCTGTGCGCCCTCGGCAAGACGGGATATTTCAGCGTTTCCCAATTCCTGAAAATAGGGCAGGCGCCCCATGATTTCCGCGATCTGGGCGGTGTTCAACTCTAGCGCGATCATGTCTTCTCCAAGTATTTTCAGGACAATGTCTTATAAGCCGCGTCCTGTGCGGTTTGCCAGCGAAATATATTTCAATTGCACGCAACTGAATCAAACCCGATACCAGATTAGCGCTTAAAAACGCATTTTGTTAAAAAAATGTGACGTGCGTCAAAAAATATCTCGGGTGGGGAGATTGGCCTCGTTACTTCTCACGTATAAAGCAAAAAAAACAAACATGGCTGAAACAAGCACAAGCAACAGCCAACAATAAATAAAGCAGCACAAGAGGGTCAAAAATTTGCATGGACCGGAGAATCCAGGCTCATCATCGCCGATGAGCGTCAATTCCATTTCCCCGGTGTTAAGTAACAGCTTGCAGATCAGTTAGCCTGCCGCAAGGCAGGTGTTCGGACGTGTTTGATATTCCTGTCTCCTCGCATATGTGCGGGACGGGATTTGCATGAATCCGGGCATGTACACATTTAACAAGGGGGATAAGCATGAACATGCGCAAGCGATCTGGTTTCGTCATTTCGGCGTTGCTGGCATTGGGATTGAGCTTTGGCCAGTTCGCCAACGCGGAAGACCAGCCGTCCAACAAGCTGGGCAAGGGAGACACCGTACTGAAGGGCGATGCCAAATGCACGGGCTGTCACGACGATTCCGACAACCCGGGCCCTACCATGCTGGATGAGCGTCCTTGGGTGCTTTCGATAGCCAAGACCAAGCACGGCACGGTGGCCGACAGCCGCACGCCCACCTGCGCGAATTGCCATGGCGAAAGCACCTCACACATGAAGAAGGGCGCGGATGGCAAGCGACCCGCACCAGATCGCACCTTTAAGAAAACCACACCCCCTGAAGAGCAGAACGCCGCTTGTACTTCATGTCACAAGGGCGGCAACCACATGTTCTGGTCAGGCAGCGCACACGCCAATCGAGGGGTCACCTGTGCAACCTGCCACAACGTTCATAACAGCGGACATGACAAGGTACGGGACAGAAAAACCCAGACCGAAGTCTGCTTTGGCTGCCACAAGGAACAGCGGGCTCAGATGAACCGTCCGTCACATCATCCCGTGCTGGAAGGCAAAATGGCCTGCTCGGATTGCCACAATCCGCATGGTTCCGCCGGACCTAAACAGCTCAAGAAGGATAGCGTCAACGAGACCTGCTACATGTGCCATACGGAGAAGCGCGGGCCTTTCATCCATAACCATCAGCCAGTGACTGAGGATTGCAGCATTTGCCACAACGCGCATGGCACCACGGCAGCCAGTCTGCTCAAACAGCGACAACCGCTTTTGTGTCAGAACTGCCACAGCAGCGACAGTCATCGCACACAATTGATGCAGCTGTTGCCGGGCAGATCGACAAGCACTAGTGCGCTTGGGGCCATGGCTCGCGGATGCACGAATTGCCATACCAATATCCACGGAGGCAACAGTACCGAAAACAATGCAACTGTCGGACGTTTCCGTCGTTGATCAGGCCAGAGGAGAGTAAAAATGAGCTATACGCAAAAACGCTTTGAGCTTACCGCCCTGGCAACGGCGATGATGATTGCTTACACACCTGCCATGGCGGCGGACGAAGATCTGGAATTGATCGCCAGGCTTTCCAGCTCGGTGTCTGTCGGGGTGGGGTTTTTGAGTGACGATCGCCCGCAGTTTGGTATCTTCGATGGCATGCGCGACGATGGCGCGTATTTGCTGCTGGACGCGGACATCATGTCCCGAAATGATGAAACGGGTACCTGGACATCCTTGAGCACTACCAACCTGGGACTTGATAGCCGGGAAATCAGTGCCGAATACAACGTGCAGGGGAATTGGGGCGTCACGCTGGATTACAACCAGACACCCAGGGAGGCTCCGTATACGGTCAACACCACGTTAATAGGCTTGGGCACACAGGAACAAGTCGTGGGCCCAGCCATCGCCACGGGCGCGCTCACTGGAACCAATGTTCAACTTGGCACGGAACGTCAAAAGTACGGCCTGGGTTTTTACAAGAATCTCAATTTTCTGATGCCCGGCCTGGTTTTCAAGGCAAACTACACGCACGAAAACAAGGAAGGCAACCGCCATTGGGGCAGGGGCGGCGCGGCTGAATTCGCGGTTGAGCCGATCGATTTCACGACTCGCCAATTTGAAGCCGTTTTTGATTACACCAGCAAGCTGTTGCAATTATCTGGGGGCTATATCGGGAGCTGGTTTGAAAATGCCAACGATCTGGTCTGTTCAAGAACGTCTGCCCAGACTTGCGGAGCAGCCGGACCATTCTACTTGACGCTGCCTTTCGACAATCAGGCGCATCAGGCATATGTAAGTGGCGCCTATCACTTTACTCCAACCACGACTGGAACGTTCAAGGCATCCTACACAAATGCCACAGTCGATGAAGCCATTCCAACAGCGGGCATAGCCGCAATACCCAAGTATGTCGGTGCGCCAACGGTTTTCGATGCGGAGGTGAATACCACGCTGGTACAACTTGGCTTGACGGCCAGGCCGATGCCTCAATTAAACCTGGTGGCCAATTTGCGTTACCACGATGTCGATGATGAAACGCCCAGGTACGATCTGATAGGGACAAATCCGGCGGGTCCGGTTACTGGTCATGGGACACCGCTTTCCTACACGACAAAATCAGGCAAAGTGGAAGGAACCTACAGCTTGCAGCAAGGCTACAGCGTAGTCGCAGGCATAGACTATAGTGATCAGGAGCGCACGGTACCCGTGGGTTCTACAGCGATCCCGGATAGCGAACGTTATGTGCCTTTCCGCGCCGATCTGGACGAAATCACTTACAGGCTGCAGCTGAGAAAATCATTGTCCGAAACCCTGAATGGTTCTATTGCCTATCTCTATGGTGATCGTGACGGGTCGAATTTTTCTGCAGGCAGGGTTGCGGCAGTTGACCAAGTCGCGCCCTTGCATATTGCGGATCGCGAACGAAACAAGATTCGCCTGACCGCGGATTGGGCTCCCACGGATGCCTTGAGTGTTCAATTGAATCTTGAAACCGCCAAGGATGAGTACGGAATGAGTGCTGCGAGGCCTCATGGTGTCCACGAGGGAGAAGCCAGCGTTTATTCACTTGATGCCAGCTATCGTTTGAATGATGCCTGGCAGGTTTCCGCATGGTATTCTCATGACACCAACGATATTTATCAAACTGGCAGGGGGCCTAGCGGCGTTGGCATCAAGACTGCATCACAGGATGATACTGGGAACGCAGTCGGTCTGAACCTGGCAGGCACGATCAATCCCAGGCTCAAGGTAGGTGCCGACCTTTCATGGGTCAGAGAAGAGTCCTCGATAATCCAGACCTGGACAGGAGGTGCCGTCACACAAGTGCCTGACATTACCAGCACGGCCACCCGTATCAAACTATTTGGCGAGTATGCGCTCAATAAAAACGCTGACTTGCGGATTGATCTGATTCACGAGCGCTGGAAGAGCGACGACTGGACATGGTTCTTCAGCGATGGGAGCAATTTCCAATATGGCACTGCAACGGATGGTACTGTCGTAATCGTCGATCCCAGGCAAAACACCACCTTTGCTGGAATCCGCTACATTTACAGGTTCCGTTAATACCAGGAAATTCCGGGTCTTGTTGATTGAGGCCAAGGAGGGCGGCGCAAGCCGCCCTTTGTGTTTGCATGTTTCGGCAACAGACTAAAAAAATCCACTGGGTGCGCATGTATATTCGTTGCTTGCGATACGCATGCCAGGGATTCAGTGCTCTTGTTGGTGTTTTGAGTGCCATGAGAATAATCCTGTAATATCTGCGCAATGCAACGCGCCATTCACGCCCTTCTACTTGTTTTTGCCTTCCTGTTTGCGCAGGGCGACATGGTTGCGCATGCCATTAGCCATGTGGCGCCAGTCAGTCATGCTGGTGATGAAGGCGCGCCGCAGGATTCCGCATGCGAGCTCTGCGTGGGGTATGCCAATCTTTCCGGCAGTGCGCCCTTGCCGGAAAATGTGTTGCTGCCGGTTTGTCTTACCCGGCACGAACCAACACAGCGGCTTGTTTCGGTTCTTGTAACCCGTCACGCTTTTCATTCACGCGCCCGCGCGCCGCCTGTTTTTTCCTGAGCAACTTACTTGAATTGTTCCAGCCGTGAAGATTCCGGCTGGGTGTTCATTTTGCTTGAGGGAAAAATCATGATGTTCAAACGTACCCTGATGGCGTTAGCCATCGCTGCATTATTTACTTCGCCCGCACATGCCGTAACGGATGCCGAGTGGTCAGCATTGAAGGATGAAATCCAGAAAATGAAGGCGGGCTACGAAGCCCGGATCGGCGAACTTGAAAGCCGGGTCAAGGCCGCCGAGTCGAAAGCAGCAGCGGCGGAAGACAAGGCGGTCAAGGTGGAAACCCAGGCTGCGCAGACCGAGCAGCCCCAGGCCCGTGTCAGCGGCTTCAATCCCGATGTGTCACTGATCCTGCAGGGCAAATATGCGCACATGGATGATGTGGATGAGCGGCATCTTACGGGCTTCATGGAGGACGGCCATGACCATGGAAGCCCGCGCGGATTCTCCATTGATCACACCGAACTGGTGCTGGCCGCCAATGTGGACCAGATATTCAGGGGCTACGCCAATTTCGCGCTGGCGGATGAAGAGATTGAAGTCGAGGAAGCCTGGTTCCAGACGCTTGGGTTGGGCAATGGGTTGTCCCTGAAAGGCGGCCGATACCTGTCGTCGATGGGGTATCAGAACGAGCAGCACCCGCATGCCTGGGATTTTGCCGACAATAACCTGGCTTACAAGGCCTTGTTTGGCGGGCACTATGGCCAGGACGGCCTGCAGCTCAAGTGGGTCGCTCCCACCGACTTGTTCGTCGAGCCTTTTGTTGAAATCGGGCGCGGTGCCAACTTTCCGGGCACGGACCGCAACAAGAATGGCGCCGGTGCGGTGGCCGCGGGCGTGCATTTCGGCGGCGACGTGGGTGCATCCAACAGTTGGCGCGCCGGCGTCTCGCACCTGAGAACCAAGGCCAGTGAACGTGAGTTCGAGGGGCACGATCCGGCGGATGTCGAGGTCGAAGGCGATTTCAGCGGCAAGTCGAAAACCTGGCTGGCAGACTTTGTCTGGAAGTGGGCGCCCAACGGCAATCCCAAAACCAACAACTTCAAGTTTGCCGCCGAGTATTTCAGACGCAACGAATCCGGTACGCTGAACTGCGCCGATTTGGATGCCAATGATCCAGCGGACAATTCTGCATGTCTGGATGCGGGCACCTCCGGGCCATATCGTTCAAAACAATCCGGCATGTATGCCCAGGCGGTCTATCAGTTCATGCCGCAATGGCGCGCGGGTTACCGCTACGACAAGCTGTGGCGCGGCGATGCCGACTTCAACGGCGCGGATATTGGCGGCACGATCGCCTCGCTGGCGGATTACGATCCCAGCCGGCACTCCCTGATGCTGGACTGGAGCCCATCTGAATTTTCTCGTGTACGTTTGCAATACAGCAAGGACAAGAGCATGGACGGTCAGAACGAGAACCAGTGGTTTGTTCAGTACATCCACAGCCTGGGCGCGCATGGCGCACATAAATTCTAAGGAGCAGTCATGCATATCAGACATCTGTTTTTCTTGTGCTTGATGTGGCTGGCCGTTCCCGCTCACGCGGTGTTGAGCGTCTTTGCCTGCGAACCCGAGTGGGGTGCATTGGTAAAGGAACTGGGCGGCGGCGATGTCAAGGTCTATGTCGCCACCACGGCGATGCAGGATCCGCATCACGTCGAGGCACGTCCTTCGCTCATCGCCAAAATGCGCCAGGCGGAGCTGGTGGTATGCACAGGCGCGGAACTGGAAATCGGTTGGCTGCCAGTGCTGTTGTCGGAATCCGGCAACAGCAAGGTGCAGCCAGGCCAGCCGGGCAATTTCGAAGCTGCACGTCATGTCGCTCTGGCTGAAAAGCCTGTGAGGGTGGATCGCAGCGAAGGCGATGTGCATGCCGCGGGCAATCCGCATATCCAGACCGACCCACGCAACATCGCAAAAGTGGCGACCGCCCTAGCCGGAACAATGACCCGGATCGATGCCGCCAATGCGGCGAAGTACCAGCAGCGCGAGCAGGCATTCCAGTCACGCTGGTCGCAGGCCATCAAAGGCTGGGAGGCGAAAGCCTTGCCATTGAGGGGCGTGCCGATTGTGGTGCAGCACAAGGGGTTTCCCTACTTGCAGAACTGGCTGGGCCTGAATGAAGTGGCGGTGCTGGAACCCAAACCGGGTGTGGAACCGTCAGCCGCCCATCTTGCACGGGTGCTGAATGGGTTAAAAAGCCAGCCGGCTCGAATGATTCTGCGCGCGGCCTATATGCCGGATCGCGCCAGCAATTGGTTGTCGGAGCGCGCGGACATTCCTGTGGTTGAGTTGCCCTACACCGTAGGCGGAAGCCGCGAAGCGGGAGATTTGTTCGGACTCTTTGAGGACACCATAAATCGCCTGCTGGCTGGTTTGAAATGAGGGCGCCGAAATGAACTGGACTGCGCTGGACCCCGCCCTGCTGGGGCCACCCTTTCTGACTGGTTTGCTGATACTTGCGACCCACGTCCCTTTGGGACGACAGGTGCTGGCCCGCGGCATCGTGTTTCTTGATCTGGCGGTGGCGCAAATCGCCGGGATGGGTGTGATTGTTGCGCACTTCGCCGGTCTTGAATCGGGCTGGGCGGTACAGATCTTTGCCGTCATGGCGGCGATTGCCGGCGCGATGCTGCTGCACTGGGCCGAGCGCCGTTGGCCCGAAACGCAGGAAGCGCTGATCGGATCGGTGTTTGTCGTCGCGGCCAGTGCGGGGTTGTTGCTGCTGGCGCACGATCCGCATGGCGGCGAGTCGCTGCACGATCTGCTGGCTGGCCAGATACTCTGGGTCGGCAATACCCAGCTCATGATCGCCGCAGCGGTGACCGCGTTGTTGGGCCTGCTGTTGCTGGCGGGTTTCGCCCATGTTGGCTTCGGGTTCTATCTGGTCTTTGCCTGCGCCGTGACACTGTCTGTCCAGCTGGCCGGCATCTATCTTGTATTTGCCAGCCTGATCATTCCCGCGCTGGCCGTCCGGCGGCTTCCCGGCCGGCGAGGCCTGTCGACAGCCTGGGCGATCGGCGCCACGGGCTATGCACTGGGACTGGTGTTTTCAGCCTGGT
>CAYOJA010000061.1:0-10273 GCA_964404175.1 uncultured Thiobacillus sp. | reverse complement strand
ATGGAGGCGGGGGTCGGAATCGAACCGGCGTAGACGGCTTTGCAGGCCGCTGCATAACCACTTTGCTACCCCGCCTCTGGAAAGCGGTACTCAATCGTTTTGAAACTGAAAAGGGAAAGCATGTGCTTTCCCTTTTTACCTGGGGAAAGCGTTGCTTTCCTTGTGGAATCTGGAGCGGGAAACGAGGCTCGAACTCGCGACCTCAACCTTGGCAAGGTTGCGCTCTACCAACTGAGCTATTCCCGCGTAAGAGCCGCGCATTATGGTGAAACCGGTAAATCCTGTCAATATCCCGCGCTTATTGACGCAAGGCCTTGGCTGCCATGCCGAGGTAATAGGCCATCGAAATCAGCGTCAACAGGGCAGCGAGGTTGATTAGCAGATGACCGCTGGCCTGTGTTGGGAAACCTGCCAGCGGTTCCCAATAGAGAAGCAGCGAAATGGCGATCATCTGGAAAGCGGTCTTGAATTTGCCGATGAAACTTACCGCCACACTGCCCGATTTCCCGGCCTTGGCCATCCATTCGCGCAGCGCGGAAATGGCAATTTCCCGTCCGATGATAATCAGTGCCACACCGGGTGTAGTTCTTTCCAGGTCGACCAGCACGATCAGCGCGGCAGCCACCATGAGCTTGTCGGCAACGGGGTCGAGAAACGCACCAAAGGCCGAGGTCTGATTGAGCTTGCGGGCCAGGTAACCATCAAACCAGTCTGTGATGGCGGCTACCACGAAGAAAATTGTCGCCAGCAGGTTGGCGCTCATGCCCGAGAGCCAGGTGCCTGGCGCATAGAACACGCCAATGACCAGCGGAATGAGCAGGATGCGAAGCCAGGTGAGCAGGTTGGGTAAGTTAAGGGGCATCAGTGCAATGCATCGTAAATGCGTTGTGCCAATTCTCGACTGATGCCCGGGACTTCTGCAAGCGTTTCGACGCTGGCGCCTTTCACACCCTGCAAACCTCCAAACCTTTCCAGCATGGTTTTGCGCCGTGAAGGCCCAACGCCGGGTATGTCTTCCAGGGAGGAGTGCGTTCGCGCCTTGCCGCGCCGTGCGCGGTGGCCCGTGATGGCGAAGCGGTGGGCCTCGTCGCGTATGGTCTGGATCAAATGCAATGCCGGATCGTCAGGTTTGAGTTGCCGCGCGCGCGCATCGACAAATATCAGTTCCTCAAGACCGGCCTTGCGCTCAGGCCCCTTGGCAACACCGATTAGCTCGATATCGGAAATGCCCAGCTCGGCCATGACATCCCGCGCGATATTGAGCTGGCCCGCGCCGCCGTCGATCAGGATCAAGTCCGGACGCTTGCCGTCGCCGCCCTCTTCCTGCTCTTGCAGCTTTTTGTATCGCCGGGTCAGCGCTTCGCGCATGGCGGCGTAGTCATCGCCGGGCGTGATGCCGCCGATGTTGTAGCGGCGGTATTCGCTGTTCTGCATTTTGCCCTGGTCGTAGACGACGCACGATGCCACGGTCGCCTCGCCCATGGTGTGCGAAATGTCGAAACATTCGATGCGCGAGAGCGCGGGCATGTCGAGCGTATCGCGCAGTGCGGTCAGGCGGGCTTCCTGGCTTGCTGTTTGCGCGTGTTGCTGGCCGATGGCGACCTGCGCGCCTTTTTCAGCCATGGCAAGCCAGACCTTGCGTTCGCCCTGTGGGTTGCGCATGACCTGTATCTTCCGCCCGCCCTGACCAGCCAGCCACTCGACCAGTGTGCCGGTGTCGAATGTCTGATTGACAATGATCAGTGCGGGAATGGGTTTGTCCTGGTAATGCTGAGTGATGAATGCTTCCAGCACTTCAGAGCCGCTTACGTCCTCGGTATTTTTCGGAAAGAAATGCTGGTCACCAAGATGCCGCCCTCCGCGCACCATGGCAAGCGATACGCACCAAAGTCCTTGCGCCTGCACTGCTGCGACCACATCCGCATCACGGTCTGATTCCCTATCAATGACCTGCTGCTCTCGAACCTTGGCCAGGTTCTGGATCTGGTTTCGGAATAATGCAGCCTGCTCGAATTCCAGCTTTTCAGCGGCCGCCTGCATTCGCGCCGTCAACTCATACAGGAGTTCGTCTTCCTTGCCTTCCAGAAACAGTACCGCGCGCTTCACGTCTGCTGCGTAATCTCCAGCATTGATGGCATTCACGCAGGGGCCGCTGCAGCGTTTGATCTGATACAGCAAACAGGGGCGGGAGCGGTTGGCGAAAACGGAATCCTCGCAGGTGCGAAGCCGGAACACGCGCTGCACCAGATTGACGGTTTCGCGTACCGCCCAGGCATTTGGGTAGGGGCCGAAGTAACGGCTTTTTTTATCCTGCGTGCCTCGGTAATACGCGATACGCGGCGAGACGTGTCCGGAAATCATTAAATAGGGATAGGACTTGTCGTCGCGGAAAAGGATGTTGTAGCGCGGGTTGAGCGACTTGATGAGGTTGTTTTCCAGCAGCAGCGCTTCTGCCTCGGTCCGTGTGAGCGTGATGTCCACGCGGGCGATTTTTGCCACCATCAGCTGGATGCGTGGCGAGAGCCCGGTCTTGTTGAAGTAGCTGGAAACGCGTTTCTTGAGATCGCGCGCCTTGCCGACATACAGCACGGTTTCATCCGCGCCGATCATCCGGTAGACGCCGGGCAGATTGGGCAGCGAGGCAAGAAAGGCTTTGAGGTCGAAACTCACTCGTCCTCGTCGAGCAACACGCCGGCGATGGCCCAGTTCTCGTCAGGCAGTTCCTCGAACGAAATATAAGTGTAGCGCGCGGGTTTGTCGGCATGCCTTTCCAGTGTGGCAGTGACTTCCTCGGCGATTTTCTTTTTCTGGGCGCGCGTAAGTTTACCGGCAAGCTTGATGGATACGACGGGCATGGCTAGTTCTCCATATCATTTCTGATGCGCGCAAACACGGCGTGGAACATGTCTGTTGTCAGGCGACGGGTCTGGGTATTGTAGCGGGAGCAATGATAGGAATCGTACAGGCGCAGTGCGCCCTCACCCCTAGCCCCCCTCCCGGGGGGAGAGAGGAATAACGTATGCACCGCACCGTGGCCAAAGGGATGGGCCTTGGCTTTCAGGCCCAGCGCCATCAGCACGGCGGCATGGGCGACATTGCCCAGCGCAAGCACGGCGGTGCCGGGCTGGAGCGACGTCAACTCGGTTTTGAGATAGGCATTGCATTGTTTGATTTCAGCGGTTTCCGGCTTGTTGGCGGGCGGCAGGCATTTGACGGCGTTGGTGATGCGGCAGCCGATGAGTTCGAGGCCGTCACTGGCGGATTCTGAAACCGGCCGGTTGGCAAAACCGAATTTGTGCAGGGTTTCGTACAGCAGGATGCCGGCATGGTCGCCGGTAAAGGGCCGGCCGGTGCGATTGGCACCGTGCATGCCGGGTGCAAGGCCGACGATCAGCAGACGCGGGTTGTTTGCGCCAAACGGGACAACGGGGCGCGCGTGGTAGGCCGGGTTTTCCTGCCGCACGTCTTTGAGAAATCCGGCCAGCCGGGGACAGGCGCGGCAATCGAGCAAATCATTCATGGTGAGGGTGGAAGGTCACGGGTGTGCGTTCGACAACTTCGGGCTGCAGGGTGACATGCCCGATGCCAAAATCGTGATTGAGCACTTCGCGAGCTTCGCCCAGAATGCGCGGCCATTCTGACAGCTCGCGCAGGTTGAGATGCGCGGAAATGGCGACCTGGCCGGAAGCCAGCGTCCAGATGTGCAGGTCATGCACGCGCATCACGCCTTCCAGTCCGGTCAGCCGCTTCCCGACCTCGTTCAGGCTGATGTTGCTGGGCACGCCTTCCATCAGCACATGAATGGTCTCCCTCAATAAATTAAGCGTGGAAACCAGGATAAGCAATGCAACGACGATGGACAGAATGGGATCGATCGGCAGCCAGCCGGTCAGGCTGATGACGAGACCTGCCGTCAGCGCTGCGATGGAACCCAGCGCATCGCCGATGACATGCACGAGCGCGGCGCGGCGATTGAGGCTGTCCTCGCCACGCGTGAGCAGCCAGCCCACGCCCAGGTTGATCAGCAGGCCTATCAGCGCGACCAGCATGACAGCGGAGCCATTGACAGGCCTGGGGTGCTGGTAGCGGTCGATGGCTTCGTAGGCAATGCCGGCGACGATGGCCAGCATGAACAGGCTGTTGACCAGCGCGGCCAGGATTTCCAGACGGGCCAGGCCGTAGGAATGCCGTTCCGAAGGCGGCTTTTGCGCCAGCCATGCGGCTGCGCCCGCCAGCAACAGAGAAAGGCTGTCGGTGAACATGTGGCCGGCATCGGAGAGCAGGGCGAGCGAACCCGACCACCAGCCCGTGATGGCCTCGACGACGGCAAAACACAGCGTCAGCAGCAGCGCCCAGCCATAGGCGCGGTGTTCATGTCCGGCGTGGGCATGCGGTTTGTTATGGTCGGTGCCGTGGTGTTCGAAGTGCGTGTGCGCCACGGTTGTTAACGTGTCTCGCAGGGGGATTTGACATGCGCCTGTGTCGGATCGGCCAGGGCCAGGTTGGCGTTTTCCAGCCCCAGGCTGGCGATGGCATGGCGCGCGCGCGTGTAGGCAGTCTGTTCCAGCAACGCGGTCATGGACAGGGGATGGGGTTCGCCATGCAGGCGGGCCAGCCGGGCGCGGCTGGCTGGCGGCCAGTCGAAGTTGAGCCTGGCCAGCACTTCGTCCGCAAGGTCGCACCGGTTGCAGATCAGTGCCATGTCGCATCCGGCGGTCAAAGCAGCATGGGTTCGCGCGGTGATGTCGCCTGCCACCGAAGCGCCTTCCATGGTCAGGTCGTCGCTGAAAATCATGCCGGTGAAGCCCAGTTCACCGCGCAGCACGGTGTGTAGCCAGAAATGCGAGAACCCGGCTGGCGCAGCATCGGCCTTGGGGTAGATCACGTGAGCCGGCATGATGGCTGGCAAGCCCATGTCGATCAGCGCCTTGAAAGGCAGCAGGTCGTTGAAAGCGATGTCCGCATAATCTCGCCCGTCGACGGGAATGGCGACATGCGAATCGGCGGCAATATAACCATGTCCCGGAAAATGCTTGCCGCAGGCGGCCATGCCGGCGTCTTTCATGCCCAGCATGAGCGCATGGGAAAGTTCGATGACGGTCTGCGGGTTGTGATGGAAGGCGCGGTCGCGGATGACCGACGACACACCGTAGTCGAGGTCGAGCACCGGCGTGAAGCTCAAGTCCACGCCGTGCGCGCGCAATTCCGCCGCCAGCACATAGCCGGTTTCACGGGCCAGGGTTTTGGCCTGGTGCGGATGCTCGTCATGAATCTTGCCCAGCACGCCCATGGCCGGCAGGCGGGTAAAGCCGTCGCGAAAACGCTGAACCCGGCCGCCTTCATGATCGACCGCGATCAGCAGCGGCGGAGATTTTAGCGCGCGAATATCCGCAGTGAGTTTTTCCAGCTGGGCAGGGTTTTCATAATTGCGCGTGAACAGGATCACACCACCCACGAGCGGATGGGAAAGGCGCTGGCGATCGTCGTCAGTGAGTTCCGTGCCTGGCACATCCAACATCAGTGGGCCCAAGGTCATGATTTCTCCAGCACCACAAAAGCGATCACATGTTCGTGCTCATCGCTGATTGAGAGATGATGTGCCGCAATATTTTCTTTCGCCAGCCAGGTTTCCATTTCGTCACTGAACTTGAAACACGGCTGCCCGAGCGTGCTGTGTCGGATGGCGATATTCCGCAGCGTGACCGGGTGGCGCAAGCCGGTGCCGGCAGCCTTGGCCAGCGCCTCCTTGGCGGCGAAACGCTTGGCGAGAAACCTTGCCGGCTCGGCGCTGGAAAAGAAATCGGCATGCTCGCCCGGCGCCAGGATGCGATCGGCGTAGTGTTCGCCATAACGCGCCAGGCCCTGTTCGAGACGGGCAATTTCCACCAGGTCAACGCCGATGCCGTAAATCATGGCGACACTTTAACGTCTAATCCCGTGGCGCGGATAGCCTCGGCGAACCGTTCCAGCCATTCTGCGGGGAGTGAAGAAAGTCTGGGTGCGGCTGGCTGCATAGAAGGGCGGGCCAGGCCGTACAGCAACACGCCTTTTATGGGAACGTTCTTGCTTGCCAGTTGCCGTAGGGTTTCGAGATAAGCGCTTTGTTCCTCGCTGGATGGCGAGGCACCATCCAGCGCGAACATGCAGGTCTGAATCCATGTCGGGCAAAGCCTTGCCGCGGCTTCAAGACGTTCGACATGTTTTGACGGCGAGATGCGGGTCTGGTTGATGCGGCGCAATCCCTGGCTCGTTGCGCTGTCCAGCTTGAACCAGATTTCGCTGTTCAGAGTGGCCATTTTCTTCAGGCCTTCCTGAACGCGCGGGCGATCGATCAGGCTGCCGTTGGTGATGAGCACCAGCTTGATTTTGCTGACGAGATTGAAATCCTGCATCACTTTGCCAATCAGCTCGACTACCTGCGGAAATTCCTTCGCGCTGGTGGGCTCGCCGTTGCCGGAGAGCGCAATGTCATTCAGGCGGCGGGCGCCTTCCGGCACGCGCGTCTGCATGAAATCGCCCTGTACGATGTCCGTGAGCATCGCGCGCAATTCAGTTTCCAGTTTCGCCAGATCAATCACCGGCGCCGTACCGCGTGTGAGATTGGGAACCTGGCAATAAATGCATGCCCAGTTACAGGCATTGTTGGGGTTGAGGTTGATTCCCACCGAAACCCCACCCGCGCGTCGCGAGACGACCGGATAGACATAAGTCATTCCTTCGGTATCGCGATCGTGATTGATGGTGGTGAGTTTGCGTTTCAAGGTCGGGATGGGTTGGCGAAAGCGGTGTGATTCTCTCCCCGCAAACCGCTGTCAAAAGTGGTTTTGACTTTGTCGAAACCGGAAGACGTACTCAATAATTATGGCGGAAGCGGTGAGAGTTTCTTTCCCGCTCCGCATCCAAAAAAAGGTTTTGGCTACGCCGAAACCGATGACCTTATCTAAATCTGGCGGAAGCGGTGAGATTCGAACTCACGAATGACTTGCGTCATTGCCGGTTTTCAAGACCGGTGCATTCAACCACTCTGCCACGCTTCCAGATCGAATGCGGCATTTTAGGGCCTCGCGTCCTTATAGTCGAATGAATGTGAATTCGACACTCGACAATATCCTTGACGGAAAACTGACGCGCCCGGGAGGTTGTATCAAGCGGCTGTGATTTTAACCTGTTGAAATATAAGCATTTGTTTGGTGATTTCCGGCAAGGTACGGATGTTGCAAGAAATCGGGCAACGACTTTTATTTTGGATTGAGATATGTCCGAACTTTTCGGGATGATCAAGAAGCTGGCCAGCAAGCCCGTCAATACCCAGACCTCGCCATTTTCAACTGTGAGAACGGCACGCCACTGGCTGGAAAGCGTGCCCAAAACCTCTGATTACGATTCTCACCATGCCTTGGTGGAGGGTCTGGAACGGTTTAACGCGGATACGCGTGGTGATGTGATCAATCGCATCAAGGTGCTGAGGGTCATGGAAGAAACCGGGTTGCCCTTCCAGGCAAGAATTGTTGATCAGTACTTGCGCAACCAGGATGCGCTGAAATTTGCCAAGCAGTCCTTGTGGCGCGAGAGTCAGATGTTCTGGAACCAGATGTCGGCCGCGTATTTGCATTTGTTCAAGCAGACCATCAAGGGCGCGGAAAAGGAAAAGCTAAAGCCATGGCTGGCGGAGATTACCCTTAAAAGCCTGCATTACACGGCCTTGTGCATTCGTTGGGAATACTATCGCGGCCAGCGTCCTTCGGGCCTGATCTGGCGGCGTATGCACAAGATTTACCGCATGGCGGAGATATCCGGTGTCGCACTGACGGAGATGGAGTTTGGAAAGGGAACCACCTCCTGCGCGCGCGAATATATGCTGGCCCTGATTCTGGAATTGGCGAATCCGCCAGGCTTCAAGCCGCGCGAGATTCATCAGGTGTCGCAGATGCTGGAAGCAATCAGCCCGTTGCCGGTTCCTGAAATCAAGCTGCGCAGAAACCAGCACACGCACTGCGTCGACATGTCCGCCCCCATGGGTGCGGAAAAACTGGAGGATCGCTGGATACAGGGCAGACGCCTGCGTTATCTCGATTTGAACGAGGTGATTCAGACGATTGAACAACGCGCATCATTGGTTGCCAATGCCCAGGAAAGTCTTTTGTTCCATCAGTTTGCCCGGGTCATTGATCGTGGCGGTATCCGCCGCGATGGCGCCCGCACGCCGCGTACCGGCGAGACATGGGCTGCGGAGGGGCTGGAGTCGGTATTAACCGCTCTCGCTTACAACGAAAAGAATCAACCGGAATTGTCGGCCTGGTCTTTGCGAGACGAAAGCCGCGAAGGTTTGGGTTTTGTGATTCAGGGAGAGAAATCCTTGCCTGTGGGCCGGCTGGCGGTAGTCAGCTATCAGCCGGGTGAGGATGCCTGGAAACTGCTGGCCGTTCGCTGGGTACGGCATGAAAACGGCCAAACCCTGGTTGGCGCGCAGTGCCTTAGCCGTCACCCCAAGCTGGTGGTGGTGGAGGCTGATCAGGCACGTTCGGATTTTTCTCCATCCGGCGAGACAGGAATATTTGTTCCCCTGGCGGATATCAGCCAAGGCATGGTCAGCAACCTGTTGTTGCCTGTTGGCGCGTATTCTCCCGGCGCCGAGATAACCATGCGAGACGATACGGTTACCTACCGCCTGCGCCTTGGGGAAATTTCAGAGACTCACGAAGAAGACTGGGTCCGCGTCAGCTTCGATGTGCTTTCGCGGGAAGTGGCGACGCCGCTTGCTGCCTGAAGCCAGGCACAAATTCAGTGGGTATCTTTTTTGCGGCTGATCTGGATCGGCTGCGATGACTGTGGCTGATCGGGATAAACCGGTTGCGACTGGCTTAGTCCGAGCGCCTCGCCGAGTTCGCGTTCGCGCGCGGCGATCAATTCAAAGCATGACTTGATCTGATTGACGGTTTCATCGGAAAGGAATCCGGACGTGCCGGGGCGCGGCGTGGCATCGCGCACGACGCTGGCCAGGGTCTTGCGCATGGCGCGCAGGATGCGTTGCTCCACGCTCATTTCCTTTGCCGCGAGTTCCTTCAGTTGTTCTTCGGTCATGACTGGGTCCTTGAAATAATTCAAACCACCATCGCGGTGAGTTTGGAAGCTGGAAAACCCGCCGCGAGAAGTTTGTCTCGCGCGGGCGCAATGCAGGATTCCGGCCCCGCCAGATAGAGATCAAGCTGGCGGGCCTTGGGAAAGCTTTTCAGCAGGGCTTCCACAACCCGTGCGGCGGACTCGTCTTCGGATTTCGAGTCGGCAAGCGAGACCGGCAAATAGTGGAAATTTTCCAGCGCGTCGTCCCAGGCGCGGCACAGGTTGGACATGTAGTGGCCGTCAACCGTTGTTGCCCCCCAAACCAGAATCATGTCCTCCGCGGATTCCCGCGCCATGCTGTGTTCGAGCAGGCTCTTGAGCGGTGCGTAGCCCCTGTCGAAGGCAATGAACATCACGCCATTCTGCGAGTCTTCGTTGAAAAGATAATCGCCCCAGGGGCCATACACGGTGATGTTTTCGCCGGGCTTGAGTCCATTCCAGACCTTCTCGCCAAAGGCGCCGCCCAGTCCGCGCTGAATGTGGAATTGCAGGTCACGGTCGTTGCAGGGACAGCTGGCAATGGGGAATTCGCCGGAGCCCGCTTCGACATGTCCCAGCGTGACGCTCTGGCCGGCCAGAAAGCGCAACCGGTGCGTGCGCGGCGTTTGCAGATGCAGCATCATCATGTCCTGGCTAAGCGGTGTGACCGCTTTCACCCGGGCGCTGATCTGCTGTTTGGGAATGTCGCTGGCGGAGGTGGCCTCCAGGGCTTCGAGTGCAACGTCGCTTACGGCCGTATGGCAGCACATGAGCGTATAGCCCTGCTGTTTTTCAGGGTCGGAAAGCACATAATCGAAATGCCGGACTTTCATGACCTGCCCGGATATGACGCGCGCCCTGCACATTCCGCAGTTGCCGCTGCTGCATCCATAATTGAGCGCAAGCCCGGCTTTCAGCGCCGCTTCGAGCAGCGTGTCGTTACCCTCAACAAAGAAATCCCGGCCGGAGGGATGCAGGGTGACGTGTGCGGACATGACCTTGAGCATAGCATCCATCACATCAAGGGTGTCCGGCTTTTTCTCTACGCCCAATACATGGCGCAGTTCATGATCAAGCCACTCGTCCAGTTGTCCGAGGGCAATGCGCGCTTCGGGCTGACCGCCGCCTAGCTCGTGAATCTTGTCCTGCAGACCGACTACCAGAGTGTGGTAAT
>CAYOJA010000060.1:0-10323 GCA_964404175.1 uncultured Thiobacillus sp. | reverse complement strand
CCCATCAGGCACCCAGACACCCACACCTATCGGCTGTTATGTTTTTAAAGAGCAAGGCATTTCACGTGGTTTTTAATGACTACGCGCAATGCAGGAAAGCCGCGCATTATACGGGGCTGAGGAATCGGGTCAACCCCCTTACCGGAAGTTTTTTAAATTATTTTGACGCGGGCAAATTTGCGTTTGCCGATCTGCAGCACGATGCTGGCACCCCTGGCGATTTGCAGTGCCTTGTCGCTGACCTTCTCGCCATCCAGTTTGACCCCACCCTGCAGGATCATGCGCAGGGCTTCGGAGGTCGTGCCTGTCAACCCGGCCTCCTTGAGCACATTGGCAATCGGGATGCTCTCCGTTGCCGAGGAGACACTGACCTCAGGCATGTCATCAGGCATCGCTCCTTGACGGAAGCGCGCTTCAAAATCGGCCAGCGCCGACTCGGCAGCCTGTTTGCCATGAAAGCGGGCAACGATTTCCTGTGCGAATCCCACCTTGATGTCACGCGGGTTTCGGCCGCCAGCGATGTCCTGTTTCCATTGCTCGATGATTGAAAGCGGCTCGAATGACAACAGTTCGATGTATTTCCACATCAGCGTGTCCGACACCGACATCAGCTTGCCAAAGATTTCATTAGGCGCTTCATTGATGCCAACATAATTGCCCAGGGACTTGGACATCTTGTTCACGCCATCCAGACCTTCCAGCAAGGGCATCATCAGGATGCACTGGCGCGGCTGGCCGAAATGTCCCTGCAGTTCACGCCCCATGAGCAGGTTGAACTTCTGGTCGGTGCCGCCCAGCTCCATATCCGCCTTGAGGGCCACGGAGTCGTACCCCTGAATCAACGGGTAGAGAAATTCATGAATGGCAATCGGCTGGCCGCCTGTATAGCGCTTTTGGAAATCGTCGCGCTCCAGCATTCGTGCCACGGTATGCGTTGCAGCCAGCCGGATCATGTCGCCGGCATCCATCTTGCCCATCCAGGTCGAATTGAACGTCACTTCCGTCCTGTCGGGATCAAGAATCCTGAACACCTGCTCGGTGTAGGTTTTGGCATTTTCCGCCACCGCTTCCCTTGTCAAAGGGGGACGGGTAGCGTTTTTGCCAGTAGGGTCACCGATCATGCCGGTAAAGTCGCCGATCAGGAACAATATGTGGTGCCCCATATCCTGAAGCTGGCGCAGTTTATTGATCAGCACCGTATGGCCGATGTGCAAATCCGGCGCGGTTGGGTCAAACCCGGCCTTTATCCGCAGAGGACGTCCTGAAGCCAGTTTTTGCTTCAGCTCAGCTTCAACAAGAAGCTCATCGGCCCCCCGCTTGATTTCGTTTAAAACGTTTTCCATGTCGCACTCAAGAAAGTCCGGAATACGCCGTTTGTATTAATCCAGGTCCGGACAGGGCAGGATAATTGTAACTCGTTGTTTTGTTGTATTAATTTCAATTGGTCTGTTTTTGATATACTAACCCCCTAATTCATCAGGGAAGCGAGCGACCCATGCAGCAGCCAAAGCGCGAAAGTTTAACCTATCCCTCCACCCCGCTAAAGCGGAAAATCCCCGTCCGTGGTTTGATAGCTGTCGCGCTTCTGCCTATTTTTGGCATGGTCACTGCATATGGCATTGCTCCGGATACAGACACCCGTAACGTTCCTGTCAAAACCCTGATCGAAGAGCTGGCATTGCCCAATGCCACCGAATCCATTCATGGCGGGCAGGTTTA
Source organism: uncultured Thiobacillus sp. (assembly GCA_964404175.1). Taxonomy (GTDB): domain Bacteria; phylum Pseudomonadota; class Gammaproteobacteria; order Burkholderiales; family Thiobacillaceae; genus UBA6918. The sequence goes on along the minus strand of CAYOJA010000060.1, from coordinate 8,604 downwards.
CCATCATCAGGAAAAAGTTCTCTCCGGTGAAACCCTGGGGGCTCTTCTTAACCGGCTTGGCGTGTCTGAAGTGGAAACCAGCCGCCTGCTTGCTTTACCCGCCGGACAAATTGGCCGCCACCTCCGAGCAGGCCAACGCATCCAGGCCAAAGTAAACGATCAGGGTGAATTGATCGAGCTGCTCCTCACAACCGGCGAGGGCACGCTTAACCGCATTACCCGCCAGGATGGCGAATTTACACTGGATCAACCCGAAGACATTCTGGAAACCCGTGTGGTCATGCGCTCGGGGCAAATTCAAAGCTCCTTGTTCGCTGCCATGGACATTGCCAGCATCCCGGATTCCGTTGCAGAAAAAATGGCCGAAATTTTCGGCACGCAGTTGGACTTTCGTGATGATCTTCGCAAGGGCGACACCTTCTCGGTTACTTACCAGATCAATACCCGCAACGGAGAACCCGTCGGCTCAGGAAAGGTATTGTCAGCAGAGTATGTCAACGCCGGCAAGGCCTATCGCGCGGTGCTTTACCGTTCTCCGACTGGTCAGGAAGCGTATTACACCCCCGAGGGTGAATCGCTGAAAAAAGGTTTCCTGCGTTCTCCCCTTGAGTTTTCACGTGTCACTTCCGGCTTCACCAATTCCCGCAAACACCCTGTTTACGGCTTTCATCGCAAGCATACTGGCGTGGATTTTGGCGCGCCCACCGGCACTCGAGTCAAAGCCACAGGCGATGCAGTTGTTTCATTTGCCGGCCGCAAGGGCGGTTATGGCAACCTGGTCATCCTTCGCCATCACAACGGCTTTGAAACCTACTACGCTCACCTCAATGGATTCGCCAATGGCCTGCGCAAAGGCAAACCCATCGAGCAAGGCAACATCATTGGCTATGTAGGATCTACTGGCGCATCAACTGGCCCGCATTTGCATTATGAAGTCCGTATTGCAGGCAATCCGCAAAATCCCATTACCGTGAAATTGCCCGGATCACCGCCATTGCCGGTGGCGCAAAAAGTGCGTTTCATGCAGCAAACCGCGGCCTGGACCCAGCGTCTTGACCAACTGCGCGGGACCAACCTCGCCGCGCTGGACTGATTCAAACCTGGAAATTGTCAATTCCATCGTCTGATGAGACCGAGCTCTATGTCGGCCTCATGTCCGGCACCAGCCTGGACGGCATTGATGCCGTTTTGGCGCGTTTCCCGGTCAACGGCAACAGGCCTGAACAGATTGCCGTTTTCTACCAGCCATACCCGGAAAAGCTGAAACAAGATCTGTTGGCGATGCACGAAGCTCAACCCAATGAGCTGCACCTTAGCCAAATGATGGGATCTGAACTGACAGGTCATTATTCACATGCTGTACACGGCCTGCTTGGCCAGGCCGGCATAAGCGCCAGTAAAATCCGGGCAATCGGCTGTCATGGCCAGACCATCAGACATCGGCCAGACGCAGGCTATACAGTACAGCTAGTGAATGGTTCCAGACTGGCTGAACTGACCGGCATTACTTCCATCATCGACTTTCGCAGCCGGGACATTGCCGCAGGCGGTCAAGGTGCTCCGCTCGTCCCTGCGTTTCATGCGGCCATGCTGTCCAGCTCGAAAGAGCACCGCGTCATTGTCAACATAGGCGGCATCGCCAATCTGACAGACCTGCCCTTGGACAGAACCGTCACCGGCTTTGACTGCGGCCCAGGCAACTTGCTAATGGACGCATGGGCTACCCAACGCCTGGGCAAGCCGATCGATGAAAACGGCGTGTGGGCTGCCAGCGGAACCGTTTTGCCAAAGCTGCTTGATACTATGCTTGCCAACGATTTCTTTGCAGCGCGTCCGCCAAAAAGCGCAGGGCGTGAGCAATTCAGTCTGAATTGGATTGAAAGCTGTTTGGCGGGCAATGAAGCCAGCGAAGATATTCAGGCCACCTTGCTCGAACTTACCGCGCGCGGCATCGTGGATGCCGCGAATACATATTGCCGGGGCTACGAAGCCCTGTATGTTTGCGGCGGAGGGGTACATAACGGCACCCTGATGAGCCGGCTTTCCAGCCTTGCCGGCAAACCGGCTCAGTCAACTGCGGTATTGGGCATGGATCCGGACTGGATGGAAGCACTGGCATTTGCCTGGCTGGCAAAACAGTGCATCGACGGAAAGCCCGGCAATCTGCCGGTCGTCACGGGAGCATCCGGCCCAAGAATTCTGGGTGCGATTTACCCGGCGTAGAAAACAGCAAAGGGGCCGAAGCCCCTTTGTTTGTTCGAATGCAAGCTCACTTACACCGAGAAAGAAGAACCGCAGCCGCAGGTCGTTGTGGCGTTCGGATTTTTGATCACGAACTGAGCGCCTTCCAGACCTTCGCTGTAATCAATTTCCGCGCCAACCAGATACTGAAAGCTCATGGAGTCGATCAACAGGGTGACGCCATTCTTCTGCATGACGGTGTCGTCGTCGTTCTGGACTTCATCAAAAGTGAAACCGTACTGAAAGCCCGAGCAGCCACCACCCGTGACGAACACGCGCAGTTTCAGGTCTGGGTTGCCTTCTTCATCAATCAGGCTTTTAACTTTGTTGGCTGCGCTGTCGGTGAAGTTCAGCGGGGTTTCGGTCATGGCGTTCATGGGGCACTCCTAAAACAGGTTAATTGGCGATTCATTATCCGCAAAGCGCGGATTCCGTCAAGCAAAGACCTTGTTTTAAATGAGGAAGTTCGGCCAAATTTCAAGGCAATAGGCCAATTTCATCAATCGCCGTTGTTTCGGCAAACCCGAACATCAAATTCATGTTCTGCACGGCTTGCCCCGCCGCGCCCTTGACCAGGTTGTCGATCACCGACAGCACGACCACCACATCCCCGCCCTGCGGCCGATGCAGGGCCATGCGACAGATGTTGGCACCGCGCACGGAGCGGGTTTCTGGATGGCTACCCGGGGGCAACACATCGACAAACGGTTCGCCCGCGTAGCGCTTTTCATAAAAGGCTTGCAAATCGACGTCTGTCTTGTTCAGCCTGGCATACAGGGTGGCATGGATACCCCGGATCAAGGGCGTCAGATGCGGCACAAACGTCAGTCCAACAGCATGCCCGGCGGCAAATGACAAGCCTTGGCGAATCTCGGGCAAATGCCGGTGACCGGGCACGGCATAAGCCTTGAAATTGTCAGCTGCCTCGGCGAACAGGATGTGTGTTTCCGCCTTGCGGCCCGCGCCGGATACGCCCGACTTGCAGTCCGCCACCAGATGCGAGGTATCGACCAGGCCGTTTTCAATCAGGGGCAAAAAACCCAGCTGCGCTGCCGTTGGATAGCATCCAGGGTTGGCAATGAGCCGGGCCTTTTTGATGGCTTCACGATTTACCTCGGGCAGACCATACACCGCCTCGGCAATCAGGTCAGGGCAGGCATGCTCCAGCTTGTACCAGGATTCCCATTCCTTCACATCCTTGATACGGAAATCGGCCGCCAGATCAATCACCTTCACACCCGCATCCAGCAATGCCCGCGTCTGCTGCATGGCCACGCCATTGGGCGTGGCGAAAAACACGACATCACACTTCTCCAGTCCAGCCTCTTCCGGTGTAGTGAAGGCGAGACCGACTCGCCCGCGCAGATTCGGAAACATGTCCGCCACCTTCATGCCCGCTTCCTTGCGCGAAGTGATTGCCTGCAACTCAACCTGCGGATGATGGGCCAGCAGACGCAGCAATTCCACACCTGTATAGCCAGTACCGCCGACGATGCCTACCTTGATCATTTTTTCGCTCCAATTTTGAATAGCTGAATTATGGCAAACAAAAGGCCACCTTGCGGTGGCCTTTTCGTAGAAGCAGCGCCACCCGCAGGTGGCTTCCGAAGCAAGCGAAATTAACGCTTGGAGAACTGCTTGCGGCGGCGTGCCTTGTGCAGGCCGACTTTTTTCCGTTCCACCGCACGGGCATCGCGGGTTACCAGCCCGGCAGCTTTCAGGGCTGGCTTGAGTGTCGCGTCGAAATCAATCAATGCGCGGGTAATGCCGTGACGGACGGCGCCAGCCTGTCCGGATTCGCCGCCGCCAATCACGTTGACCATGATGTCGAACCTGCCCAGGCTGTCGGTCAGCACCAGAGGCTGACGTACAATCATGCGGCCGGTTTCGCGCGAGAAGAACGTATCCACTGGCTTGCCGTTGACAACAATGTTGCCTGAACCGGATTTGATGAACACGCGAGCCACTGCTTCCTTGCGGCGGCCGGTACCGTAGTTGTAGTTACCGATCATGCTGATTAACCCTTGATTTCTAGAGCTTGCGGTTGCTGGGCGATGTGCGGGTGATCACCACCGGCATACACCTTCATTTTCTTGATCATGGCATAGCCAAGCGGACCCTTGGGCAGCATGCCTTTCACGGCCTTTTCCAGAGCTCGGCCTGGAAAACGGGCCTGCATCTTGCCGAACGTGGTTTCGTAAATGCCGCCGGGATAGCCCGTGTGACGATAGTATTTCTTGTCGAGTTCCTTGTTGCCTGTCACGCGGATCTTGTCTGCGTTAACGACAACAATGTAATCGCCCGTATCCACGTGCGGCGTGTAGATGGCCTTGTGCTTGCCGCGCAGGCGGCGGGCAATTTCGGCAGCCAGGCGGCCCAGCACAACGTCCGTGGCATCGACCACGAACCAGTCGCGCTTTACTTCATGGGGCTTCGCGGAGAAGGTTTTCATGACAACCTCAAAATCCAGTTAATTTCTGGTATCAAAAATGCGCAGAGTCCAAAACCCGGCGCTCGAAAAAGAGCGTGATTTTACGGAGTAATGGCCCTTCATGTCAACGCCATCAATTGCCTGACCGCGTACAATAGGCAAATGTTCGGGTTTTATGCCGCCAAACTGGCTTCCATCCTGATTCTGCCGCCGCTTGTTCTGATCTGGCCGCCATTGCTGGCCTGGGCGCTGAGAAAATCACGTCTTGCCGTCCAGCTGGCTTGCTTAAGCCTTGGATTATTTGTCCTTCTTTCGCTGCCAATCGTTGGCGGCTGGTCGCTGCAAAGTCTGGAAATCGCACCGGCGCTGGATTTATCGAAACCGCCCAAGGCAGATGCCATCGTGGTCCTGGGCGGTGGCCGCCGCATCGCCAGCCCGGAATATGGGGACGACAGCGTCAATGCCTTCACCCTGGAGCGCCTGCGCTATGCCGCCCTGCTATACCGCACGACCGGCAGGCCAATACTGGCTACAGGCGGCGCGCCCGGGGGCGGCTGCACCCCGGAAGGCGAACTGATGTCCAAAGCACTCAACCAGGATTTCATGACCCCCGTGCAGTGGGCAGAGAACCAGGCTCTCACCACCTGGGACAACGCGAAATACTCGGCCACCATTCTCAAAAAAGCCGGCATCAAACGCATATACCTCGTGTCCCACGCCTGGCATTTGCGCCGCGCCGTGCCGCTGTTCGAAAAGGAAGGACTGGAAGTCATCCCCGCCGGAACCGGGTTTTCCAGCAGCGACAGCAACGACATATTCGACTGGATTCCCAACTACCGCGCCTACATGGAAACCTGGCTGGCCCTGCATGAGTGGCTGGGCATCCTGTGGTATAAGGCACGAGCAACTTTTCAGGAGTAATTGATGAAAGCCCGCATCAAATGGATTGAAGGCGTCAGCTTCGCCGGCCAGAGCGAATCCGGCCATACTGTCGTCATGGACGGTCCGCCGGACTTAGGCGGCAAGAATCTCGGCGTACGCCCAATGGAAATGCTGCTTTTGGGCATGGGCGGCTGCACGGCTTTTGATGTCGTGCATATCCTGCGCAAAAGCCGCCAGCCCATCAGCGATTGCGTGGCGGAAGTTGATGCCGCACGGGCCGACACCGACCCCAAAGTCTTCACCAGAATCCACGTACATTTCATTGTCAGTGGCAAGGGGCTCGACCCAAAACGCGTGGATCAGGCCATCAAACTCTCAGCGGAAAAATATTGCTCGGCCTCTATCATGCTCGGAAAAGTGGCTGATGTGACCCACGATTTTGAAATCGTGGAAGGCTGAAACTACTCGATACTGACTTTGCAAAGCCTGCCGGTTGACTGTATCTCAAACAGCCGGTCGATATTGGGATGCCTGCCCGGATTCATGCGCGCATCCTCGGTATGTTCCGCATACAGGCGCAAACCTTCTTCCGCGGCTTCGGCATTGATGCCGCCCCACTTGCCCGCCAAATACGCGTACACGCAAAACGACCCTGCCGTACCCGGCCCGTTGGCGATTCGCGCCACTTCGATGCCGGAATCATCCAGCAGAATCAGTGCATTGCCGCTGACCTGCGGCAGCGCCTCCAGATTGTCCTTGAACGCCATCAGATGTGATGCGCAATACGCTTCATCACCATCGACATGCCACGCATGGCAAATTTGACGGGCGGCGGCAACTCAGTCGCGCCATAGTGGATGGCGGTTTCGGCATGACGGATTTCGTCTTCCTTCATCTGCTCGACAATCGCCCGGCTTTTCTCATCGTGGCCGGGCAATTGCTTCAAGTGCTCGTCCAGATGCGCCTCCACCTGACGCTCTGTTTCCGCCAGAAATCCCAGATTCCACTTGTCGCCCAGTATGCCCGCTACCGCGCCCAGCGCAAATGAACCTGCATACCACACCGGATTCAGCAGGCTTTTGCGCCCGCCCAGTTCATTGAGCCGGTCTTCGCACCAGGCCAGATGATCGGTTTCCTCGCGCGCGGCCTCTTCCAGCGCGGCACGCGCTTCGGGATTGCGCGCCGTCAGCGCCTGGCCCTGATACAAAGCCTGCGCGCACACCTCGCCCACATGATTCACCCGCATCAAGGACTCAGCCTCGCGCTTTTCGGTATCAGACAAATCACCACCCGCAACGCTCGCAGCCGGGTTGGGTCGGGCCGCGCAGGCCGGCACAAAAATTGTCCGCAGGCTGTTGTCAAACACAACAATCATCTTATCTAAAAGCATAAAACCTGTTCTTGAACCCAATTTATTAAATATGATATCGATTTTAGTGTACGGCAAACTACCAAATGCTATGACAACTCACAAGTTGGCCATGAGGGCAATCTTACCAATCAGACAGCCAGAATTAACATCGACGCTTCTTAAAGTTATACAAACGGATATCATCCCAGCTATTTATCAATTTTCAAAAATTAAGTCATGAGCCGAATTTTACTTATCTGGGAACTCGGTGCGGATTACGGCTATTTATCGAGATTCTTGCCAATAGCATTGGAAATGAAGAAGCGGGGACATGAGCCCATTCTGATACTCAGGGATCTCTGCTGGGCCGAGAAAATATTAGGTGGCCATGGCTTAAGCTGGCTACAAGGCCCTATATGGCAAGCAAACCTGGGTGGGCTCCCACCCCCCATTAGTTATCCAGAAATCTTATTCCACCATGGTTTCTCACACCATTTCGGTCTGGTCTCCATATGCCGCGCCTGGCGTAATTTAATTACCGCATTAAACCCAGATCTGCTATTTATCGAATACGGTGCTGCCTCAATGCTTGCCAGCAGTGGTCTGGATATTCCCAGGATACGGGTTGGTACTGGTTTTACCGTTCCGCCTTTATTACAACCTATTCCCAGTTTTCATTGGTGGGAAAACCAGCCAGTAAAAAGACTGCTGGATATTGAAAGTTCTGTCTTAAGTTCAGCAAATAAGGCCTTGGGCGAATTAAAAGTGAATCCGATCGACAGCTTAGCCGAAATGCTGACTTCACAGGAAGAAGCCATTTTTTGCAGTCCTTCGTTAGACCACTATCCTCAACGGGTAAATGGCAATTATTGGGGTTCCATTCAAAACCTAGATCAAGGCGCAACCCCTAACTGGCCATCGCATTTCGGGAAGCGGGTGTTCGCTTATATAAAGACCAGTTCACCGCATTTTGGTACTGTACTAAAAGCATTGTCAGAACTTGACGCAAGCACTGTCGTTCATGCACCAGGCATTTCCTTAAAGAACATCAAAACATACGAATCGGGAAATTTAGTCTTCTCCCTAGACCCAGTAAGGATGGAAGATGCGCGCCAACAATGTGATTTGGGAATTTGCCATGCAGGTGCCGGCACTACGGAAGCCTTACTAACTGCTGGGAAGCCGGTTCTGCTGCTACCGATGCAGGGAGAGCAGGAAAGCACGTCGCGAAGAGTCGAACAACTAGGCGCTGGCCTGTGGGTCCATCAGGAAGCCAAAGTTGTTAATTTCAAGAAACTGATCAAAAGGCTACTGAATGAACCTTCTTTTACACAAAAGGCGCAAGACTTTGCATCCATGAATCAAATGTCCCCACAACCCGAAAGAATCAGCAAGTTAATAGACCAATGTGAGGCATTGATTTCATCCCACACAAAAGGCTCATCCTCCGCACAAGGTTAAGGAGAGGCATGTGAAACATACGGAAAGCAGAAGAACCATTACGGATATATTGCGGCATGCCAGTGTATTTACGTTGCAGAACAAAAATCTGGAGGGCGCATATACACAAGGATTGTGCGACATTGAAATGAAAGAACTGGATATGGACAGCCTGGCTGTCATGGAAATCTGCATTGCATTGGAAATGCAGCACAATTTGCCGCTACGTCCAGAAGACCTTCTTCAAATCAATACATTG
>CAYOJA010000059.1:0-10497 GCA_964404175.1 uncultured Thiobacillus sp. | reverse complement strand
CCTTGATCACCCCGCGCTTGAGCAGGTCATGCGTCACTTCGCAGATATGCGCGGGTTGCGGATAGTTGTGATCAAGCTGGGCCTGAAGCTTTTTCGCGAACTCGTCATCCGCACCATCGCCCACGCCGGTCAGCGTATTCCAGAAGCTGTATGCCACACGCCATGCGTGACCGCATTCGCCTACCACTACACGCTTGACGCCAAGATCCAGCGCGGCATCGCGGATGCGCAAGGCCGCCTTGCGCATGTTCTCGTAACTGCCAATAAACAGGCCAAAGTTGCCGGCTTCAGAGGCCTTGGAAGACAGCGTCCAGTTGATGCCCGCCGCATGGAACACCTTGGCGTAACCGATCAGGGATTCCACATGCGGCTCGGAGAAAAAGTCGGCGGACGGCGTCACCAGCATGACTTCCGCGCCTTCCACATCGAGCGGAAACTTGACCGGGATGCCGGTATCTTCCAGCACGTCTTCTTCAAGACCTTCCAGCGTATCAATGATAGCTGGACCAGGCAGTCCCAGGTTGTTGCCGATGCGATGCAGCTTGCCAAGAATCTCGTTGCTGTACTTCTGGCCGATGCCCACGCTGTCCAGAATCTCGCGGCCCGCCATGGTGATTTCGGCGGTGTCAATGCCATAGGGACAGTAAACCGAGCAGCGGCGGCACTCTGAACACTGGTAGTAGTAGCTGTACCAGTCGTCGAGAATTTCCTTCGTCAGGTCCTTGGCGCCTACCAGCTTGGGGAAATATTTGCCGGCAAACGTGAAATGGCGGCGGTAAACCTGGCGCATCAGTTCCTGGCGCGCCACCGGCATGTTCTTGGGATCGCTCGTACCCAGATAGTAATGGCACTTGTCGGTGCAGGCGCCGCAATGCACGCAGGCATCCATGAACACTTGCAGCGAACGATACTTCTTGAGCAGTTCGCCCATCTTGCCAATTGCCCGGTCATGCCAATCTTCAACCAGCTCGCCCGGGTAGCCCAGTGGCGTCTGGATTTTTTCATTGGCGACATAGGCCTTGATGCCCGCCATCGCGCCTTCACGCAACTTGGGAACATTAATTTCGCCAGTCAGCTTGGCAACTTCAAATTCCGGTGCAGCCACGCAAGTCTCCTGTCTTATTTCTCAAGCTGGGCAGCCCAGTCAGCCAGATGTCTGCGCTCACGGGGGTTGTCCGCCTGGTTGCGGGTGGGGCTGAAAAATACGCCTGGCGCATGCAACAGCTTGCTGATCGGAAAAATGATCATCAGCACGGCAACCATGGTCAGATGCGCAAGCAGAACTGGGTCTTCGGGAACGGGCTGGGGGGCGAAACGCATCAAACCCAATGCAAACATTTTGAGTGCCACAATGTCTGTGTGGGCAACAAAGGTCATCATCGCACCGGACATTCCGATGCCAATAAGCAATAGCAGGTGCAGGTAATCGGAAGGCGTGGAGATGTAACGGACGCGATCAACCAGAAAACGGCGCGCCAGCAGACCACCCAGTCCCGCCACCATCATGAACGCGGCGTATTTACCAAAAGGCTGTACAGCATTCAGCCAGCCCGGCACATCCGCGATGAAATAGCGCAGGTGACGAACCAGAACGAGAAACAGCCCCAGATGAAACATCCAGCCAAATATCCAGGTCCATTTGCTGGACTTGAACAGGCTTTCAAACAGCACGACCTCGCGAGCCATGCGGAACGCCACCCCGGACGACGTTGTTGGCGCGGGGGTGGTTGGAATCTTCAGCGGCGCAGGCGTACGGGCATACTGGGCAATTTTCATCCCCAGCCCGACAACCAGCAACAGGGTGGCCGCATAAAACAACACAACATAAATCAGAGAAAGCGTGGACATGAGTCAGCCATCTTCCGTTTGAGAATACTTGGAACAAGCGGCAACCTTACGGCTGCCGCTTTCTTGCCTAACGCTAAGCCGGAGCTTAGATACAGCCGGTGGGTTTGGGCAGGCCGGCGATCTTGCAAGCCTGTTTGCCGGGACCGTAGGGGAACAGGTCGTACAGGTATTTGCTGTTGCCCTTGTCCGGACCGAGCTTCTTGCCAATGGCCTTGGTCAGTACGCGAACGGCGGGAGCAATTTGATACTCGTCATAGTATTCGCGCAGGAAGTTGATGACCTCCCAGTGCTGATCCGTCATCTCAACGTTTTCGCCCTTGGCCAGTTCGGCCGCTACGTCAGGGTTCCAGTCGCTCAGATTGACCAGAAAACCTTCTTCATCGGTCTCGATAGTGGTGCCATTTACTTCAAGTGCCATGATTCAACTCCTCTCGAAAGAATCAGTAAAAATTTGTTCCCGCAAAATTTATTGATGCGGAATACTTATAACCAGGACTGAACGTTGTCGTGCCCGGCAACCAGATCCACAAAACCGCCGTAATCGACCATGCTCACGCCATCCATGAGCCTGTTCTGCAGACCGCGCGCATCCGCGTCGGGTTGCAGGACATAGACCGGCATGCCAGCCGCCTTCAGGCTCGCTTCAGTCGCGCTGTTCTTGGTGGCGGCATAAACGCCATCTTCAATCAACAGCACGGCACTACCGTCTTTCTTGGCAACACGCAACACGCCAGCCAGCGCATTGGTATCAAACGGGGATTTGTTCACAATATGCAGCATTTTCTTTTCGCCTTAGAAACTGATCACGACATCCTGCTGGGACATCATGTCGCCCATTTCAGCGGCGGACATGACCTGGACATCAACCAGCAGATCATCTTCTGACAAACCTCGCGCTTCCAGTGATTCGCGTTCCACATAAAGCTTCTCGATGTCGTAGCCTTCCAGCGCGCGGTAGGTGGGAGAGAAATTCTTCATTTCCACACCATCGGTCTTCTGACCCTTGACCAGCTGGAACACGCCATCATCCAGAAATGCCAGGCTGACATCCTGATCAAACGCAGCGGAAATCAGCACAACTTCCAGGCCTTCCAGCGCATAGATGGTGCCGTAAGGCGCCTTGCGGTTCACGAACATGAACTTTTTAACCGTGCCGCCTTCTTCGAAATCCATATCGTCAGACATTATTCTCTATCCCTAAACTGATCAGTCACCAAACACTACCAGACGATCCGACTGGATACCGGCCTCAACCAGCTGACCCAGACCGGAAATGCGAAAGCCCGGCGCGATATTGTCGGCATTCTTGCCTTGGCGCTTGGCTTCATTTTCGTCCAGCAAGCCGCGGCGCTGCGCGGCAGCGATACAGATCACCAGATCGATGTTGTTTTGCGTCCCCAGTTCCGACCAGCGGTTGACGATATGACGGTCATCCTGCGGGGGCACGGTCAGACGGGTGCCATTGTTGACGCCGTCATGATAGAAAAACACCCGCATGATTTCATGGCCCTTGGCCAGCGCCGCCTTGGCAAACTGATAGGCGGAGTCGGTTGCCTGATGGGTATAGGGCCCCTCACTTACCATAATCGAAAATTTCATGCCTAATCCGAGCAATCTCAAATGTTCTTGATAATGTCATGCCCGCGGGCCGGTGGCCGGCGGGCATGTCTTACATCCAACCCGCTTAGAAGCGAATGTGGTTGGAGGCGTTCAGGTTTACACGAGAACCGCGCCAGTCATCAATATGATACTTGGTGAAGGGCAAACCGGTTTTCTCGAAGAAACGGGGCCAGCCAATGCGGTCGATCCAGTCGATCATGCGCTCCCAGGGACGGCCATCTTCCTTGTAAACACGCAGGATATTCTTGACCACTTCAGCCGTTTCGGGCCAGCGCGGCGCGTTGTTGGGGAGACCGGCAGCCACCAGCTTGTGGAAGGTGGGCTTGGAACGGGCATTGGAGTTCTTGCCGCCAACCCAGATCGCGATCTTGGAATGCTCGGGATCGTTGATCTGCATCGGCGGGCAGGGCGGGTAGCAGGCGCCGCAGCAAATGCATTTCTTCTCGTCCACTTCCAGAGAGGGCTTGCCGTTCACCAGCGCGGGGCGAATCGCAGCCACCGGGCAGCGGGCCACGACAGCCGGGCGTTCGCACACGTTGGCAACCAGGTCGTGGTTGATCTTCGGCGGCTTGGTGTGCTGCACGATGATGGCAATATCAGCCTGGCCGCCGCAGTTGATCTCGCAGCAGGAGGTGGACAGCTTCACGCGGTTGGGCATTTCGCACTTGATGAACTCGTCGTAGAGCTCGTCCATCAGCGCCTTCACCACGCCGGAAGCATCGGTACCGGGGATGTCGCAATGCAGCCAGCCCTGGGTGTGAGCGATCATGGATACGGAGTTGGCAGTGCCGCCAACCGGGTAGCCGGCGTCGTTGAGCGCCTTGATCAGGGGCTCGACCTTGGCTTCGTCAGCCACCATGTATTCAATGTTGGAACGCGCGGTGAAACGCACGTAACCGTCGCCGAACTTGTCAGCGATATCGGACAGTTCACGGATGGTGTAGGTGTCCATCTGACGCTGGGTACCGGCCTTGACCGTCCAGATCGCGTCGCCGCTCTCGGCACGGTGGAACAGGACACCGGGCTTGGGATGGGAGTGGAATACCCACTTGCCATAGTTCTTTTTCATGACCGGATGCATGTAGGGCATCGGGTCGGGTGCGCCGCTTTCGATCGGGGGACGCAAATCAGCCATGTCAGTAACCTCCAGTATTTAAAACCTGCTGCACGGGCAACCGTTTGCCCATGCAGCCCTTAACAATCCGCCGGTCAGGCGCTCTTGCGCTCTTCCCACTTGGCCGCTTCTTCTTCCCAGTCGTCCATGCGGACATAGGGGTTGGAACGCGGTTGAGCGATCATGTTGGGGTCAACTTCAAGGCCAATGCCTTCCAGGAAATTGACCAGACCAATGCGGTCGATCATCTCGCCGGTACGCTCGTGCTCCAGCGCGTTTTCGGCAAAGAAGTCGAGGATATTGCGGGCCATTTCGCCCAGCTTCTCGAAGTCTTCGTCGGATTCCAGCTTCATGAACGGAACGACCACGGTGCCCATGGTGGCGCCAATTTTCAGCACGCCCTTGCCGCCAACCAGAATGGTGACGCCCTTGTCCTTGCCGGGCAGCAGGCCGCCGGGGATGACGTTCAGGCAGTGCATGCAGCGCACGCAGTTGTGGTTGTCGATTTCCATGCAATCTTCTGCATCGACCTTGACCGCGACTACGCCGTCAGCCTTGCTCTCGCTGCCAATTTTCTTCAGCGACAGGGCCTTGCTTGGGCACATGCTGATGACCTGGTTGACGAGTTCACCCTTGCCATTCTTGGCAACCCAGGCTTTCACCAGCTCTTCGTTCACTTGCATGTTGTCGCGCCAGGTACCCAGGGTAGCCATGTCGGAACGCTGGATGGCATTCACGCAGTCATTACCGCAACCGGAAAACTTGAACTTGAATTTATACGGCAAGGCCGGACGGTGCATGTCGTCCAGGTTATTGTTGATGACGGTGCGCAGGGCGCGGGCTTCGTCATAGCAGGACATTTCGCAGCGGGCTGCGCCAACGCAGGACATGGAAGTACGCAGCGCGGGACCGGCGCCGCCAAGGTCGAAACCGTTTTCGTTGAACTCGTCAAACGCAGGCTGCACGTTCTCGGTCTTGATGCCCTGGAACATGATGTCGCCGGACTGGCCGTGGAAAGCGATCAGGCCGGAGCCATGCTTTTCCCACACGTCGCACATCCAGCGCAGGGTCTTGGTGTCGTAGTGCATGCCAGCGGGCGGCTGGATGCGCAGGGTATGGAATTCTGCCGCATCGGGATAGAGGGGCTTTTCGTTTTCGTCCTTGAGCTCGGTGAAACGGGGAATCACGCCGCCGCCATAACCAAACACGCCGACCGTACCGCCCTTCCAGTAACCTTTTTTGGTCTTGTAGGAAGCTTCCAGTTGACCCAGCAGGTCAACCATCATGTCATTATCTTTTGCCAGGCGCTTGAGACCGGTTACAAAGCTGGGCCACGGGCCGCTTTCCAGCTGGTCGAGCATGGGCGTATCGTACATTTTCTTTGCCATGTTAACTCTCCATTTCAGAATTCAAATCAGTTAAAACTCACATGTGAATTTACGATTTTCAGAACAGCTTCGTTACACCAAATCAGGCGGGATCAATGCCCGATTGCCCGCAAAGAACCGCAAGCAACTGCCCTACATAACCGCAACGACAATAGTAACCCCCTCGTTTCCAGGGGCACCATCATCAGGATGGGTTAATAAAACCTACCCAAATGGGTTATATGCAACTTCCCCTTCCGGCTGTTTCCAGTTGATGCAACAACTGCCAAACTCCGGAAAAGAAAAATATTAGCACTCTCTATTATTGAATTCTAGGGTTTGATAACAATATTGAATGGCGCCATACCCGTTGGGTAGATGTTTGTAGCGAGCGTCTTGTTTTACCTGCTTGTTTCCATTCATTTTCTTAAAATTTAAAACAGGTCGCCTGAATACCATCATGGATGAAACCGGCATCTCCAGTCTGGATAAATTCACAGCTTCGCCCTACCGGCAGGAAATCGAGCTCCAGCATGTGAACCACCGCGCCGACTATGTCACGCTGAGAGTCCGCATTCGCGAGATCAAGCGTTTCACCATCTTTGATATTGACCCGTTTACCGCGAAACGCTGGGGACAAGCCATGCTCGACTGGGCAAAACAGCATGAGGGGCAAACAGGCCCCGAGGGCGAGGGAGAATCAAAATAGGCTGGCTCTATGAGGACCATGCGGAAGCCAAGGATATTGATGTCTCCGCCGTGTCAGATATTCAGTTCGAACTGAAGGGCGATGCATTGCCCATGGACCATGCCTGGACACTGTATCAGGGGCTGCTCACACTCGCCCCCTGGCTGGCTGATGATGAAACCATCGGCATCCACCCAGTTCTTGGCATTCATACTGGCGGCGGCGAAATGATCCTGAACCATCGCGCCAAGCTTGTATTGCGCAGCCCCGCCGCACGCCTGAATGATCTGGCACAACTGTCCGGCCATGCATTTATTGTCAGCGGCCATACGCTTTCCCTCGGCGCCAGCAAACTCAAGCCACTCACCCAGCATACCCCCCTGTATGCACACACTGTCTGCACAGGCAGTGAAGACGAGAAAATCTTTACCAAGGACATTATTGGTCAACTGGACAGCATGAATATCAGCAGCCGGTTTATTTGCGGGAAGCCCCAAAAATTCTTCGATGGTGAGAAAATAGCCACTGGTTACAGCCTGATGCTGCATGGCTTGCCCATCGAGCATGCCATCCGGGTGCAACAGCAGGGATTGGGCTTGCACCGCAAACTGGGATGCGGGATATTTATCCCCCACAAATCCATCACCGCCGTCGGCGCGATCGACGCGGTTTAATTTTTTGTTCAACAAAGTCAAATAGGAGAGTCAAACCATGGGAGTCATGTACAACGGCGAAGAATTGGAAACCGGCGACGAGGATTTTCTGCTGGAGCCCGTATACGACGACGAAATTTGCCCCATTCTGGCCGAGAAGGAAAACATCACCCTGACCGATGATCACTGGCTGGTCATCCGCTGGCTGCGTGACAAATATAAAACCGATGGCCAGACCCCCAACTTCCGCAATATGCTGAAGGAACTGGATGATGACCACCCAGGCCACGACTGGAAAAAGGATCTGTACGCCCTGTTCCCCAACCAGCCCGCCCGACAGGCCGTGCGCATCGCCGGCTTGCCCAAGCCCTATGGCAAGGGTGGTTACTGATCAGGCAGAAGTGACCGCATCCAATCGCCCGCCACCATTGAATCATGGTGGCGGGCGATTTTTTTCAGGCTGACCGCACACGATGAGCTACACGACACTGATCTCTACCCAGGAACTGGCCGCCCAGTTGGGCAATCCCAACTGGATCGTCTTTGACTGCCGGTTCACCCTGACCGATCCGGAAGGTGGCCGGCGCGCTTATGAGGAAGGCCATATTCCGGGCGCGCGGTATGTGCATCTGGAAGAGGATCTTTCCGGCCCTGTTGGTTCCGGGACCGGACGCCATCCAATGCCCGAGCCCAGGGTGCTGACTGAAAAGCTTTGCCGCTGGGGCGTGGGCGTCAATCGCCAGGTCGTAGTGTATGACGACAGTTACGGTTCCATGGCGGCGCGCATGTGGTGGTTGCTGCGCTGGCTAGGACATCCCGATGTCGCCCTGCTCGATGGCGGCTACCCGAAGTGGCAGCGGGAGAAGCGCCCTATCGCCAAGGAGGCACCCGTCGATGTTCACAGCGCATCCTGTGCCTGCCTGCCCGAGCGCAGCCAGTGGGCCTCGGTGGAAGAAGTCATGGAATCGCTTTCCGACAAAAAATCGCGCCTGCTGGATGCACGCCCTGACCGACGTTTTTCCGGCGAATATGAACCCTTCGACCCCATCGCGGGCCATGTACCGGGCAGCATCAACTGGCCTTTCGAGGAAAACCTCGATATCGATGGCACGTTTTTGCCTCCCGAAGCGCTACGCGAGCAGTATCAGGCGTTATTAAAAGGCGCGGCGCCGCATCAGGTCATCCATATGTGCGGCTCGGGTGTCACCGCCTGCCACAACATTCTGGCCATGGAAGCTGCCGGCCTGTCTGGTTCGCGACTTTATCCAGGTTCATGGAGTGAATGGATTACCGACCCATCGCGCCCAGTCGCAACAGGAGAATGAAATGAGCGGCATACGCGTCAAAACCAGCTGGTTCCGCGAAGGCGACGACCCCCGCGGCCCGCAGGAACAGGCATCGGCTTTTGCCATCACGCTTTGGAAACTTGCCGACAAGGCCGTGATCAATCTTTCCAACGCGGATTACGACATCATCACGCCACAACGGGGTTTTACGCTGCTGGCGGAATTGATTGCTTACATGGTGCAGATTGTCGACCGCATGGTGCATGGCCGCATCGACGACGAGGAGCGTGCCGAACTTATTGGCGCATTGGGCGTGAAAATGGCGGAAATTCTGGAGTCCAACATTCATGACGTAATGAATGACCCCGACCATCCCTACGTCGAGGCCATCCTCAACAAATTCAACCAGCGCTGGAACGACTACGCCACCTTCGATTTCGACCCTGAAAACCCGGACTTCCCCGTCAAGCGCTATCTGGCCGGATGCATCCGCGAGGTCATGGAAGCACATGACCAATCCTGGATTGCCGACCAGATCATCGAGATCGAAGCGCCCGCGTTTCTCGGCCCCATCAAGAAACAGGTCGAAGCGTTTTACCCGAAGCACAGTGGCTGAGTGATACATCCCGACAGTCCCTTCCACCCGGATAATCCGGCTTACGCTGCATGGCGTGATGCCAAACTGCGTGGCTATCCACAAACCGTGGGAGACCTGGTGGTGGAAGTCGCCAACCCAAAATCACTTACGCCCTCCGAACACGCCGCGCTGCTGGAGCGCTGCCGCAAGACCAACATGGCGGTTTACGCCGGTCCCGATCTGGGCCAGGACAAGGATATTCCCCGCCTGATGGGAAGGCAGTTCGGCCTGGAACGCCTGGACGCAAACCTGATGGCGGACGAGGATGACATCACCACGCTGACCGTTGCCGAAAACGGCGAGAAAAAGGGCGAGTTCATCCCCTACACGGATCGCCCGATCCGCTGGCATACCGACGGTTACTACAATCCGCCCGGCCGCTGGATTCTCGGCATGATGCTGCACTGCGCCGCGCCCGCCGCGGAAGGCGGCATCAATGACCTGCTGGACCACGAAATTCTGTATCTGCTGCTGCGAGACGAAAACCCTGATTACATCCGTGCGCTCATGCAGGAAGACGCCATGTCCATCCCGCCTCGCATGGACGAAAACGGCATCGCGCGCGACACTGAAACCGGTCCGGTGTTTTCCACGCTGCCCGGCGGACAACTGCACATGCGTTATACCGCCCGCACCCGTTCCATCGCCTGGAAGCAGGATGACGCCACCCAGGCCGCGGTTGCTGCCATCGAAAAACTGCTGGCGAGGGAGCTGCCCTGGATATTCCGACATCGGATGGAAGCCGGCATGGGTTTGATCTGCAATAACGTGTTGCATGACCGGACAGGATTCGTTGATACCGCCGGACAGAAACGCATCATGTACCGGGCCAGGTATTACGACCGTATCAGCAACACCTGATACGCTTGCATGCTGCGGAATCTCGGCACAAGATAAGAAAACTCGTTTCGTCCAGGCTTCCATGTCACAGCAACTTGCCATTTCCCGCGCCGCCAGGATTCTTGGCGTTTCCCGCGCCGCGCTGCAAAAGCGCATCAAGGATGGCGGGCTGCATTCCTTTGACGGAACGATTACTTCGGAAGAACTGCTGCTGCTCTACCCCGACCTCCAACTGGAAGACAGCGGTCTTTTCGAGCGCACCCAGAAAATCAAGCAGGATGCTTTCCGCAGAAGGGTGATGGACCGCACCCTGCCCGCAAAAGAAGTATTGGCGGAACGGCTGTTCGAGCAAAGCCTCGAACTCAATGACATCAAGCAGCATCTCCAGCATTACCACACTCTGGTAGTCGGTCTGCAGGACAAGATTCACGAGCTAGGCGGCGG
>CAYOJA010000058.1:0-10843 GCA_964404175.1 uncultured Thiobacillus sp. | reverse complement strand
ACTTGGCGACCGAGCCGAAGCCCGGGCAGCAGTCGGTGATCGGCAGGTCGTTGTCGACGGTCTTGGGCACGTGGATCGCCTGGATCGGATAGCCCATCGCCTCGGACAATTGCGAAACCTTGAAGCAGGTGTCGGCCGAATCACCGCCGCCGTTGTAGAAGAAATAGCCGATGTTGTGCGCCTTGAACACTTCGATCAGGCGCTCGTACTCGCGCTTGTTGGCTTCCAGCGACTTCAATTTGAAACGGCACGAACCGAAACCGCCCGACGGCGTGGAACGCAGCGCGGCGATGGCGGCGGCGGATTCCTTGGTGGTGTCGATCAGGTCTTCGGTCAGCGCGCCGATGATGCCGTTGCGGCCGGCATAGACCTTGCCGATCTTGTCCTTGTGCTTGCGCGCTGTTTCGATCACGCCGCAGGCCGAGGCGTTGATGACGGCGGTCACGCCGCCGGACTGCGCGTAGAAGGCGTTCATTTTTTTCGCCATGTTTGCTCTCTCCTTAAGTTCAAAACAAAAACGCCAGACAATGGCTGGCGTTCAAATTCAAATATCAATATGGGGCATCCTTGCCCTCGCCGGTGGACGCGTGGTCCGCCTGGACACGCAACAGGCTGATGATGCAATCACCCAGGTTGTCGTACTCATCCTTGCCGGTGCCATAACGGCGCAATACCCGGTAGAAGAACATGCAGCGGTAACGCGATTCGCCGGTTTTCGAGACGATGAAATGACAGCCCGTCTCGTCTTCCCAGTAAATCCCGGGACACACAGTCAGTTCGCGGTCATCCGGAAACACGCGGATTTCGGTTTCCACATCCTGCGTTTCGATTTCCTTGCCATAGCGCTCCTTGAGCGCGCTGGAAACGACCCAGCGCTCGGAATCGGTGAAATCCGGAATCCTGTTGCCGCTCATGACCGTCAGATTGCGAATCTCTTATGCGCCAAGGCCCTTGAACACGGCATCACGGATTTCATCCACCTTGCCGACGCCTGGCACCTTCACATACTTGGGCGCGCCAGCCTGGCCGCTCTTGCCCCAGTCGCCGTAATACTTCACCAGCGGCTCGGTCTGCGCGTGGTACACGTCCAGGCGCTTCTTCACGGTTTCTTCCTTGTCGTCGTCACGCTGGATCAGGTCTTCGCCGGTCACGTCGTCCTTGCCGGCCACCTTGGGCGGATTGAACACGACGTGGTAAGTGCGGCCCGAAGCCACATGCACACGGCGTCCGGACATGCGCTTGATAATTTCCTCATCGGCGACATCGATCTCGACCACGTAGTCGATCGGCACGCCGGCGGCCTTCATGGCCTCGGCCTGGGGAATGGTCCGGGGGAAACCGTCGAACAGATAGCCGTTCTTGCAGTCGTCCTGGGTCAGGCGCTCCTTCACCATGCCGATGATGATGTCGTCGGACACCAGGCCGCCCGCATCCATGATCGCCTTGGCTTTCACGCCCAGCTCGGAGCCCGCCTTGACGTGGGCGCGCAACATGTCGCCCGTGGAAATCTGCGGAATGTTGAACTTTTCCTTGATGTAGTTGGCTTGTGTACCCTTGCCCGCACCGGGGCCGCCCAGAAGAATCAGACGCATGTTTATTTCCTTGTTTGCCGGTCAATTTTGAAGGCGTAAGAGTATTGCAAGCGCCCTGACCGGCGAACTCAATTTTTTTTATTCGTGGATAAAGGTCTGAAATTCAGTTTCAGAACAGGCCGCGAACGCGCGCCAGGTCTTCGGGCGTATCCACGCCCAGCCCCGGGGGCTCCGCCGCCACGGCGACCGCGATACGGTAGCCATGCCACAGCGCCCGCAACTGCTCCAGCATTTCGAAACGCTCCAGCGGCGCGGGAGCCAGACTGCCAAAAGCGCCCAGAAACGAGGCACGGTAGGCATAAAGTCCGATATGCCTGAGTATGGGCATGTCCTGCGGAACGCTTTGCCCAGCCGCGAATGCGTCGCGTGGCCAGGGAATGGGCGCGCGCGAGAAATACAGGGCATATCCCTCTTTATCCGTGACCACCTTGACGACATTGGGATTGCGGAAATCGGCCTCGTCATGCACGGGATGTGCAAGCGTTGCAATGGCGGCGGCTTCATGCACGGTCAGCGCAAGGGCGCAATCCCGTATCAGCGCGGGCGGAATCATGGGTTCGTCGCCCTGAACATTGACCAGGATGTCATCCTCCGCGCAACCCAGAATTTCCGCCACTTCGGCAAGCCGGTCGGTTCCGGAAGCATGATCGGGAGAAGTCATCACCGCGCGAAAACCAGCACTTTCCACTGCCTGCTGCACA
This sequence comes from uncultured Thiobacillus sp., assembly GCA_964404175.1. Lineage (GTDB taxonomy): Bacteria > Pseudomonadota > Gammaproteobacteria > Burkholderiales > Thiobacillaceae > UBA6918. Next base: position 8,550 of record CAYOJA010000058.1, on the reverse strand, counting down.
CGTTCGTCATCGGTGGCGACGATGACATCCGCAGCGCCTGACTGAGCCGCGCGCTCCGCCACTCTCACCACCATGGGCTTGCCGGCGATGTCGGCCAACGGTTTACCCGGCAGCCGGGAAGATGCGTAGCGCGCCGGAATGACAACCCGGAATTTCACTTATGCACTTCTTCTTCCGCTGGCAAAGTGCGCGCCTCTTCCGGCAGCATGACCGGGATGCCGTCCTTGATGGGATAGGCCAGCCGGCAGGGCGAGCAAATCAATTCCGACCGGTCGCGTTGCAGCACCAGCGGTCCCTTGCAAACCGGACAAACAAGAATATCGAGTATTTTTTCCATCGGGTTACTGCTCCGCCTTGTTCTGATAAAGCTTGATATCCGCCACGCTCAGCAGGGTATCAAGATCGGTTCCATCCTTGGGCGCGTGGCCAACACCCAGGCTGAGGCTGACGGGCAGGCCATTGCCCCGCGCCCAGAGCGAGGTACGCTCCTCGATCCGGTTCATCACGGTCTGCACCATTGATTCTCCATGCCTGAGCAGCACGACAAACTCGTCGCCGCCCCATCGGCCCACCAGTTCCGAATCGGTCGATTCCTTCAGTATCCGGCCAATTTCCAGCAGCACACGGTCGCCCGCGGCATGGCCGAAACGATCATTGATGCTCTTGAATGCATTCAGGTCCGCAAACAACAAGGTCTGTGGCGCATGATCCGTTGCTTCGCCCAGTCTGGTTTCCGCCAGCTCGATGAAACCGCTGCGATTCAACAGGCCGGTCAGGGAATCATATTTGCTCCGGTAATCCAGCAGCTTGTGCTGTTTGTCCACTTGCCCCATCAGCATGAAGGCATACAGCACCAGCATGATCCAGAACAGGCCATAAAAAAGATCGGCCGGCGTGACGGCAAATCCGCCCAGCCGGTAACGGATGCCGTAGCAGAGCACCATGCCCATGGTGGCCGCCACGGCCGACTCGGCAAACGGCCGCATGCCATAGCGCATGCCATTGCCAAAAATCACCATCAGGTAAGCCAGTGCCGAAGGCGGCACGGGATACGGATCATGAATCACGCTGATGGTCACCATGAACATGTCCAGCAGCATGCCCACCCTGAGCGCGGTCACATCCAGATTGCGCATGGCCATCCAGAACAGCAGGCTGTTCAGGACGAAATAAATGCCATAGACAACCAGCAGCGCCACAAGCGAAAGAACCAGCGGCTGATAGCCATCCACCGTCAGGAAGAACAGACTGCCCAGCGCCCAGAAAATGTAGCGGGTCAGAAACTGAATGACGACTTCACGCCGCTCCGGCCACCAGTAGCCCTGACTGTCCAGCACCGGTCCCTGGCGACGCTCGACCGATGCCGCCTGCTCCAGCGTTCTGCGGTCAAATCCGATGGGGCTGGTTCCTGAACTCATTTATCCAATTATCAGTTTCAACAATTTTCGGAATCCGTCATTCAAGGCGCCTTACTTGAAAGAGGCAAGCCTGTCCTTCAACCAATCGTCCAGCCCGGCTCCGGGGACAAGCTTCAACTCAAGCGCCCACCAGTCCGGCCCGGCGAATGCCCTGCATTTTACCGCGTCCTTTTCCGTCATCACTACCCTTGCGCTTTGCTCTATGTCACCAGCCTTGAACTGATAATGGTCTGTAAAAGCCCGGGGCTGGTGGTTGATTCCCAGTTTAGTCAATAAATTGAAGAAGCTATCCGGCCGTGCGATTCCGGTCACGGCTTCCACTTTCCCGCCACACGCCTCCGGCAAGAAAGCAGCATGACTGCCGTTTGTCAGATTTACAAAACCCGCTGGCTCATGCCGCACGCTAAACACGGGAATGCCGGCCGAAAACTGTTCTGTCGCGCCATCGCGCTCGGTCAGGATAAGTCCGTCAGCTTCCTTCAATCTTGAAACCGGTTCGCGCAACGGGCCAGCCGGCAATAGCCAGCCATTGCCGAACAGGTTCTTCGCATCCGCCAGCACCAGTTCGAGATTGCGCCGCAGCCGGTAATGCTGCAAGCCATCGTCAGACACGATGACATCCACCCCGGGGTTTTTAGCCAGCAGCAGGCGAGCCGCATCCAGACGATTTGCACCCACCGCCACGGGAACGCTGGTTTTCTGAAAAACCAGCAAAGGCTCGTCGCCAACCTCCGATGCCAGACTGCCGGAAGCGACACTGCGGACAGCGGCATCGTCACGCCCATGGCCTCTGCTGATTACGCCGGGGCAATGACCCTGCGATCTCAGCCATTCCACCAGCCAGATGACAAACGGCGTTTTGCCGCTGCCGCCCGCGTTCAGGTTGCCCACCACAATCACCGGCACGCCGGGGTGCGATGAAGACAGAAGGCCTTTGAGATACAGCCAGCGGCGTAGCGCCCCGGCGACACGAAACACCGCCGATAGCGGCAACAACAGAAAATTGAAAACGCCTTTTCGGGACCAGAAGGCCTGTACGTTCAAGACGCGCCCCCTGCCAAATTGAAAATTCAGTTATTCGCGCTCTGCGTCGAGAACGTAATGCGTGCCAGCCCGGCCTGGCGGGCGGCTTCCATGACATTGATCACGGACTGGTGGCTGGCCTTCGCATCCGCGCTGATCACCACCACCATGTCGGCATTGCCCTTGGCGATGCCGCTCATGCTTTTCACCAGCGCCTCGGTGGTGGCATCCACGTTCTGCTCGTTGATCTGATAACGACCGCCGGGATCAACCGAGACCTGGATCGACTGCGGCTTTTGCGGGCTTTGTTCTCCCGCCGCGCTGGGCAGGTTGATCTTCAGTTCCGAGTAACGCGCATAGGTCGTCGTCACCATCAGGAAAATCAGGATCACCAGCAGCACGTCGATCAACGGGATCAAATTGATCTCGGGCGCTTCGCGGTGATAGCCCTTTTTAAAATTCAAAGCCGCTCTCCGTGCACCACTTCCACCAGCTTGATCGCCTGCTGCTCCATTTCGATGGACAGGTTATCCACGCGGGCGCGGAAGAAACGATAGAAGATCATGGCCGGAATGGCCACAATCAGGCCAAAGGCCGTGTTGTACAGCGCGACGGAAATACCATGCGCCAGCACGGCGGGATTGCCGCCAGTCGGCGTTTGCGAACCGAAGATTTCCACCATGCCGATCACCGTGCCCAGCAGGCCCAGCAGCGGCGCAATGGCGGCAATCGTACCCAGCGATGTCAGGAAACGCTCAAGATCGTGCGTCACTGCGCGGCCCGCTTCCTCGATGGATTCCTTCATGACCTCGCGCGAGCTTTTCACGTTGCGCAGGCCCGCCGCGAAAATTTGCCCCAGCGGCGAATCCGCCGCCAGCTTGACCAGCATCTCATTTGTCAGACCCTGACCCTTCAGCTGCTGGACCACGCTGGCCAACAAGGTTGGCGGCGCGACTTCCGCCGCGCGCAGCGAGTAAAAACGTTCGATGATGATGGCAAGAGCAAGGATGGATGCAAGAATCAGGGGCCAGATTGGCCAGCCGGCGGCCTCGATGATGGCTAACACGCAGGTGTCTCCAGGTAGTTATTGAATTGCACTGACAAGACCGAGACTTTATCTTGCACCTCTGCTTTCGACAAGCGCATGCTTTTCACGGCGCACTTTAATTCTTGATTTATCGAGGCTGGGTCGAGTACTTTGTCGCATCACACGGGCCAATGATGAGTTCTCCACAATTTCTGTGGATAAATCTGTGAAAAACTAATCGTGAATAACCCTAAGTTGCCTGAATCAAAACACTTTTTAATGTCTGCCTATTCTTGAGGCAAAAAATTATTCTTTAATTTCAACGGGTTAAAAAATACCCTTTATTCACAGCCACCTAGTGACAATTCGATGAAAAACAAATTATCCGGTGGATGGAATGACGCGGAGGAGCGAGGAAATACTGCCATGTCAAGCCCTGTTTTGACGGTTTCCGCGCTCAACAGCCTGGCGCGTTCCATCATCGAATCCGCCCTGCCTCTGCTCTGGATCGGAGGTGAAATTTCCAATCTCACCCGCGCGGCTTCGGGTCACTGGTACTTCAGTTTGAAAGACGCAACCGCCCAGGTGCGCTGCGCCATGTTTCGCGGACGCAACCAGTTCGTCGACTGGCAACCCGCCAACGGCGACCAGATCGAAGTGCGCGCCGTGCCAACTTTGTACGAAGCGCGCGGCGAATTCCAGTTGCAGGTCGAAGTCATGCGTCGCGCCGGACTGGGCACGCTGTTCGAGGCGTTTGAAAAACTCAAGCAGAAATTGGGCGCGGAAGGCCTGTTTGACGAGGCGCGCAAACGTGCTTTGCCTGTGTTCCCGAAAAAACTCGGCATCGTCACCTCGACCGAAGCAGCTGCCCTGCGCGACGTGCTCACCACCCTGCGGCGCCGTGCGCCTTGGCTGCCGGTCGTTCTTTATCCCACGCCGGTACAGGGCGAAGGCGCCGGCAGAAAAATCGCCGACGCCATCCGTGTCGTGGGCGAACGCAGGGAGTGCGACGTGCTCATCGTCTGCCGTGGCGGCGGCAGTATCGAAGACCTGTGGGCCTTCAACGAAGAAATCGTCGCCCGCGCCATCGCCGACTGTCCCGTGGCGGTCATTTCCGGCGTGGGCCACGAAACCGACTTCACCATTGCCGACTTCGTCGCCGACCTGCGCGCACCGACACCCACGGCTGCGGCGGAACTGGTTTGCGCCAGCCGCGACGAATGGATGCAGAAACTGGTCACGCAGCAGCACCGTATCGCCCGGCCGCTGCACCGGCTGCTGAACGCGCGCGCGCAGCAGGCCGATTTCCTGTCACGCCGCCTGGTGCATCCTGCCCAGCGCCTGCAACACCAGCGCGGCACGCTTCAGCATCTGTCACACCGCATGCATCAGGCCATGGCGCGCAGCGTGCAAACCCGCCAGCTGCGCGATACCGCGCTGCGGGCACGCTTCCTTGCCTCGCGCCCCGCGCCGCTTGAATTGAAATCCACGCTGTTCAGCCTTCAGCAAGATCTGGGGCAAGCCCTGCACCGGCAGCTGGAAAACAGCAAGGCCGATGTCAACCGCATCGCCTCGCACCTTGCCCACCTCAACCCCGACGCCGTGCTGGCACGCGGCTACAGCGTGGTACGGGATACGCAAGGAAAGGTCATCCGCGACAGCCGCCAGATCAAGCTCGACGACATACTCGACCTGCGCTTTGAGCATGGCGGCGCACGCGCACGAGTGACCGAAAAGAGCACAGAGAAAAAGGACTGACATGACCTACGCTTTACTGAAACACATCCACCTCGCCACCATCGTCATCACCCTCGCGCTGTTCCTGCTGCGCGGCGCCTGGCGGCTGACGGATTCGCCCATGCTCCAGAAAAAATGGGTAAAGATCGTGCCGCATACCAACGACGCCATCCTGCTCGCGGCAGCCATCGGCATGCTGATCGTCGCGCAACTTAATCCGCTGGACCACGGCTGGATCATGGCCAAGATCATCGCTCTGCTGGCTTACATCGTGCTGGGAACCATTGCATTGAAACGCGGCAAGACAGCCTTGCAGCGCAACCTCGCCTTCATCGGCGCGCTGGCCGTATTTGGCTACATGCTGGCCGTGGCGGTCAGCAAGCAGGCGTGGCCGGTTTGATTCTGCCTCGCCCATATTCAACCGCCCAAAATCCCCCGGCACTTCGTGCCACCCCTTTATCAAGGGTGTAGAAATCCCCCGGCTCGCAGGCTCGCCACCCCCTTTATCAAGGGGGTTGAATCGAGCCCCCCTTGATAAAGGGGGGTTGGGGGGATTTAAATCCGGTTCATGCCAGTGAAACCCAAGTTCATCCCCTATCGCGCCGACCTTAAAACAAAGGCCAGAGAGTTACGGGCCAACATGACGGAACCCGAACAAAAGCTCTGGTTCCGGTTTCTTAGTGAATTTCCGCATCGCGTTCTTCGGCAGAAACCGCTTGGCGAATTCATTGCGGATTTTTATTGCGCCCGTCTCAAACTCGTCATTGAGATCGATGGAGACAGCCACTATGAGAAAGACGCCATGAATCATGACGTGACCCGCACAAAGACGTTTGAACAGCTTGGCCTGCGAGTACTGCGGTTTACAAATCTAGAAGTGATGGATGAATTTGAAGCAGTTTGTGAGCGTATTTGGCGGGAACTTGAATAAACACTCCCGTATTGATGAACTCAAATCCCCCCAACCCCCCTTTATCAAGGGGGGCTACAACATCACCCCCTTGACAAAGGGGGTGGCGAGCTCCGCGAGCCGGGGGATTCAACGCCTGTCATCCAGAAACCCACCAATCAAACTTTCCACCCGCTCCACCACATCCCCCGCCAGGCAATCCACCTCTACCGCGTCCATGCCTCTCAGCCAGGTCAGTTGCCGCTTGGCCAGTTGCCGGGTGGCGTAAATGCCGCGATTGAGCAGCTCCTTCTCGTCATATTCGCCTTCCAGATATGCCCACGTTTGCCGGTACCCCACGCAGCGCATCGACGGCATGCCGGCATGCAAGGGATATTTCTCGCGCAAGCGTTTCACCTCGTCGACAAGCCCTGCTTCCAGCATGTCCGCGAATCGCTGAGCAATGCGCTCGTGCAGCACCGAACGATCCGACGGCACCAGCGCCAAAGGCAACACGCGATATGGCAGTCCATCACCGCGATGGCTTTCCCAGATATCTGCCATCGGTTTACCCGTCAGCCGCACCACCTCCAGCGCCCGCTGAATTCTTTGCGCATCGGTCGGCTTCAACCTCGCCGCCGTTGCCGGATCAAGCTTCGCCAGTTCCGCATGCAATGCCGGCCAGCCACGCGCCTTTGCATCCTGTTCGATTTCCTCGCGCAGTGCCGCATCCGCCTGCGGCATGTCCGACAGGCCTTCCCACAACGCCTTGAAGTACAGCATCGTGCCGCCCACCAGCAGCGGCACCTTGCCGCGCGACACAATCTCCGCCATCAACTTCAGCGCATCGTCGCGGAACCGTGCGGCGGAATACGACTCGGTCGGGTCGATCAGATCAATCAGATGATGCGGCGCAATGCGCAGCGTTTCCGCATCCGGCTTGGCCGTGCCGATGTCCATGCCCCGATACACCAGCGCCGAATCCACGCTGATGATCTCCAGCGGAAAGCGCTTGACCAGCTCCACCGCCAGCCCAGTCTTGCCGCTGGCAGTGGGGCCCATGAGGAATATTGCAGGGGGATGCATGATTATTGAAATCGCCTTGCCGGTGAGAATCGACAGAGACAAGGAATCATTTCCGGTTTTCTTAAACAGGCAGGATTAAATCCCCCCAACCCCCCTTTATCAAGGGGGGCTACATATTTACCCCCTTGATAAAGGGGGTCGCCCGAAGGGCGGGGGATTTCTTACCCCCTTGATAAAGGGGGTGGCGAGCCTGCGAGCCGGGGGATTTTGGGTGGCCCGAAAGCCGGGGAATTCAAACATCCAGTGGACTCACCACCCCCCGCCCACCTTTATTCAGCACATGGGTGTAGATCATGGTGGTTGAAACATCCGAATGCCCCAGCAACTCCTGCACCGTGCGAATATCGTAGCCACGTTCCAGCAAATGCGTAGCGAATGAATGCCGAAAGGTGTGCGGCGTGGCTGGTTTAACAAGGCCTGCATCTCGTACAGCCTGCTTGATCGCACGTTGTATCGCCTGATCCTGCACATGATGCCGCCGCACAACACCAGAACGCGGATCAACCGAACGGGTTCTGGATGGAAACACATACTGCCAACCCCATTCACGCGCCGCATTCGGATACTTCCGCTCCAGCGCATACGGCAGATAGACCTCGCCATAGCCCTCGGCTACGTCCTGCTCGTGTAACTCACGCACCCGCTTTAGATGCAGCCCAAGCGGTTCAATCAACATGGCGGGCAACATTGTCACCCGATCTTTGAAACCCTTACCCTCACGCACCAGAATTTCGCCACGCTTGAACTCCACATCTTTTACCCGCAGCCGCAGGGCTTCCATAATCCGCAGCCCCGAGCCATACAACAAGCCAGCCACCAACCAGTGCGTACCGGTCAACCGTGATAACACCGCCTGCACCTCGCTTTGCGTCAGCACCACCGGCAACCGCTTTGGTGCCTTGGCCTGCTCTACATTTTCAAGCCAGGGCAAATCCTGTCCCAACACCTCACGATATAGAAACAGCAAAGCCGCCTTGGCCTGATTTTGCGTTGCCGCCGCCACCTTGCCCTGCACAGCAAGATGCGTCAAAAAAACCTCCACCTCACGCGCACCCATATCAGACGGATGCCGCTTGTCAAAATGCAATACAAAGCGTCTAATCCAATCCACATATGCCTGCTCTGTACGAATACTGTAATGCTTGAAGCGGATCTTGCCACGCACCTGATCAAGCAATTTCGGGGGCTGCGAAAATGACGTATTTGTATTCATGTTAGGACGTACTAAAAAATACCAACGTTATGATTTTTAGCATATTCTCAAAAGAAAAGTCCATCATGACGGTTTATAAAGCGTCATTTAGGATGGACATTTAACGTTGGGCGTCAAAGCATGCCGCGCCCTCGCTTGCGCCCAGCGTACAAACTCG
>CAYOJA010000057.1:4141-11348 GCA_964404175.1 uncultured Thiobacillus sp. | reverse complement strand
GACAACGCAGTGCGCTATTCGCCGCCTGAAACGGAAGTCGAAATCAGGATCGGCAAGGAACATGGGCGAACCACACTTGAAGTGCAGGACCAGGGCCCGGGTATCCCGGTATCCGAACGGGAAAATGTCCTGCGGCGTTTTCATCGTATTGCCGGCGAAGACACTTCCGGCAGCGGGCTTGGCCTGTCGATCGTGACACGCATCGCCGATCTGCACCAGGCCAGGCTGGAATTGCTGGATGGACTGAACGGTATGGGTCTCAGGGTCAGGGTAACTTTTTGAGCCTTACCACTTCACCACATGCACGTTGCTCAGCGTGCGGCCGAGAAAGCGTTCGCCGATGGTCTGGAAACGCAGCGGCACGTCGGTGACGTAAAAGTCATATTGCGGCGGAGTGGGGCCGGCATTGGCGAGGCCCTTTTCGCTCAGTACCCGGGCAGCCTGTTCGGCCATGGCCTCGGCGGAGTCCACCAGTGCCACGTCCTTGCCGGCCACTTCGTGCAGCAGCGGCTTCAGCAGCGGGTAGTGGGTGCAGCCCAGCACCAGAGTGTCGATCCGTTCTGCCAGCAGCGGGCGCAGGTATTCCTTTGCAGTGAGACGCGTGACGTCGTGTTCCAGCCAGCCTTCTTCCACCAGCGGCACGAACAGGGCGCAGGCCTGGGAATGGATGCGCGATTCCGGCGCGTAATCGTGGATGGCGCGGGCATAGGCATTGCTGTTGATGGTGGTGGGCGTGCCGATGACGCCGATGCGCTTGCCGTTCTTTGCCGCCACCGCGCCGGCGTCGATCACGTCCAGCACTGGCACGGTGGATAGATCGCGCACCACCTGCGAGGCGACGGCAGCCATGGTGTTGCAGGCGATGATGAGCAGCTTGACCTCTTTCTCCAGCAGAAATTGCGCGATCTGGGTGGTGAAGTGGGTGATGGTTTCCACCGATTTCACGCCGTAAGGCACGCGGGCAGTGTCGCCGAAATAGACGATGTTCTCGAACGGCAGGCGCTCCATGAGCGCGCGTACCACGGTAAGGCCGCCGATGCCGGAGTCGAATACGCCGATGGGGGAAGTGGAACTCATGATGGACGGTGTCGCGAAAGCGCCCATTCTACATGCTCGCGCACCAGTTCCGAGGCATGGCTGCGGCGCTCGTTCAAAGCGTTGAGTATTCCGGGCGCCGAGGTGGCATTGCCCAGCGCAATCGCGATGTTCCTCAACCATCGTTCGTGCCCGATGCGGCGGATGGCGGAGCCTTCCATGCGTTTGAGGAAAGTGTCTTCATCCCAGGAAAAAAGCTCGACCAGGCTGGCCGCATCAAGCCCATGACGCGGGTCGAAGTCAGGCAGCGCGGCATGTGGTGCATCGCGATTCCACGGACACACCAGCTGGCAGTCGTCGCATCCGTAGATACGGTTGCCCATCAGCGGTCGCAGTTCGACCGGAATGCTGCCCTTGTGCTCGATGGTCAGATAGGAAATGCAGCGCCGCGCGTCCAGCACAAAAGGCGCCACGAAAGCTCGCGTCGGGCAGACGTCGAGGCACGCGGTGCAGGTGCCGCAGTGTGCGCTGGCGGGTTCTTCTGCTTCGAGCGGCATGCCGAGATAAATTTCGCCCAGAAAGAAATACGAGCCCGCCTCGCGATTCAACAGCAGGGTATGTTTGCCGCGCCAGCCCAGCGTGGTCTGTGCGGCCAGCGCGACTTCCATCACCGGGGCTGAATCGGTGAAGACACGGTATCGAAGCGGGCCCAGACCGATTTCGAGACAGGCTGCTTCGATGCGCGAAGCCAGTTTTTGCAGGCGATCGCGCAGGATCTTGTGATAATCCCGCCCAAGCGCATAGCGGGAAACATAGCCAAGTGACGGATCGGCCAGCACCTCGTTTGCATCACGCGCATTCGCAGGCCAGTAGGGCAGACGAGCACTGATAACGCTTAGCGTGCCCGGCAGCAAATCATCCGGCCGTGTGCGCTTCGTGCCATGCGCGGCCATATAATCCATGTCACCGTGATAACCCTTGTCCAGCCAGTGCAGCAAATGTCTTTCCGCTTCATCAAGCGAAATGCCGCTGATGCCGATGCCGGAAAACCCCAGTTCGCGCGCCCAGCCTCGGATGCTGCGTGTCAGTGCGGAATAATCGATTGAATCATGACGATGCATAAGCCGGATGATACCGCCGTCAAAACAATGGAGCTTGCCGATGAAGCGGCCACGCTGGCGCTCGGTGCAAGGCTTGCGCGGGTATTGAAGCCCGGGTGGGTGGTATATCTGAGAGGCGATCTGGGCGCGGGGAAAACCACCCTGGTTAGGGGCATTTTGCGGGCGCTGGGCTATGCTGGGCGTGTCAAAAGTCCCACATACACCTTGCTCGAATCTTATGTTTTATCTAAATTAACCTTGCAACACTATGATTTGTATCGGATGATTGATCCAAGAGAGTGGCTGGACGCAGGGTTCAGGGATGACTGCAATGCCACCACACTCTGTTTAGTGGAGTGGCCCGAGAAAGCCGAAGGCCTGTTGCCCAGGCCGGATATTGAAATCCGGTTGAGCGTGACAGGCGAGGGACGAACAGCGTGTATCGAAGCGTTGTCGCCAGAAGGCAGAAAGGAGATGCAGGCATGGAAGGAATTCTGAATACGCTTACAGGACGGCTGATTGCATGGTTTGTTCTGGTTCTGCTGAATACCGGCGCATGGGCAGTCAACCTTTCCGCCGCGCGGCTGTGGCCTTCACCGGACTACACGCGCATCACGCTCGAATCCGATGCGCCCATCACATTCAATTTTTTCACGCTTGCCAATCCCGAACGTCTGGTTATAGATCTTCAGGATGTCAATCCCGGCACGGCGCTTGCCGGTTTATCCGCTGGCATCGGTTCGGATGATCCCTATATCGCAAGCGTGCGCGCCGCGCCCAACCGGCCCGGCGTCACCCGGCTGGTACTGGACATGAAAGTGGCCGTGCGCCCCTCCGTATTTACCCTGAAACCAATGGGCGAATATGGACACCGGCTGGTGATTGATCTGTACGGCGCGGCTCCGGCCGATCCGGCGCAATCGCTGGCGCTGAACAAACCTGCTCCGGAACAGCCAGCACCGCTGGCGGCTCAGGCAGACAAGCCCAAACCCGCCGCGCCCAAGTTCGCCCGTCTGATGATGGTGGCCATCGATGCCGGACATGGCGGCGAAGACCCGGGCGCGAAAGGTGCAAACGGCAGCCATGAAAAGCACATTACCTTGTCGGTTGCCAGACGGCTCAAGGAAAAAATCGATGCCGAGCCCGGCATGCGCGCCTACCTCACGCGCGATGGCGACTACTTCATCCCGCTGCATGATCGCGTCAACAAGGCGCGCGCCGTAAAGGCCGACCTGTTTGTTTCCATCCATGCCGATGCGTTTATTCGTCCGGAGGCGCGCGGCTCGTCGGTGTTCGCATTGTCCGAAAACGGCGCCACTTCCGCCGCCGCGCGCTGGCTGGCGAAGAAGGAAAACGAGGCCGACCTCATTGGCGGCATCAATATCGACGTCAAGGACAAGTTCCTCAAGCGCACGCTGATCGACCTGTCGCAGACCGCTACCATCAACGACAGCCTCAAGCTGGCGAGACATGTGCTGAAGGAAATCGGCGAGATCAATACCCTGCACAAGGATCATGTCGAGCAGGCAGGCTTTGCCGTGCTGAAAGCGCCGGATATTCCCTCCATCCTGGTCGAGACCGCATTCATCTCAAACCCGGAAGAGGAAAAGAAGCTGACCGACGAGGCCTACCAGGACAAACTGGCCAGCGCCATCCTTTCCGGCGTCAAGACCTACTTCGACAAGCAGCCGAAAAAAACCGGGACCAAGCTCGCCAGGGAAATGTGACGCTGGAAATGTAAGCCGGAAAATGTAAGGTGGCTCGCGCATATAATTCCATATGCGCCGCGTTTCTCCCATCCAGGTTCTTCCCGACATTCTCATTTCGCAAATCGCCGCGGGCGAAGTGGTCGAGCGACCGGCCTCGGCGCTGAAGGAACTCATCGAAAACAGTCTGGATGCAGGCGCTACGCGCATCGACATCAAACTTGAGCAGGGTGGCGTCAAATTGCTGTCCGTGCAGGACGACGGGGCGGGCATCACGCTGGATGAGTTGCCGCTGGCGCTGGCGCGCCACGCCACCAGCAAGATCGCCTCGCTGGAAGACCTGGAAAGTGTCGCGAGTCTGGGCTTTCGCGGCGAAGCGTTGGCCAGCATGGCCTCGGTCGCGCGGGTCAGCGTCACCAGTCGAACACCAGCCGCGCCCCACGCCGGGCAGATCGACGCCGAGGGCAGCGCGCCAGGTGAAGTCAAACCGGCGGCATTGTCCGGCGGCACGGTCATCACCGTTGCCGATCTGTTTTTCAATACCCCAGCGCGCCGCAAGTTTCTAAAGTCCGATGCGACAGAGTATGCGCATTGCGCAGAAATCGTTCGACGCATGGCGTTGTCGCGGCCTGATGTGGCATTCACCCTCACGCACAATGGACGCATTCAATTGCGCTTCCCGTCGCAAGGCCTGGATGAACGCATTGCCGCCGTGCTGGGCGAGGATTTCGTGGCGGCCGCAATCACCGTCAACGAACAGGCCGGGCCGTTCAGCCTGACGGGTCTTGCTGCGTTGCCCGCGTATTCCAGAAGCGGTCGCGACGCGCAGTATGTCTTTGTCAACGGACGTTTCGTGCGCGACAAGCTCATCGCTCATGCGCTGCGCGAAGCCTACCGTGATGTCCTGCACCACGACCGTCATCCGGCCTATGCGCTGTTTTTCCGGTTGCCGCCGGAAGGCGTGGACGTCAATGTTCATCCCGCCAAAACCGAAGTGCGGTTTCGGGATGGTCGCGGCGTGCATCAGTATCTGTTTCATGGCATCGAACGCGCGCTGTCCGGCAGCGCGGCGGAAAGCAGGGAGGCGGTGCATCACGCACCTTTTGCAAACTCAATCCCCCCAACCCCCCTTTATCAAGGGGGGCTACAACCCAACCCCCTTGATAAAGGGGGTCGCCCTCAGGGCGGGGGGATTTACGGGGGTGGCGAGCAAGGCGAGCCGGTGGATTTAAGGGTCGCGCGAAATGCTGGAGGATTTCCATCTCAATCCTCCATACCCTTGCAAGCCCGTGAATCTCAGGCCTTCTACGATGCGCTTTACCGCACGCCCAGTGTTGAAGAACCCGCGGCCAGCCAGGAAGCCGATGCGTATCCCTTGGGCTATGCCCTGGGCCAGCTTCATGGCATCTACGTGCTGGCGCAGAATTCAAAAGGGCTTGTCGTGGTGGACATGCACGCGGCGCATGAGCGCGTCGTCTATGAAAAACTCAAGTGCGCACTGGATGCCCGCGCTGTTCCGACCCAAACCCTGCTCATTCCCGTCACCGTCACCGCGGATGAACGCGATGTCGCTGCGATTGGCGACCATGCCGAAGCATTGCAAAACATCGGCTTTGACATTCATCCCATCGCCGCCAACACCGTTGCCGTGCGCGCGGTGCCGGCATTGTTGAAGGATGCCGATCCGCTGGCACTGACACGCGACCTGCTGCGCGAAATCCGTGAATACGGCGTCACCCGGCTGATTACCGAGCGCCGCAACGAACTGCTGTCCACACTCGCCTGCCATGGCGCGGTGCGCGCCAATCGAAAACTCACCATTCCCGAAATGAACGCGCTGCTGCGCGAAATGGAAGCCACCGAGCGGGCGGGGCAGTGCAACCACGGCCGGCCCACCTGGTTCCAGCTTGGCATGGGCGATCTGGATAAGTGGTTCCGCCGCGGCGAATAGCCGCCAATCAAGGTGCGCAGGCCGTATAATGGCGGCTCATTACAACTGCATGAAACTGCAATGAATACCGTCACCAGCCACGAGTACCTTGTCATCACGGCCAACGGACCAGACCAGGTCGGCCTGGTCGAAAAATTCACCAACCGCATCCTCGATGCGGGCTGCAATATCGAAGCGAGCCGCATGGCCGTGCTGGGCGGTCAGTTCGCCATCCTCATGCTGATCTCCGGTCCGTGGAATGCGCTGTCAAAACTGGAAGACCTGCTGCCCGGCATCGGCGAGCAACTTGGACTTTCCATCGCCTACAACCGCACGCGCGAGCGCAGCATCGAAAAACCCATGGTGCCCTACCATGTCGAAGTCGTGTCCATGGACCACCCCGGCATCGTCAACAAGCTTTCGGGTTTTTTCGCACAGCGCGGCATCAATATCGAAGAACTCAACACCAGCACCTATCCGGCGGCGCATACCGGTACCACCATGTTCTCCGTGCAGATCACCGTCGGCATTCCGGCCGACACCCACATCTCCACCCTGCGCGGCGATTTTCTCGATTACTGCGACGACCTCAATCTCGACGCCACGTTCGAACCTTCAAGAATCTGATTTCCGCATAAACAGATCAGCATGCCTGCGGTAATACCCGCATCGGCAGTGCATTGATTTTCACCTGTCGTGTGCTATCAAAAAGCAGGCCTGACAGCCTGCTCAAAAAAATCACTGCCGTGGCATTTTCTTCACAATAGTGCAGAGATGGCTGTCACGACCCCGGGAGGCAACACGATGCCCGGACTCACAGGTCCGAGGACGGACACCCTACTTGCAAGGGCCTGAAGGAGAAGTGTCATCATGAGCAAGATTCTTGACGAAGTACTCAAGGCCAATTCCGAATACGCCAGCACGTTTGGCGAGAAGGCGACTCTGGGCATGCCGCCCAAACGGCGGTTCGCCATACTCACCTGCATGGACGCGCGGCTGGATCCCGCCAAGTATGCCGGACTCGCCGAGGGCGATGCCCACGTCATCCGCAATGCCGGCGGACGGGCGAGCGACGATGCCATACGTTCACTGGTCATCTCCTACAAGCTGCTGGGAACGAAGGAATGGTTCGTCATTCACCACACCGACTGCGGCATGGAAACCTTTACCGACGACGTCATGCGCGGCCTGCTGCGCAACAGCCTGCGCACCGCCCAGTTCAAGGACGGCAAGTGGGTGGACCCCGGCATGAACGAAGGCCGGGTGGACGGCGAATATGTCGACTGGCTCACCATCGGCAATCTGGAAAAGAGCGTGGTCGACGATGTGCGCCATATCCGCATGCATCCGCTGGTGCCGCAGGATATCCCCATCTACGGCTACATCTACGATGTGCGCAGCGGACAGCTCAAGGAAGTGAAGGAGGCCACCGAGAT
>CAYOJA010000057.1:0-4041 GCA_964404175.1 uncultured Thiobacillus sp. | reverse complement strand
CTGCGCACTTCATGACCCTGCTCGATTCGCAGCGACAGGTCGCGCTTTCCGAACACGCCATGCTCCAGCAGATACGCGCCCAGAAAGGCCGCGCCGTTTCCGGTGGCCGGGTCCTCGCGCACGCCATGCGCCTCGAAGAAGAAGCGCACGCACAAATCATTTTGCGGGTGATGCGTCTCGCGGCAGAACAGATAGATCAGCGGCGGGAAACCCTGTGCCACCAAAGGCGCATAGGCATTCAGATTCAGCATGCAGCGGCGCAGTGCATCCAGGCTGCGAATGGGCACGATCATGGCCGAAACGCCGGCCGTCATCATCTGGATGGGGCAGGCGGGGTCGATGTCGCCGGGCGCAATGCCCAGCGCGTTCGCCATGGCCTCGCGCGTACAGCTTGCGCCAGACATCACCGGCGGCGCAACAAACCACGCGGCTTCGTCGCCTTCGGCGGTGTGTTCGAAACTGACCGGAATCTGTCCCACCGCAAGATTCAGCCGCACCAGGCTGGAAGACACGGGCGCAACGTGCTGGCGGATGACCCACGCCGTGCCCAGAATCGGGTGCCCGGCAAAAGCAATCTCGCGCGCGGGCGTAAACAGGCGAACGCGGTAGCCGTCGTCCGCATCGGGCAGGGCTTTGACGAAAGTCGTTTCCGAATAATTCGTTTCCAGCGCAATCCGCTGCATGGTTTCGGTGGACAGGTCGTCGGCATGGGTCACCACCGCCAGCGGATTGCCCGCGTAGGCCTGCTCGGCAAAAACATCGACGATATGAAAAGGGTGGGCCATGGCTGTCAGGCAGGGGAAAGCAGGTGTCCGGTGTCAGCCATGTTTACAGAGAACGGCCGTCGAAGTGCTGCACGGGGATGGATGCCAGGTCCACATTCTCCAGACAGCGGATATTGATAGCGGCCATTTTGTTTCCCTGCGGATCGACACCCTCGCCATAAGGATGAATGCCGCACACCGGGCAGAAGCGGTGCTGGATGACCTTTTTGTTGAACGTGTAAGTGCTGGCCGCTTCCGGCGGTGTCAGCAGCTTCAGTTTGTCCAGCGGGACAAACCACAACAGCGAACCCATGCGCGAGCAGATCGAACAATTGCAGTCCATCGCACCTGTGATCTCGCCTTCCACCTCGAACGCAATCCTGCCGCAGTGACAACTTCCCTTGTAGACCATGATCGAATCCCTCCAGTCAAACGAAGACATGCACGGAAGAACTGGAAGGATACTCGGTCTTTGCTGAGGGTGCTAACGCTGGAGTTAGGTTGCACGTTTGAAGCGAGATGTTATGAGCAGCGCAGCAATGGCGCCAGCAACGAGAGCGGAACCGAATGGTACGGCGAATCCGAGGCCGACCTGGAACGTGAACCACGAGGCAAAGAGCACTCCACAGGCGAATGCGATCCATGCGACGAGATTGCGACGCGAAGGAGCGGCGAGTGCAGGCAGAGTGACCCAAACTGCCGCGCCGAGCGCGGTGGACAGTGCAATCGCGCCGAGCTCGGCATCGGGATACCAACCAGCCGTGCAGGCGTCGGAAACGACAAACTCAGGTGGGCAGGTGCGCCGTAGCAGCTGAGTAAACAGAATGACGGTGAGCACGGCAACTACATATCCCAGCGGGGCCAGTAGTGGCACGAGGACCCAGCGCAACGCGCGCACCAGCAACCTAACGTGGAGCTAACCGGCTCGCCAAAGCGCAGCTTTGGCGAGTCCAGCGACCGAAGGGCGCGGGGTTGAGCGCAGGGTTAGACGTCGATTGCTTCAACATGCAACTGTCCGTCTCGAACTAACACCACCACGCCTAATTCACCTGGGCGTGGGATGACGGGAAGCCAAATTCTCACGCCACCCACGAACACAATGTTTTCGTTATCGTCGGGAATGCTCTCATAAGAACCGACTTGAATGGCCCAAGGGTGTGGCCGCTCAATTTTCCACTGGGCGCTACCATCTGGTGCTCGCGAAACGTCACCAACTGGACCTTGACGATGAATCATTAGCCCAGATCTCGGGCCTTCATGATTCGCAATAGCGCGCTCGATGATTTGCTTTGCGTCGGGGCTGATCCGCACTTCGAACATATACGTCTAACGTGGAGCTAAGGGGCGCGCCGCAGGCGCGTCCCGCTTGAGCGCAGGGTTAGAGCAGGAACAAACAACAGCGCCACAATAACCAGCAAGTTAAAAACTGCAAGACAAGTGACCAGCCAAATGTTGGGCAATGAATTGCACATTTGTTGCCGCCCAAGCTCTACTGCCCTGATAAGGGCGGCCTGAACTTCGGGCTGAGAACACAAAGCACAGTTAATTTCTTTTGGAACAATTTGCGCCCAAGAAACAAAGCAGCCGCCTTGGGAAGACGCTACCCAAAACAAATTCGCAATTACGGCCAACAGTAATATGCCCCAGCGGATCATATGTGGCTCTAACGTTTGAATTCAGCGGACGGCAAAAGCGCAGCTTTTGACGGTCCGCTGGAATGATTTGTTAGCTTACTCATCCTTGCGCATGGCCTCAGAAAGTGGCGAGAAAAATGCAAGCGCAAGAATGGCACCGTCAGTTAAACCTGTTAGAGAACCCACTACGGTGTCTAAGGGGACTGAGATGGCCATGCCGCTAAAGGGAACAGAGGCAACGCTTACCACAACAATGGCGAGTAACAGCCAACGCCCCCAAGACAAGAACAATAAAAGGCCAATAGAGGAGACAACTTTCCCAAGCCCAATGGACAAATAAAAGAGGGGGTGTTGTGCCCATGAATGGGAGCCATACCCGCCCCACGCCAGGAGGTCGGACACTTCCTTTGGAAATGCACGTGGCGAATAGGGCAATAAGAACCAAAGCAGGTAGGAGGCTAGCGAGGCCAAAACGAGCAATTGGAATATGCGAGTGCGCGCCATGTGTAAGCTAACGTTTGAGCTGAGGGGCCGACGCCGGTATGGCGCTTGGGCCGCGAGGTGCAGCATAGACCATGAGCGCCTCGCGGCCCAAGCGCCATGCCGGTGGCGGTCCACTCGAGCGAAGGGTTAGGCCGCACTGTTTCCCTTGGGCGCACTGACTGCGAGAAGCGCTGATGCACAGGCACTGCTCCCAGCTTCGAGTGCTACGTCAAGCGGAGTCTCGTCGAAGATGCGCCTAAGCGCAGGATTCGCTCCTGCATTGAGTAGAACTTGGAGGGCCGCAAGCCGGCCGTCCTCTTCAGCAGCTAGATGAAGGGGTGTTTCCTTCAAGTCATTCTGTTCGTCCACTGGCGCGCCGGCGGCCAGGAGAAGTTGGACTACTGTGGCATTGCCGCTCCGGACCGCTTCGTGAAGCGTCGGCTCTCCCTGGCCCGCGATATGTAGACGTGCTCCTTGCGACAGCAGATATTCCACAAGTTCGGTGTAGCCCAGAGACGCTGCCTCCGATAGAGGCGTGCCACCACACGAGTTGAGGGTGTTGACCTGGGCTCCAGCCTCGACCAACAGGATCACTGCACGAAGTTGGTTCTCGACAGCCAGATAGTGAAGTGCCGTTTCTTCAAGGCCCGTTCTCGCCTCAAGAAGATCAGGTTCTTGGCGAAGTAGGGCCTGCATCTCATCGGGCGCATCGAACGCGAGGCGGATGAGACGATTGACAGGGGGCTCCAAAGTCACTTGTGCGGCCTAACGTGGAGCTAACTGGCCGCCGGAGCGCGAAGCGCGGAGGGAACCCAAAAGCGTAGCTTTTGGGCGGTCCATGTTGAGCGCAGAGTTAGAGAATTTGGCTAATTCACCTAGTTTTTTGGCGGCCATATGGTTAACCCGAGTAAGACAAGACCACCAATTAATACCCCTTGGAGTGCGGCAACAAGAGGAACGATTGGAAGAAAAATCAAAGGCACAGATGGTGTGTTCGGAAGCAGCCCAAGGATGGCGAATAGAGGTGTAAAAATTGCTGTGACACCAACAAACCAGCCGCGCCAAATGAGTTGAAAAACCAGAGATCTATCCATCGGCAGAATTCTCTAACGTTTGAATTAACCGGCTGGCCGGCTTTTCGGCCAGTCCGGGTTGAATGA
>CAYOJA010000056.1:0-12708 GCA_964404175.1 uncultured Thiobacillus sp. | reverse complement strand
TCCGGGTTGCGCCAAAGCCCGGCGCTCGCTTTGTCGCGCTCCTTGGCTTCGTATCCCGGATACGACCGGCGTCGCGCTTCGCGCGATCATCCGTGCTTGGGCGCAACGCATCTTCCAATTCCTGCTGAAACAGGCTCTTAATTCAGCCAGCAAATTTTTCTGGCTGTTAAAATGCGGCCTGATATCCGAGGTGTCTGAATAATGGAATTCATTCAAGAAAACCTGTTGCTGGTCATTGCGGCCGCCGCCAGCGGCGCGATGCTGCTATGGTCATTCATGAGCGACCGTGTCAGCGGCATCAGCCAGCTTGGCACGCTCGAAGCCACGCGCCTCATCAATGACGATGCGCTGGTGCTGGACGTGCGCGAGGACAAGGAATGGGCCGCCGGGCATATTCCCGATGCCAGGCACATTCCGCTGGGTGCCTTGTCCTCGCGGCTGAACGAGCTGGAAAAATTCAAGGGCAAGCCCATCGTTGTCAGTTGCCGGTCCGGACATCGCTCGGGACGCGCCTGCGCGATGCTGAAAAAATCCGGTTTCGAAAATGTCCACAATCTGGCCGGCGGCATCATTGCCTGGGAAAAAGCCAGCCTCCCCATTACCACCAAGTAAGCGCTTAATTAACCAGGAATTGCATGAACAAAGTCACCATGTACTGCACCGCCGTTTGCCCCTACTGCGTGGCGGCGGAGCGCCTGCTCAAATCGAAGGGTGTGGAAAGCATCGACAAAATCCGTGTCGACGAACATCCGCATCTGCGCGAGGAAATGATGGCCAAAACCGGCCGCCGTACCGTTCCCCAGATTTACATCGGCGAAACCCATGTCGGCGGTTTCGACGACATCAATGCACTCGACAAGGCCGGCGGATTGATGCCGCTGCTGAATGGCGGTTAAGTGTCTGGCGGCTTGAAATAGGCTGCTTGAAATAGGTCTCGGCGCCCGCATCTCCAGATGCAACAGGATTTGGAGATGCCACATGGAAATTGTCTGCCCCAACTGCGGCGCGGTAAACCGTGTTCCGGAAGAACGCCTTTCCGATCAGCCCAATTGCGGAAAATGCGGCTCGGTCCTGCTGCCCGGGCGGCCGATCGACCTGACGGCGCATGCTTTTGAAAAATTTGTTTCCCGCACGGAATTGCCCGTGGTCGTGGATTTCTGGGCACCATGGTGCGGGCCGTGCAAAATGTTCGCGCCCGTATTCAACCAGGTTGCGGTGGAGTTGAATACCCGTTATCGCTTTGCCAAGGTCAATACCGAGGTTGAACAAACGTTGGCCGCGAAATACGGCATCCGCGGCATCCCGACGCTGGCGATCTTTTCCGCCGGCAAGGAAGTGGCCCGGCTCTCGGGCGCGCTGGACGCCACCGGGCTGAAGCGCTGGCTGGCGCAAAATACCTGACGCCATACAGAAAACACTTCGAGCGGTTAAAATACCGCCTGTTCTATTGACATTCAGGGAGCGCCGTCATGGCCGAAGAGCAGCAACAAGCCCCGCAAATGGGTTTCAACATCGAAAAAATCTACGTCAAGGATCTGTCCGTCGAGGTTCCCAATGCGCCGGCGGTTTTTCTGGAACGCGAAGCGCCGCAGATTGATGTTCAGCTTGGCTCGCAAAGCAACGCCATCAGTCAGGATGTGTATGAAAACACCGTCAAGGTCACCGTAACCGCCAAGGTGGGCGACAAGACCCTGTTTCTGGTCGAATGCGTGCAGGCAGGCATTTTCCGCATCGCAGGCGTGCCGCAGGAGCAATTGCCGCTGGTTCTTGGCATTGGCTGCCCCAACATCGTGTTTCCCTATCTGCGTGAAACCGTGTCCGATGTCGTGATTCGCGCGGGCTTCCCGCCGCTGCTGCTGAACCCTTTCAACTTCGAGGCGGAATTCATGCGTCAGCAACAAGCCGCCGCTCAAGGCCAGGCCCCGGGCACCACACACTGATGGCTGTCAAGGCTGGGTGGCTCCTTGGGCTGTTGGCCCTTGCTCAGCCTGCACTCGCCCTGGATTTTGTATCCACCGCACGGCCCGCCATTCTGTACGACGCCCCCTCTTTGGCCGCTGAAAAAGTGGCAATTGTCAGTTCGGATTATCCGCTAGAGAAGATTGTCGCCACCGCGGGCTGGGTCAAGGTAAGGGATGAAACAGGCAGTCTGCTGTGGATTGAGGAAGCATCTCTGGGCAAGCGTCAGACCGTGCGGATCACCGTGCCTGTCGCTCAAATCCTGGAAAAACCGGAAGACAATGCTCCGGCAGGTTTCAGGGTCGCCCAGGGCGTCACGCTGGAAATCCTGGGTAGCGGATCAAACGGCTGGTTCAAGGTTCGTCACGCCAGCGGCAAGGAAGGCTACCTGCGCAGCCGGGATGCATGGGGTTTATGAACAGCAATTGCCATGATCTCCATATCACCGTTCTGGGCGCGGGCGCCTGGGGTACCGCGCTCGCCACGCATTTCGCCGGCAGTCATCCCGTTACCTTGTGGACTCGAAGCCAGACCCATGCCGAGGCCATGCGTGAACACCGGCAGAACGCACGCTATCTTCCCGGCGTTGCACTCCCGTCAACTCTAAGCATCGAACACAGTCTGGAGGCCGCAATTGCCCATGCCGGCCTGCTCCTGATTGCCGTGCCAAGCAGCGGCCTGCGTTCCCTTTTGGAGAGCCTTGCCTCATTGGGATGGAACAAGCCGTTGATCTGGGTCTGCAAGGGATTCGAGGAGGGTACGGGCCTGCTGCCTCATCAGCTTATCGAGCAAGCCCTTCCGGGTGTTGCCTGCGGCGCATTGTCGGGACCCAGTTTTGCGCTGGAAGTCGCCAAGGGCCTGCCGACCGCGCTCACGCTTGCCTCGCATGACGCCGCATTGACGGACAGCATTGCCCCGTGCCTGCATGGCGGCAATCTGCGCGTTTACACCACGCATGATGTGATTGGCGTCGAACTTGGCGGCGCCATCAAGAACGTCATCGCCATCGCCGCCGGCATTTCCGACGGACTGGGGTTCGGATTCAATGCGCGCGCAGCTCTGATCACGCGAAGCGCGGCTGAGATAACCCGCCTGGGCATAGCCATGGGCGGCCACCTTGAAACCTTCATGGGACTGACAGGCATGGGCGACCTGATCCTGACCTGCACCGGAGAGCTGTCAAGAAACCGGCAAGTGGGCCTCCGGCTTGCCCGCGGAGAAACGCTGAACACCATTCTGTCGACAATTGGCCATGTCGCGGAAGGCGTGACATCGGCTCGTGAAACCTTGCGCCTGGCTGAACAATACCAGGTGGATATGCCCATCTCCCGCGCCGTTTACGCCATCCTGTATGAAAACCTTCCTCCAAGACAAGCCGTGGAAGCGCTGCTGCATCGCGACCAGAAAGCCGAAGATCCCCGCACGCAGTGATGGATGACATCATCGCGCAACTGGCAAGACAGTCCTGGGCAATCAAGCCTGATTTCCTGCCCCCCTCCCTGGCAAGCCAGCTGGCCAGCGAAGCCGAATCCTGTTATCAGTCCGGGGGCCTGAGCCCCGCAGGCACGGGCCAGGGGCCGGAACGTGAAATCCGTCAGGAGATAAGGGGGGATGGCATTTACTGGCTTGATGCTCAAAACGCCACACCCGCCCAGACGGACTATCTTGACCGCATGGAAACCCTGAGGCTGGCAGTTAATCGGGAGCTACAGCTTGGCTTGTTTGACCTGGAAGCACACTTCGCCCGTTACCCGGCTGGCGCATTTTATAAGAAGCATCTGGACGTGTTTCGCGCTGATGAACGGCGGACACTGAGCGTGATCTGCTACCTGAATGAAAACTGGCAAACCGGGGATGGCGGGCAGTTACGTTTATACCTTGAAAACGAACAAACCCTGGATGTGCTGCCCGAGGGAGGCACGCTGGCATGTTTCATAAGCGCCGGGCTCTACCATGAAGTGCTGCCCGCAACACGCCCTCGGCTCAGCGTGACCGGGTGGTTCAGACGCCGCTAAATCAATGGTATCCCAAAAGATCGTCGCGCAAATCTTCCTGCGCCGGATGATCACCCAGCCATATCTTCAACAGGCTGCGATAAAACGTTTCCCCTGAAATTGGTTGGCCTCGCGTAGCGCCATTGATGCGAATGATCGTGCCTTGTGAGGGCACCCAGTCCAGCACAATGCGATCGCCTTTTTTGCCCTCGCCCACCGCGCGAAAAATTGCCGCCAGTTGTTCGTTTTGCTGACCGATGGAAACCAGCTCATCGGCACTCAGATTCTTTTTCAAACCTTCCTGCATGGCGTCCAGCAATTTATCCGCGCTCACATCTCGCAACAAGGTCAACATCATGCGCTTGGCGCCTGGCTGTCCCAGGATACCCGCTGCATTATTCGAAGGATTGGCAACATAGAGCGCTGCCACATAAACCTTGATCATGAAGCGCGAGCGGATGCCCGCGCCATTCAGCGCAAGCTCATGGCCTTCAACCCGGGTTCTGGGTTCGACTGTCACGCCGGCCAGATCCATGGCATGGCAAGAACCCGCCACAGCAAGACCGATCAATAATGTCATCGCCCTTGTCAGCGTCATCATCGCGCCCTCCACTTCACCCGGCAATCATGTTCCAGTCAGGCAGCCAATTGATCAATCGGCATGGGCCGGCCGGTAAAATATCCTTGCGCATAATCAACGCCGATATTCTTGAGGATATCCAGGGTTTCCTGATCCTCCACCGCTTCGGCCACGGTTTTGATCCCCAGGAAGCGGCTGGTTTCATGCATGGATGACACCAGAGCCACATCGACCTCGCTGCGCGACATGTCCTTGACGAAAGAACCGTCGATCTTGAGATAGTCGACTTTCAGGTTTTTCAGATAGCTGAAGGATGAGAAACCGATACCGAAATCATCCAGCGCGAATTTGCAGCCATAACGCCTCACCTGGCGGATGAACTGCTCCGCATGCGTGAAGCTGTCGATCGCCGCGCTTTCGGTAATTTCAAAAATCAGCTTGTGCCCGGGAATATCGCCGCGTCCGAGTTGCGCGGTCAGAAAGTTCAGGAACCCCTTGCTGTTCACCGACTGGCCGGACAGGTTGATGGAGAACCCGCTGATGCGCTCCAGCTTCTCGGGATTGTCCCGAATCCACTGGAATATCGAATTCACTACCCATTGATCCACTTCATTCACGCGTCTGAGACGCTCAACCGCCGCCACCATTTCACCGATGTTTACCGGTTCTTCAGTATCCAGATTGGCGCCCAGCAGTATTTCATAATGCGATGGCAGGCCGGAGTCATTGGCGACCGATACAATCGGCTGGCACCTCAGGAACAGTCTTCCATCATGCAAGACCTCGCTGAGCTTGCTGGCCCAGTAGACCAGGCCAACATGTTCCTTCTGTTCGGCCGCCTCGTCGCGATACGTCACGATCTGATTGCGTCCCTGATGCTTGGATTCCAGGCAGGCCTCGTCCGCGCGGTTATAGAGCTCTTCCGGGTCCGAAAAAATATTCGCGCATGCAAGGCCGAGGTTGGCATTCAGCGTGTAATTCGTGCCGCCCCATTTGAACTGGAACTGGTTCACATGATTCATGATGTTTTCCGCCAGTCCCTGCATCTGATCGCGATCAATCACTGGCAACATGAACGCGAAGGTACGCTCCGCACCACGTGTCACTAGCTCTCCCACCAGCTTGTCTTTCAGATAATCGGCCAGCGCTTTCAATAGCGCCGGATGCGCATCGGGTCCGGTTCTGGCCTCGATCAATCGCATATCCTCGAAATCCAGCACTCCCATGACATGACTTGTTCTGGCTTCGCCCTCATCGTTTCTGCTCACATTCAGCAGCGTGCGCCGGGCCTGGCGCATGAATTCACGCCTTTCCAGCAATCCCGTTGCTTCATCCGCGGTTGCCTGCTTCAGCAGATTGCGGTGCATGTGCTGGATCATGGAACTGAAGGAACGATCCATCAGCGGCAGATCCAGATTGTCCGTATGCGCCGCTTCTCCGGATTTGACCAGTTCGGCGAACTCCTCCCGCTTGAGTTCAAGCTTCTTGACACCCTTGTAGTTGCAGAACACATAAAGCGAGGGATCGTCACCCACCCAGATCAGATTGAGCGGCACCGTCGCCTTGGGGAAACTCACCCAGTCGCCAACCCTGAACGAATCAAGTGGGTTGACCATCTGATTTTCATTTTCACTCGAACCGTTCTTGCCTGCGCCAGCCGGCAAGACAGTAGTAATCGTTTTGTAATCAATTTGTCCGGGCTTGAGCAGCGCCTCGGTCAATCGATCGACAAGACGATCCTGCCCATCCTTGTCCGCGCTAACCAGCCTCAGGCGCGAGTCCACCAATTGCAGGAGTTGCTGGATTTCCTGGTAGGCAGGCTTCTCGTCGCCCTCGGGACTCAACCACTTCAGCAGATTATCAATGACACGCCAGGCTTCAATCTCTTCTTCGCAGCCAGCGCCTTTTCTGAGAATGACGCGGATCAGGTAATTCCGCCATCCCGGCGCGAACAAGTCCAGCACAACCGCGGGAACCTGCTTGCCGGCAATCCGCTGGTCAAGCTGCTGCAACACCATCCGGTTGGCCTGGCCGGTTTTCTGCCAGCCTTCGAGCGCCGCTTGCAGTTTGGCAATGCGGATGGCGCGCTTTTTCATCAAGGGCAGCAGGATTTTTTCCAGCTGCTGTCGCGCCTCTTCAAACACATTCGGATTCTTGTCCGCTTCATTGTGAATCCGCTCGACCCAGCGGTTGATATGTTTCAGGATCTGCTCGTCGTTGATCTTGCCGTCGTCACCCGACACCATCGACAGCCTGTCCACCGCGTTGATGGTACGGTGGGCGGCATGCCGGGGGTTGTTAAGATAATTCGGGTCAATGACCGCGATTTTCAGCAGCGAATCCTCCAGCTTCCTGACCTGGGATTTGACTTCGGTTGGCACCGCCCTTTCGGTGTTCATCGCCTCGATGAGCGCGCCAAACACATCGGCGGACACCCGTGCCTCCTCCTGTCGCGCAGCCGGAATGCGTCCACTGGAAACCAATTCCTGGAAGGCCTGAACGGAAGATTCGGATAAACCGGGATGGAAGCCCAAGCTCCCTCCGGACATCGAATCATCCCTTCTGACGCGCGTCGCGCCGAGCGGGTCAAAATTGCTGGCAGCGGATGTCTGCCCAGGCTTTTCGGGCGAAGCTGTTTGCCCTTGCATGCGCGCCGCCTGATTGCGGCGGAACATGCCCATTAATGAACTGGCCATGCGCCCCAGGGACATTGGCGCAGCCTGACCCGATCCTGCGGAACCGGAAGGCATGCCGGGCATTATCGAGTCCGGACCGGCCGCCTGGCTTTCGAGGGCGGCCAGATCATCCAGGGTCTGGGCCAGATCGTCCGCGCCACCGCCACCGCCTCCGGCAGCGGCTGCGCCGGCAGGTTTCTTGTCCACTTCCGGCAGGACATCCAGCAACGATTGATACAGTGTCTTCAATGACACCGCAAGCGCGTCCCGCAGAACGCCGTATACAACATGTCTTGTCGCTGCCGACAGGGCGATATCGGCAAAGGCATGCTTGATGCCCTCGCCGATCACGGCAGGGCCAAACGGATTGGTTTTCGGCGTGATTGGAACACCGTAGACCTTCTCCAGTCTTGGCTCGATGCTCATCAAAGCTTCGGCGTACAGCTCTTCCAGCCGGTTGCTTTCGGCTGCCAGGCTGAGCCAGTCTTCGAATTCGTCTTTCTCGACAATGGAAAGTCCACCGGTTTCGGGTTTCTCTTCCACAACCGTCCCGCCCAGTGACTCAAGCGCGCCAAACACGCTGTTCAGGCAACGGTACTGGGCATCTCCAAGGGTGTGCTGAATCAACCGCGGCGCATCAAGAAATTCCTGATGCTCGGCAATGCTTTTTGCCGACAGGGATGCGCCTTCCAGCTTGGCGCCGATCTGCTCGCCAAACCGCTTGAACGCATCATCAATGGCCTGCTTCAGGTAGGCCTTGCAGGTGTTTTTCAGTTCGGCGATATCGACGCCGCCATACAGTTTGATGGAGGCTTTCTGGCTGCGCATGGCGGCCGCCACTTTGTTCAGCGCGCGCGTCGCCTCGACCGGTGTTTCGTCAAAAGCCACGCCCACGCCGGTCGCGGTGCGTCTGACCAGCTTGGCGCGCATTTCATGGGTTTGCGCACCCAGCGCGGCGGGCGTCGTAAAGGTTACGCGAACATACTGGCCTTCCTGGCCCTTGACCCAATCGCTGTCTTTCTCGGGAATGGCAAATTTCAGGAACAGGCCGCCCAAACAAAAGTCCGCGATATCGCAAATGATCTCGCGGCCGGAGTCCATTACCATTCTGGCCGGTTGCGCGACAGAAAATCGCATCTGCCTGCGCTGCTCAGGTCCGGATTTTTGCGGCTCTATCGACATGGTTCAAATTTCCATTGGGTGCTGAATTAACGGATTACCCCTATATTACGGGCAGTTGGGAAAGAAATTAACCTAAAAACATTGGGATTTGTAAAAACCCGGACTGGCGCCAGGCTTCGTACACCGCCACGCTGACTGTGTTGGACAGATTCAGGCTGCGGTTGCCCGGCCGCATGGGCAGTCTTAGCCGGTGTTCCGGCTCAAAATCAGCCAGCACTCCAGCAGGCAGTCCCCGGGTTTCCGGGCCGAAAACCAGCACATCCCCAGCCTTGAAGCTGGTCTCACTGTATAAACGCGAAGCCTTGGTAGTGAAGGCATACCAGTTTTTACCCCGCAGCGACTCGCGCGCGGCTTGCCAGTTTTCGTGCACGACCAGCTCAGCCAGCTCGTGATAATCCAGTCCGGAGCGGCGCACCGATTTTTCATCCAGGCTGAATCCCAACGGCTTGATCAGGTGCAGGCGGCAGCCGGTATTGGCGGCCAGCCGGATGACATTGCCGGTATTGCCAGGAATTTCGGGCTCAAATAATACGATGTGAAACATGCTGGTATTATCAGGCAAGTTGACCTTTAGCAGTCCCGATCAATGGTTCCTCATCTCACCACCGCACTCACCGGCCCGCTGCTCGAACTGGAAAAGCGCATCATCGATGCACAGCCGGCCATTGAATTCTGGTTCCGCCAGCAATGGCAGGAACAGGCCGCACCGTTTTACACTTCAGTCGATTTGCGCAATGCAGGCTTCAAGCTGGCGCCGGTCGACACCAATCTTTTTCCGGGAGGATTCAACAATCTCAATCCCGATTTCATGGCCTTGTGCGTCCATGCCGCGATGGCGGCAGTGGAAAAAATCTGCTCCAACGCGCAAAGATTGTTGCTAATTCCGGAAAACCATACCCGCAACACTTTCTACCTGCAAAATGTGGCCGTGCTGGCCAGCATCCTCAGGCAAACCGGTCTGATCGTGCGCATCGGCACCCTGATTCCGGAAATCACCGAACCCACCACGCTGGAATTGCCCGGCGGCGGGCGCATCACGCTGGAACCAGTCATCCGCAATGGCAACCGGATCGGATTGAGAGACTTCGATCCCTGCGCGGTACTGTTGAACAACGACTTGTCTGCCGGCATTCCCGATGTGTTGAAAGACATCGAACAGACCATCATGCCACCGCTACACGCTGGCTGGTCCACCCGCCGAAAGTCGCGCCACTTCGCCGCCTACCGTCATCTGGCCAGTGAGTTCTCCAGGATGATTGGCATTGATCCCTGGTTCATCGACCCACTGTTCGACCGCTGCGGAAAAATCGATTTCCAGGCGCGACAGGGTGAGGAATGCCTGGCTTCAAAAACCAGCGATCTGCTGGATCGCATCCGCGAAAAATACCGGGAATACGACATTCATCATGAGCCTTTTGTCATCGTCAAGGCCGATGCCGGCACTTACGGCATGGGCATCATGACCGTTAAAAGTCCGGATGATGTCAAAGACCTGAACCGCAAGGCACGCAACAAGATGGCCGTCATCAAGGAAGGCCAGACCGTCACCGAGGTGCTGATCCAGGAAGGCGTCTACACCTTTGAAAGCATCAACGACGCGGTGGCCGAACCGGTGGTGTACATGGTCGATCATTTTGTCGTCGGCGGCTTTTATCGCGTCCACACCGGGCGCGGCACGGACGAGAATCTAAACTCGCCCGGCATGCATTTCGTGCCGCTGGCGTTTGATTCCGCCTGCCAGTTGCCTGATCACCGGCTCAATCCGGACGCCACGCCCAACCGCTTCTATGCCTATGGCGTCATCGCCCGGCTGGCGATGCTGGCGGCCAGCATGGAACTGGATAATGCCTTGAACGAACCCAGCGAGAACATCTGAGATGGAAATACTCTTCATCATCGACCCCCCTGAATCACTCAAGGAATACAAGGATTCGTCCATAGCCATGATGCGTGCCGCCCAGGCGCGCGGGCATGCCGTCTGGACCTGCCAGATGCACGACCTGCACCTTTGGGAAGGACGGGTGGTCGTGCTGGCGACTCAAGTGGATGTTCAACCCGGCCCCGGCTGGCATATCGAAACGGACTCGCGCACCCGCCTGATTGCGGATTTCTCGTCCGTGCTGATGCGCAAGGACCCACCGGTTGATCCAGACTATCTGGCCGCGACGCATTTGCTGAGTCTGGCCGAAGAGCATGGCGCGCGGATATTCAACCGGGCCGCTTCTTTAAGGGATTACAACGAAAAACTGGCCATTTTCCGCTTCCCGCAATTTGTCGCGCCAACACTGGTCAGCGCAAGCAAGGATTTGATAGGTGGATTTCTGGATGAGCACGGCGACATCATCGTCAAGCCGCTGCATGCCATGGGTGGGGAAGGTATCTTCCGTCTCCGCCCGGAAGACCCGAATCGTTCCGCCATTCTGGAAACGCTGACGCAACATGGAGAACACGTCATCATGGCGCAGCGCTACCTGCCGGAAATCTCGGCGGGCGACAAGCGGATTATCTTGATAGATGGCGAACCGGTTCCCCATGCCCTGGCGCGCATCCCGGCACCGGGTGAAACCCGCGGCAACCTCGCCGCGGGCGGCACCGGGCACGCACAACCACTGACCGAGCGCGACGAGGAAATCGCCCGCACGGTTGGACGCGTCGTGCGTGAAGCCGGGATATTTCTGGCCGGGCTGGATGTCATCGGCGACTACCTGACAGAGATCAACGTCACCAGCCCGACGGGATTCGTCGAAATTACCGCGCAAAGCGGATTTGATGTGGCGGACAGTTTCATTGAAAGTCTGGAAAACTCGGTTGCATAAACCCGGGCGCCCTGTCTGGCTGCCAGCGCTGCTTGTTGTTGCTTTTCTGGCCGGCTGCACGCAAAAGGAAACGCTTTACCGTCAGGAAAGCTTTGTCTTCGGCACCCGTGTGGAGATCAGCATCGCGGGTGAAGACGAGGCAAAAGCGGAAAACGCCGCACGCAGGGTGCTGCAGAGATTTGATGAATTGCACGGGAAGCTGCATGCGTGGCGTACATCCGATCTCGACAGGCTCAATGCAGCCTTCGCCTCGGGTTCCGGCAAGACTCCGATCGATCCGGAACTGGCGCGTCTTCTTGAAGATGCAAAATCTTTCTCGGCGCAAAGCAGCGGACTGTTCAATCCGGCCATTGGCAATCTCATCAGGCTTTGGGGCTTTCACAGTGACAATGCTCCCGGAACGGTTCCGGACAAAATGGCCATTGATCGACTGGTTGCGGCCGCCCCGTCGATGCAAAACCTTCATGTCGAACACAACCAGGCCTGGAGCGACAACCCGAAGGTGCGCATCGACCTTGGCGGCTATGCCAAGGGTTACGCGCTGGACAAGGCTGTTTCAATTCTCAAACAACAGGGCATCCGCAATGCCCTCGTCAATATTGGCGGCAATGTCATCGCGCTGGGCAAGGCTGGCGAGCGCCCCTGGAAAGTCGGCATCCAGCATCCCAGAAAGGCTGGCATTATCGCCACGCTGGACCTGCATGATGGCGAGGCCATCGGCACTTCCGGCGACTATCAGCGATACTTCGAAGCTGGCGGCAAGCGGTATTGCCACTTGCTCGATCCGCGCACGGGCTGGCCGGCCAGCGGCATGCAGTCCGTCACCATCCTGGTTTCGGGCAACCGCGCGGGCGTGAAATCGGACGTGCTGACAAAGCCCCTGTTCATTGGCGGCACAAACACCCTCGAATTGATGCGCCATTTTAATCTCGGTCAAGTCATGGCCGTGGACTCAAATGGAACCGTGCGTGTTTCGGCGGACATGCTGAAGCGGCTTCAATGGCGTGAACCTGGCCAGGCCCATCACGTTTTTGGCCCGCAAGCGGTAAGATAAGATTTCAATCTCAACAACAGCCGCAAAAAAATGATAGGCGTATTAATTGTTACCCATGGCCCGCTGGGCGATGATCTGATCGAAGCCGTTGCGCACGTGCTCGGCTCGAAACCAAAATCCATCGAGGCGCTGGATGTCTCTTCCCGCGCCGAGCCGGGAGACGTTCAGACCGCCATCACCCGGCGCATGCAGTCGCTTGATACGGGCAAGGGCGTGCTGGTGCTGACCGATATCTATGGCGCCACGCCCAGCAATTGTGTCTGCCGCGCACTCGCACCCGGCCATGCGGCGGGAGTTACTGGCGTCAACCTGCCCATGCTGCTGAAGGTGATGACTTATCGCAAGCTTCCGCTCGGACAGCTGGCTGCCATGGCGGCGGCCGGCGGACAGGACGGCATTTCCATTATTTCCCAGGACATGTGCGATGCCGCAACAGGACATTGAAGTC
>CAYOJA010000055.1:0-12726 GCA_964404175.1 uncultured Thiobacillus sp. | reverse complement strand
AAATCCGCCACGCAAAAGGTCTCGGGCGGCGAGGATACATGGGAAGAGTTTTGATCAATGTGCGCCAGTTGGCTGACAACAAAATCAGGAACATGAAATGAGCACACACAAAGCCTTTAATGAACGCGAATACCATTTCACGCCGCGCGACTTCGAGAAGGTGCGCAAGCTGATACGCGAGCATGCGGGCATTCTTCTCAACGATGGCAAGCAGGACATGGTATACAGCCGCATCGCGCGAAGAATCCGTGCAAAAAAACTGGAGACTTTCAACGATTACCTGCAGCAGCTGGAGTCCGATCCGGTCGAGTGGGAGGAATTCGTCAACAGTCTGACCACGAATCTGACTTCGTTTTTCCGTGAAGGCTATCATTTCCCGGTCCTGGCGGATTTCCTGAAGCAGCAACGCGGCAAGCGCATCCGCCTTTGGTGCAGCGCTGCCTCGACAGGTGAGGAGCCCTATTCCATAGCAATCACTGCAATTGAGGCTTTGGGGCCCAACCCAATGGTGGAAATTGTTGCGACGGACATCGATACCAAAGTGCTGGCCGAGGCCGAGTCTGGCGTGTACTCATTCGAGCGTGTCAAACGCCTGCCGGCAGAGAAGCTGAATTTCTTTCTGAAAGGTTCTGGAAAAAACGCCGGCAAGGTCAAAGTGCGGCCTGAAGTTAAAAACCTCGTTACTTTCAAGCAGCTGAATTTGCTTAACCAGCAATGGGACGTGCAGGGACCCTTCGATGCCATCTTCTGCCGCAACGTGCTGATTTATTTTGACCGGCCTACCCAGCGACAGGTTGTCGAGAAATTCTCTCCGCTGCTCTCGCCGCATGGTCTGTTGTTCATTGGGCACTCTGAAAACCTGGCAGGCGACAAGGATCTGTATGCGCTGCGTGGACAGACTGTTTATGAAAGCCGCCGGTACAGCGATGCCAAGGAAAGGAAAGTCCATGCCGCCTAGCAAGTTCAGCCCAGGAATGGATGCATCGAGATCGCCGCCCAGGCACGAAGAAGCGCTGGCGAAAAACGTGTATTTCGATGGCCGGTTCCGGCGCGAGGCCGTCAAGCTCATGCCTGGCGAGTATTACTTTACCGATGCAGACCCGGTACTGGTGACCGTACTGGGTTCCTGCGTTTCCGCCTGCATCCGGGATTCGAAATCCGGCATCGGCGGTCTCAATCACTTCATGCTGGCGCGATGTGACAAGAGCGACATGAGTAGCGCGGATTCCATGCTGTATGGCGCAACCGCAATGGATGTCTTGCTGGATCAGCTACTGGAGATGGGGGCCAAGTACGAGAATCTTGAAGCCAAGGTATTTGGCGGCGCCCGCATGCTGGAAAGCATGGTGAATACCGACATTGGCGAAAGGAATTGCCAGTTTGTCGTGGAGTATCTGCGCAAACGAAATATCCGGCTTCTGGCACAGGACCTTGGGGGCCAGCATGCCCGGAAGATATATTTCTTTCCCTCGACAGGACAAGTGCTGGTGAAGAAACTGGTCGAACTGCGTAATGACACGATCATGCAACGTGAAAAAGTGTATGGCGCCTATATCGAAAAAATGGCGTGCCAAAAAGAAAAGGGGTGCTGAAATGAGTCTGGCAACAATCAACCGTATTGAACCGAGAAGCAAGCTGCGTGTGCTGGTCGTTGATGATTCTCCTTCCATGTGCAAGCTGCTGGAAGAAATCATCAACAACGAGCCTGATATGGAGTGTGTTGGATCAGCGCCCGACCCCTATGTCGCGCGCGAGATGATCAAGGCACTTGATCCGGATGCGATCACGCTGGATGTGGAAATGCCTCGGATGAATGGCCTGGAATTTCTGGAAAAGCTGATGCGCCTGCGGCCCATGCCGGTGCTGATGGTATCCAGTCTTACCGGAAAGAATTCCGAGGCGACCCTGCATGCGCTGGAACTGGGCGCCATGGATTTTGTGTTGAAACAAAACACGTCCAGCCGCAAAGGGGTTTCCGAACTGGCAAGAGAAATTACCGGCAAACTGCGTGACATGGTCAAGTCCAGCCCGAACCTGGTCAAATCCGGTCCGGTGGCGGTGCCGCAGGCAGAAGTATCCCAGGCCATCAGCCCGGCCATCGCCTCGAAAAAATTCATTTTTATTGGCAGTTCCACCGGAGGGACCGAAGCAGTACGAAATTTCCTTTCCGTGATGCCGCCGAACAGCCCCGCCATTCTGATCGCACAGCACATGCCTGAGCATTTCACCGGCCCCTTCGCCCGCAGGTTGAATGCCACATGCCAGATGACCGTGAAAGAGGCGACGCATAACGAGCGCATCCAGCCCGGACATGTTTATGTGGCGCCCGGACACTCGCATTTGCAGATATGCAAGTCGGGCGGAATGTATTACACCTATCTCTCCGACGCCGAGCCGGTCAATCGCCATCGGCCATCAGTGGATGTGCTGTTCGAGTCTGCCGCGCGCTATGTGGGAAAGAACGCCATAGGCGTCATGCTCACCGGCATGGGCAAGGACGGCGCAGCCGGCATGTTGAAGATGAAGGAAGCCGGCGCCTACAACATGGCGCAGGACGAGTCGAGCTGTGTGGTGTTCGGCATGCCGAGGGCAGCGATCGAGCTGGGCGCGACGCATGAAGTGAATTCACTGTCCGCGCTGCCGGAGCGGGTGCTGGCCCAGCTTGTAAAGTAACAGCACGACGCATAGGCGGGGTTGCCAGCATTGGAAAAAAAGCCCGGTAAGTGCCGGGCTTTTTTGCGGGCGGAGATGATTACATCCCGCTTTCCTTTTTAAGTGCAGTCAACGCAATGGCGAAGTTCTTGGATGCCAGCGCAAATGGCGTGTCGAAATCAAGCATGTCCTCGGCTTCCTCATATTTCTTTTGATTGAGCACTCTCGCAATCTTGCCTGCCTCCTGGTGAAATTTTGCATGCCAGGCAACGCAATCAGCATGGCTTTTAAGGCGGCCAAACTTTATTTTTGACTGGCCGTGCAGCCATTTCCCCAGTTCGCAGCATTTGTCTGTCGAGGTGGCAGCGACATCCAGAGTGTCCTTTTTGCGAATGGCGTTACGAAACTGTACCTTCCATTCGGCATGCGCCTTCATGGCTTCGAATAAATCCACTGTTTCTCCTTTCAACGGTTTCCGGTTGTTGCTGTATAAAATTTATTTTTTGAAAGCGGATTTCAAATTGCGGGATTACAGCTATCCCTATTGGGTAATCGTCATGATTCAGGATTTATTCAGGGGAATTCTCCCTATTTTTTGAGGGGAGTTTGTCTTCAATGAAACTAAGGCTTTGCGGTAAGTGCCCCAACAAGGCTCTCAAGGGTTTGTAAGACGGATTGGAAAAGGGTAGTGGTCTGTCCCGCCAGATAGGGCAGCGAGAGATCAAACGCGATCAGTCCCACGCCTAGCGTGATGGGAAAACCGACCGCGAAAATGTTGAGCTGGGGAGCGGATCGGGTGAGGATGGCCAGCGCGAGGTTGGTCATGAGCAATATGGCGATCAACGGCAATGCGATCAGCACGCCGTAGTTGAAAATGATGCTGCCTGATTTGGCGATTGCCAGCATGCCGCTTCCCGGCAGTGCCTGGCTTGAAACCGGCAGGGCGGAAAAGCTTTCTGCCAGGGCGCCCAACAGCAGCAGGTGTCCGTTAATGGCCAGAAAGGCCAGCGAGGCAAGCAAGCCAAGAAAGCTGGAGAGCGTATTGAGATTGCTGCCGCTTTGCGGATCGAAAAAACTGGCGAAGCCCAGACCCATTTGCAGGCCGGTGATTTCGCCCGCCATTTCGACCGCGGAAAATGCCAGGCGCATGACGAGACCCATGGCAACGCCTATCAATACCTGCATGACCAGTATGAAAATTCCGCCGGCGCTGGCGACCTGGATTTCCGGCAAGGGCGGCAGCGCGGGCGCGATGATGAGGGTGATGAAAACGCCCAGACCAACCTTTATCCGGGCCGGCACGGTGCCATGGCCGATGACCGGCGCCGCCATGATCAGTCCCAGTACGCGTGCAAGCGGCCACAACAGAGTGGCCAGCCAGGTGTTGATCTGGGCGTCGGTGACGCTGATCATTGCCGTGGAATCCCCCGGCTCGCGATGCTCGCCACCCCCTTTATCAAGGGGGTAGAAAAGCCCCCCTTGATAAAGGGGGGTTGGGGGGATTTTACAAGGCGCATCTTTCCCCTCAGCCGATCAAACCCGGCAGATCAGTCAACAAACGCCGCATGTAATCCGTCATGATGGTCAGTATCCATGGCCCTGCGATAATCAGCGACGCGACGACGGCGACAAGCTTGGGCACAAAGGACAGGCTGGCATCGTTGATCTGGGTGGCGGCCTGGAACACCCCGATGATCAGACCGACGACCAGGGTCACGATGAGCAGGGGGGCGGAGATCATGAGCATCACTTCCATGCCCTGACGGCCAAGTGTCATTACGCTTTCGGGTGTCATTTCGTCCTCACAGGAAACTTTGCGCCAGCGAACCAATCAGCAGCGTCCAGCCATCCACCAGCACGAACAGGATGATCTTGAACGGCAGCGAGATCATGACCGGCGATACCATCATCATGCCCATGGACATCAGCACACTGGCCACAACCAGATCAATGATGAGAAATGGAATGAAGACGGCAAATCCGATCTGAAATGCGGTTTTCAGCTCGCTGGTGATGTAGGCTGGAATCAGCACGCGCATGGTGATGTCTTCCGGCCCTTTCAGTTGCGGCGCGCGCGAAAGCTTGGCGAACAGGGCCAGATCGGTTTCCCGGGTCTGGCGTAGCATGAAGGTCTTGAGTGGCGCCGCGCCCTTGTCGATGGCGTCGTTGAATCCAAGCCTGTTTTCGGCATAAGGCTGATAGGCCTCGACGTAGATTTTGTCGAGTGTCGGCCCCATGACAAAGAAGGTGAGAAAAAGAGACAAGCCAATCAGCACCTGGGTAGGCGGAGAAGACTGTGTGCCAAGTGCGTGTCTTAACAGCGACAGCACGATGATGATGCGAGTGAAACTGGTCATCATCAACAGCATGGCAGGCAGGAAGCTCAGGGAAGTGAGCAGCAGCAGGGTTTGCAGGCTGAGCGAATAAGTCTGCCCGCCGCCTGGGGAGGGCGTGCTGGTCCAGGCAGGCAGGCCTTCCGCGGCCATGGCGGCGGCAGGCAGCAAGAAGCCGGCCATGATGGAAATTATTTTCCATGCAAATCCCCCCCAACCCCCCTTTGACAAGGGGGGCTTGATCAACCCCCTTGATAAAGGGGGTGGCGCGAAGCGCCGGGGGATTTCAACTTCCTTGATAAAAAAGGTGGCAAGTAGTGCGAGCCGGGATATTTTATTGAGCATTTTTCGCACGTGCTTCCAGCATGGCCTTGAGCTTGCCCGCAAAGCCCGCGGGCGAAGCGAATCCAGGCGGTAATGAAACATTGCCCTTTGGCAGTGTTGCCAGGGAGGTGACGCCAGCGGGCGAAACGCCGACCACGATCCACGAATCCTGAACCTGCACGATCGCAATCCGTTCGCGCGTGCCGAGCGAGGCGGAGCCGACGACCTGAATCAGGGCGTTGTCCTGCGGGCGCATCATGCCGGCCCGGCGCGCCATCCAGGCCAGGCCGACAATCATGGCGATGACCGCGACCAGGCCGAACAGCACGCTGAACAGACCGCCTGCCGTCGACACGGAGTTCTGGGCAGCCGGGGCAGTGCTCATGTCAGCCGCCACAGAGGCCTGAATTATCAGGCCAGGCAGAATCATGACGGATTTCGTCCAGTTCATTGATTCAGTTTCCGGATGCGCTCGGCCGGGGTGATGACATCGGTCAGACGGATGCCAAGACGATCATCGACCATCACGGCTTCGCCCTGCGCGACAAGGGTGCCGTTGACCAGGATATCGAGCGGGTCGCCTGCCATGGCATTCAATTCCACGACCGATCCCTGGGAAAGCTGCAACAGGTTCTTGATCGAGATTTTCGTGCGGCCCAGCTCGACTGTAAGCTGCACCGGTATGTCCAGGATCATGTCGATGTCGTTTGATGCGCCGCTCGCGCTCTGCCCGGAAAGCGGCTTGAACAGTGTCTTGGTCAATGCGCCTTCTTCGCGGACGACTTCCGCTTCCGCGGCCATCGATTCTTCGTTACCGGTTTCCATTGTGGCTTCCATGTAGATTCTCCTGCTGGTTTTGCGGGATGACTTTTTCCACGCGTAATGAGTACTGCCCGTTGGAGATGCCAAAGTTGCACTCCATCAGGGGAAAGCCGTCGACCATCGCGCTAACGGTGCTCGGCACGTTGATGGGGATAAAATCGCCGGCCTTCATTTCCATGATCTGTCGCAGTGGAATGGTGGCGGTGCCCAGGTTGGCATTGAGTTCGACATCCGCACTTTGCACCTGTGCCGAAAGCAGCCTGAGCCAGTTGCGGTCCACGCTGGCTTTTTCATCGTCGGATGCCTTGCTCAGCATGGGCAGGATGGGTTCAAACGCGGAAAATGGCATGCACACGAGCACTTCTCCGCCGGTCTGGTTGATCTTGATGTTGATGGAAAGCATGATGACCGGATCATCGGGCCAGCAGATGCTGACGAATTGCTTTTCGGTTTCGGTTTTCTGGTAGGCGAATTCGACGGGATGCACATCCGCCCAGAATTTCTGGTAACACTCCAGTATCAGCACGCTGACTTTTTCCACCACACGTACTTCGATGGGGGTGTATTCACGGCTGGCGACCTCCCTGTTAGATCGTCCGCCACCTCCAAACAGACAGTCGATGAAAACCGCCGTGGTGTTCTGATCGATGAACAGCGCGCCGTTGCCGATCAGCGGCGCCAAACCAAACACGCTGATGCCGGTGATTGCCGGGATGCCATGCGCCAGTTCGGCGTATTTCATGATGCGTACCGGTGAAATGGTCAATTCGCAATGCGTTTTGAGGAATTCAGATATGGAGATGCGCAGTGCACGGGAAAATTTTTCGTTGATATTCTCCAGTACAGGCAGGCGGGTTTCGGACAGAAAGTCACGGCTGGTCGGATCATAGGGACGAATGTTGCCCGCCGGAACATTTGGCGTGGCGCTGGCAGTGTTCTCCTCACCGATGCCGTCGAGCAGGGCATCGACTTCGTCCTGCGAAAGAAATTCCTTTTCCTCTTCCATGTCTGGGATCGTTTACTGGATGATGAAATCCGTGAAGTGAACGCTGCTGACCTGAAGCGGTTCTTCGCCCTGCACGAACGGCTGCTTTATCTGGGCGATGATTTCCTCGATCAGCTTGTTCTTGCCGGGCATGTCCGTGATTTCCGATGCTCTCTTGCTGGACAGCAGCATCAGCAGGCGGCTGCGGATTTGCGGCATGTAAAGTTTCATTTTGTCCGAGGCTGCCTGGTCCTTGACCTGAACGACCAGCCCGACCTGGAGATACTGTTCCTCACCCTCGGGTTGCAGGTTGACTGTAAAAGTCTCCGGCGCCATGAAAACGGGCGGGGCTGGCGGCTCGTGCTTGGCTTCCTGCTTGTGCCCATCGCCGCCCTTGTTCATGAAGAACCATGCGCCCCCGCCGCCTGCCGCGAGCGCGACCACGCCCACGATGGCGAACATCATCAGTTTCTTCTTTGACTTGGGTGCGGCGTCACCGCCTGCCGGCAGGGTGGCTGCTGCTGCTTTGGACATATTGACTCCTTGAGGTTAACAATCCATGGCTGAATTATTGATGCAGGGCGAGGATGGGAATCGGTGGATAAGAGGGGGAAATAGGCCTCAGTTTTGGCTAAAGAAAGCGGCTGTGGCCAGGGTGTGGCGGGGTAGGGCGCAATAAGCGCAGCGCATTGCACCCGCCAGCGTTGTCTTGTCAACCTGCTATTGGCCGGGGTAGTCCGGCGAAAACCGTCGCGTTGTCACCCGACAAAACCGTCGGGGGTTGCCCGACAGCAAGTCACTTTTCTTGCTCCGCCAAGAAAAGTAACCAAAAGAAGGGGCACTGCGAGCAGGGAGCAGGGTTCCCGCTTGCGGGATGCGACCGCCCGCGAGTCTGTGCCCGACGCCGGACCGCAGTGCCGATCTCCGCCTGCGGGGTCGCACCTTGCTACGCAAGGCACTGCTCCGCCCTCCGGCGTCGCCCCGCTGTGCTGCTCCTTCGGAGTAAACCTCGGTCAAGGACTTGAATTGGGCGGCTGCGGAACTCGCGCTACGCGCTCAGACAGTCCTCGCCGAAGGCCGGCGAAGCGGGAGCGAATTCTTTGGTTACTTTCTTGGCAAGACAAGAAAGTAACTTGCCGCCGGGCAACCCCCGGCCAAACATCGGTTCAGCTACAAATACCGAGTGATTCCAAAAACCATTCAAGCAAACGTATCGATCCGGCCTGGGCTGGATTGCACAATGACACGGCTGACCGGTATGGTGGCGGTTTCAGATTCAGACTGCCCGGAACCACGACGCTGTTGCTGGAATTGTTCGGCGTTCCCTTGGCTGCCTTGATTTTTGGCGGAGCCGGAATCAATGCTGACCTTGTCCAGGCTGAAGCCGGCGCTGGTCAGCATTTCCTGCAATTTGGGCAGGGCGGCCTGGAGCGCTTCGCGGACCTGGGCATCATGGGCCAGGAACTGGACATCCGCCGCGCCTTTTTCCAGACTCAAAACCACCTGCATGGGTCCCAGCCCTTCCGGATTAAGCCGGAT
This sequence comes from uncultured Thiobacillus sp., assembly GCA_964404175.1. GTDB lineage: Bacteria > Pseudomonadota > Gammaproteobacteria > Burkholderiales > Thiobacillaceae > UBA6918. The sequence goes on along the minus strand of CAYOJA010000055.1, from coordinate 4,071 downwards.
TTCCGCCTGCTGAACGTTTTCCGAAGCCATCATGACAATTCTTTGCCCCATCGCCTCGGACCACCCGGATGCGCCCACCCGAGGTGCGATCTGGCTGGCCGATGCCATGTCTGCCGCTGTTGGTTGAGCGGCTCCCAATTGAAACGCGGCCTGGATCTGATTGGCCAGCCCCTGCGTTGAAGCAGGCTGTGCCGCGAGATTTTGTGTTCCCGGTTCACGGGCTGTTTGGCGCTCGCTGCCACGCAGTTCCTGCACGGCGGATGATGACTTCGCCGCACGGTCCTGAGCGGCCTGACGCGAGTCAGAAAGAACGGGCAGACTGAATTTTTCGCCAGACTGGGATTCACCCGGGCTGGATTCATTTGGCAGCCTGGATTCTGACAATGCCATCCCGGCAGGGATGGATTGGGTTTTTTCTCCCTTGTTCGCGACGATGGCGGTCGCATTTTCACTTGTTTGCGCCGATGGTCCGGTTTGCGCGGCGACAGCCAGCCTTGAATTCATGACCTGGGTTATCGCAGCGTCCGTGCTGCCGGCAAGACGCGAGTCAGCGGAACCTGATTCGTCCACAGTCATATTGCCCCGCATGCCAGCGGTGTCGGCTGAAATCATTCCGGCCATTGCCAGAGCAGCGGATTCATCGACGGAGCCACCGGGGGTAATTTGTTCAAGCGAAGATACCAGGACAGCAATGCCGGCTGCAGGATCGGCTTGCCCGGAAATGTCTTCCGCGGATTCGGTGGCAGGCTCGACGGTTTCCGCCACCTCCTGCTTGTCCTTTTTGCCGTGGGCGTTTTTCATCAGGCCGGACAGGGCATCCATGAAGGATTTTCCGTCTCCGGCATTTGCATCCGTACCCATTGCCTGGGAAGCATCCGGATTGGCGGGCAGCAGGGAATTGATTGCAAGGTTTTCCATCATGGCATCCTGTCAGGTGTGGTCGTTATGGTGGCGGCTGCCCAGGTGCTGGCGGGCGGCATGTTCGTCGAGCAGTTTCTGCTCCTGCTTGAGCTGGCGGGCGGACTCTGCAGCCTGGCGGCGCTTGTCGAGCAGGTCAAATGATTTCTCGCGGCGGAAATGGCCGCGCCATTCATCGCGGCAGGTTTCCACTTTCTGGTTCGACGCGGATATCAGGCGCTTCTGCTTTTCGATCAACTGATCGAGCTGGCCAAGAAAGGCCTGCTGGTTCTTGAGTTCGATCGCGGTCGCGCCCGCGCTGGCTTTGTTTTGCATGGCCTGCCGGTAGCCGGACAGATAATCAACCAGCGTGCCAAGGGTGGCTTCGGCGCGGCGTTGATCCGACACGGCAAGCGCAAGCAATTCGGCCGCCTTGCTTTTGTCGTCCCCCGCGAGCTGGATAAGGGTGGTGAGCGTGTTTCGTTTCATCATTTATCCTGGAAACCGTGGTTGGACGCGCCCGATGGTGCGTGCAGACGGGTGGCTGGCGCGAAGCAACGACGACGCAGGCTAATGCCTGCAAGGAGGCGCGACAAAGCCAGACGCCCGTCTGGGCGTGCCAGTGGGTGCGTAGCGTTCTCACCCAATCGGTGATCGTTAACAAAGGCGGAGAACTCAATGTTTATGTGCATCTTCAATTAGTGGCAAGCGGTTAACCTCGGTTTCCAGGATTATTGCGTGCCTGTGCTTTCCAACGCGTTTGCCAGCCCGGCAATGCTGTCCTGCACGCTGGCGCATTCCAGAATTTGCTGCTGCAGGAAGGCCTCGATGCCGGGATAGGCTTCGATGGCCTGGTCGATCATCGGATCGGAGCCGGGCTTGTAGGCGCCGACGGAAATCAGGTCGCGGTTGCGCTGATAGCGCGAATACAGTTGTTTGAGGTAGCGCGCGGCATCCTGATGCGCAGGCGAAACCAGGTTGATCATGGCGCGGCTGATGGAAGCCTCGATGTCGATGGCCGGGTAGTGACCGGATTCCGCCAGCGCGCGCGACAGCACGATGTGGCCGTCGAGGATGGCGCGGGCACTGTCGGCGATCGGGTCCTGCTGATCGTCGCCTTCGGACAGCACGGTATAAAAAGCGGTGATGGAACCGCTGCCATCGCGGCCATTCCCCGCGCGTTCGATCAGTTGCGGAATCTTGGCGAAGACGGAGGGCGGATAGCCCTTGGAAGCAGGCGGCTCGCCAATGGCAAGTGCGATTTCCCGTTGCGCCATGGCATAGCGGGTGATCGAATCCATGATGAGCAGGACGTTCTTGCCCTCGTCGCGGAAGTATTCGGCGATGGTGGTGGCGTAGGCGGCGCCCTGTAGCCTCATGAGAGGCGACGTGTCGGCGGGCGCGGCGACGACAACGGAGCGTGCCAGGCCTTCCGGGCCAAGTATCTGTTCGATGAATTCCTTGACCTCGCGGCCGCGTTCGCCAATCAGTCCCACGACGATGACATCCGCCGTGGTGTAGCGCGCCATCATGCCCAGCAGTACGCTCTTGCCCACGCCGCTGCCCGCGAACAAACCAATGCGCTGGCCGCGTCCGACTGTCAGCAGCGCATTGATGGCGCGAACGCCGGTGTCGAGTATTTCCGCGATGGGCGCGCGCGCCAGCGGGTTGTAGGGACGGCTGTGCAGAGGACGCATGTGCTGGGTGTGAACGGAGCCGTGTTCGTCGAGCGGCCGGCCCATGCCGTCCAGCACGCGGCCCAGCAATTCATCGCCGACCGGGTAGTGCTTGGCGCGGTCGGAGCTGCGTTTTCTGGGGTGGTTGACGGTGCCGGGCCTGGGCAGGCTGCTGGTGATGTCTTCGGCAATCACCGGCGCGCCGGGTTCGATGCCGTTGACCTGACCGTGCGGCATCAGAAAGAGGCGGTCGTTGGAAAAGCCGACCACTTCGGCATCGACCTGGTTGCCGTCGCTCATCATGATGACGCAACTGCTGCCAACGGCAAGCTTGATACCAATGCATTCCACCACCAGACCGGCAACGCGCGTGACCTTGCCAGAAATCAGAACGGGCTCGGCGATCTGGGCGAGCTGTTCGCAGTCTTTCAGAAAGCGGCTGACGCCGGCCTCAAGTTGCAATGTGCTCATTTGTATTTCAAGCCCCCCTTGATAAAGGGGGGTTGGGGGGATTTCACGGCGGATGAATCCCCCGGCTCACTTTGTTCGCCACCCCCTTTGACAAGGGGGTAACAATGCAGCCACCCCTTGATAAAGGGGCGTGGGTGGGAATTTGCAAGGCAAGTGATTCTTGCCCTGGAGGTTCCTTGACTCATGCTTCATCCAGCCAGTCGTTGTTTTGGCCCAGTGCCTTGCTTATCCGCTGCCAGCGCGATTCGATGCTGGCATCCGCCGCGCCAGTGTGCGTTTCAATGCGGCATCCGCCACGCTGGAGCGAGACGTCGGGCCGTGTCTTGATGCCGTAAGCCGTCAGCTCATCCTTCATCAGCTCGTTAACCAGCTTGAGGTCATCCGGATTGAGCAAAAGATGGGCGTGGCCGGAAATGGCGGGCAGCTTGCCGATTGCCTCGCGTACCACGGGCAGAATGAATTCTGGTTTGACATTGAGAGCCTGGTGCAACATGGTCTTGGCCAGAGTCAAGGCAAGTTCCAGCGTCTGTTCGGATAGCTGTTCCTGGATCGATGCAAGCTGGGATTGTGTGTTTTCAAACAGTTCATTCAATCGTTCGCGCAGCGCTTCGCCGTGCGCCTGGCTTTCCCTGAGGCCTTCGGCAAAACCTTCCGCATGCCCCGCGGCTCGCGCGGCTTCCTTGATGGCCTCGAGCGATGAGACATTGTTTTTTCCGGAAGCGCCATATTCACCCTGTTCGTCGTCAAACGAGGCCAGCTCCCAGCGCTGGTAGGCGGTTAACCTTTCCTTGGGAATTACAGCACTGGACATGACTTGCTCCTGAGTAGACAGGGTGTTGAAAAACGTAGCGAGAGGGCGTCAGGCAAGGAAGAAAGCGGCGAGAAAGCGGAGTGTATGCGGTATACATGAGCATTTCGAGCCGGTTTCTGACGCAGCATCACGCCCTCGCAGTAGTTTTTCAGCACCCTGTCAGACATATTCCTCGCCTCCCTTGCCGGCAATCACAATCTGGCCTTCGTCCGACAG
>CAYOJA010000054.1:0-13367 GCA_964404175.1 uncultured Thiobacillus sp. | reverse complement strand
CTGGATGCGGATTCGATCTACAAGATTCCCGCCATGCTGCACGACCAGATGCTGGACGAAATCGTTTGCCACAAGTTGGGCATCCTGGCCCGCGCGGCGGATCTGTCAGTGTGGAAGAACCTGGTCAATGCGCTGGAACATCCCGAGCGCGAGGTCAACATTGCCTTTGTCGGCAAGTACGTGGACCTGACCGAGTCCTACAAGTCGTTGTCCGAAGCCATGGTGCATGCGGGCATTCATACGCGCAGCAAGGTCAACATCCAGTACATCGATTCGGAAAGCATCGAGAAAAATGGCATCGATTGTCTGAAGGACAAGGACGCCATCCTCGTGCCCGGCGGATTCGGCAAGCGTGGCGTGGAAGGCAAGATTGCCGCCATCCGTTATGCACGCGAAAACAGGGTGCCGTATCTCGGTATCTGCCTCGGCATGCAGCTTGCAGTGGTGGAATATGCCCGCGACGTGGCCAGCATGGCCGATGCACATTCGACGGAGTTTGAACCCGCCACGACCCATCCGGTGATCGGCCTGATTACCGAATGGCTTGATCGGGAAGGGCAGGTGGAAAAGCGCACCGAGCAGTCCGATCTGGGCGGCACCATGCGCCTTGGGGGCCAGGTGTGCAAACTGAAAGAGGGATCGCTGGCGCGGCATGTGTACGGTCAGCCGGAAATTATGGAACGCCACCGCCATCGCTACGAAGTGAACAATACCTTGCTGGCCAGGCTGGAAGAGAAAGGCCTGGTTGTCGCGGGGCGGGCGCCCGGCACGGATTTGTGCGAAATGGTCGAACTGCCGCAGGACGTGCATCCCTGGTTCATAGGCTGCCAGTTCCATCCGGAATTCACCAGCAATCCACGCGCCGGGCATCCTTTGTTCAAGGCATTTGTTCAGGCTGCAATCGCACGGCAGGCGGCGAAAGACAAGGAGGCAGCATGAAGCTGTGTCATTTTGAAGCGGGCCTCGACAAGCCGCTTTTTTTAATCGCTGGCCCCTGCGTCATCGAATCTGAACAGCTTGCCATGGATACCGCCGGCGCATTGAAGGAAATGTGCGCGGCGCTGGGCGTCCCCTTTATTTACAAGTCTTCGTTCGACAAGGCCAATCGCTCTTCGGCAAAATCCTTTCGTGGCCTGGGCATGGAAGAAGGGTTGCGCATCCTGTCCGAGGTGAAGAAAAAGATCGGTGTGCCGGTGATCACTGATGTGCACGAAGACACGCCCATGAATGAAGTGGCGGCCGTGGTGGATGTGCTGCAGACCCCCGCCTTTCTGTGCCGCCAGACCAACTTCATCCAGAACGTCGCCCGCGCGGGCAAGCCGGTTAACATCAAGAAAGGCCAGTTCCTCGCGCCTTGGGACATGAAGAATGTGGTCGACAAGGCGAAGGCCACGGGCAACGAACAGATCATGGTGTGCGAGCGCGGCGTGAGCTTCGGCTACAACACGCTGGTGTCCGACATGCGTGGTCTCGCCATCATGCGTGAAACCGGCTGCCCGGTAGTGTTCGATGCCACCCATTCGGTACAGCAGCCGGGTGGGCAAGGTACCAGCAGTGGCGGCCAGCGCGAATTCGTGCCGGTGCTGGCGCGCGCGGCGGTGGCGGTGGGCATTGCCGGTCTGTTCGCGGAAACCCATCCCAATCCCGAATGCGCCTTGTCCGATGGCCCAAATGCCTGGCCGCTGCCTTACATGAAGGAACTGCTGGAAACACTGAAGGAAATCGACGCGCTGGTGAAACAGCGTGGATTTGCAGAAAACAAAGTGATGAAACCCTGACCGCGAAATGAGCGGCAAAAAGAAAATGGATAGGAATAAAAATTGAGCGCGATTGTAGATGTAGTTGGACGTGAAATTCTTGACTCCCGTGGCAACCCGACAGTGGAGGCCGATGTGCTGCTGGAATCCGGCGTGATGGGCCGTGCTGCCGTGCCGAGCGGCGCGTCCACCGGCAGCCGCGAGGCCATCGAACTGCGCGATGGCGACAAATCGCGCTACCTGGGCAAGGGTGTGCTGAAAGCCGTCGAGCACGTCAACACCGAAATCTGCGAAGCCCTGCTCGGGCTGGATGCGGAAGACCAGGCCTTCATCGACAAAACCATGATCGATCTGGACGGCACGGAAAACAAATCGCGCCTCGGCGCCAACGCGATGCTGGCGGTTTCCATGGCGACCGCGCGTGCGGCGGCCGAACAGTCTGGCCTGCCTTTATATCGCTATCTGGGTGGTGCGGGACCAATGGCATTGCCGGTGCCGATGATGAACATCATCAACGGCGGCGCGCATGCCAACAACAGCATCGACATGCAGGAATTCATGATCATTCCGGTTGGCGCGACCAGCTTCCGCGAAGCGCTACGTTATGGCGCCGAAGTGTTTCATACGCTGAAGAAACTGCTGGACGGCAAGGGCATGACGACGACAGTGGGAGATGAAGGCGGATTTGCGCCCAATCTCGAATCCAACGAAACCGCGCTCAAGCTGATCGTCGAGGCTATCGAAAAAGCCGGTTTCATGCCGGGCACCGATGTGGCCATCGGCGTGGACTGCGCTTCCAGCGAGTTTTACAAGGACGGGCTGTACCACATCGAGTCCGAGGGACTGAAGTTGAACTCGGCGCAGTTTGCCGATTACCTGGCAGCGTGGTGCGACAAGTATCCCATCGTCAGCATCGAGGACGGTATGGCCGAAAACGACTGGGACGGCTGGGCCGGGCTGACGCAAAAACTTACGAAGAACATCCAGCTTGTCGGCGACGATCTGTTTGTCACCAATGCCAAAATCCTGCGCGAGGGCATCCAGAAAAATATTGCCAACTCCATCCTGATCAAGGTCAACCAGATCGGCACGCTGAGCGAAACCTTCGAGGCCATCGAGACTGCCAAGCGCGCGGGCTACACCTCGGTGATTTCTCATCGCTCGGGCGAGACCGAAGACAGCACCATTGCCGACCTGGCGGTGGCGACCAATGCCTTGCAGATCAAGACCGGTTCACTGTCGCGTTCGGACCGCATGGCAAAATACAACCAGCTGCTGCGCATTGAAGAAGAACTGGGCGGCATGGCAAGCTATCCGGGACGCGATGCGTTTTACCAGATTCGATAGGCATCCATGCGCTGGCTGACGCCGCTGCTTGTCATCCTCATTGTGCTGCTGCAATATCCGTTGTGGCTCGGCGAAGGCGGCTGGTTCAAGGTCTGGAGCCATGGCGGAGAGGTCAGGGATCAGCAGGCATTGAATGATCAATTGCGCATCCGCAACGAAACGCTTGCCGCGGAGGTGCTGGACCTGAAACAGGCGCGCGACGCGATTGAAGAACGCGCGCGAAGCGAGCTGGGCATGATCCGGCCCGATGAATTGTTTTTAAGAGTGGTGCCCGGAGTGGCGGGGAATGAGCCGATAAAACATGAATGAACTACAAGTTGCACTTGTCGTGATTGGTGTGGTTGCGGTTGCAGGAATCCTGATTTACAACCGCGTTCAGGAGCGTAAATTCCGTCGTCAGGCAGAAGCGGGTTTTTCAAGGCCGCGACGCGATGCCTTGATGGATGAGGAACTCTCCATCGTGCATCCGCGCCGCGTTGAACCCGAGTTGCGAGAACCTGTATTCGATGCCGCCGACAGCATGGCTCCGGAACATGCCGGTAATCAGGAACCTTATTTTGGTGATGCCATGGAGGCTCAGGAAGTCGATCGCCTGCCCGAGGAAGTCACGGTTGCGGAGCATGATGTGGAACCCGTGGCGCAGGTGGCGGAATCTTCTGTGCAACAAGCGACGGCAATGCCCTCGCCATCGCCGGTCAATCCGACGCGGCCCCGCAGCCCGCTCCATGCGATCCCTGATCCCGTTACCCGTCCCGCGCCCATCGTGTCCGCGCCGCATGATGATCTGATTGAATTCCAGGTAAGTATCAAGAGCGAGGGAATTCTGGCGGGTGTGTTCAGCGATGCAATCAATCGCTCCCGCGCTTTTTCGAAACCGGTGCGCTGGATGGGCTTGCCCGTGGGCGGGCAGAGCTGGGAAACGCTATTGCCCTGGAGCGAGAAGCACTATCAGGAAGTGCGTGTATCCATGCAGCTGGCGGATCGCAATGGCGCGGCAAGCGAGGAAACACTGGCCGCATTGTGCAATCTGGTGAGCGAAACCGTATCGCCGCATGGGCTCAAGGCCCAGTGCGACGATTTGAATGAGAGCCTGGAGCGTGCCCGTTTGCTGGATGTATTCTGTGTGGACGTGGATGTGCTGATTGGCCTGAACGTGGTGGCGAGAGGGGAAGAAACGTTGCCCATGTCCAAGGTCAGGCTGGAAGCCGGAAACGCAGGCATGGCGCTGGCGGCGGATGGAACCTTCCAGCTCCTCGACAGCCGGGGGGAAGTGCTTTATTCACTGTGCAATCACGAATCCACGCCGTTCTCGACGGATGGACTGGATACGCTAGAGACGCATGGCATCACCTTGTTGTTTGATGTGCCGCGCGTGCCGGATGGCATCAAGAGTTTCAACAACATGGTGGCGCTTGGCCGCAAGCTGGCGCACGAAGTGGGCGGCATGCTGGTGGACGATAACCTGCGGCCCCTGACCGACACCGGCATCGAGAAGATTCGCGCCCAGCTTACGCAGATTTACAACAAGATGGAATCCCGTGGTATTCCCGCAGGCGGACGGCTGGCGCTCAAGCTGTTTTCATGACCCTGCCAGCAGCGATTGCTGAACGGGCGCGGGTTCTCCGCGACCAGATCAACTACCACAATTATCGCTACTACGTTCTCGACAATCCGGAGATTCCGGACGCCGAGTTCGACCGGCTTTTCAGGGAATTGCAGGCGCTGGAAGCCGGGCATCCGGAAATCGTCACGCCAGACTCCCCAACGCAACGTGTTGGCGGGCAGCCGCTGGAAGGTTTTGCCCAGGTGCGCCATCGTGTGCCCATGCTTTCAATTCGCACCGAGACAGATATCGAGTCCAGCGGTGCGTACAATTTCGATGCGCGCATCCGCCGCGAACTGAAGCTCAGGGAAGATGATCCACCCATCGAATATGCCTGTGAACTCAAGTTCGATGGCCTGGCGATCAGCCTGCGTTATGAACATGGCTTGCTGGTGCAGGCTGCGACACGGGGCGATGGCGAAACCGGCGAGGACGTCACGCAGAACGTCCGCACCATTCACAGCATCCCCTTGCGGCTGAGAAACGATGCGCCGCCGGCGGTGCTGGAAGTGCGCGGCGAGGCGTACATGAGCCGCCCGGATTTTGAACGCTACAACGAGAAACAGCGCGCCAGCGGTGGAACGCCACTGGTCAATCCGCGCAATGGCGCGGCTGGCAGCATCCGTCAACTCGACCCGGTCATGACCGCGCAACGTCCGCTATCGTTTTATGCCTATGGCCTGGGCGAAGTTGACGGCTGGGAGATTCCGCCAACCCATGGCGCCGTGCTGGATGCGCTGTCTGATCTGGGCTTGCCAGTCAGCCATGAACGGGCGGTGGTGCAGGGCCCGCAAGGACTGGTGCGGTTCCACGATGACATCGGCCAGCGCCGGGACAGCCTGCCGTTTGATATCGATGGCGTAGTCTACAAGGTCAACAGTCTGTCATTGCAGGCGCGGCTCGGTTTTGTTTCGCGCGAACCGCGCTGGGCGGTCGCGCACAAATTCCCGGCGCAGGAAGAGCTCACCACGGTTGAAACCATCGAGGTACAGGTAGGACGCACGGGTGCATTGACCCCTGTCGCCCGGCTCAAGCCGGTGTTTGTGGGCGGCGTGACGGTGTCGAATGCCACACTTCACAACCAGGATGAAATCGACCGGCTGGACGTGCGCGAGGGCGATACCGTTATCGTGCGCCGCGCGGGGGATGTGATTCCGGAAGTCGTGTCAGTCATCGTGAACCAGCGCCCGCAGCCCGAGACACCGCGCTTCGAGATACTCAAACGTTATCCCGTCTGTCCGGTATGCGGTTCGCATGTTGCCAGACAGGAAGGCGAGGCTGCCATCCGCTGTACCGGCGGCCTGTATTGCCCGGCACAACGCAAGCAGGCGCTGCTGCATTTCGCGTCCCGCCGCGCAATGGACATAGAGGGCCTTGGAGAAAAGCTGGTCGATCAGCTTGTTGATAACGGCATCGTTCATACTCCGGCAGACCTCTATAAACTGGGAATCGCCAAGGTGGCCAATCTGGAACGCATGGCCGAGAAATCGGCATCCAACCTGCTGGCGGCCATCGAGAAAAGCAAGCACACCACACTGGCGCGCTTCATTTTTGCGCTTGGCATCCGTAATGTTGGAGAGGCCACCGCCAAGGATATGGCAGCGCATTTCGGCGGCATGGATGCGTTGATGGGCGCGGACGAAGCGGCCTTCATGGAAGTGCCGGATGTTGGCCCGGTGGTTGCGCAAAGCATTTCACAATTTTTTGCCGAGCCGCACAACCGTGAGGTGGTCGAGCAGCTCAGGGCGGCCGGGGTGAACTGGCTGGAAACAACGCCACGCCGCAAACCCCAGGGCGAACTGGCAGGCAGGACATTCGTTCTGACGGGCACGCTGCCAACCATGAGCCGCGAGGAAGCGAAGGAAAAAATTGAAGCCGCCGGCGGCAAGGTCGCCGGCTCGGTATCGAAAAAAACTGATTACGTCGTGGCAGGCGCCGAGGCAGGCAGCAAGTTAAACAAAGCGCAGGAATTGGGCGTTACCATTCTGGACGAAGACGACTTGATTAAATTATTAAAATCCACCGCGCAGGACGAATTGGATTTATAGCCAGTGCCGGTTACCTCAAGAAACCGTAGCGAGCAGGCTGTCAGCCGGGCTCAAACGGAGCGGAGGAACCGGAGTGTATGTAGGTATACATGAGGATTCCGAGCACCGTTTGAGCCCGGATCACAGACGCACAGTAGGTTTATTGAGGTAACCAATGCAGAAAGTCAGAAAAGCCGTATTTCCCGTCGCCGGTCTGGGCACAAGATTCCTCCCTGCCACCAAGGCCAGCCCCAAGGAAATGCTGCCCATCGTCGACAAGCCGCTGATTCAGTACGCGGTGGAAGAGGCGCTGGAAGCGGGGATCACCGACATCATCTTCATCAGCAGCCGCACCAAGCGCACGGTGGAAGATCATTTCGACAAGGCCTACGAACTGGAAACCGAGCTGGCGGGCCGCGGCAAGGACAAGGTGCTGGAACTGGTGCAGTCCATCCGCCCGGCCGGAGTGAACTTCATTTATATCCGCCAGGCCGAGGCGCTGGGGCTGGGCCATGCCGTGTTGTGTGCGAAACCAGTGGTGGGGAATGAACCTTTTGCGGTGATTCTGGCGGATGACCTGATCGATGCCAGGCCCGCAGTCATGCGGCAAATGGCTGACCAGTACAACTATTATCAGTGCTCCGTGCTGGGTGTGCAGCAGGTGGCGCGCGAGGAGACAGCTTCCTACGGTATCGTGGACGTGTCGCCGCTGGCGGATAGCGTGTCGCGCGTGAATGCCATTGTCGAGAAACCGAAGCCCGAGGTTGCGCCAACCACGCTGGGTGTTGTCGGCCGCTACATTCTAACCCCGCGCATTTTTCACCATATCGAACATCTCAAGCCCGGCGCGGGTGGCGAATTGCAATTGACCGACGCCATTTCCGCACTGTTGCAGGAGCAGCAGGTGCTGGCCTATGCCTTTGAGGGCATCCGCTATGACTGCGGCAGCAAGCTGGGTTATTTGCAGGCCACAGTTGAATACGCCATGAAGCACCCCGAAGTCAGCAGCGAATTCGCCGCCTATCTCAGGGACCGGTTTTGTTGATTCCCTGAATAACCTCAATAACCGGACCAAGTGCAGCCGGGCAAGGCAATGGCCCGGCGAGTTATAGGGCATTCAAAGTGAAGCGTACAGCGCTTGTTTCGAAACGCCTGACCAGGCTGATTTCCGCAGCCAACGCTCCAATTCATCAATCGGCATGGGCTTGCCCATGAAATAGCCCTGCGAGTAATCGCAGCCAAGTATGCCGAGCGTATCCCAGGCTGTTTGGGATTCCACTCCCTCGGCGGTTACCCTGAGCCCCAGGTTATGGGCAAGGTCAATGGTGGAACGCACGATCACGGCATCGTTTTCGTTCTCTTCCATTTCCATCACAAAAGACTTGTCGATTTTCAGTTCATCCACCGGCAGGCGTTTTAGATAGGCAAGAGAAGAATAGCCGGTGCCAAAGTCATCAATGGCAAGCGTAACACCCATGCGATCTAGCGCCGTAAGTATGGCAAGGCCATTGTTGGGATTGGCCATTACCGCACTCTCGGTTATTTCGAGGGTAAGGTTTTCCGGGGCCACGCCACTCTCGTTTAGACGGGCGAGAATGCTGGCTGGCAGTTCCATGTCGTGCAAATTGCGCGCGGAAAGATTGATCGCAACGCTCAAATCGTATCCCTGACGATGCAGGATTGCCAGTTGATTCAGCGCGGTCTTGAGCACCCACTGCGTAAGGGATCCGATCAGCCCAGCCTCTTCAGCCAGGGTGATGAATTTGTCCGGCGCAAGGAAACCGCGCTGGGGGTGGTTCCAGCGAACCAGGGCTTCAAGACCGACAACCTGTGTGCTGCCGTGATCGATTTGCGGCTGATAATGCAGCGTCAACTGGTCAGATTGTATGGCTTCGCGCAATTCGCTTTTTAGTGAAAGGTCGCCGCGGTTGGTGCGTTCCTGGTCCGACGCATACAGCGCATAGCCGGTACCAGAACGTTTTGCCACATACATTGCAATATCGGCGCATCGAAGCAGTTCGCTGGCATTGGTACACTGTGATGGATAGAGTGAGATGCCAAGACTGGCGGCCAGATCAATGCTTTGATTCTGCCAATGATAAGGCCGGTCCAGAGCATTGAGCATTTTTCCTGAGATGACCTGAACATCCTCGACATCCAGGTTGTGCAGTACCACGACGTACTCATCGCCGCCCAGCCTCGCCACTGTGTCTTCCGCTCGTACCGTTTCTTTCAACCGCCGTCCCACTTCACGCAGGAGCTCGTCGCCGACGTTGTGACCAAGGGTGTCGTTGACTTCCTTAAACCGGTCAAGGTCCATCAGGGCTACGCCAAATGAAGTCTGTTCACGATTGGAGATGGCGATCTCGTGTTCAAGCCGGTCATGCAGCAGGGACCGGTTGGCCAGACCGGTTAGCGGGTCATACATGGCCTGATTGGCGAGTTGCATGGCTTGTTGCGTTGCGCGGCGACTGACGAATACGGCAATCAGCATGCCCAGGATCAATGCCGATGTGCCAAGTCCCGCCATCAGATTACGTACTTCATTGTACGAGACTTGTGCGTTATTGACTGCCGCTGCTGTCTGGGCACGCTGCAATTCAAGCAGAGTGCTGACCTCCTCGGCTATGGCGCGCTGCCTTGGCATGGCCACGCTCCGTATGCGGTCAAAGATGTCGGTTTGACTATCGTTGAAGACAGCCATTTCCACGACTGCCTGCACCTCTGGCTGAGCCTTGCGCGTCAGTTCGAGGATGTGGGCGAGGGTTTTGCTTTCCTCGGAGCTTAACGACATGCTTTCGAGTTGGTTGCGAGCCTGGATATAAAGGGCGCCATGTGCGTTGAAGCGCTGAACCTCGGCATCTTTGTCGAAAGGGTCGGAAAGGATGGGCAGCGTATGCATGGATAGGGCGCGCTCGCGCAGCGCACTCTGCATCATGGTCGCGAGTTCTGTTTTAACGTTGTTGTTCTGCGCGATGTCCTTCAGCCGTTGATTGGCATCGGCTACGTATCGCAAACCAATTGAACTTAATGCACCCATCAGGGCGAGCACAACGACAAAGCCGATTGCGATCCGGATGCCCATCCCGAGATGTTGTGTGCTTGGCTTCATTTATTTGACAGCGTTTTTGGCTGGGGAACCATTTTCCTGGAATGGGATTTCTATATGGCTATCGGCCGGAATCGAAGATATTTCAGTTCCTGCCGCGATGGCGAAGAAAACTCAAACAGGCATATTGGGATGCTTTGAGCGGGAGATTCCTGTGAATAAAACCTCAGGAAGCCGCTTTATTAAGCCGCCGGCGCGCGTAGTCAATCAACTCGGAAGCCGTCAGTCCTTCGGGACCCAGGCCTTCAACCACCGCATCGTCCGCCGCCTGTCCATGAAGCCACACCGAGCGGCGCAAGGCGTCCCAGGGTTCCAGTCTCGCCAGAAAGGCCGCGAGCATCCCGGTGAGCACATCGCCCATGCCCGGCGCGCTCAGCGCCGGATTGCCGGTGGGATTGATCTCCAGTTTCCCATCCGGTGAAGCCAGCACCGTTCCCGCGCCCTTGAGCACCACGAGGGCATTGAAGCGCACTGCCAGTTCCTTCGCGGCCTTTTCGCGGCCGGACTGAATGCCGGCGGCATTCATCTTCAGCAGGCGTGCCGCCTCGCCCGGATGCGGTGTCAGGAGGGTGGGAGTGGTGCGCCGTGCACAGGCTTCCGCCAAATCGGCATGCCCGGCCAGCACGTTCAAGCCATCGGCATCGATTATCAAAGGAGCATGATGGCGCAGCGCCGATTCCAACAGTTCGCAAGCCAGCCGCGTCTGCCCCAGGCCCGGGCCAATGGCCAGCACCGACAATCGTGCGTCCGCCGCCAGATTTTCCGGCGGTGCGAACATCAGCTCAGGCGTGTTGAAATCGACATGAATCGTGTCGTCCAGCATGCCAACAGTGACCAGCCCCGCACCGCTGTTCAATGCCGCCCGGCCCGCCAGCAAGACCGCACCGACCATGCCGCGCGCACCCCCTATGACGCCGATGTGACCAAACAGCCTTTTGTGGCTGTCACGCGGGCGGGAGGGAAGCAGCGGGAATTCCATGTCAATCTTTCTTGTCTACACTGCAATCATAGTTCCCGTCTGGGGAAAACCACCAGTGCGAGGAGGGATAAATGGCCAAACCTGAAAATCTGACACCATCCGGTACGCCGGTACTGGATTGCAAGCACGATCACGAATGCACCCTGCTGACCTGCGATTTCTGCCTGCTGGAACTTCCTTCAAGCGAAGCCATCCGCGAGGAAAACGCCGATTACGTGGCCCATTTCTGCGGGCTTGATTGTCTTGAAGCCTGGCGCCGGGAAGGGCGGGTACGCCGGTCTGTTCATCAACCTCAATAGCAAGGCCGGGGCTCGGGTAAAATAGCGTTTTTACGTTGTTTCCCCAGCCCAGATGTCCCAGATTCTTAACCTGCGCGGTGGCGTGGCGCTGTCTTCCTTCCGCATTGAAAAAATCCGTGACGAGGCCCGCAAGGGTGGCGTCGAAATCGCACGCCTGGACACGCAATATTGGCATTTTGCCGAAATCGAGGATGCGCTGACTGCATCCGAACAAACCGTCCTCGATGCCGCGCTGGATTATGCCGACGCCTTTGCCGGGGGAGAATCGCCAGGCCATTTCCTGCTGGTGACGCCGCGTTTCGGTACGGTGTCGCCGTGGTCGTCCAAGGCTACGGATATCCTGCACAACTGCGGGCTGTCGAAAATCAGGCGCATCGAGCGCGGCATTGGCTTTCACGTTGAGCTGGCTGGCGGACAGGCCTGGTCGGAAAAGACAGCGGCAGTTGTGCTGCCACTGGTTCACGACCGCATGACGGAAGCCGTGCTGGCGACAGTGGAGGAAGCGGCTCAACTGTTCCAGCATGTGCCGCCGCGCGAACTGGAAAGCGTGGATATCCTGAAGGGCGGACGCACGGCACTGGTCGAGGCCAACGCCCGGTTGGGGCTGGCGCTGTCCGATGACGAGATCGATTATCTGGTCGAGAATTTCAGCAAGCTCAAGCGCAACCCCACGGACGTGGAACTGATGATGTTCGCGCAGGCCAATTCCGAGCATTGCCGCCACAAGATTTTCAATGCATCGTGGGTTATCGATGGCAGCCAGCAGGACAAGAGCCTGTTCCGCATGATCCGCGATACCCACGCCAGAACGCCGCAGGGCACGCTGTCGGCGTATGAAGACAATGCGGCGGTCATGCAGGGTGCCGAGATCGAGCGCTTCTATCCGCGCGCGAATGGGAAATATGATTTCAGCACCGAGCCCACCCACATTCTGATGAAGGTGGAAACGCACAACCACCCGACGGCGATTTCGCCCTTCCCCGGCGCGGCGACCGGAAGCGGCGGGGAAATTCGCGACGAGGGCGCCACAGGGCGTGGTTCCAAACCCAAGGCGGGCCTGTGCGGATTTTCGGTTTCCAATCTGCGCATCCCCGGCGCTGTGCAGCCTTGGGAGGCCGAAGACTACGGCCGGCCGGACCGCATCGTGCCGCCGCTGTCCATCATGATCGAAGGTCCCATCGGCGCGGCGGCATTCAACAACGAATTCGGCCGGCCTAATTTAACGGGGTACTTCAGAACACTGGAAACCTGGGTCAACGGCGAGCGTCGCGGTTACCACAAGCCCATCATGCTGGCGGGCGGCGTGGGCAACATTCGCGAGGATCACGTTCACAAGGAACCACTGCCCGAGGGCGCGCTGCTGATCCAGCTGGGCGGCCCCGGCATGCTGATCGGGTTGGGCGGCGGCGCGGCATCCTCCATGGCAACCGGCGCGAATGCGGCCAACCTGGATTTCGATTCGGTGCAGCGCGGCAATCCGGAAATGCAGCGCCGCGCGCAGGAAGTCATCGACCGCTGCTGGCAGATGGGCGAGAAGAATCCCATCGTCTCCATTCACGATGTGGGCGCGGGCGGCTTGTCCAATGCGCTGCCGGAACTGGTGCATGGCGGCGGCAAGGGCGGCGTGTTCGAACTGCGTGCCGTGCCGTCGGAGGAATCCGGCATGAGCCCCAAGGAAATCTGGTGCAACGAGGCGCAGGAGCGCTATGTGCTGGCGATTCCTCATGATCGGATAGCCGAATTCCGCGAGATTTGCGAGCGCGAGCGCTGCCCGTTTGCCGTGGTTGGGCAGGCCACGGCAGAGCATCAGTTGAAGGTTTATGACGAGCATTTTCAGAACAACCCGGTGGACATGCCGCTGGAGGTGTTGCTGGGCAAGCCGCCGAAAATGACACGGAATGTGGAACATGCGCAGCCGGTTTTGCCACCGGCCAATACCAGCGGCATCGATGTGAAGGAAGCCGCCTATCGCGTGCTCCGGCTGCCGGGCGTGGCGTCCAAGATGTTCCTGATTTCCATCGGCGATCGCACCGTGGGCGGTTTCACCGCGCGCGACCAGTGCGTGGGGCCGTGGCAGATGCCGGTGGCTGACAATGCGGTGACGATGATGGGCTACAACACGCACAAGGGTGAGGTGATGGCCATGGGCGAAAAGGGCCCGCTGGCGCTGATCGATGCGTCCGCATCGGGCCGCATGGCCGTGGCCGAGTCGCTGATGAATCTGTTCGCCGCGCGCATCGAAAGTC
>CAYOJA010000053.1:0-13600 GCA_964404175.1 uncultured Thiobacillus sp. | reverse complement strand
ATGCCGAAAGCATCAAGGCCAGCATTGCCAACGGCCGCATGGGCGTGATGCCCGCACTGGGCGCCGCTCTGGGCGAAGAAGGCACCAGGCAGGTTGCCAACTATGTATTGTCATTGTCTGGCGCGAATCACGACGCCGGCATGGCCGCGGCCGGCAAGGCACACTTTGATGCCAACTGCGCGGCATGCCATGGCGCGGATGCCAAAGGCATGGCAGCGATGGGCGCACCCAACCTGACCGATAAAACCTGGCTGTATGGCGGTTCCGAGAAAGCCATCATGGAATCCGTCACCAAGGGCCGCAATGGCGTGATGCCGGCACAGCTGCAAGCACTGGGCGAAGCCAAGGTGCATCTGCTGACCGCCTACGTGTATGGCCTCGGTGGCGGCATGGCCAAGGTCGAACCGCCGGCAGCAGCTCCAGTGGAGGCCGCGGCACCCGAAGCTGCCGCCACCGAAGCAGCCCCAGCTGATGCCGCACCGGCTGATGCCAAGTAAATCAGCTTGACCACAACACGCTGCCGTTCCACCGGAATGGAACGGCAGCAGCTGTCTTATCGGCCTTCATTGGGCCGATACGAGAGCTTCCACTGGGATAAAGCGACATATACAACAAAGCAAGAAGTTCACTGGCGAATCATTAACATGGAACCCACTACCCCTTCCGCACCGCAGCAGGCCCAGGGCGAAGAAGAACAGTCGCTTTACGAAGTACGCCAGAAAATCCAGCCGCGCGCAGTGCATGGCTGGTTCGCCAACTGGCGAGTGGCGCTGGTTCTTTTCACCCAGCTCCTGTATTACGGCCTGCCATGGCTTAAATGGGACGGACATCAAGCCGTTCTATTCGATCTGGCAGCGCGCAAGTTTTATATCTTTGGCCTGACCCTGTGGCCACAGGATTTCATCTGGCTGACAGGCATTCTGGTCATATCCGCGTTTTCACTGTTCCTGTTTACCGCAGTCGCAGGGCGCCTCTGGTGTGGCTTTGCCTGCCCGCAAACCGTATACACGGAAATCTTCATGTGGATCGAGGAGTGGGTGGAAGGCGGTCATCTGGCCCGAAAGAAGCTCGACACCCTGCCATGGAATGCCGAAAAAATCCGCAAGCGTGGACTGAAACACCTGCTCTGGTTCATGGTCGCGTTCTGGACCGGCTTTACCTTCGTTGGTTACTTCACGCCCATCACCACGCTTTGGAATGAATTGCTGACTTTCAGCATGGGGCCCTGGGAAAATTTCTGGGTATTTTTCTACGCCTTCGCCACCTGGGGCAACGCAGGCTTCATGCGCGAGCAGGTCTGCAAATACATGTGCCCCTACGCACGCTTCCAGAGTGTGATGTTCGACCCGGACACCCTCATTATCAGCTACGACCCGGCCCGCGGCGAACCGCGCGGCCCGCGCAGCAAAAAACTTGACTACAAGTCTCAAGGGATGGGCGATTGCGTGGATTGCGGCATTTGCGTGCAGGTATGTCCAACAGGCATCGATATTCGAAAAGGCCTGCAATACGAGTGCATCGGCTGCGCCGCCTGCATCGATGGCTGCGATCAGGTCATGGAAAAGATGGGCTATCCCAAGGGGCTCATCCGCTACACGACTGAAAATGTCATGAAGGGCCGATACGCGGACAAGAATATCCTGTCCCATGTATTTCGTCCGCGCGTGCTGGTTTACACCGCCATCCTGCTGGCCATCATGGCGGCCTTCCTGGTCACGCTCGCCAATCGTGTTCCCTTGCGAACCGAGGTCATACGCGACCGGCTGACGCTATCACGTTCAACTGAGGATGGCCGCCTGGAGAATCTTTACACCGTGCGAATCCTCAACATGCAGGACAAGCCGCACAAGTTCAAGATCACCGCAACCGGTGCGGAAGATATCCAGGTAGTGGCAGATGAGAAAGATCTGAAAGCCGCTCCGCAGCAATCCATCAACGTACCCGTCCGTTTGCTGATTGATCCAATCAATCTCAAGGGACCTTCTACACCAGTGATGATTCGCGCTCAAGCCGAGGATGACCCCGAACTCATCAGCGAAACCAAATCCAGCTTCCTGAGAAGATAAGCATGCATCCCCTTGCCTCCTCCAAACCCTGGTATCGCGAGCGCTGGCCCTGGCTACTGGCCATCATGCCCACGGTTGCAGTCATCGCCGGATTTACAACCGCATGGCTTGCCGTCACTTCCAATGATGGACTGGTTGTCGATGATTATTACAAGGAAGGCAAGGCCATCAACCAGACCAAGGAACGTGACCGCCATGCGCAATCTCTCGGCCTTTCTGCACAAATACAACCGCAGGGCAATAGCGTTCAAGTCGCGCTTGCCGGACGGATCGAAACACCTCCAGGACAATTGAACATGAAAATCCTGCATCCCACACGGATTGGCGACGACCATGAAGTCAAACTGAACTGGGATGGTTCGAGTTACAAAGGAACACTGCCAGTTCTGGGCAGCGCGCATTACAGAGTCCAGATCACCCCCGAATTTGGCAGCTGGCGCCTGACCGGTGATTACAAACCTGGAAGCGAAGTTGTCTTGACCCCGCGTTTATAGCATTCACTTTTACAACTCTTTTCAACCCAAGGAGCTAACCATGGACATCGTGTTCAAAGAACTCTTCTCCACTGACATCGGACTGCTCAGCCTGTTCACCATAGGCTTTATCATAGCCATGGGATTCTGGTTTTCCTGGTGGTTCAAGCGCAAAATGGATCGGGACGAGTAATCCGGCTTTTCCTTCTTGCGAAAGCATGCTGGCTACGGGCAAACAGTCCGTAGTCATTGGCTGATTATGTTGCCCAAAGAGCAGCAGGCGGCTTGATGTAATACTCTTATTACAGATACAGGAGGGGGATATTATGCTGAAGCGACTGATCACCGTACTCTGGCCGTCTTTTCTCATCGCGGGCGTGGCCGATGTCTTGTTTTTCACCCTGTTTGATCCCACGCAGTTGTTGTACAAGGAAGAACCTCTTTTTGAAAGCCATCTTGCAGCCTATACAGTGGGCTTCTTTCTGTTCTGGCTGATGGGTATCGGCTCTTCTGCATTGACTTGCTATTTCCAGCGCAGTGCCGATGACATCAATCGCTGCCCGCTCGTACCCTCCGCGCGACCGGAAGGCTGTCCCAAGAAAGAAGGCTGCGCCGACTGCAACTAGACTGATTGTTTGGAAACAAGAAAGCCCGCATCAGCGGGCTTTTTTATCGGCTTGTTTCCTTCAACCCACCAGGCTTTCCTGAACCCGCATCAGTCTTGATCGGGCTTCGGCAGCCACCTTGTGCACGTCTGGATTCTCCACCAGTTTGACCATGATCCCCGGATCAAGGAATGAGACAGTAATACCGCCATCGGCTCCCTCGCGCACCACCACATTGCAGGGCAGAAGCATGCCCACGTCAGGTTCAGCACTAATGGCCTGGTGCGCCAGCGGCGGATTGCATGCGCCAAGAATGCGATAAGGCCGTCCTTCAACATTGAGCTTGGCCTTCATGGTTGCCTGCACATCAATATCCGTCAGCACGCCAAAACCTTCGTTCTTGAGGGCCGCGGTTACCTTCTCGATTGCGGCATTGAATGGGCCGCTGATTTTGACGTCGAATCCGTAACTATTCATGTGTTTTCTCCAAATCCAGGTTGCAACCAGTACCGTAACCCAACAAATTTTACCAATTACATTCAAAAATGCCTTGGTTCGGGTGGAGCAATCAATCGCTTACCCTTATCATTACGGCATGAGACGCTTGCTTGCCCTGTTTATAGGCTTGTGGATAACGGCTTTCGCACTTGCCGATGAAGCGGGATATGCTCTGGCCGAGAAACGTTATAACCGGTCCAATGGACGCGACAGCAGCAGCATCGGCCAGATGATTCTGACAGAAAAAGGCCACAGTCCAAGAACACGGGAGCTGGTCATCTACCGCATGGACAAGTCCCGCACGGAAACCGCCGGCCTGATCCGTTTTCTGGAACCGGAAGATATCGCTGGCACTGGGCTGCTTACGCTGGACAAGCCTGGCTCGGATGCGGACCAGTGGCTGTATTTGCCAGCGCTGGACAAAGTCCGGCGGATTTCCGGCAGCCGCAAGGGTGGGCGTTTTGTTGGCTCGGACCTTTATTACGAAGATTTGCAGGAACGGCACCCAGACAAGGATGAACATCGCATTCTTGGCAAGGAAAACATCAATGGGGTTGCCTGCGACATTCTGGAAAGTATCCCGCTGGATGAGGATAACTCAGCATATAACAAACGAATCGCCTGGATTGATCCCAAGACATTGCTCCCCATGCGTATCGATTTCTTCGAGAAAAATCCGGACACCCCAAGCAAACGGCTGGCTTTGATCCGCAAGGAAAAAATCCAGGGTTACTGGACTGTCATGGAGAGTCGCATGACGGATCTGAAAAGCGGCCACGAAACCCAATTGATATTAAATGCCGTGCAATACGATCGAAAGCTGCCGGCCAGCTTGTTTACAACCCAAACACTGGCGGATGAAAACCTGGAAGCCGAGTACCGACCATGAAAATCACCAAAAAACATTCCATCATCAGCCTTGCCCTGTTTACCGCGTTATTTATCAGTTTGCCAGGCATGGCTGACGACGAAGAATCAACCGCCAAAGCAACGGCAAAGTCGTCCGCGAAAAAAACCAAGCGTGGATTCCAGCCCAGCGTCAAACTGGGGATCGAAGATATCCAGCTTGAAACAGGCTGGCTGCCAGACGCACCCGAAGCCAACGGCCACCACACCCTGAGCCTGTCTCCCTACGTCCTGTGGCAGCCAAGCCGTGAATGGGAATTCCGTGGCGGTATCAGGCTGGATGCAATGGCTCAGACCGGAAAGGTAGATCACAACGAAGCGCTGGTTGACTACACCGACACCTATGTCCGCTACCGCGCGGCTGATACCCGCATCACATTGGGAGCGCAAACCATTTTATGGGGCCGGGTGGACGAAATTGCACCCACCGACAGAGTATCACGCGCCGACCTGACCCGTTTCATTCTTGATGACTTGCCCGAGCGCCGCCGCTCTCAGCTTGCCGCACGACTGGAACAGAACTGGGGAGAAACAAAACTGGATCTGGTATGGCTGCCAGTTTTCCGTGCCGCGCAAATGCCCGATCTGGACAGTGTCTGGAGCCCAATCAATAGAACCACCGGACGAATTATTGGTATCGCACCTAGCCCTGTAATATCCGGAGCCATCGCCACGTCGCGAATCGAGGATGACGAGCATGGCAGTGGCGGCGGCGGGGCGCGGCTGAAGCAAACTGGCGAGTCATTCGACTTTGGCTTGACCCTCTCCAGAACCCGTCATTCCCTGCCCTATTACGAAATCATTCCGGCAGGCCCGGTTACCCGCTTTGTGGGACGTCACCCATTCAGCAATCAGCTGGGCCTCGATGTCGAACTGACCACGGGTGATCTGGTCTGGCGCATGGAAACCGTTTATAACAGCGATATTCCCGTCACACTCAATACGCTCTCATTCGACACCGTGAAATCATTTGAATGGGTGGGCGGTCTGGAGTTTTTTCCCGGCGGCAAGGACACCCGCGTCAACCTGCAGCTTGCAGCACGCAAGCTGCTGACCGACAAGCCCATACTCGATATGGGCGAATACTATGGACTTAATGGAGAAATCGAAACCGAATTTGGAAACGGCCGCTGGAAAGCCGGTGCGCGTTTCGCGACCGGACTCAACAAGCATGACGTTTATCTCAATCCATCCATCAAGTTCGTCGGATGGGAGCCTCATGAACTTTATCTGGCGCTGCACTACTTTGAAGGCAGCGACAATACGCTGGGCGGGTTTCACCAGGATCACAGCCTGGTTAGTGTTGGTCTGAAAACCCGTTTCTAAGAACGCCCTGACAAATGGGTGGCACATGAGCACCCGCCAATACAGTCAATTTCCCCTGCGTATCCCCGGCTGGCTGGCGCTGGGTATTCTCATCGCCATTCATCTTGTCGCAATTCCGTTCGCGCTGCGGCTGCACTTCAACAACGTCCCTGACATTTATTCGCCAAAGGATGCGCCCGCCATCCTGTTGCGCCAGGATTTGCTCAAGGAATTTCCCAACGATGAAGTTGCGATCGCATTGTTTGAAGGCAAGAACCTTTACTCTCCCGATTTCCTTGCCGCCTTGCACCGCGTTGCGGGACGAATGGAAAAACACGCCAATGTCGACCGGGTGCTGAGCCTTACCACAATCGAACACATCCAGGCGACAGACGAAGGTTTTGAAGTACAACCGCTGGTTGATCCAGATGCGCTTGATGACCATACCCCAGCCGAATGGCGGGAAAAAGTACTGTCCGATCCGCTCGCGCCTGGCCTGCTTGCATCGGAAGATGGTCAGGCCATTGCCCTTGCAGTACGCCCGGTCCGGCTTGATGAAAGCATGCCCCGGCGTGAAATCCAGTATGCCCTGATCGATGCCATTAAAACAGAAAAGCTCGATGGCCAATTTACCGCCCTGGCGGGAACCATCGTGCAAACCGTGGGTGAACTTGAATCGATCTGGCGAGACAGCGCCATTTTCATTCCACTGACCATGCTGCTGGGCCTGGGGCTGCTCTGGTGGGTAGTGGGCCGGGTCCGCCCCGTGCTGGTCGGCGCGGCCGCCATGTCCTCGGTCGTCATCACCAGCGTGGCCGGCCTGGCTGCTTCCGGGCAGCCATACACGCCCATTTCGGCGATGATCCCCACCCTTATGGCAGCCTACACAACCGCCACGTTGTTGCATCTTTATGCCGCAATCCAGCGTGGCCGGATTGCGCAGCTCCCACGCTATCAGCGTATTTCCCGCGCCCTGCACGAAACCTTCAAACCGGGGTTGTTCAACGTGCTAACTACCGGTGCAGGCATGGCAAGCCTGGCGCTCGCGCCGGTTCCACCGGCGCAAGTATTCGGTCTCGCTGGCGCGCTGGGCGTTGCAATGGTTTTCATTGTGGTTTATCTGCTTGTCCCGGCCATTCTGCTGCGCTGGGACATCCCCCGATGGCCCCGCAAAAGCTCCGGCATGGGCATCGCGCGCCACATTGCCGCCAAGACAGCGGTTTTCAGCATCCGGCACGCTAAAGCGGTATTGATCACCTCGGTGTTGCTGATTCTGGTCACCATTCCCCTGGCCATGGAGGTGACTGTCGAATCCGACCTCATCAAGTTTTTCGGCCCCGGACATCCTGTCAGTACCGGCACACAAAAGGTCGAAGCAAAGCTTTCCGGGGTCACTTCACTGGAAGTTGTCTTGACCGGCTCGGGCCGGGACAGCCTCAAGGATCCAGAAGTTCTATCGCACATTGAATCGTTGCAAAACTGGATCGATTCCCAGCCCGAGATCGATCAGACATTCTCGCTTGTCGATGCACTCAGGCAGATGAACCGTGCCTTCAATGGGGGGGATTCCTCATTTGATGTGTTGCCCAAGGACCGCAAGCTCATCAATCAATACCTTCTGATTTATGACGGTGATGACTTATATGAAAACGTGAATCGCGAGTTTGATCGCGGGCGCATCACCATGAATCTGAATATCCATGGATCCAGTGAAATCCGTCAGGTAATGGAACGCATAAATGTACACATCCAGGAGAACCCCATCCCGAACATCAAAACAGACTTTTCCGGTTTTGGCAGATTATTTGTCGATCAGGAACGACAGATCGTTCAGGGTCAGATAAACAGCTTTGCCGGGGCATTCATCCAGATACTGCTTCTGATGGCCCTGCTTTGGCGTTCAATCTCTGCCTCGCTTGTTTGTCTGATTCCAAATCTGGCTCCACTGTTTTTCATTTTTGTCATCATGGGCACAACGGGCATTCATCTCGATGTTGCCACCGCGCTTATCGCGGGCGTGGTGCTTGGCATTACCGTCGATGACACCATCCATCTCTACCACGGTTACCTCAAGAGGCGTCAAAAAGGCGCTTCGCCTGCATTTGCCATTGCCCGCAGCTTCGAATCTTCGGGCCGCGCTGTCATCGCCATTTCTCTCATCCTGGTGTCACAGTTCATGCTGTTGACCTTTTCGAACTTCGAACCCACTGTCCACTTCGGCCTGCTCTGCGCCATCGGGCTGCTCGCCGGGCAGATCTTTGAACTCCTGCTCATGCCCGCGCTGATGATCTGGTGGAGCAATCATCATGTCCCGCCGGCTCACGGAAATTCATCCACGCGTACTCTTGGCATGCTGGCCCGCACGTCACTACAGCGCAGCGTTCGAACGGCCCGGTAATCGTTAACGATTGCGAATTTAATAGACTTGAATATTGGGTGCTTGTCAGGGAACCATGATTTTCAGGGCCTTGAAATCGTTGTGATATAGCCCGACCTCGTCACCCGAGGCGAATTGCCAGCCATCATCGTGGCCAAAATCCAGATCATCTCCGCCCTTGACCTCGATCTGAAAACGCTTGGCGGTTGAAAGCGTGGGGTTGCGGACACTGAGCACCAGTGTCAGATACTGATCGGACGTGTTTTCAATGACAGCCACCAGCCCCTTGCCCCAGAAGGATTTGCGAAATCTCACGGTAACCGGTAGCACCGGTTTGCCCTCGTCGTACTGCGCGGGGTCGGCCGCACGCTTGGACAATGCGTGACTCAGGCGCTCGGCTTCACGTTGAGCTTCCGCCAGCCTGGCACGGCTTTCCTGAAGATATTGTTCCGCCCTGTGTCTGGCCTGGATTTCCTTTTCGGTTTGCAGCCTGGCATCCTGCAGGTCATAACTGAGCATGAAGGCGAACAGCACCGCGCCACCTGCCGTCATGAGCAGCAAAATGTTGGCAAGAATGGACAGCCAGAACCACTTTCTGGCGATGCCGGAACGGGAAGCCGGCTGTTCGGAACTGCCAATGGAAACAGGATCATTCATGGAATTGTCTGGCTCCGTGATCTGCACTTCAGTTTGAGAGGCATGCAGCCCGATTTGGTTCGCCGAAACCGCAACGGCCGGTCAGGCAAGAGCCAAATCAACCCGTATTGCGCATGCCGGCGGCAATGGCGTTGATCGAACGCATCATCGGCATCAGCCATTTCTCCTGGGCTTTTTCATCCGTTTCCTTCCGGCTGCGGCCGATGAGACGTACCTGAATATGGCTGAGTGGATCAAGATAAGGTTTGCGGCGTGATAGCGAAAGCGCCAGTGCGGGGCTTTCCTCCAGCGGGGTCTTGAGTCCGGCCACGGTCATGACACCTGCAAGCGTGCGTGCGAATTCGGTGGCTATAACGCGATAAACGGATTTAGCGACCTCGCTTTCAGCCAGCTCGGCGTATTCGGCGGCGATTTCCATGTCCGCCTTGGTCAAGGCCATTTGCACGTTGGAGAACAGCGCGCGGAAGAACGGCCATTCGCGGTACATCTCCTGCAACAGCGCAAAATTGTCCGGGCTTTCCGCGCACACCGCATCGATGGCGGAACCGATGCCATACCAGGCAGGCAGCGTATGGCGCGACTGCGCCCAGCCGAACACCCAGGGAATGGCACGCACCGAGCTCATGGAGCGGTCGGACTTCTTGCGGTGCGAAGGCCGTGAGCCGATATTCATCAGGCCAATCTCACGCACAGGCGTCGCTTCGTAAAAATAATCCAGAAAACCGGGGGTGGACTCGGTCAGCCTGCGGTAGGCTGCTTCGCCCGCATCGGCCAGCTTCGCCATCATCTCCGGATAGCGCGAATCGGTCTGGCGCGGCGCACCCAGCAGCCCGCAGCTTGCCTTGATGAGCCCGGTGGCGCCCATGCCGATTTCGTAGGCGGCAGTTTCAGGATTGCTATAGCGGTAGTAAAGCATTTCACCCTGCTCGGTGAACTTGATCTGCCCCGCCACGGTACCCGGCGGCTGGGAAAGAATGGCCTCGTGAGTGGGACCGCCGCCGCGTCCGACCGTGCCGCCACGTCCATGGAACAGCCGGCACTCGATGCCGTGTTTCGCCGCAATGCCGATAATCGAAAGCTGGGCACGGTACAGATTCCACTGCGAGGCGAGTATGCCGCCATCCTTGCAGGAATCGGAATAACCCAGCATGACTTCCTGCGTGTCACCGGAAGCCTTGAGCAGGCCGCGATAAACAGAATTGGAGAACAGAGTTTGCAGCACACCTTCGCTGTGCCTGAGATCCTCTACTGTCTCAAACAGCGGGGCCACCAACAGCTGGCAAGCGTAGTCCTTGCCGTTGAAACCAGTCAGACCAGCCAACCGGCCCAGGAACATCACTTCCATGACATGCGATGCGGAATGGGTCATGGAAATGACATAGGCGCCAAAGGCCTCGGGCCCCACTTCCTTGCGCAGGCGAGCCACGCGACGGAACACATCAAGGGTTTCACGCGCCTTGTCGGACAGCACCAGATCGCTGACATACAGATCGCCGGTTTTTGAAATCCACTTGCCCAGTTCGGCGAGACGCGCATCCTCGTCCGCTTTCAGGTAATCGAAGTCGGGATTGAGCTGGCGCAGGATTTCCGCCACCGTCATCGTATGCACGGTGGATTCCTGCCGGACATCCAGTTGCAGCAGATGGAAACCAAAACTTTCCACCAGCCGGATCAAATCCTGCAGACGGCCTTCGGCAACCGCGCGATCACCGTGGCCAATCAGCGAATCGCGGATAAGGTACAGGTCTTCGAGCAAATCGCGGCTGCTGGCGTAGGCCAGCGGCGAAGGCGTGAACGTTTCGTCTGCCAGACGGCTTCTGACCTGGGCAAGATTGGTATCCAGCCTGGCCATCATCAGCGCAACCCTTCTGCGGTAGGGTTCGCGGATGAATTGTTGCGACGCGGTGCCGGTAAACACCTTGGAACCAAAGCGGGTTTCATCCAGCGCCAGCTTGGCGGCGAACAGCGCGGGCAGCTTGCACCAGCGCAGGCTGTGGGTCAGCGTCAGTCGCAGCTCTTCCAGCCGCCGCAGGTATTCCAGCAGTGCCTGCTCCATCTGCGTGAAGACTGTCCACTCGGTAACTTCGGGCGTGACATACGGATTGCCATCGCGGTCACCGCCAATCCAGGAACCAAAGCGAATAAAACTTGGCACCTGAATCGCCAGCGCACCATTTTCCGCTTTTCCATAATGCTTGCGCACTGCTTTTTCAAAGAATCTATACGCGACAGGCACCGCTTCGAAAAGGCTTCTGCGCATGTAATACAGGCCGGTGCGGACCTCATCCTGCACTTCGGGCTTGTGCGCGCGCAACTCGTCCGTGCGCCACATGACACGGATTTCAATGTCGAGTTCGGCGGCCAGATCCTGACGCTCCCTGTCACCCAGAAGCGGATCGTATAAACGGTCGCACAGCAAAAACACGCGGCGCAGCCCTTCCATGACGGCCCGGCGCCGGGCTTCAGTTGGATGCGCGGTGAACACCGGCGTGAACTGCATGCGGTTGACCAGCGATTGCAGCGTTTCTGGGGATATGCCCTGCGTTTTCAGATCCGCCAGCGTGTGATCGAAGGAACCGACCCACAACGCTTCACCCAGGGCAATCCTGCGGCGACGATTGCGGTGGGCGTGGGATTCCTCGGCGATGTTGACCAGACTGAAGTAGGTCGAAAAACCGCGGATGACTTCTTCAAGCTTGTCCGCAGGCATGGCTTCGATCTGGGCTATGAGTTCGGCGCGTTTGACCGCATTGTCCTTCTGGTGAAGATCGACGAAACCCTGGCGCAGTGCTTCAACGGCTTCGTACACTCCCTCGCCCGCAATCTCCTGCAGCACCCGCCCCAGCAGGGTGCCCAGCAGCTTCACCTGCGTGCGCAGATGATCATCGGTAAGGAGTGAAACGGGTGCATTCATGTCAAAAGAATTCAGAGCAAGCTGGAACGGCTACAAGGCTTTGTATTTTCTCATCATTCCGTCGTTTATCCCACCCACTTGCGCGCATTGCGGAACATCCGCATCCACGGTCCGTCCTCGCCTGCGTAGTCAACTGGTTTCCAGGACAACTGTGCGGCACGGAACACACGCTCGGGGTGCGGCATCATGATGGTGAAGCGGCCATCCACAGTGGTGTAGCCGGTCGAGCCGCCCGCCGAGCCATTGGGATTGAGAGGATAGGTTTCCGTTGCTTGCCCCAGGTGATCGACATAGCGCAAGGCCTGGCGCGCTTGTGATTCATGCGCGGCCTCGCGGAAAACCGTGCGCCCTTCGCCATGGGCTACGACAATGGGCATGCGCGAACCGGCCATGCCGCTAAAAAAGATCGATGGCGAATCCTGCACTTCCACCATCACGAACCGCGCCTCGAACTGCTCCGACAGGTTGCGCCTGAACTGCGGCCAGGCTTCCGCGCCGGGAATCAGGTCATGCAACTGGCTCATCATCTGGCAGCCGTTGCATACGCCCAGCGCGAAACTGTCCGCGCGATGAAAGAAGGCCTCGAACTCATCCCGCGCACGCGGATTGAACAGGATGGACTTGGCCCAGCCGCCACCCGCGCCCAGCACATCGCCATAGGAGAATCCGCCACAGGCCACCAGGCCCTTGAAATCCTTGAGGCTGACACGTCCGGCGATGATGTCGCTCATGTGCACATCGACGGATTCAAATCCGGCCTGATGGAAGGCTGCCGCCATTTCCACCTGCCCGTTCACGCCCTGCTCGCGCAGCACCGCCATGCGCGGGCGCTTGCCGCCTGCAATGAAAGGCGCGGCAATATCCTCGCTGGCGTTGTAGGTCAGCTTGACGGAGAGCCCGGGGTCGTGCGCATCCTTGCACTTGGCGAATTCCTGATCCGCGCAGGCCGGGTTGTCGCGCAGCCGTGCGATCCGGTGCGAGGTTTCCCACCAGGCAGACAACAGGTCGGCGCGCGCCTCATCCAGCACAGTGTTGCCGCCGACGCTGAAACGAATCCGGTCGTCGCCGGACAACGCGCCTATATCCAATGCAGTCAACCCTGCATTCTTCAATACTGCCAGCACGCTTTCCAAATGTTCTGCACGAATCTGCATCACGGCACCGCATTCCTCATTGAAAAGCTGTGCCAGTACCTCGCCCGCAGGCAGTGAAACTTCGATACCCGTCTTGCCCGCAAATGCCATTTCAGCCAGCGTGGAAAACAGGCCGCCGTCGGAACGGTCGTGATACGCCAGCACCCAGCCGCTTTCGATAAAGCTTTGAAGCGCGTTGAAAAACGTCTTCAATTGCACGGCCTCAGGCGCATCCGGCACTTCATTGCCGACTTGCCCATGGACCTGGGCCAGGCTCGATGCGCCCAGCCGGTTTTTGCCGAATCCCAGGTCAACCAGAATCAGCCGCGTATCACCGGCATCGGTCCGCAGTTGCGGCGTGACATGCTTGCGCACGTCCGGTGTCGCGGCGAAAGCCGTCACCACCAGCGACAGCGGCGCGGTGACGGATTTCTTCTCGCTGCCCTCCTGCCACACGGTTTTCATGGACATGGAGTCCTTGCCCACCGGAATGGCCAGGCCAAGGTCCTGGCAGTAGAGGGACACGGCCTGCACGGTATCGAACAGCCGCGCATCTTCGCCCGGATGGCCGGCGGGCGCCATCCAGTTGGCGGAGAGCTTGATGTCTTCAAGACTTTCGATGCGCGCGGCGAACAGATTCATCAGCGACTCGGCCACGGCCA
The DNA here is from genome assembly GCA_964404175.1 of uncultured Thiobacillus sp. Taxonomy (GTDB): domain Bacteria; phylum Pseudomonadota; class Gammaproteobacteria; order Burkholderiales; family Thiobacillaceae; genus UBA6918. The sequence goes on along the minus strand of CAYOJA010000053.1, from coordinate 4 downwards.
TGCG
>CAYOJA010000052.1:0-13633 GCA_964404175.1 uncultured Thiobacillus sp. | reverse complement strand
CCCGGACGGGGGTTCTAATCCCCCCCTCTCCGCCAGCTTGTTTAAGTCCCCCACGCGTCACTAAAACAAGCTGGAGAGGGGGAGGATGAGAACCCACAAGAATTTAGCCTGGGGGTTCGCGGAGCAAGCACTGCTTGCGACGGACAGCCGAAGGCTGGTCCCGAGCGAAAGTGAGGGATGAGGTTTCGCAGAGGCAATGCGAAACCGAACAATCCCCCCCCGCCAGTTTGTTGTTTAGCCGTTCAATACCGTCTTCATTAAAGACGGTGTCCCTGACCAATTTCCTGTTCATTCAGTGTCTGCCGGTTAGCGACTGAGCGCCAACCGTGCATCGACCCCTTTGTTTTGGGGCCGCTGTTCATTTTTGTTTGACAGGAAAACCATGACTTTTGAATCGCTTGCTTTAAATCCCTTCATCCTGAAGGCCATCAACGACTCGGGCTATCCCAGTCCCACCCCCATTCAGGCCGAAGCCATTCCCATCGTAATGGCTGGCCACGACCTGATGGCTTCTGCCCAGACCGGCACAGGCAAAACGGCGGCCTTCATGCTGCCAGCGCTGCACAAATTGAGCGAGCCGCCCAAGGGGCCTGGCAAGGGACCACGCATTCTGGTGCTGTCGCCCACGCGCGAGCTGGCCCAGCAGATTACCGCCGCCGCCACCAAATACGGCAAATACATGCGCCGCGCCAAGTGCGTGTCGATTCTGGGCGGAACGCCTTATGCGGTGCAAAACCGGCTGCTTTCCAGCCCGGTCGATATTCTGGTTGCGACGCCGGGCCGTCTGATCGATCACCTGCAACGCGGCAAAGTGGATTTCTCCCGGCTGGAAATGCTGGTGCTGGACGAGGCCGATCGCATGCTGGACATGGGCTTCATCGAGGATGTGCAGCTGATCGCCAATGCCACGCCAAAAAACCGCCAGACCCTGCTGTTTTCCGCCACGCTGGATGGAAAAATGGCGCAGATTGCCAAGGACCTGCTGCGTGATCCCAAGCGGGTGGAGGTCGCCAGCCAGCAGGACCGGCACGAGCATATCGAGCAGCGCCTGCATTTTTGCGACGACCTGGGGCACAAGGGCCGCATTCTCGACTACCTGCTGCGCGACACGGAATTGAAGCAGGTAATCATTTTTACCGCGACCAAACGCGATGCGGATCTGCTGGCGGGTGACCTGTTCGACCAGGGATTTCCCGCGGCGGCTTTGCACGGCGATATGCCGCAGGGCGCACGCAACCGTACCCTGACCAAACTGCGCCGTGGTGAAATCCGCGTGCTGGTGGCCACCGATGTGGCCGCGCGCGGCATCGATGTGGCCGGAATTTCCCACGTGATCAATTTCGACATGCCCAAGCAGGCCGAGGATTACGTGCACCGCATCGGCCGCACGGGAAGGGCGGGGGCGAGCGGAATCGCGGTATCGCTGGTCTCCCATCGTGACGGTATCCTGCTGAAGAAAATTTCCAGCTATACCGGCCAGAAAATCGAAGCCTCGGTCATTCCGGGCCTGGAACCCAAAACCCGCATGCGGGATGAATCCGCACGCCGCAACAGCCGGGGCGGCAGCGGCAAACCGGGTAATCGATTTGCGAACGAGCATAAACACGGATTTGGCAACAAGCCCAAGGCAGGTGGCCGTCCAGGGCAAGGGCGTGACAACGCCTCTCGCGAAACCGGATTTACCGGCCCCAGCGAGCGCCGGATGCAGGAACGCTACAACACGCAGCCCGCGCCCAACCGGACTGGCGAGAAACGCAAACCGGCGAATCGTGGCCAGCGTCCCCAGCGCGACGGCTGGAAGTAATACGTTGCGAACAGCATGTAAGCGCCCGTAAAATTTAATCTTTATCCTGCGCGATCGGCAAATGCCCACTCATCCTTACCATGGCCGCGTATCGGTCGTTGTGCCTGTCAAGAATGAAGAGGAAAACGTCGAGCCGCTGGTGCGGGAAATCGCGGCTGCCCTGACCGGGCAAGCCGAGTTCGAGATCATCTACATCAATGATGGCAGCACGGACCGCACCCCACTTGTGCTGGAAAAGCTGAAGGGCGAGTTTCCGATGCTGCGGGTGATTACCCATCGCGCTTCCTGCGGGCAGAGTCAGGCGGTGGCAACGGGCGTGAAGCATGCGCGCTTTGAATGGATTGCCACGCTGGATGGCGATGGGCAAAACGATCCGGCGGACATTCCCGCGTTGCTCAAGGCGCTTGCCGATCCCTCGCAAGCAGCCAATCTCCAGTTGCTGGCGGGCTGGCGGAACAAGCGACAGGACACTTACATCCGCAAGCTGTCGTCAAAAATTGCCAATGGAGTGCGCAGCCGCTTTCTCAAGGACAATACGCCCGACACGGGCTGTGGTCTGAAAGTGTTCGCGCGAGCCACCTTCATGGAACTGCCGCACTTCGATCACATGCACCGCTTCCTGCCCGCTTTGGTGCAGCGCAACGGCGGCGTGGTCGTGTCCGTGCCCGTCAACCACCGGCCGCGTGAACGTGGCGCCTCCAAATACGGCATCCACAACCGCTTGTGGGTCGGCATTGTCGATCTGTTCGGTGTGGCCTGGCTGCAAAGAAGGGTGCGCAGACCGGAAATCGTTTCGGCTGATTGATGGCGCGTCCGCATCTGCCCATCTGGCTGCGGGGCATTTTTCTGATTCTTTCCCTGATCGGGCTGGGGCTGCTGCTCAAGAATGCAGGTCTGGAGCACATTTTCGAGCGCGGCTGGATCGACGCGAATGTGCGCGGTCATGGCATGCAGGGATATGGACTGTTTCTGGCGGCTGGCGCCATCATGACCGGGTTGGGATTGCCAAGGCAGATGGTGGCATTTTTCGGCGGCTACGCCTTTGGCGTGCTCACGGGATTTCTGCTGGGCGCGATTGCTGCACTAGGCGGCTGCATACTGGCTTTTTATTACGCCCGCCTGTTCGGCCGCGGGCTGGTAAGGCGCATGTTTCCCGAGAAGCTGCAACGGTTCGAGGAATTCATTCGCGGCCACACCTTCACGATGACCCTGCTGGTTCGCCTTCTGCCGGTGGGTAGTAATCTGGTGACCAATCTGATCGCCGGGGTTTCAAAGATTCCCAAGCCGGCTTTTTTTGCTGGCAGTTTCGTTGGCTACCTTCCACAAACTCTCATTTTTGCATTGGCTGGCAGCGGTCTGACGGTAGGTTCGCACTGGCAGATCGGCTTGTCCATTGTGCTGTTTGTCATTTCCGGCGTCCTGGGCGTGCGTCTTTATCGGCAGATGCGGCACGGCCGGTCCTACGAAAAAGAGCTGGAAACTCAGGACGATCCTCAATTGTGAACGGACAAAATTTCAAACCGCTTATCGGTCCGGTATTGATACTGGCATTGCTGACGTTGACCGCTTTTGCGGTTCGGCCACTAACGCCCATCGACGAAACCCGTTATGTGAGTGTTGCATGGGAGATGTGGCTGCGTGATGAATATCTGGTGATGTTCAAGAATGGCGAGCCCTACAGCCACAAGCCGCCCTTGCTGTTCTGGCTGTATAACATGGGCTGGACTGTCTTTGGCGTCAACGAGTGGTGGCCGCGTCTGGTGTCGCCGTTGTTTTCACTTGGGGGGCTGTTACTGACGCTTTCCATTGCCCGCAGGCTTTGGCCGGATGATGAGAATGCCGGCCGGAATGCACTTTGGGTTCTGGGCTCCAGCATGCTGTGGCTGGTCTTCTCGACAATTGCCATGTTCGATGTGATGCTGGCGTTCTTCGTGCTCACTGGCATGCGTGGCTTGCTCATTGCGTCCAATGAATCAATGAAGCGGGGTTTTGCCTGGCTGGCCCTGGCTATCGGTCTTGGCGTGCTGGCAAAAGGACCGGTGATTTTGCTGCACCTGCTGCCAGCCGCGCTGCTGGCACCCTGGTGGCAGCAAAGCTCAAACCTTGCCGGACAGAACTGGAAACACTGGTATGGCGCCAATCTGCTTGCTGTGCTCGGCGGCGCGGCCATCGCGCTGGCATGGGCGATTCCCGCGGCCATTCACGGCGGCGAGGAATACCGCAATGCCATTTTCTGGGGCCAGACCGCCAACCGCATGGTGGATTCCTTTGCCCACAAGCGGCCGTTCTGGTGGTATTTGCCTCTCTTGCCGGTGCTGCTGTTTCCCTGGCTGGTCTGGCCCGGTTTATGGAGCCGGTTCATGTCTCTGAAGCGGAATGGCATGGACGCGGGTTTGCGTTTTTGTGTGGCATGGGCGGCGCCGGTGTTTGTTTCGTTTTCCCTGATCAGTGGCAAGCAATTGCATTATCTGGTGCCCCTTGTCCCGGCATTTGCCTTGTTTTCCGCGAGATTGCTTACGAACCTCCCCAAGGGCGGGATTTTGTTTCCGGCCTTGCTGTCAGGTCTGTTTGGAGGTGTCCTGATTTATCTGGCCATTGCGGGCTTGCCCGGAAAATATTCGGATTGGGCAAACCCGCCTGTATGGCCCGGATTGGTTCTGAGCATTTATGCTTTGATCCTGATTCTGGGTAATCGTGACCGGAACTGGCACTTGCCATCGCTTGCGCTGCTGGGTGCACTGTCTTTTGTCATGTTGCAAATCGGCGTTTTCAGTAGTCTCGGGCCGATTTATGACGTGCATCCGATTTCCCGGGAAATCAGGAAATTGCAGGATGAAGGCAGACCCGTGGCCAACGCAGGCGGTTATCACGCGCAATTTCAGTTCATGGGCCGGCTGGAGAAACCGCTTGAGCAACTGGACAAGAATGAATTACAGCCATGGCTTGACAACCATCCGGCCGGAGCAGTCGTGATGTATTTAAAGAAGAAAAACGTGCGGTTCGACGCGCTGTTCAGCCAGGCATACCGAGGGGGAATGGTAATGCTGATGGATGTGGCTCAGACCAAGGCCTACCTGGCGGAGCAGAAAGCAGGAGAAAATGAAATCAGGACTCAGCCTGAGGCGGACGAGCCTTGACGTCGACGTGATGGCTGGGGGATATGGTGGAAATGGCGTGCTTGAATACCATTTGTCCGGCTTGATCATGGCCCTTGAGATGAACCACGAACTGGTCGAATGAGTCGATCCGGCCCGTCAGCTTGATGCCGTTGACTAGAAACACCGAAACCTGTGTGCGCTCGCGGCGCAAGGTGTTCAGAAACTGTTCCTGCAGATTGGTGCGAGCATCTTTTTCGTTCATGATTTGCCGGCCGGTTGAGTAGGGGGAAATCCCGCCCACATTTTTGGTATGGGCGGGTACTGAATTTACTCTATTTTTGCGGCGGCGCGAAGTCCCTTTACCGCTTCGCGAACACGCTGCTGCTGAAGCTGCTTGCGAACTTCGTCCTTCACTTCATCCAGCGGCGGAATCTTTGCCGGGCGCATGTCTTCCAGCTTGATGATGTGGTAGCCGAACTGGGTCTTGACCGGTTCGCTGGTTTCACCTTTTTTCAGGCCTTTCAGGGCATCGCCAAATTCCTTGACGAAGGCGTCAGGCACATTCCAGCCCAGATCGCCGCCATTTTTGGCTGAGCCGGGATCCTTGGATTTTTCCTTGGCAATTTTGTCAAAAGCAGCTTTCTTTTTAAGCTGTGCCAGGATCGCCTTGGCTTCGGACTCTTCCCTTACCAGGATGTGGCGCACCTTGTATTCATTATTGCCGGTGGCGCTGGCCTTGGCCTTGTCGTATTCGCCCTGGATTTCCGCATCTGTTACCGGGTGGCCTTTGACATAGTCTTCCAGATAGGCTTTGGTCAGTTGCTCGCGGCGCAGCATTTCCATGGCGGCAGCCAGCCTGGGGGTTTTATCCAGACCTTTTTCAATGGCGGCACGGGAAAGCAGTTCCTGGTTGATCAGCGCTTCCTTCACGCGCGTGTTCAGGTTGGCGTCATTGGGCGCGCCTTGCTGCAACAGATTCTGCTTGGCCAGATCGCCGTAAATCGCCGGAATCTCACGTCCGTTGACGGTGGCAATAGGTTTGGCGTCGTCCGCCGAAAAAGCGGGCAGGCTGGCCAGCAGCAGTGATGCAAACAGGATTTTCTTCATCAATGACTCCTCTGTGAACAAACTCAAAAAATTAAAACTCTTCAGGGGTAAACGCGCTAATGGCCAGCGCATGGATGCCTTTTTGCATCAGGTCACCCAGGCTTTGATAAACGAGGCGGTGACGCGCGACGGCATTCAGACCCTGGAAACGATCCGACACAATCACCAGCCGGTAATGCCCGCCGTCTTTTGCGCCGGCGTGGCCGGCGTGTTGCGCGCTTTCATCTTCGAGGCTGATGGTGCTGGGCGCGAGTGCCTGCAGGCGTTGCTGGATTTCATTGGCCAGGCTCATGCGGGCAGGACCTTCCTGAAAGGTTTGACGCTGACGCGCGAATAAACACCCGCCGCGACGTAGGGATCGGTATCCGCCCAGACTTGCGCCGATTCAAGTGAATCAAACTCGGCCACGATCAGGCTTCCCGTAAAGCCTGCAGGACCGGGATCCAGACTGTCGATGGCGGGGAAGGGACCAGCGAGCAGCAACCGTCCTTCTGATTGCAGGACCTGTAGCCTGTCCAGATGCGCGGGACGGGCGGCGAGGCGTTTTTCCAGGCTGTTGGGCATGTCTTCCCCGCTGATGGCGTACCACATTACTTCGATTCTTCCTTGTCGATGTATTTTGAAAGCATGAGAGATTGAATCACCACGAACACCAGCATCAGCAGGATGCTGCCGTAAAGCTTGAAGTTCACCCAGTCATCGGTTGAAAAATTGTTGGCCACCCAAAGATTGGCAATACCCATGAAAGCAAAAAATCCGCCCCAACTCAGGTTCATCTGACGCCATGCAGCATCCGGAAGTTCCATCTGGCTGGTCATCATCGTGCGGATCAGGTTTTTGCCAAACATGGCCGCGCCGAAAATGGCCCCTGCAAAAATCCAGTACAACACCGTTGGCTTCCACTTGATGAAGTTCTCATCCTGTAAATACAACGTGGCGCCGCCGAACACGACAATGATGAACAAGCTGACCCACAACATGATCTCGACCTTGTGGCCGCGCAGCTTGACCCAGCCCACCTGTACGAATGTGGCGAAGATGGCGACCAGGGTTGCAAGGAAAATGCCCGGCTTCCCACCAGGCGCCGTGTGCATGCCGAAAGTGTTCAGGATTGTCTGTGCTTGTTCGGGATAGGAATCGCCCAGTTTGTAGGCGATGAAGAAAACAATGATGGGAAACAGGTCGAACAGGAATTTTTTCATGAAACAAAAGTTAAAAGGCCAAAAGGCTGAAACAACGGCTATTTTGCTATGATTTCACGACCCCTCAAAGCATTTCCAACGTGAACTACGATCTCCACTGTCATTCCACTGCCTCGGACGGCGTACTTAGTCCGGCTGACCTGGTGCTTCGCGCCGCCGAAAAAGGCGTGGATGTGCTTGCCCTGACGGACCATGATGATGTCAGCGGTCTTGCCGATGCCGCGAAGACGGCCGCTTCATTGGGCCTGGGCTTTGTAAACGGTGTGGAAATTTCAGTGTCCTGGAGCGGCGCGACCCTGCATGTTGTTGGCCTGAATATCGACCCTTCGCATCCGGTGCTTGTATCCGGGCTGGCCGGCATCCAGCAGGGGCGATATGCACGGGCTGAATGGATTGCGGCCGAACTCGGCAGGCATGGCATTGCCGGCGCGCTGGAAGGCGCGCTCAAATTCGCTGAAAACGGCAAACTCATCGGCCGCACGCACTTTGCCCGGTTTCTAGTGGAGCAGGGCGTGTGCAAGGACATCCGGACGGTATTCAAAAAATTTCTGGTTCGCGGCCGTCCGGGCTACGTGCCCCACGAATGGACCAGCCTGGAAACTGCCATCCACTGGATCAGGGCAAGCGGCGGGCAGCCGGTACTGGCGCATCCCGGGCGCTATGACTTGAAAGGCAAGGCCATGCGACGGCTGCTGGGCGATTTCAAGGCACTGGGCGGAGAGGGTGTGGAAGTGGTCACGGGCAGCCACACGCCTGATCAATACAGCCTGTTTGCGGAACTGGCCAGCCATTTCGACCTGATGTCCTCGCGAGGTTCGGATTTTCATGCGCCGGGCGAACACGGACGTGAATTGGGCGGCATTCCACCCTTGCCGGCGAAATGCCTGCCTATCTGGCATAATTGGAGTATTGCAACAAGAAATTAAGTTATTGGGCGGCCTCCAAAACCGCCCAGCAAACATGTCCCAATTTTTCAATATCCATCCGGATAATCCTCAGCAAAGACTGATTCAGCAGGCCGTTGCCATCCTGCGCGATGGGGGCGTCATCGTTTATCCGACCGATTCCTGCTATGCCTTGGGCTGCCACATAGGCGACAAGGAGGCAGCAATGAAACTGCTGCGAGTGCGCGGTCTGGAGGAAGGCCATGACCTGACACTGGTCTGCCGCGATCTGTCCGAGCTAGGCCGCTACGCGCAGGTGGACAATACGCAATTCCGGTTGCTCAAGGCGCATACGCCAGGACCCTATACCTTTATCCTCAAGGGTACGCGTGAGGTGCCGAAGCGCCTGCTGCACAAGCGCCACGACACCATCGGCCTGCGCGTGCCGGATCATCCCATAGTGCAGGCATTGCTGGCCGAACTGGGCGAACCCATTCTGTCTTCAACCTTGCAACTGCCGGGCGAAGATGTGCCGCTGAATGAAGCCTGGGAAATCCGTGACCGGCTGGAGCATCAGGTTGATCTGGTCATCGATGGTGGTGGTTGCAGTTTGACGCCGACCACCGTGGTGGACCTGATGTCGGACGAGCCGCGCGTGCTGCGTTACGGCAAGGGCGATGCCACACCGTTCGAAAGTTAAGCTCGAATGGAACTGACCCTTATCCAGAAAATCATCGTGTTCGCCATACCGGTGATTTTTGCCATTACCCTGCACGAAGCCGCGCACGGTTATGCAGCCATGAGGTTTGGCGACAAGACCGCGTGGATGATGGGTCGCGTCACCGCCAATCCGCTCAAGCATATCGACCCGGTGGGCACCATCGGCCTGCCGCTGTTTCTATTGCTGATGAGCAAGCTTGCCGGCGGGCCAGCATTCCTGTTCGGCTGGGCCAAGCCGGTGCCGGTAAACTTCAACAATCTCAGGCACCCCAAACGCGACATGCTGTGGGTGGCTGCCGCAGGCCCCGGTGCCAACATGATCATGGCCGTTTTCTGGTCGGCCATGATTCAGCTAGGGCATACGTTTGGCGGAACGCTGGGTTTGCCGCTCATGCTTATGGGCGCGGCGGGCGTGTTCATCAACGGCATCCTCGCAGCGCTGAACCTTTTGCCGATTCCACCGCTGGATGGCGGGCGCATCGCAGTCAGCCTGCTGCCGCCCGGTCCCTCGGCCATGCTGGCACGGGTTGAGCCATTCGGATTTTTCATCCTGATCGCGCTGATGCTGACCGGGATTTTGAATACTCTCATGTGGCCGCTGATCGGTCTGGTTTTCACCTTCGCGACCCTGCTCACAGGCGTCTCGGATCAAACCCTTCTTTCCCTCATTTCCGTTCTGCTTAACTGATTATGTTTGCCAACCGTGTCCTTTCCGGCATGCGCCCAACCGGGCGTCTTCATCTTGGCCATTACCACGGCGTGCTCAAGAACTGGCTCAAGCTTCAGCATGAGCACGAGTGCCTGTTCTTCGTCGCCGACTGGCATGCGCTGACCACGCATTACGACACGCCGCAGGACATTGAGCAGCATGTGTGGGACATGGTGGTGGACTGGTTGGCGGCGGGCGTCGATCCTTCGCAGGCCACGTTGTTCATCCAGTCGCGCGTGATCGAGCATGCCGAGCTGCATCTGCTGCTGTCGATGATGACGCCGCTAGGCTGGCTGGAACGTGTGCCGACTTACAAGGACCAGCAGGAAAAACTTTCTGACAAGGATTTGTCCACTTACGGTTTCCTCGGTTATCCGTTGCTGCAAAGCGCGGACATCCTGATCTATCGCGCCAACCTCGTCCCGGTGGGCGAGGACCAGGTGCCGCACATCGAATTCACCCGCGAAATCTGCCGCCGCTTCAACCATCTCTACGGCCGCGAGCCGGGTTTCGAGGAAAAGGCACAGGCGGCGATCAAGAAATTGGGCAGCAAAAAGGCCAAGCTGTATCAGGAAATGCGTACCGCTTATCAGGAGCAAGGCGAGGAAGATGCGCTGGAGTCCGCCCAGGCCATTCTGAACGATGCGCAGAATCTGTCGCTGGGCGACCGCGAGCGGCTGTTCGGTTATCTCGAAGGCGGCGGCCGCATGATTCTGGCCGAACCGGAAGCCCTGCTCACCGAAGCATCGAAAATGCCTGGTCTGGATGGACAGAAAATGTCCAAGTCCTACAACAACACCATTGCCCTGCGCGAAGACCTGGACAGCGTGGCAAAGAAAATCCGCACCATGCCGACCGACCCGGCCCGCGTTCGCCGCACCGATCCAGGCAATCCGGAAAAATGCCCGGTGTGGCAGTTCCATCAGGTCTATTCGGATGACGGCGTGAAAGAATGGGTGGTCAAGGGCTGCACCAGCGCGGGCATCGGCTGCATCGAATGCAAGCAGCCAGTGATTGACGCGGTTCAACGCGAACTGACGCCCATCCACGACCGGGCCAGACAGTATGAGGAAAGCCCCGACCTGGTGAGAAACATCATTGCCGACGGTTGCGAGAAGGCGCAGGAACTGGCCCGCGAAACCATGCGTGATGTAAGGGAGGCGATGGGGCTGTCGTTCAGTTGACAGGCTGTCCGGGTTGAATTCGGGCAGATTGTCCTAATCTGAAATTAGTATCAGAACAAAGACAGACACGCATGCCCAACGAAAACACCCCGCTGGAAGGCGATATTATCCAGCAGCCTGAAGAACCCAAGCTGCTGCCGGCCGAACGCTGGCCAACCGAGCTGCACCTGTTGCCGCTTTCCGAAAAGCCGTTCTTCCCCGCGCAAACCTTGCCGCTCATCATGAACGAGTCGGCCTGGCTTGAAACAGTCGAGGCCATCGGAGAATCGACGCATCACATGGTCGGTCTTGTGCTGGTCAAGCCGGAGGATTCGGACAACGCCACGCGAGAGGATTTCAAGGCCATCGGCACGGTCGTGCGTGTGCATCATCCGGCAAAAAACGAGGGCAAGATTCAGTTCATCGCCGAAGGCCTGAGGCGCTTTCGCATCGTCGAATGGATTTCCGACAAGGCTCCCTACAAGGTGCGGGTCGAGTACCCCAACGAACCGGGCAAGCCGGATTCGGAAGAGATCAAGGCCTATGCGATGGCCATCATCAACACCATCAAGGACCTGATTCCGCTCAACCCCCTGTATTCGGAGGAACTGAAATTCTTCCTCAACCGCTTCAGCCCGAATGAGCCTTCACCGCTGGCTGACTTTGCAGCCAGTCTCACCACGGCCAGCAAACAGGAACTGCAGGATGTGCTGGAATCGCTGGGCCTCAAACGGCGCATGGAAAAAGTACTGGTGCTGCTGAAAAAAGAACTGGACGTGGCAAAGCTGCAAAGCCAGATTCGCGGGCGCATGGAAGAGAAAATGTCCGAGCAGCAGCGCGAATTCTTCCTGCGCGAGCAACTGAAAACCATCCAGAAGGAACTGGGGCTGTCCAAGGACGACAAGACGGCGGAACTGGAAACATTCCGCGAACGGATCAAGAAGCTTGTTTTGTCAGAGGCAGCAAAAAAACGCATCGACGAGGAAATGGCGAAATTTTCCGTGCTGGAAACCGGTTCGGCGGAATATACCGTTTCACGCAATTATCTGGACTGGCTGACGGTGCTGCCCTGGGGCGTGTATTCGGAAGACAAACTCGATCTCAAGCGCGCGCGCAAGATTCTCGACCGCGATCATGACGGGCTGGATGACGTGAAGGACCGCATCATCGAATTCCTGGCTGTCGGCGCAATGAAAGGCGAAGTGTCCGGCTCGATCCTGCTGCTGGTGGGTCCGCCAGGCGTGGGCAAGACCTCCATTGGAAAATCCGTCGCCGAGGCGCTGGGACGCAAATTTTTCCGGTTTTCACTGGGTGGCATGCGCGACGAAGCCGAAATCAAGGGTCACCGCCGCACCTACATCGGCGCCATGCCCGGCAAGTTCATTCAGGCGCTGAAAGAAGCGGGCACCGCCAACCCGGTCATCATGCTGGACGAAGTCGACAAGATCGGCGCGAGTTATCAGGGCGACCCGGCTTCCGCGCTGCTGGAAGTGCTGGATCCCGAACAGAACGCGGATTTCCTCGACCATTATCTGGACGTGCGCTTCGACCTGTCCAAGGCACTGTTCATCTGCACGGCCAACCAGTTTTCCATTCCCGGCCCGCTGCTGGACCGCATGGAAGTGATCCAGTTATCCGGCTACATCACTGAAGAAAAAATCGATATCGCCAAACATCACCTGTGGCCCAAGGTGGTGGTGAAGTCTGGCCTTAAAAAAGGACAGGTGCAGATCAGCGACTCGGCGATCCGCCATGTCATTGAAGGCTATGCGCGTGAAGCCGGCGTGCGCAATCTGGAAAAGCAATTGGGCCGTGTTGCCAGAAAAGCCGTTGTACAAATTCTTGATGGAGTTGCTACGCCGATCAAGGTAGGTGTGAAGGAAATCGAGACCTACCTGGACAAACCCATTTTCCACCAAGACAAGCCGCAAAGTGCCGTCGGAGTGGTGACCGGGCTGGCCTGGACTTCATTGGGAGGCACCACGCTGGATGTGGAAGCCACGCGCGTACATACGCTCAATCGCGGTTTCAAACTGACCGGAAAACTAGGCGAAGTCATGCGCGAGTCCGCCGAAATCGCCTACAGCTACATCGCCAGCCACCTCAAGACGTACAAGGCTGACAAGGGGTTTTTCGATTCCAGCTTCGTACACCTGCATATTCCGGAAGGGGCCACGCCCAAGGATGGGCCCAGCGCGGGCGTGACAATGGCTACGGCATTGCTCAGCCTTGCGCGAAATGAAAAACTGGCGAGACCGCTGGCCATGACCGGCGAGCTGTCCCTCACGGGCCAGGTGCTGCCCGTGGGCGGCATCCGCGAGAAAGTCATCGCCGCCAGAAGGGCGGGCATCATGGAACTGATCCTGCCCGAGGAAAACCGCCGCGACTTCGAGAAACTACCGGACTACATCCGCAAGGGCATCACCATTCACTTCGCCAAACACTACAGGGATGTGGTGAAGATCGTCTTCAAGTAATCCTAGATTACTTTTTCGACTGGATGCCTGAGTTCAGTCGCCAGCTGCGCGCACTGCTCGACATGCCGACGAGTGATGCGGGTGAGTATTAAATAGGCAAAACCTGCCGAAATGGCTTGGCCGACGATGGGAGCTTAGCGGGTGGCCTCGACAACACCCAGCCGCAGCCCCGCGCGTTGCAGAATCAGCCCAAGCAGGCGCGAAGTGGAAAGCCTTGCGGCCAGCATGCCGCCTGCGCGCGTCATGAGCTGGTAGGCCAGCGCCTTTTTGGCCGGGGACAGTTCCTTGATGGCCTGTTTGTCCAGGCCGAATTTTTCATTTATGTCGTTGATCAGGCTGACCAGCACGGCCGTGTCGGTGATGAGTCCTGCGCCCGGAATCGGAACGAAAGAAGCCGCCGCGGAGAACAGGGCACGGCGGCGGATCATTTGCAGGCAGGTTGACCGAATCTGTTCCATGTCATCGTATT
>CAYOJA010000051.1:0-13930 GCA_964404175.1 uncultured Thiobacillus sp. | reverse complement strand
TTAATGTCCGCATTGTCCTGGATTCTTGCCGCCACGGCGCTTGGCGGTTTGCTGAGTGTTTTGCTTGCAGGCGTATTTGCATTCGCCGCACACCCGGCGTGGGTGCCGCGCCTGGTGAGTTTCGCGGTTGGCACCCTGCTGGGCGCGGTGTTCCTTGAGGTGCTGCCGCATGCGCTGGAACATGGCGGCGCGCATCAAGTAGCGGCAACCGTGCTGGCAGGCGTGCTGGTGTTTTTTGTGCTGGAAAAGCTGGTGCTGTGGCGCCATTGCCATCATGAAACCTGCGAGGTGCATGGGCTGGACACAGAGCCGCACGGACACGGCCATCATCATGCCCATGACAATCACCGTGCCGGCACGATGATTCTGGTGGGCGATACCTTTCATAATTTTGTGGACGGGGTACTGATTGCCGGCGCATTCATGGCGGATACCCAACTGGGTATCGTCACGGCGCTAGCCATCATTGCCCACGAGCTTCCACAAGAGGTGGGCGATTTTCTCGTGCTGCTGCATTCCGGCTACAGCAAGGCGCGGGCGCTCTTTTTCAATCTGTTGAGCAGCGCAGCCATGATTCTTGGCGGCCTGCTGGGCTACGTCGCGCTGGAAGGCATGGAGGAGCTTGTACCCTATCTGCTTGGACTAGCCGCGGCCAGCATGATTTATGTAGCGGTGGCAGACCTCATTCCAGGGCTTCACAAACGGCCGGAACTGACGGCCACGCTGGAACAGGTGTTACTCATCGGCGCGGGGATCGGCCTCATCAGCCTCATCGGCCATGCGTCTTGAGCGGATGCGGCGCGGCGTGTCGAGCAGATAAAACGCCAAGGCAATGAGTGCGCCGCCAGTCAGAAGAATCATGACGGCTTTGAAGATTGATTCGGATGTGACTACCATCATCATCAAAACATAAAGCAGTGCGATCAGGACGACATACATGAGCAGCAGTATTCCAAAAGTCGGTTTCGTGTCCCTTGGTTGCCCCAAGGCCACGGTGGATTCCGAGCGCATTCTCACCCAGTTGCGCGCCGAAGGCTATCTGATTTCGAATTCCTATCAGGACGCTGATGTCGTCGTGGTCAATACCTGCGGCTTTATCGATTCGGCCGTCGAGGAGTCGCTCGAAGCCATCGGCGAGGCCCTGAAGGAAAACGGCAAGGTCATTGTTACTGGCTGTCTGGGTGCAAAAGGCGAGGTGGTACGAGATGCGCACCCCTCGGTGCTGGCTGTGACCGGCCCGCATGCCACGGAAGAGGTTATGGCGGCCGTGCACGCGCAACTGCCCAAACCGCATGATCCTTACTCCGATCTGATTCCCGCTCAAGGCATTCGTCTCACGCCCAGGCATTATGCCTATCTGAAAATTTCCGAAGGCTGCAATCATCGTTGCACGTTCTGCATCATTCCCTCCCTGCGTGGCGATCTGGTTTCACGCCCGGTCGGCGAGGTCATGAACGAGGCCGAAGCCCTGGTCAAGGCTGGCGTGAAGGAATTGCTGGTGATTTCGCAGGACACCAGTGCTTATGGAGTAGATGTGAAATACCGCACCGGCTTCTGGAATGGCAGACCGCTCAAGACGCGCATGACCGAACTGGTTGACGCGTTGGGCGAGCTGGATGTTTGGGTGCGGCTGCATTACGTATACCCGTATCCGCATGTGGACGAAGTGATTCCGCTCATGGCCGAAGGCAAGGTGCTGCCTTATCTCGATATTCCGTTCCAGCATGCCAGCGAACGCATTCTCAAGCTGATGAAGCGTCCGGCGGCGTCGGAGAAGACGCTGGACCGCATCCATGCATGGCGCGAGGCATGCCCCGATCTGACCTTGCGCTCGACTTTCATCGTCGGTTTTCCTGGGGAAACCGAAGCCGAGTTCGAGGAATTGCTGGATTTTCTGGATGTGGCCCAGCTCGACCGCGTGGGTTGTTTCCCCTATTCGAATGTGGAAGGCGCGGCGGCCAATTCACTGCCGGATGCCGTGCCCGAGGAAGTCAAGGAAGAGCGGTTTGCGCGCTTCATGGAAAAGCAGGCGGACATCTCCGCACGGCGGCTGGAGGCAAAAATCGGTCGTGAAATGACCGTGCTGGTGGATGAAATTGATGAAGAGGGCGATGTGATTGCGCGCTCCCCCAGCGATGCGCCGGAAATCGACGGCGTGGTGTTTATCGAAGATGCCGAGGGCCTTGCGCCCGGGGATTTCGTTAATGTGGTGATTACCGATGTTTCAGATCATGACCTCTGGGCCGATCCGGTTGATTTGGGGTGACCCAGGTTGGTGCATGGTCCGCGATTTTGCTTTATATTTGTGCGCCTGTGGCTACTGCCGAAATAAGTGAATCTGTCATTTTTCCTTAATATTCAACGTGTAAGCTTCGCTTGGCTAAAGTTTTAATTGGGCATACCCGTTGCTATAGCCTTCACGCAAGCCCCAAATCCTGTGTATCCGTACTCTTTTAAACAAGGAGCACTCATGCAAACTCTGAAATCCCTGTTACTGGCTGGCGTATCGCTGGCATTGCTTCAATCCACTGCCTTTGCAGCGGAAGAAGATCTGTGCCGGAACGGCTATTCCACCATGTTGCTGACACAGACCGAGTGCAATACCTGGCTGTCATCGCGCAAGGATCTGGAAAAACGTGGTGAGCTGAAATCACTTCAGCAACTGGATCAGCAAATGCAGGCACTGATGGAAGACCGAGCCTTTGTCTGCCCCTGTACATGGGACCGCTCGCTCAAAGGGGTTGATCCCGCCAGGAGCGCGCGTTTCTGATTAGCCGCGGCTGAGGTCAGTAGCGGTTGCCGAACTCATCCATCCCCGTGTAATAGCCAGGCGACAAGCCTGGCAAATCATTTTCCCGCCGCGCCGCCTTTTCTGAGCGGCGCCAGAATTTCCATCTGTCCAGGGAACGCCACGTTAGCGAAGTTCCCCCGTCTGGATCGTCAACACTGAAAGTTTTGCCCGCTTTCATCAAGGGGGCTATCCAGCCCGATTCAATGTTGTTCAATGCGGCTATCCATCCGGCCATGTCGTTGTTCCGCCAGCACCGGTTCAAAGGGTCGAGCAGGCAAAGTGACGCGTCGTCAATGCCGGGATGCCAGTTTTCGGGCAATGCATGTGCGGCCGCGCTGGAAAATTTTGCGATTGCCCGAGCCGTGAAATCACGTCCGTAAAAAGCCGTTTTGCTCGGGACATCAGGCGCCGCCGGCAGCGTTCCGCCGCCCCACAACCAGAGCGAATTGATTGCAGGCAAGCCGCGGGATTCCCGCGCCCGGTTCACCGGATGATCAAAGAGCAGCATTTGCGCTTCATTCAGCAGCTTGCGCCAATGCATGGCGCCGTCGCCCCGGGGCAGCAGGGGGTCGATATGCCTGCCCAAAGCCAGGGAGAGGGGTGTGGTGGTAATGCGGGGATCATCTGGAACGCGCAGGTACCAGCGATCCGGTTGCATGGGCAGCGGTGCAAAGGCATCGCCAAAATGCGAAACCAGTGAATCGCACAGGGCTTGTGCCTCATCGGCTGAAATATCCAGCTCGTCGAGCAATATCAGCTTGTCACGATGTATCTGGATATGGGTTGGGTCCGCACGCAGCCAGTAGTCGCCGCCCGCCCGCCCATCGTCGAAGGCATAGCTGATGGCGGCAAGCGGCCAGTCCGTTTGCCGGGCGATGCCAAACTGACGGCAGAGCAAGGCTTCGACACCATCGTTTTCGCGCGCAC
Source organism: uncultured Thiobacillus sp. (assembly GCA_964404175.1). GTDB lineage: Bacteria > Pseudomonadota > Gammaproteobacteria > Burkholderiales > Thiobacillaceae > UBA6918. The sequence goes on along the minus strand of CAYOJA010000051.1, from coordinate 10,212 downwards.
TTTTGCTCCCGCGCTCATTCAGCAGGGATAGCGCGGATAGCCGGGAGGCATCCGTCTCGGGCAAAGACTGAATGGAGGCGAACAGACCAGGAATAACCAGCTGAAGCATCAAGCGAGTCTACCGATTATTGAGCCTGCATTCAAAAACTTGAATGCAGGCTCAATAACAGCCGAGCTTTAATTCTTGTTGATTCGGCATATTCGCTGGGTCTGAGGTGATGGCGGGAAGTTTATCCGACGTAGAATATTCAAGTTCATATGTGCCGAATCAATAAAATCCAGTCATGCGACAGCTTTTTCACCAGATATCCATCAACACCCATGGCAAGGGTCTGTATATGCTGAGTCCCGCCGTGACGCGCTGGCTGTCCCAGTCGGCCATTCGCAACGGACTGTTGTCCCTGCTGATTCAGCATACCTCCGCCAGCCTGGTCATACAGGAAAATGCCGATCCGGATGTGCGCACCGACCTGGAGAAGTTCTTTGCCCGTCTGGTGCCTGAGGGTGATCCGATTTACGACCACACCCTTGAAGGGCCGGACGACATGCCGGCGCATGTGCGCGCGGCACTTACGCAGTCCAGTCTTTCCGTCCCGGTTATCGATGGCGAAATGGCCCTGGGAACCTGGCAGGGCATTTATGTTTTCGAGCACAGACGGGCGCCGCAGAACCGTCATGTCATGCTGCATCTGATGGGCGAATGATTTGTTATGCTATCGGCTTAAATGGATATTCAAGATGGAATGATCAGGCCATGCGTGTTTTTTTGACTGGAATGGCGCTCTCCTGTTTGATAGTGGCCGTGCCGGCAAATGCGCGCCATCCCCAGTGCCCGGCCTTGCTGACGGATGGCGAGTGCAATCAACTGGAACAGATCATGGCGCTTAGGGACTGGCAGCCGGAAGAATATGGGCGTCAAATTATTGAGTTTGCCCGGCCCGTGACCGAGCGTCATCAAGCCTGCCAGTGCGATGACGGGCTGATCAAGTCGGCGGATACCGTGCACGACGGCTTCAGGCAACAAGGCATATAACCCAGACAATCATTTAAGTGCAATCCTACGAACTCCTGGTCGGCCTGCGTTATACCCACGCCAAGCGCCGCAACAATTTCATCTCGTTCATTTCCTTCGTGTCCATGGCCGGCATCGCGCTGGGCGTGGCGGTGCTGATCATCGTGCTGTCGGTGATGAACGGGTTTCAGGAAGAGTTGCGCACCCGCATGCTTGCCGTGGTCTCGCATATCGAGATTACTGGCAGTACCTATACTCTGGCCAACTGGCAGGATGCCACCAGACATGTTCGAGTCCAGCCAGAAGTGGTTGCAAGTGCCCCGTTTGTCGTAAATCAAGGCATGCTGTCGCTGGGAGGTAATGTGCGTGGTGCAGAGCTACGCGGCATCCTGCCGGATGCGGAAGCTCAGGTGACCGATCTGGCGAAGAGCATGAAAGTGGGAAGCCTTGACCGGCTCAAGCCCGGTGAGTGGGGCATCATCCTTGGCGTGGAACTGGCCAACGCGCTGGGCGCGGGAGCCGGCGACAAGGTGACCGTGATCACGCCGCAAGGCAATATCACGCCGGCAGGGATTCTTCCGCGCATGAAGCAGTTCACGGTGCAGGGTATTTTTAGGGCCGGCCATAATCTTTATGACTCGAGCCTGGCGCTGATTCATTTGCAGGATGCGCAAAAACTTGCGCGGCTGGGCGATGAGGTATCCGGCCTGCGGCTCAAAATCGATGATCTGTTCCGGGCGCCGTGGGTCAGCCGCGAGCTTGCGCAAAAACTGCCGGGATTTTATGTGTCCGACTGGACGCAAAGCCATGCCAATTTCTTTCGCGCGGTGGCGATTGAAAAACGCATGATGTTCCTGATCCTGATGCTGATCGTGGCGGTGGCGGCATTCAATATCGTTTCGACGCTGGTGATGGCGGTGACCGACAAGCAGTCGGACATCGCCATCCTGCGCACGCTGGGCGCGCGGCCAGGCAGCATCATGAAAATCTTCATCATCCAGGGCGCGTTCATCGGCGTGTTCGGCACGCTGATTGGAGTCGCGCTGGGGGTATTGGCGGCGCTCAATCTGGAAACCATCGTGCCCATCATTGAAAAGACACTGGGCATGGATCTGTTCCCGGCCGATGTCTACTACATCAGTGAACTGCCCTCGAAGCTGGTGTGGAGCGATGTCGGCATCATTGCAGCCGTCTCCTTCACACTGACCTTGCTGGCCACGCTGTACCCGAGCTGGCGTGCCTCCAGGCTCAATCCGGCGGAGTCCCTGCGTTATGAGTAATAACGCACATCAAAACAGCGCTATGAGTAATCCGGTACTTGCCTGCCAGGGGCTGAAAAAAAGCTATTACCAGGGAAAACTGGAAGTGCCGGTGCTGGCGGGCGTCGACCTTGAAGTGCGCAAGGGGGAATCCATTGCCATCGTTGGCGCATCGGGTTCCGGCAAGTCCACGCTGCTGCATCTGCTGGGCGGACTGGATACGCCAACAGATGGCGCCGTGCAATTGCTGGGCCGTGATCCATTCCGGCTTTCCGAGGAGGCGCGTTGCACGCTTCGCAATGAAGCACTGGGCTTCGTATACCAGTTTCACCATCTGTTGCCCGAATTCACTGCCGCCGAGAATGTCGCCATGCCGCTTCTGGTCAGGCGCATGCCCCGTGAAGCCGCCCTGGCTCAGTCGGCGGATACACTGGGTAAGGTGGGCCTGGGGCATCGCCTGGAACATCGCCCCGGTGAGCTTTCTGGTGGAGAACGTCAGCGCACCGCGATTGCGCGGGCGCTGGTCACGCAGCCCGCCTGCGTGCTGGCGGATGAACCGACCGGCAATCTGGACCGGCATACTGCCGATACGGTTTTTCAGCTGATGCTCGAGTTGCAAAAGGAGCTGGGTACCAGCCTCATTATCGTGACGCACGATACGGATCTTGCGGGCAGGATGGACAGGCAGTTCAGGCTGGTCGACGGGTGCCTGAATCCGCTATAAGTTTTTTCCGCCAATAAAAAACTTGGATAAATCCAGGCGGCCGGCAATGCTACGCTTGGGGCTTGTCCAAGTTTGATGAACAGAGGAAGCCATGGCCGAAAAACAATACACGCCCATCAAAGCTGCCAAGCTGCAAAAAGGCATTGCGCTGCACCGCATTGAAAAGGTGTATTCGGAAACCGTCAGCCTGGATGATCCGGCGGCCGTGGTCATGACCGATCTCAAGAAAATTTCCGCCGTGACCATCCGTCCGGAGATCAGCATCGAGATTGCCAGTCAGCGCATGAAGCAGCGCGGCGTGCGCATGCTGCTGGTGACCGATGACAACGAAGACATCGTCGGCATCATCACCTCGACCGACCTGCAGGGCCCCAAGCCCATGAAGCTCATCCAGCAGCGTGGCGGGGTCTACAAGGATATTCAGGTTCGCGACATCATGACCGATCACGACCAGCTCGAAGTGCTGTGCATGGATGATGTGGAAAAAGCCGTGGTCGGCCAGATCGTGGCGACGCTCAGGCAAACCGGCCGGCAACATGCGCTGGTGGCGGACCGTCCCCCAGGCAGCAAAACCCAGTCGCTTCGGGGAATATTTTCGGCAGCCCAGATTGCTCGTCAACTGGACACGGATTTATCCGCGCCAAAAATTGCCCAGACTTTCGCCGATATCGAACGGCTGATTACAAAAGGCTGATTCCAGACACGGCGAGCAATCCGGTATTGCATGAGGCTCACCCTCATCGCATTTGCCGCAGGCGTGCTGTTGCTGCAACAGCAGCCGGAATTGCCAGACACACGCTGGCTGTGGACGCTTCCGCTGTTCATCACGGCTTTCTTCCTGCCGCGTGGCGGAAGCAATTGGCGTAAATGGCTAACCATGTGTCTGGTTGCGCTGGCCTGTGCCGCGCTGGGTTTTGCGTGGGCTGCATGGCGAGCGCAATTGCGCATGTCCGACTCGCTGCCAGCCGCCTGGCAGGGCGTGGACATTCGCGTGGAAGGTGTCGTGGCAAACTTGCCGGACCGGGATACGCGCGGCGAGCGTTTCGATTTCCGGGTAGAGAAGATTCTGACACCAGGCGCGCAGGCGCCAGCGCATATCCGGCTGACCTGGCCCGCGCCGGAGTGGAACGGCACGGAAATCCAGCAGCGTCTGAAAGCGGGAGAGCGCTGGCAATTCACCGTGCGGCTCAAGTCACCGCACGGAACCGCCAATCCGGATGGATTCGATTACGAAGCCTGGCTGCTGACCCGCAATATCCGCGCCACGGGTTATGTGCGCGAACATTCGCAAGCCGAGCGGCTGGCTGACAGCGCCCGGCCAGTTGACCGGCTCCAGGCACTTCGTGACCGGATTCGCGGAGTCATCGGCAAGACCCTGAAAGATCATCCGCAGGCCGGCGTCATCATCGCGCTGGCGGTGGGCGACCAGGGTTCGATTCCCCATGGCAACTGGCGGATCTACAACCGCACAGGCACGAATCATTTGATGAGCATCTCCGGGTTGCACATCACCCTGTTTGCAGTGCTGATGGGCTGCATGGTCTATGCCATTTGGCGCAGGCTACCTTCGCTGGTTCTGAAACTGCCCGCGCGACGCGCGGCATTGCTGGCGGGCTGGGTGGCCGCGCTGGGATACACGCTGCTGGCGGGTTTCCAGATTCCCGCGCAGCGCACGCTATTCATGCTGACCGTGCTGGTGGCCGGCTTGTGGCTGCAACGCGATCCGCGCCCGTTTTCATTGCTGGTACTGGCTTTGTTCGTGGTGCTGGTGATCGATCCATGGGCCGTGCTGGCGCCGGGATTCTGGCTGTCGTTCGGGGCGGTGGCCGCCATGATGTGGGCGGGACAGGGCCTAATCGGTCGTCGCGGAAAACTGGCCGCCTGGACGCGCGCACAGGCCGCGGTCACGCTGGCGCTTGCGCCAGCCTTGCTGTTGTTGTTTCACCAGATTTCGCTCATTTCACCGCTGGCCAATGCCTTGGCCATTCCGGTGGTGAGTTGGGGCGTGGTGCCGCTCGCGCTGGCGGGTATGATCGTCACGCCGCTGCTTCATCTTGCGGCCGGGCTCATGCAGGGGGTGGAAGCGGCCCTGCAATGGTTGTCGGCCTTTTCCTGGGCAAGCTGGTCGCTGCCGGTGCCAACGCTCGCCGCAGTGCTGCTTTCGCTGGCAGGCGTCACATGGCTGCTGGCGCCGGGATTGCCGGCGCGCTGGCTCGGCGGCTTCATGTTCATGCCCTTGCTGTTTCCACCCGTTTCAACTCCCGTTACGGGAAGCTTTGAAGCCGAGGTGCTGGACGTGGGGCAGGGCACGGCCGTGCTGATCCGCACGGCAGGCCACACATTGCTTTATGACACCGGCCCCGCGCTGGGTGACAACGATGCCGGTCAGCAAATCGTGTTGCCAAGATTGCGCGCACTGGGCATATCAAAACTGGATGGCCTGATGCTGACTCACGATGACCTCGACCACACCGGCGGCGCGGCATCGGTCCTGCGCGATGTGGAAACCGGCTGGCTGATGACTTCGCTGCCGGAGGGGCATGAACTGCTCAACCGCCCTTCATTGCGTTGCATCCGGGGCAAGCGCTGGCAGTGGGATGGCGTGACGTTCGAGATTCTCAATCCCCCTGAGTATGCCTACGAACAACCAACCCGCAAGGACAACGACAAGAGCTGCGTGCTGAAAATCACGCAAGGAAAACACAGCCTGCTGCTGACGGCCGATGCCGAGCGTATCGGCGAACTGGAAATGACCGAGCGCGTTGCCGGAAAACTTTCCGCCACGGTTTTGATGGCGGGACATCACGGCAGCCGGACGTCTTCGATTGACGAGTTCATCAATCTGGTCAAACCGGAATATGTCATCTATTCGAATGGCTGGAAAAATCGCTTCGGGCATCCGCATGCCGATGTCATGGCGCGCTTCCGGGAGTCGGGCGCGGAGCCGCACCGGACAGATTACCAAGGCTGGATGAGGATCGTGTTTGTGGATAAGGAGGTGAGGTTCAAACACTGGCGGGATCAACATGTGAGGTATTGGCAGCAGCCTTTGTAAGATAATTCGCTCATGCCAGATCAAACCAAGAAAACCGCCTGCCTGTCGTTGACCAGCTTGGATGATGCCATTGCGCTGCTGGAAGCGCACGACAACGCGCCAGTGCGCGATGCGCTGACGCTTGCCTGGCCCGTGCTGTCACCTTTGAAAACACCGGCGGGCGGTTCGCTGTTTGCCCATGTCGCCGGCACAGCCAGAATCGTCGATGAACTGAGGCTGGGACAGGAAGCCGTGCTGGCAGCGCTGCTGTTTGAACTGGTCGAACGCATGGACGTCAAGGCGTTGGAGCCCTTCGGTGAGGCGCTTTCCCTCGCCAGGGCAGTCGCCGCCATGTCGCGCATCGAGGTGCTCGCGCGCGGCGCGCAGGACCCGGACGTGGAAGCCGCCACGCAGATCGAATCGTTGCGGCAGATGGTGTTGGCCATGGTGCAGGATGTGCGCGCCGTGCTGGTCAAGCTGGCCGAGCGCACCCATGCGCTGCGCTGCGCGGCAAAGGCTGATCCAGCGCTACAGGTGCAGCTCGGCCGGCAGGCGCGCGAACTGTTCGCGCCGCTGGCAAATCGTCTGGGTGTGTGGCAGATCAAGTGGGAAATGGAGGACTGGACCTGCCGCTATCTGGAGGGTGAAACTTACAAGCGCATCGCCACGCTGCTGGACGAAAAGCGCGGCGACCGTGAGCGTTATATCAATGCAATCCTGGCAACCCTGAAGGTGGAACTGGGAAAAAATGGCATCAAGGCCGATGTGATGGGCCGCCCCAAACACATAGCCAGCATCATCAACAAAATGCGGCGCAAGGAACTGGGCTTCGAGCAGCTTTACGACATCCGTGCCGTGCGCGTGCTGGTGGAAAAGGAGTCCGACTGCTACGCCGTGCTTGGTATCGTGCACAACCTGTGGCAGCCGATTCCCAGCGAATTCGACGATTACATCTCGCATCCAAAGAGCAACGACTACCGCTCATTGCATACCGCCGTCATCGGCCCGGAAGGCAAGGCACTGGAAGTGCAGATCCGCACCTTCGACATGCACAAACATGCCGAACTGGGTGTGGCCGCGCACTGGCGCTACAAGGAAGGCGGCAGGACCGATGCGCGAATGGAAGAAAAAATTGCCTGGCTGCGACAGTTGCTGGAATGGAAGGACGATGTGGCCGATGCCGGCGAATTCGCCGAGCAGTTCCGCACCGAACTGTTCCAGGATCAGGTCTATGTGCTGACGCCGCTGGGCCGCGTCATTGCCCTGGATCGCGGTGCCACGCCCATCGATTTTGCCTATGCGCTGCATACCGATCTGGGCCACCGTTGCCGTGGCGCGCGTGTCGATGGCGTCATGGTGCCGCTGGTCACTCCGCTGGAAAACGGCCAGCGGGTGGAAATCCTGACCGTCAAGCAGGGCAACCCTAGCCGTGACTGGCTCAATCCGAATCTGGGCTACATCAAGACCCATCGCGCGCGGTCCAAGGTGCGCACCTGGTTCAAGCAGCGCGATCAGGGTGAGCTGACGCAACTGGGACGGGCGCAGCTCGACAAGGAAAGAAAGCGGCTGGGCGTGGGCGACGTCAATATCGATAAAATCGCGCAAAGCCTGCAATTCAAGTCAGCCGACGAGTTTCTTGCCGCGCTGGGCCGGGGCGACGTCGGTGGACAGGTTTTCGCACGGGCGCTGCGGGAAGAGAGCGCACCGGTTTCGGAGATACAGGTCAAAGCCCGGCCGCCTCGCAAATCCGTCAGCGGCGTCATCGTCGAAGGTCTGGGTGATGTCCCCATCACGCTGGCGCGCTGCTGCAAGCCTGTTCCGCCGGAATCCATCATCGCCTACACCACCGTTGGTCGTGGCGTGACGGTCCACCGACGTTCCTGCCCCAGCCTGCCCAAACTCAACCCTGAACGGGTACTCAAAGCCGGGTGGGCGGAGAGCCCCTCCGAAGGCGGCTTTACCGTCGATATCCGTCTTCGTGCATTTGACCGCCAGGGTCTGTTGCGCGATGTGTCCGACGTCTTTACCAAAGAGCGCGTGGATGTGCTGCGGGTCAACACCGAAACAGTTGGCGAGTATGCCAACATGGCATTGACCATCAAGGTCAGGGAAGCTATCCAGGTCGGCCGCCTTATCAACAAGCTCAGTCAGGTGCAGAGCGTGATCGAGGTGGGGAGGGGGTAGTGATGGTTGGAAGTAATTTGAGCTAAAAGTCTTCCCGAATTCGCAGGTAGCGCGGGTGGCGCGGCACGCCGCTTTTCGTGAGGTGCTGGTAACGATAGGTGATGCGTGTGCCGATCGGCGGCGGTTGACGTCGCAATGCATCGGAAAGCCCGCTGCCGATGCGGAAGCGCTTGCCATCCGGCATTTCCATTTTCAGCGCGCCCGTCATGCCCTGATATTTACCCTTGCCCGGCGTGTAACCAATGACGATGGCCTCGGCGTCCAGCCAGGGTTTCAGCTTCAGCAGCGCATCGCTGCGTCCAACGAGGTAAGGTGCATCCGCGAGGTGAAGCATCAGGCCTTCACCACCCGCGCGCACCACGGCGTCCAGATGTTTCATCAGTGTGGCGCGGTCTTTCACGCGCGCTTGTTCGACGGCTTGCAGCCAAGGCACTCCGGCTTGTGAGACGAGTGCCTGCATCTGCTGGATGCGCTCACTAAAACTGCCAGGTGCGCCGGGCAACTCGAATACCAGGTAGCGCACCTGCCGCCATTCGGCGTCCACTGGCTCGAGTTTGCGTACCGTGCCGGACAGTGCATCGAACTGGTTATGGTCGATCCACAGTTCGCCGTCGAGCGACTTCGCCGGAAAGTTCGATGTGAACCATGGCGGTGCAGGCACAATACCGCCACTGCGAAAGCGCAGGCTCTTGCCATCCCACTGCGCGCGTACGCCATCGTATTTTTCGCTGACCCAGTACTGCGTAACGTCGATTCCAGCGGCGTAGGTTTCGGCCAGCAGCATGGCGGGGGCGTCGGCATGGGCAGGTGCCATCCACGCGGCCCAAATCAGGAACAGGGAAGCCAGCATGCGCGTCATTCCAGACATTCCATATAAATTGCGCTTGGCGCATCGCAGGGCTGAACAGGTGGCCGTAGCCAATATTTTCGTAAGGAGAGCGGGCGGGGGGCGATGTATCCGGCGCGAATGAAGTCTGACATGAACTGGACGAAACGGTTGGCTGTGGCCTCAGTCTAATTCAACGACGCATTTTTGATTTATTGTATTTTGATCATGTTGAGGGCGTTGTGCTGTTGGTTTCTGATGCCCGCGAGAAAACTTGACGTGTTCGGTGTTGGGAAAATTTGAATGGTTACCGTCACCTTCCGTTTTTATGAAGAACTGAACGATTTCCTCGCACCGCATCGGCGCAGGCAGGAGTTCACGGTTCCTTGCGCGCGGGCGGCGACGACCAAGCACATGATTGAGGCGCTGGGGGTGCCGCACACCGAGGTGGAACTGATTCTGGTGAATAGCGAATCGGCCGGCTTCAACCGGATTCTCCAGGATGGTGACCGGGTTTCGGTGTATCCCCGATTCGAGGCGATGGATGTTACGCCGCTGCTGCGGGTGCGTGAATATCCGTTGCGGGAAACACGTTTTGTGGCGGATGCGCATCTGGGCGGGCTGGCGCACATGCTGCGCATGCTGGGCTTCGACACGCTGTACGACAATCACTACCATGACGACGATATCGTGGCCATTTGCGAGCAGGACGGACGCATCGTGCTGACCCGCGACCGTGAACTGCTCAAGCGCAGAGCAGTTACGCATGGCTGTTTCGTGCATGCGCTGAAATCGGAGCAGCAGCTGCACGAGATCGTCGAGCGACTGGACCTTGCGCGGAGCGCGAAGCCGTTTACGCTGTGCCTGCACTGCAATGTGCCGCTGCATCCTGTCGACAAGGCGGTTGTGTATGACCGGCTGCCACCCAGGGTTCAGGAGCATTATGAAAAGTTCAGCACATGCGACCAGTGTGGGCGGGTGTTCTGGGAGGGCTCGCACTGGCGCAACATGCTGCGGGTGCTGAACGGACTGCTTAATGAAGCGGTTTCGGCTGAGAAAGTCTGAAGTCTTGTCCCCGCTTGCAGGTTGAGGCTTATCCCCGCTACAATGGCGGCTCTTTAGGCGCGTAGCTCAGCTGGTTAGAGCACCACCTTGACATGGTGGGGGTCGTTG
>CAYOJA010000050.1:0-14294 GCA_964404175.1 uncultured Thiobacillus sp. | reverse complement strand
CCGGGCACACCCAGTCGAAAGTCAGGTTGGTGAACGGTGTCTGCGTGCCCCAGCGCGAGGGCACATTGAGGTTGTAGATCAGTTCCTGGATGTATTGCTTGACGCAGGAATAGGGTAGCTTGTCCTTGCGGATGAAGGGCGCCATATAGGTGTCGAACGAGGAGAAGGCCTGCGCACCGGCCCATTCGTTCTGCAACGTGCCGAGGAAGTTGACGATCTGGCCGACGGCACTGGACATGTGCCTGGGCGGCCCGGCTTCCACCTTGCCCGGCACGCCGTTGAGCCCTTCATGCAATAGCGTGCGCAGAGACCAGCCAGCGCAGTAGCCCGCCAGCATGTCGAGGTCGTGGATATGAATCGATCCATCGCGATGCGCCTCGCCCAATTCGGGCGGGTAGACATGATTCAGCCAGTAATTGGCCACCACCTTGCCGGAGACGTTGAGGATGAGGCCGCCGAGTGAATAACCCTGGTTGGCGTTGGCGTTGACGCGCCAGTCCTGGCGCGACAGGTATTCGTTGATCGAGGCCTCGACGTCGACCACGGTCTTGCGGTCCTCGCGCAGCTTCTTGTGGGTTTCGCGGTAGACGATGTAGGCGCGCGCGGTGTCGAGGTGATTGGCGGCAATCAGGGTCTGCTCGACTACATCCTGAATGCGTTCGATGTCAGGAGGCGCACTTCGGAATTTGTGGATCAGCACCTTGACCGCCTGGGCGGTCAGCAGATCGGCTTCGGCTTCGCCGAATTCGGCTGTTGCCTGGCCGGCGCGCAGAATGGCGGAACGGATTTTTGACGCGTCGAATGACGCCCTTTGCCCGCCACGCTTGATAACCTCGCGCGGCAGCGCTGATAACACTGCTTCCATGCTTGTCTCCTTTGGCTATCGATTTTCTATATTTTGTGTACAGCAGATAACCAACATACAACATGTTGTGCCCATGTCAAGATGAATTTTAGGTTTCCATATCTTGTTAAACTGATATGTGCCCATATTCAAACAATTACGGAGGAAAGACATGAACACGATTCTGGATTTTCTGGGTTCGGATCACCGGGCGTGCGACGATTTGTTTGCGGCGGCTGAAGAGGCGGCCGCGAGCAAAAACTGGAACGGCGCCCGCAGCCTGTTCAGCCAGTTTCACCAGGCCATGGACCGGCACTTCGCTATGGAGGAAGACGTGCTGTTCCCGGCCTTCGAAGCGAAAACCGGCAGCACGATGGGACCGACCCAGGTCATGCGCATGGAGCACGAACAGATGCGCGCGCTGATGCGCGACATGAAAACGGCGGTAACGGCAGGCAAGGATACGGAGTATCTTGGCCTGTCCGAAACGCTGAACATGATCATGCAGCAGCACAACCTCAAGGAAGAGAACATGCTCTATCCCATGTCCGACCGGGCGCTGGCCGGAAACCTCGAAGCCGTCCTCGGCGAAATGGATGCCGTGGCAAGATGAGGGCGAACGCAATGCCCAAACCGGCACCCTCACCCCAGCCCTCTCCCGAGGGGAGAGGGGGCGAACGAAATGCCCAGACCGACTAACGAAATCCTCATCGACGCACGCTGGCTGGAGCCGCCGGAACCCATGGAAAAAGTCATGCAGTCCTTGGGCCTGTTGAAACCCGGGCAGCATATCCGGCTGCTATTGCATCGCGAGCCATTTCCGCTTTATCCCATTCTGGAAAATCAGGGCTATTCCCACGACACCCTGCCGCAGCTGGACGGCACCTTCGTCATCCTGATCCGGCATGCTTCCTGATCAGCCAGGGCGGCAGGCATGAACATGCAGGCCGGTCTCTCCTTCGATCAGGCGCCGCCGTTTTCCGTGCCCCTGCGGATGTTCCTGACCGCGCCGGGCTTTCTGCTGGCGGCTGCCCTGCTGGCGGTATTCGCGCCCGAATCCCTGGGCTCCCGATGGCCCGCGCCAACATTGGCGCTCACGCATGCGCTGACCCTTGGCTTTCTCGCCATGGCAATGATTGGCGCACTGATGCAAATGCTGCCAGTGGTGGCGGGCACAGTCATTCCTGTGTCGCGCGCGGTTGCGTGGCTAATTCATCTGCCGCTGACCGCCGGAACCGCCGCGCTGATGGCAGGCTTCATGGGCGCGGGCATTGTTTTCTTGTGGGCAGGCGCGGGCCTGCTGGTTGCCGGCTTTGCGGTGTTCCTGATGGCGGCGGGTGTCAGTCTGATGCGGGCAGCTGGCAGCGACACGGTCAACGGGATCCGGCTGGCGGTGTTCTGCCTGCTCCCCACCGTGGCTTTGGGGCTGGCGCTTGCATTGATGCGCGCGGGTTTCTGGCCCGTGGACGAACCGCAAACCACCACCGCCGCGCATGTTGCCTTCGGCCTGCTGGGCTGGGTGCTGCTGCTGGTAATCGGCGTGGCCTATCAGGTCGTGCCCATGTTCCAGATCACGCCGCCCTACCCGCCCAGACTGGCCCGCTGGCTGGCGGGGGCCTTGTTCCTGTTCCTGATTGCGCGCGCGGCCGCGCCGCTGTTGCCACAGGAAGTGGGCACATATGTATCTCTTGCGGCGGATATCGGGCTGGCAGCGACGATTCTGATTTTCGCCTTTGCCACCTTGCAACTTCAGTCACGCCGCCGTCGTAAGCTGCCGGACGTCACGCTCGATTTCTGGCGTATGGGCATGGCCAGCCTGATTGCCTGCGTGCTGGCTTGGCTTGCGGGCAGGCTTTGGCAGGAATGGGCGGCCAGTGAAATTTATCCCATGCTGCTGGGCGTGCTGTTCATCGGCGGATTCGCGGTCAGCGTGGTCAACGGCATGCTTTACAAGATCGTGCCGTTTCTTGCCTGGTTCCATCTTCAGGCGCAATTGCAGGCGAAGACGGGCACGATTCCCAACATGAAACAGATGATCGCGGAACGCTGGATGCGTCTTCAGTTCCGCCTTCATCTGGCGGCCTGTCTGCTGCTGGCCGCTTCGGCTTTCTGTCCGTCATCATTTTCCCTGGCGGCGGGCGTGGTTTTGGCGCTGTCAGCCCTTTTGCTGTGGATCAACCTGTTTGCCGTCGCGCGGCGCTATGCGCGCCATGGCGGCCGCTTCGCCCTGTAGCCGCCATGAAACTTTCGGGTGTTTTTGGCAAGGTACGGATACAATTCACTAATGTACAGGCGCAATTGCGCCGCACTATGGAAATTCAGGGATCAGAATGAAACGCGTGGATGATTTCCGCTTGCGCTTTCCGGGTGGCAAGCAGGAGCTGGTGCCGATCATGATCGGCGGCATGGGGGTCGACATTTCGACCGCCGAACTGGCGCTGGAAGCCGCGCGCCTGGGCGGCATCGGCCATATCTCCGACGCCATGGTGCCGACTGTTTCCGACCGCCGTTTCAAGACCCGGCACGTCAAGGAAAAACTCCAGCAGTACAAGTACAACGTCGCCAACCTCGACAAGGCCGAAGTGCAGTTTGACCTGGGCATGCTGGCCGAAGCCACACGCATGCACATTGGCAAAACCATGGAGGCCAGGCGCGGCGACGGACTCATCTTCGTCAACTGCATGGAAAAACTCACCATGAACGGCTCGCGCGAAACCCTGCGCGTGCGGCTCAACTCCGCGCTGGATGCCGGCATCGACGGCATCACGCTATCCGCCGGCCTGCACCTGGGTTCGTTTGCGCTGATGCAGGACAACCCGCGTTTTCGCGATGCCAGACTCGGCATCATCGTCTCCTCCGCGCGCGCCCTGCAACTGTTTCTGCGCAAGAACGCGCGCCTGGACCGCCTGCCTGACTACATCGTTGTCGAAGGCCCGCTCGCCGGCGGCCATCTCGGCTTTGGCCTGGAAGACTGGGCGAAATACGATCTCGCCACCATCGTTCTCGACGTGCTCGCGTATCTGCGCGACGAGCATCTGGACATTCCCGTCATCGCCGCCGGCGGCATCTTCACCGGCACCGACGCCGCGCGCTTTCTTGAACTGGGCGCCGCCGGCGTGCAGGTCGCCACGCGCTTCACCGTCACTCACGAATGCGGCCTGCCCGACAAGGTCAAGCAGGAATACTTCAAGGCGCGCGAAGAAGACATCGAAGTCAACGGCCTCTCGCCCACCGGCTACCCCATGCGCATGCTCAAGGGCAGCCCCGGCATTGGCGCCGGCATCCGCCCCAACTGCGAAGCCTATGGCTACCTGCTGGACGACAAGGGCCGCTGCGCCTACATCGACGCCTGGAACCGCGAAGTCACCCTGCATCCCGGCGAGAAGAAGCTTTCGGTCAAGGACAAAACCTGCCTGTGCACCCACATGCGCAACTTCGATGTCTGGACCTGCGGCCAGACCACCTACAGGCTTAAAGACACCAGCCACCGCGCGGCTGATGGCGGATATCAACTTCTGACAGCTGAACATGTGTTCCACGACTACCAGTTCAGCATCGACCAGAAAATCGCCCTGCCAGACGAGCCCAAGCTGGCCACCAGCGCCATTTCCTGAATCCGGGCGCCTTTCACCATCTTTGTTTCACAACGAATAGAACCGATAGCAGACCGGCCAGCGCCAGTTAAAAATTCGGGGATTTAGTCCGAGTACGACCCCGAACCGCCGTTCAGGTCTCCAAGCAATGAAGGTCGGCTATCTGGGGTGGTACTGCCGCTGAGCGCCCGGGATCGGCTGAGTGCTTTTCGGCCTGAGCGGACTGTCAAATGTACCGTCGTCAGTGGCGGCAATGAACCTACTGCTGCCGTTCGTGTTTGCTGTATCGCGGGTCAGCAGTTCGGCTGAAGACGAGATTCAGGATGATAAGAATCCGTGGTACGTCCCCTATTCTCCGCACTGGCCCCTTTGATTCTTGAATCGTAGATTTATTGGGTTCGCCTCAAGAGACTGAATTCCATGGCGCATTCACTCAAGCGTCGGAAATTTTTACATTCACTTTGTCTTTAAATATCAAGAAATTATTAAGAAATATTGGCTATCCTTGATTTGGGTCAAATAACCCTCTTGCTGCATTGTCGATATTCTTAACTTTAAATCATGTTGGTGGGAGAAAACTTTATTAATTAATTGATTGATAAGGAATTTATGGCCTGGCGTGGCTTTTGCTCAATCTGCCGGTACGAATAAAACTGAGGGAAACCCAGTTAGAAGGAGAGACAAATGCAGCGGACTTTGTTTATTGCTTGCCTGCTAGTCGTCGTAACAAGCGCAACCAAAACAGCGTTTGCGACAAGTCTAACGTTGTCGCAGATTCTGAGTGATCCGACCATGCAAGCCTTGAGTGGCGAGTCTTTCGGGACTTCGGTTGCGATCAGCGGTAACTACGCACTCGTCGGGGCGCCAGGATACGATCAAAGTATCGGGAAGGTGCAACTCTTCGACACCACCGGTACCTTACTGAGAACCTTTGACAACCCGGCTCCTAGTGCCTCCTCGGACTATTTTGGGTGGTCTGTTGCCATGGACGGCAATAACGTGCTGATTGGTGCGCCAAGCACTGAGACTTCTTCGGGCGTCGCCGGGCGGGCGTTTCTGTTTGACGCCAGCAGCGGCTCCCTGCTGCGCACCTTCACCAACCCCTATGCAAATTCCCCGAGCGATCTGTTCGGATGGTCGGTTGCGCTCCAAGGAGGCAACGTGTTGATCGGCGCCCCACTGGACGATAGCAATAGTACCGATCACGGCCTGGTGTACTTGTTCGACGCCAGCACAGGTGTACGACTAAATTCATTCTATGGACCGGCCGGCCAGATTAGTGGGAGATTCGGGGATTCGGTCGATATAGATGGAAATCGCGTGGTCATTGGCCATCCGCTGGCAGATGGCGGGACCGGCAGAGCGTACGTGTATGACATCAGCACCGTTGACCAACTGGGCGGTGTAGATACTGCCCAACTTCTACATACTTTAAGCGATACGTTCGGCTTGCCTTCCGACCAATTCGGCGGAGCGATCGCGATTGATGGAGACATGATTGTGGTTGGCGCGGAAAGAAATGACACGCAAGGCAACAATGTTGGGCGGGCGTTTCTGTTCGACGCTGTCGGCGGGGCCTTGTTGCGATCCCTTGATGACCCGACAGCCTCGGGCGAGGACAGGTTTGGCTGGTCGGTTGATATTGACGGCACTAGGGTAATTGTCGGTGCCTGGGGAGACGATACCAACGGTGCCAGTGTTGGACAGGCGTATCTGTTTGATGCGATAACTGGCGCGCTGCTGCAATCTCTTGATGACCCCACAATCACTTCTGCCGACTTTTTCGGTCAGGCAGTTTCGATCAATGGTGACAGGGTGCTGGTGGGGGCCATCGGGGATGATACCCAAGACACCAATGTTGGGCAGGCGTACCTCTTTTCGCCTTCTTCTACTACTGTGCCGGAACCGACGGGATCGGCCCTACTTGGTATTGGACTCGCAGCTATGGTCGCCCTGCGGCAGCGTCGCCCCAGGCTGGCGAGAACTAATCGTGGATACCAAGCCGATAACGTTTAGCAAAATAGGAAGGCAGCGTCTTTCTGCTTTTTGCAGATAGATTTTCTTCTATTAAACATGCGCCACTTTCTAAGAGGTGATAATGAGATCAACGTCTTTTCTTCCGGAAGGGAA
Source organism: uncultured Thiobacillus sp. (assembly GCA_964404175.1). Taxonomy (GTDB): domain Bacteria; phylum Pseudomonadota; class Gammaproteobacteria; order Burkholderiales; family Thiobacillaceae; genus UBA6918. Next base: position 7,727 of record CAYOJA010000050.1, on the reverse strand, counting down.
TCGATTATGAATAAAGGTACCTTACGATCTGCCTTTTTCACACTATTGTTAGTTACAACGGGCGCTACAGAAGCTGCTTTATGTATGTCCGATGTGGACGTATTCAAAAATATGGGGTTGCTCGTTTACAGCAGAGGAAACAATTGGCTAAATGTGAGCCTCCCGGTCGAAGGCAGGTCCAGGTCATATTATTCTTTCGATACACAGTACCAAATTTTGCCGGAGGAACTCAGCGGCCGCATCATGCGGATGACAGTGTCTGATAATACCGGCGTCAAAGGAACACCGCATACCGCGCGCCTTCGTTCGCAAACGTTCCTCAATTACGAGATTCCGCAACTTGGTTCCCTAACCTACGCGCAAGCATTTGTCGAGATAGAGCAACAAAGCCGTGTACTTGGTCTGGTTATGCTCAATAATCCTGAATGTGTAGAAAGTAATCGCGCAAAATTTGAGACTTTACTAAGTGCCTATGAGCATGATTGGCCTGTGACGCTAACCATACTTACGGGCCGCCTGCTCAACGTGGATGTAGGTATAAATGAAAGCACAGGGAAACCTATTGTTAGCGATATTTCCCCGCAGAATGGGCTGATTTATGAGGTGACTCTAAGACGTCCACCTCCTTCTCCACTTGACGTACCTCCTAACGTGGAAAGGAGGATCATGCCGCCAATACAACGTACACCTCTTCAGAGCCCATAACTTCGGAATCAAAGGCGGAATCAAAGGGGCCAGGGTGAGATTGATTTTTAGGATCAGGCAGCTTTGACCGACAGAGAACAACTGGAACAACTGGGGTCAGACCACGGATTCCCTATGACCGTATTGAGGCGAAAGTGTGCATTCGTTGTTGGGGAAAGCGGACCTTCGCTATAGCCAGGCCGTCAACGATAGCAACCCGCACTACAGCGGCCATTCATTCGAGCCGTTGCCAACGGCAGCAAAGGCCGACTTTGAGACAGTCAGCATACCCTTCCCGAACTTCCGCTTCTGGCTGAGAACAGACGTTAACACCAACAGGTGTTGAATACTGCTGTCAGCCGACGCTGCCTGGTCTCTCTTCGATGACCCGCAACAGGTTTTTATGGCGATGACCCTTTAAGCCGACATCAGGCGTTGCGTTGCACGCGCGAGCGGAGTGGGCAGGCGGTTCAGCACTGCCTCGGGATCGAGCGCGTCGAGCAGGTTTTTTACGGTCAATCCCAGTTCGGTGTCGCCTTCGCTGACCAGGCGGCGGCTGAAGAACAGGGTGTCGGGATCTTCCTTGCGTGAAAGCAGCAGCAGGAAATCGTTGGCCGTTGCGATGAAGGTGATTTCCGGTTCGCCGCTATCTGGCGAAAATCCGCGCGGGCCAAGGGTGAAACGCAGCTTGAGGCCGACATCTTTTACATGGACAGCATATCGCCTGCCAGACAGCGGTTGCCAGTCGAGTTCTTTCAGCGCCGGCCACAACAGTTGATTTGCCGCCAGCGAAAACGCCAGGCTGGGCGGGGTGGCGGGAAGCATTTCGATGAGTGACGCCAGCATCGGCGGAAAGGCGGGCAGGTTCAGGTTCAACATGTTTCTTCTCCATGTGCATATTCGAGTCCGGCCTTGCCGTGCCAGTAGCCGTCAACGGGTTTGCCGGGCATGAGGCGCGCAAGCGCGGCGGTCTGGCTGGCGTCGCCTTCCAGCGCGGCATGAAAGGCCTGCACCACGCGCCCCATGTGATGCGACTGCGGCGACAGGCGCAAGGTGTTCACGCCCAGTTCCCGCAGTGAAGGCAATTCGTCGATCAAACTGTACACGCCCGCCGACTGGGTCTGGATGCCGTTGAGGGTGAGAAAGGCTTCGCCTTCGCGGGAAGACAGCGTGAGGCCATCCGCATGATCGAGGCAGCGGAACTGGCAGTCGTCCTTGGGCAGGTTGTAATGCCGCGCGGTAAAGCAGCGCGCGGAATAGGCGAGCGGCAGTTTGCCGTAGGCGAAGACTTCGGTTTCGATGCGTTGAGGCTTGGCGTCGCGTAGCGACACAGCGTCCCCCTCTCCCCCTTGCGGGAGAGGGCCGGGGGCGAGCTGGGGGTTTCGCGGAACACGTTCCGCGCCGGGCGAGCGGTTCCGGCTTGCAAGCCGGAACGCGCCCTGCAAGGGAGGGCTCGGTGCCTGCTTAAGTATCGCCGCCAGTGAATCGCGCGACATTTCCACCGGCGGCAGCCAGCGTGTTGCACCGAGTCCGGCCAGCACATCGAGCGTTTCCGGGTTGTAGACATTGAGCGTGTGGCCCGCGACAAAAGCCGCGCCCGCTGCGGACAACAAGCGCACCGCGCCCCATTCGTTGGCCTCGACCAGAAAGCGTCCATCGGCCACCATCCGCCGCAGCGCCTTGAGATCGGATTCAGACTCGATCAGGGTCTGGCTGGAGAGCACGACTTCCTTGCCGGCATCGTGCAACTTTTCAGCCAGTTCCAGCCAGTCCGGCAGGCGCAGCAGGTGGCGTCGTGAGCACACGGTTTCGCCGAGATAGATGCGTGCCACCGGCCAGTTCGCCGCTTCTTCGTAAAACGCGAAGACCTCATCGCGCGGCCAGTAATAGAGAAGGGGGCCGAGGCTTAAATTCATAGTGAGGCAGGTGTGAAGCCCCAAGGAACGCTTCCCCTTGACAAAGGGGGCTGGGGGGATTGGGTCGGTAAGGGGCGCAAGGCAAATCCCCCCTGCCCACCTTTATCAAGGGGGAAAGTCTGTTGCGTATGCTTCACTCGCCTAACTTCCATGATCATTTCCATGGCCGGTGATAGGCGCCCAGCGTATGGCTCTGGCCTTCGGAGAGTTTGTTCAGCTCAGCCATCCAGGCGGGCGAGGGTGTGAAGCCTGCGGCGTTTTTCTTCACCGCATCGATGGCGGCGCGCCAGACTTTGGTCACTTGCGCGACATACGCGGGACTGCGCTGGCGGCCTTCGATCTTGATGGCGGCAATGCCCATCTTCAGCATCTCCGGCAGCAGGTCGAGGGTGTTGAGGCTGGTGGGTTCTTCGAGCGCGTAATAAGTTTCACCGCTGACTTCGAAGCGGCCTTTGCACAGCGTGGGGTAACCGGCTTTTTCGTTTTTGCCGTAGCGGTCGAGCAGCACGCCGTTCAGTCTCGATTCCAGTCCTGCAGGAGTTTCTTTCCACTTCACGTCTTTTGCGGGTGAACACACGCCTGCGGAATTAGGCGATTCGCCGGTGCAGTAGGACGACAGCAGGCAGCGGCCTTCGACCATGACGCACAGGCCGCCGAAGCCGAACAGTTCGATTTCCACCGGCGTGTTCTTCACCACGTTATCGACCTGTGGCAGGGACAGCACGCGCGGCAACACGGCGCGCTGGATGCCGAAATGCTCACGGTAGAAATTGACGGCTTCGTAACTGGTGGCCGAGCCCTGCACGGACAAATGCAGCCGGAGCTGCGGATGGTGCTTCACCGCATAACGCATCAATCCCGCATCGGCGAGGATGACGGCATCCATGCCCAGCTTTGCCGCGCGATCCACCGCAGTGGTCCAGTGCCGCCAGGTAGCCGCCTGCGGATAGGTGTTGAGCGCAAGCAGCACCTTGCGGCCGCGGTCATGTGCGTAGCGCAGTCCCTCGGCGGCCTGCGTCTCGTCGAAGTTGAGGCCGGGAAATGCGCGCGCGTTGGTGTTGTCGCGAAAGCCCATGTAAACAGCGTCGGCGCCGTTGTCGATGGCGGTTTTCAGCGACACCAGATTGCCGGCCGGGCAGACGAGTTCAAGCGGCATGACACACCTCGTTCCAGGCCTGACCTGCGCGCGAGCCTTGCCGCGTGCCGCGCCTTTCCAGTTCACGCGCGATGCCATTCAGCACATCCCACTTCTTCGCGCACCAATCGGGCGCGAGCAGGATGTCTTTCGAAGCGGTGCCCGTCACGCGATGAAACACGATTTCCCACGGCGTGCGTTCGATCAGGTCGGCGGCGATGCGCAGGTAATCCGTTTCGCTCATGGGCGTGTATTCGCCGCGCTTCCATTCGATGGCCAGTTTTGTGTGCTTGACCACATGCAGCGGATGTAGCTTCAATCCGTCCACGCCGGTTTCGAGTACGCGGTCGAGCGTGTGGTGAAAGTGCGCTTCGGTTTCGCCCGGCAGCCCGACGATGAGGTGACTGCACACCGGAATGCCACGCGCCCGCGCGGCCTTTGCGGCAACTTCGTATTCGGCGAAGCCATGGCCGCGATTCACGCGCGCCAGCGTTTCGTCGAAGGCGGATTGCAGCCCAAGTTCCAGCCACACTTCGTGGCCGCGATCCTGGTATTCGGCCAGTAAGTCCAGTACCTCGGGCGGCACGCAATCCGGCCGCGTGCCGATGGAAAGACCGATCACACCTGATTCGGCCAGCGCCGAGTCATACAGCGCGCGCAGCTCGTCCACATGTGCATAGGTGTTGGTGTAAGCCTGGAAGTAGGCAATGAAACGCCGCGCGCCTGTTCGATTGCCGATGCGGCAACGCGCGCGCTCGAATTGCGCCCCGACGGGTTTATTGTCGCGCGCGCCCGGCGCAAATGATTTGTTGTTGCAGAACGTGCAGCCGCCGATGCCTTTGCTGCCGTCGCGGTTGGGGCAGGTGAATCCCGCATCCAGCGCGATCTTGTGCACGCGCTCGCCATGCTTGTTCAGCATGGCCTGGCCAAAGGTATGGATGCGGCTGGAGAGATGCATGGAGTATCGGCGGGTTGTGTTTGAAAACAACAAGACCTGCTTATCGTAAATGAGTTTTGATCAAGCTGTCCAATCAATCCGCAACCGCCGGTGTTTCAGGCTTGTCTGCGGCTTCTGTCCGCCCAGACCGCGGCCTCGACCCGCGAGCGCAGGTTGAGTTTTTTCAGCAGATGCTTGACGTGAACCTTGACCGTACCTTCGGCAATGCTCAGCTCCTTGGCGATCAGCTTGTTGCTCTTGCCGTCTGCGATGAGTTCCAGAATGCGGCATTCCTGGTCGGTCAGGCCCGCCTCGGCCGGATTTTTAGGCCGGCCCATTTCCCGGAACGAAGCGGCCAGCAGCTGGGTCAGGCGTGGCGTGATGGCGATACGGCCGCGAGCGGCTTCGGTCAGATGGGCCATCAGGTCCTCGGGCTCCATGTCCTTCAGCAGATAGCCATCCGCACCTGCTTGCAGCGCGGCCACCAGGTCTTCAGCCTGATCCGAAACAGTGAGCATGATGACGCGCGAATCGAGTCCGGCGTCCTTGATCGACTTCAGCACTTCGACCCCGTTCATGTCCTTCATGTTGAGATCGAGCAGAATCATGTCGGGCTTGAGTTCGTGCGCCAGGCGGATGCCATCCTGGCCGTTGGCGGCCTCGCCCACGAACCTGAATTCGGGGGCAGCCTGAATCAGCTGGATGACGCCCTTGCGGAACAGGGGGTGATCATCGACGATGAGGATGGTCTGGATTTCTTCCTGGTTCATTTTGTAAGTTCGTGCTGCATGACGATAACCGACTCCCTGTTCCCCGATGGCGTGAAGCGCAGTGTGACGCGCGTGCCGGAAATCTCCGGCGTTTCGATGTTCAGGGTGCCGCCCAGGTTTTTGGCGCGCTCTTCCATGATGGTCATTCCGTAATGATGCGTACCCGCCAGTTTGCGGATGCCGACGCCATTGTCCTCGATCGTGGCGGAAACGGCACCATCACTGCCGCATTCCACCTTGACCCGCGCCTGGGTGGCCCGGGCATGATTGAGTACGTTCGACAGGGCCTCGCGCACGATTTGCAGCGTGTGGATTTCCTCGTTGGCGGACAAAAAGCAGCCCGCGAGATGAACGTCCAGTTCGATCGGGATGTCGCCCCGGCTGGAAAATTCGGCCACCGTGGACTGAAGGGCGGAATTGAGTCCTTCGCCTTCGATGCGGAGGCGGAAGGTGGTCAGCAGTTCGCGCAGCTGCCGGTAGGCGCTGTTCAGGCCTTCGCGCAATTCATGCAACACCTGGGTTGCCTCGGCCCCGCTGCCTTCCACATGCGGCTTCAGGCGGCTGACCTGGATTTTCATGTACGAGAGCGATTGCGCCAGCGAGTCGTGCAGCTCGCGGGCGATGGCCGCGCGCTCTTCCAGCAACGACAGGCGGCGGTTCTGCTCGGTGCGCCGCGCCGTGCCGATGGCGATGCCGATGTGTCGTGAAAGCGCCTCCAGAAGCTGGGTCTGCCATGGCTCCAGTTCCCTGCCATCCGGCATCTCCAGTTGCAGCACGCCATAGCTTTGCTCGGCATCCTTCAGTGGCAGTGACAGCAGGCGGCCGCCGCCTTTCGTGTCATGAATCGCAAGTTCCCTGCTTGCCATGCATTCAGCGCAGCTCATCAGGCCGCACACATCGAGATCGCCGCAGGTGGGGTCGAGCGTACTGGCAATGACATGGCCGCGCGCCTCGCCCGTCTCGACCAGGCAGGCCAGGCCGTGTCCCAGGCCCAGAACGTTTTCCAGATCCTTGAGCAGAATGGAATAGGTGTCGTGCGCCACCGGCCCGCTGTAAAGGCGCGCGATGGAGTGATAGAGCAGTTCCAGCGAACGGTTGGCAATGGTGAGCTCGGAGGTTTTTTCCCGCACCTGGGCTTCCAGATTCTGGTAATGCCTGGACAGGTCTTCCGCCATGAGGTTGAAGGCGAGCCCCAGCCGGCCGATTTCATCCTCGCCGGTCAGGTCGGTGCGCACGGCAAGATTGCCCTGGCCGATCTGGTCGGTCAGCCCCAACAAGCTTCGCAAAGGCAGGACAAGAATGTTGTTGACCATGTAGATGGAGAGCATGACCACGAGCAAAGTGGCAATGACCGAAACACCCAGAATGATGCGCATGACGAAAATCTTTGCCTCGGCGGCATCCTCGATCTGCTTCACCAGATGATTGATGTGATCGACGAATTCCGGAATCCTGTCCAGCACGCTGATATCCGCCGCATCTGTCGCGTTGATGGGCAATTTGTTCAGGCCGGGTTTGATTTGTGATCGCCACTGGGCCTGAATCTCGCGGTAAGTCTGCTTGAGCGGGGCGGTTTCGTCGCCGGGCAAAACGGACAGGATGGGGCCGGATGTCAGATCGTTTTCAAACCGGTCGATGGCCTGTTGCATGTATACCCGGTAGGCGGGATTTTCCGCCTTGAGCAGGCTTTGATAGATGGAGGCCATGCGCCAGCTTTGCATGCGCAGGCTGCCGGCGATGTTGATTGCCTTGCCGCTGCCCTGAGTGGTTTCCGCCACCATCCACGAGGTGGACATGCTGGCCACGGCCAGCACGGTAATGGCGGCAAACATGCCCCCCAGCCGCAGCAGCAGGGAATTCTGAAACCTGTTGAGGGGTATTCGGCTCGCCAGTTTCACTCGCTATCTCGATTCAATAAGCCGTCATTTCATATCAAGGGTAATACACCCTGTCGTTCGTCGCGCAGGTCAAAGGGTATACCACTTCTTCCCCCGGGCATCAGACGCCCCGGTCAGGAAATCCGGAAATCCGCCTTAAAACAACGGCTTGGCAAATACCACTCCTACCACCAAAGAGGTAGTTGCTAGGAAATTGACGGCCGAGACCCCACTGGAAAGCGGAATTTCACCAGAGTAAAACGACATTGAAGTCTTCATCTCGTGGTGAATGAAGGAGAGGAATCATGGTTAGTCAGCAGTCAAAAGCCTGGTCGGTCGTCATCATGAGCACACTGGCGTTCACGGTGTGCTTCATGATCTGGATGATGTTCGCCGTCATCGGCGTGC
>CAYOJA010000049.1:0-15381 GCA_964404175.1 uncultured Thiobacillus sp. | reverse complement strand
GTGTCTGAAACAAGCCCTTTCACGGCATGATTCAGATGCTGATTCAGTTGTCCCATGAACGCAGGCGGGGCGACAATGACCAGTCGCGAATACTGATTCCCCACGCGTCCTGCTTCCAGTTCACGCGCCAGTTCAATCGCGAACACATCCGCTTCATGTTCCTTGGGCAACGTGGCGGGAACAAAGGAACCATGTCCATTGCCGGCCCCGGGATTGCGGCCCGGACGATCACTCACCAGATCGCCGTTTTTTTCGCGGCTTTGCGGGTGGGCAAATTCTCGAACTAGTTCGATTCCCTTGTTGGGCCCGGCATTGCGCAAGAGTTTTCCCGTTGAAGCGTTGCTGACCAGAATCCATGTCGTGCTCATTGCTTCTCCTTTTTAAATTGATCGGGATAAATCCTGTCCCATTTTCAGGCTAGCAGTTCAGGCATCATTTTCCAGCACGACAGATTCAAGAATTTTCATGGCGAGCAAGTTGAAGTCTTCGGCACCAATGCCAGTCAAGGAAAAAACCGCGCAGGTCTGATCCTTGCCGTAATTACGCCCAAGCGATTTTTGATAGGCAGGGTCGTAGTGGCTGAGCAGCATGTCGCGCACGAATTGATCCCATTGACTGTTCTGGATCAGCAACCTCCATCGGTCGATCATTTCATGGCCGCGCAAAGGAGTCAGATGGGCAATCTGGTCCAGCAGGATTTCAGGCGATGTCAGAAAGTGCGCATATTCTTCCAGCAGGATGGCGGCACGCCGATCGATGGTGGCATCAATCCAGATGCTGCGGCCATTTCGCATGGCGGTCAGCAGGGCATCGGGTACACGCAAATTGCCGATTTTTTTGCTTTCGGATTCAACGTAAACCGGCTTCGCCGGATCAAGCTGCCGCAATTGCCACCATAGCCGGCTTTCAAAACTTTTCTGACCGGGTTGTGGCTGGCCGGGCAGGCCGCCCAGCAGCGAGCCGCGATGCGCGGCCAGGTTTTCCAGGTCCAGTACTTGCGCGCCCCGGGCGTGCAGCGACTGCAGTAAACGGCTTTTGCCGCAACCGGTGGGGCCGCATATCACCTGAAAGCTCAAACGGGCTGGCAACTGTTCCAGTTCGGTAATTACGGTGCGCCGGTAGGCCTTGTAGCCGCCATCAAGCTGTGAGGCCTTGAAGCCGACTTTTTGCAATACGTGCGCCATCGATCCGCTGCGGTTTCCTCCACGCCAGCAATAAACCAGTGGCTTGTAACCAGCCGGTTTGTCCTGGAAATACCGTTCCAGATGTTCTGCTATGTGTCGGGAAACCAGTGCTGCCCCCACTTTCTTGGCGTCAAATGCGGAGGCCTGCTTGTGTAGTGTGCCGACCCGCGCGCGTTCCTCGTCATCCAGCACCGGCAGATTGATTGCGCCGGGAATATGGTCTTCGGCAAACTCCGACGGTGTGCGCGCATCGATGATTTCGGAATATTCCGACAAGTGTGCTACGGTTGCGGTGCCTGAGGGTTTCACGAAAATAAGCTTATGAGTATTCGATTGACAGAATTGTCCCACGGCGGTGGATGCGGCTGCAAAATCGCCCCGGCGGTGTTGCAGGAAATCCTTTCTCAATCCGCGCCCATGAGCGGATTCACCGATTTGCTGGTCGGGACCGAATCCAGTGATGATGCCGCGGTTTACCGGTTGAATGACAGCCAGGCCATTGTCGCCACGACTGATTTCTTCATGCCTATCGTGGACGATCCGTTTGATTTCGGCCGTATCGCCGCCACCAATGCGCTGTCCGATATTTATGCCATGGGCGGCAAACCGCTTTTCGCGCTGGCGATTGTTGGCATGCCGGTCGGAAAGTTATCGCCGGATATCATCCGCCAGATACTGGCGGGCGGCGAATCTGTCTGCAAGGCGGCGGGCATTCCGATTGCCGGCGGGCATTCCATCGATTCGCCGGAACCCATCTACGGCCTCGTGGGAATCGGCGTGGTTCACCCGGACAAGGTCAAACGCAATAATCAGGCGCTGCATGGTGATGTGCTGATTCTGGCCAAGCCGCTTGGGATTGGCGTATTCGCTGATGCCATGAAAAAAGGCCACCTGAGCGAAGCCGGATATGCCCAGATGCTGGCTTCAACCACCCAGTTGAATACACCGGGCATTCCTATGGCCGAACTGGCTGGCGTTCATGCCATTACCGATGTGACCGGATTTGGATTATTGGGCCACCTGCTGGAAATATGCCGGGGGTCGGGCTTGTCCGCGGAAGTCAGGTTCAGCGATCTGCCGATTCATTCGCATGCGCTCGAACTCGCGCAAAGAGGATTTTCTCCCGGCGCATCCGAACGCAACTGGGCCAGTTTTGGCCACGAAGTCAGTTTGCCGCAGGACATGGCTGAATGGCAGCGCAAATTGCTGTGTGATCCGCAAACCAGTGGTGGGTTGCTTGTTGCCTGTGAAGCAGGGCTGGTTCCTGAAGTTTTGCAGAAAATGAGGGCGGAGGGTTTTGACCTGGCTGGCGTGATCGGTCGGATGGGGGAGGGCAAGGGAATCCGGGTTATTGCCTGAAAACTGTTTTCAATAAGCACAACCCGGCCCATAAACACACAAGCCCCGATTTCGGGGCTTGTGTGTTTATATTGCTTTCAGGGAGTGTTTGGGTTGATCTTCCTTGCGCCTGCTTGCTTTGACACGTCGATCCATGACTATGCCAGCGGGGAGTCCGGCATTGGGTTTCGTCCTGCGTTCACCCAATCGACGCTCCAGCGGAATGAATTCAACTTCATAAACCGGTAATACGGCAGCCATTGAATTTTCCTTGTTAAAGTTTCAGTCATATTAGGCTAACTGCTTGTAGTTTTACAAGATTTTACTGACGAAAACCCGACAGACGGCATATTTTGTGTTGCAAAAGAGGAAGGCCGGATCTGGAATGCTCAAGTTCCCCGGCTTTTCGATTGTTTCATCAACTGGGATTGTTCGCGTTTCCAGTCACGTTCCTTGTCTGATTCACGCTTGTCGTGTTGTTTTTTACCCTTGGCCAGGCCAATTTCCAGTTTGATGCGGCCTTTGGAAAAATGAAGGTTGAGTGGAACCAGCGTGTAGCCGGCCCGTTCCACCTTGCCGATCAGCTTGCTGATTTCGGCGGCGTGTAACAAGAGTTTTCGCGAGCGGGTCGGGTCGGGATGAATGTGGGTGGATGCCGTCGGCAAGGGACTGATATGGCAGCCGATCAGGTACACCGCGCCCTGTTTTATCACCACATAGGATTCCTTGAGGTTGGCCCGCCCGGCGCGGATGGACTTGACTTCCCAGCCTTCCAGTATCAGACCTGCCTCGTGGCGCTCTTCAATGAAATAATCGTGGAAGGCTTTTTTGTTATCGGTGATGCTCATGCTGCATCCGCTTTACGTAGAATGACCATTTTACTTTGCGTTTTGGTTTCAGGGCGGCATGGCACAGGTTGAAAAATCAGTCTTGGTGGAACATTCCTCCCGTGCGATGTACGGCCTGGTGGACAGCGTGGAGGATTATCCACTGTTTCTGCCCTGGTGCGGCGGCACGGAAGTGAAGTGGCGTGACGACATGACAACCGTGGCAACCATCCACATCGATTACATGGGCGTCAAGCAGAGCTTCACCACGGAAAACAGCAAATCGCCGCATTCGGAAATGAACCTCAGCCTTCAGGAAGGCCCATTCACGCATTTGCAGGGCCACTGGCGGTTTCTCGCATTGGGTGAAAGCGCGTGTAAAGTCGAATTCAGGCTGAGTTACACTTTCTCAAGCCGGGTGCTTGAAACCGTTTTGACGCCCGTGTTCAACCATATTGCCAACACATTCGTGGATGCATTCGTGACTCGTGCGGACTCGTTGTTTGGCGCTTCATGATGACGAAAACATGATCCATGTAGAAGTGGCTTACGCCTTGCCGAACGTGCAGATGCTGATTCCGCTGGAACTGGCGGAGGACGCTACCGTGGAAGAAGCCATCCGCCAGTCCGGTCTGCTGGCAAAGTTTCCCGAGATCGATCTTGCAACCGCCAAGGTTGGCATCTGGAACAAGGCGTCCGAAATGACTGCGACGCTAAGGGAAAAAGACCGCGTGGAAATCTACCGGCCGTTGATTGCCGACCCCAAGGAAGTCCGCCGCAAACGGGCCGAAGAGGGCAAGGTGATGAAAAAAGGCGGCGGTGATGCGGTTACTGAAAAGCCAGAGAGCTAATTCTGGTTGCAGTTCTCGTTGATGGCTTTCAGGGCGTTATCCAGCGCCTGCTGGCGGGCAGTAGCATCCATATAAGTCCGGGAACCATAAGGGGAAGTGGTATACAGTCTCTGGCCGGATTGCAACTGGCTCATCTGCTTGCGCGCATTGTCACAGTTTTGTTGCTTGATGCGGGCTTCCTCGGCTTCCTTGTCAGCCTTTTCCTTGGCCTTGGCCGTTTCATCCTGGCGTTTTTTGTAATCCTGCTCTTTTTCAGCCAGAGCCTTGATCGCCTCGGAATTATCCGCGGGCGTACCCGTTCCAGGTACGCGGTGCGCGGCTTCCGCGGCAGGGGGCTGGTCGGAGTAATGCACCTGGCCAGATTTATCTGTCCACTTGTAAACCTCGGCCTGGGCGCTGTTCAGGCAAAGCCCGGCGCAAATCAAAACAAAAACGGGGACATGTCTGCCCCCGATGTTTGCCTGCTTCATGTGTATTACAGATCCTTGAGTTGAAGCGTTGGGTATTTGGCCTGCTCCAGCCCCAGCTTTACCTGGTCGCTGGCGGTCTTGGCATTTTTGATCACGCCCTCGCTGTCGCCTTTTTCGGCGGCGGCCTCGGCGGCTTTCAGCGCGTTTTCGGCGGTGGTCCACAAGGCGCCTTTGGCTTTTGCATCCTTGGCGGCGGCCTGAGCAGCGCTCAGGGCAGCCTGGGCATCGGCGGAGATTGCGGGCTTGGCGGCTTCGGCGGCCTTGGGAGCAGTCGTCTCGGTTTGGGTAGCGCAGCCACCCAGGGTCAGCAGGGAAGCAGCCATCAAGGCAAACAGGGAATTGCGCATTACAGGTCTCCTCATCAAGTATTTGTCTCGGATATCGGGAATCCGTCACGACCGGTCAAGCCGGACTAAGCGAAAATTAGCCCGTTACGCCAGATTCGTCAATGCGTTTATTGAATTCTGGCGTGGTAGTTTCCAACCACGAACCAACTGAAATTTGTTCATGATTTGGGCATCCCGTATAATCCGCTTTTGCCAAGGAATCAAAGCGATGCGCGTATTACAAAAAGCTCTGACCTTCGACGACGTCCTGCTCGTTCCCGCCCAGTCAGACATTCTCCCACGCGATGTCAGCCTCAAAACCCGCCTGACACGCAACATCCACCTGAACATCCCCATCCTGTCCGCCGCCATGGACACGGTTACCGAAGCGAGGCTGGCGATTACGCTGGCGCAGGAAGGCGGCATCGGCATCGTTCACAAGAACATGACCGGCAAGATGCAGGCGGCCGAAGTCGCCAAGGTCAAGCGTTTCGAATCCGGCGTGGTCAAGGATCCCGTCACCATTTCCCCGTCCATGACCGTGCGCGAAGTGATGGAACTCTCGCGCAAACACAAGTTCTCCGGTCTGCCGGTAATCGATGCCAGCGGCAAGGTGGCCGGCATCGTCACCAACCGCGACCTGCGCTTCGAAACCAATCTCGATCAATCCATCGCCAGCATCATGACCTCGCGCGAGCGGCTGGTCACGGTGAAAGAAGGCGCCGGGCTGGAGGAAGCAACCAAGCTGCTGCACAAGCACCGCCTGGAGCGCGTGCTGGTCGTCAATGACAACTTCGAGCTCAAGGGCCTGATCACCGTCAAGGACATCCAGAAATCCACCGAGCACCCGCTGGCCTGCAAGGACGAGCAGGGTCGTTTGCGCGTGGGTGCGGCTGTGGGTGTGGGGCCGGACAATGACGAACGCATTGAGCTTTTGGCTGCCGCAGGCGTGGACGTCATCGTGGTGGATACCGCGCACGGCCACTCCAAAGGCGTGCTGAAGCGTGTGGAGTGGGTGAAGAAACGCTTCCCGAACGTGCAGGTCATCGGCGGCAATATCGCCACGGCCAGTGCCGCCACGTCCCTGGTTGAAAATGGCGCGGACGCAGTCAAGGTCGGCATCGGCCCCGGCTCCATCTGCACCACACGTATTGTTGCAGGTGTGGGCGTGCCGCAGATTTCCGCCGTGGCCAATGTGGCAGAAGCGCTGGCAGGCACGGATATCGGCATCATCGCCGATGGCGGCATCCGCTTCTCGGGCGACATCTCCAAGGCGCTGGCGGCCGGCGCACACTGCGTCATGCTGGGCGGCCTGCTTGCCGGCACGGAAGAAGCGCCGGGCGAGGTCGAGCTGTATCAGGGCCGTTCTTACAAATCCTATCGCGGCATGGGCTCGCTGGGCGCCATGCAGCAGGGTTCCAAGGACCGCTACTTCCAGGACAACGAAGCCAATGCCGACAAGCTGGTGCCTGAAGGCATCGAAGGCCGCGTACCTTACAAGGGCAGCGTGCTGAATGTGATTCACCAGCTGATGGGCGGCTTGCGTTCCAGCATGGGTTATCTGGGCTGCCAGACGATTGCCGAAGTGCATCAGAAAGCGGAGTTCGTCGAGATAACCGCCGCCGGCATCCGCGAATCCCACGTGCATGATGTGCAGATCACCAAGGAAGCGCCCAATTACCGGGTGGAATAAACCAACTGTTTTGATGGGGGCTTAGGCCCCTTTTTTATTTATTGCCATGTCACATCAGAAAATACTCATCCTCGATTTCGGTTCTCAATATACCCAGCTCATCGCCCGCCGCGTGCGCGAGGCCAATGTCTATTGCGAGCTGCATCCCTTCGATGTCTCCGAACAGTTCATCCGCGATTTCAACCCGGCCGGGGTGATCCTCTCCGGCGGGCCGTCGTCGGTGACGGAAGAGGAGACGCCGCGTGCCCCACAGGTCGTGTTCGAACTTGGCGTGCCGGTGCTGGGTATCTGCTACGGCATGCAGACCATGGCGGCGCAACTGGGCGGCAAGGTCGAAAACGCAAGCCATCACGAATACGGCTATGCCGAAGTCCGCGCGCGCGGACATTCGAAACTGCTGAGCGACATTCAGGATCGCTGCGATCCGGATGGAAAATGCTGGCTGGATGTGTGGATGAGCCACGGCGACCGCGTGGTCGAGTTGCCTTCCGGTTTCAAGGTGATTGCAGACAATGCCTCGACACCGATCGCCGGCATGGCCAACGACGACAAGCGCTTCTATGCCTTCCAGTTCCATCCCGAAGTCACGCATACCCTGCAGGGCAAGGCCATCCTCGGCCGCTTCGTGCACGACATCTGCGGCTGCGGGCAGGACTGGAACATGCCCGACTACATCACCGAGGCCGTGGCGAAAATCCAGGCCGAAGTGGGCAGCGACGAAGTCATTCTGGGCCTGTCCGGCGGCGTCGATTCCTCGGTTGCAGCTGCACTCATCCATCGCGCCATCGGCGATCAACTCACCTGCGTGTTTGTCGACACGGGCCTGCTGCGTCTCAATGAAGCCGAACAGGTCATGCAGACCTTCGCCAAGAATCTCGGCGTCAAGGTCATCCATGTCGATGCGACGGAACAGTTCATGGGCAAGCTTGCGGGCGTGGCCGACCCGGAGCGCAAACGCAAGATCATCGGCGGCGAATTCGTTGCCGTGTTCCAGGCTGAATCCGCCAAGCTGAAAAATGCCAAGTGGCTGGCCCAAGGCACCATCTACCCCGACGTCATCGAATCGGCCGGCGCCAAGACCAAGAAGGCCCACGCCATCAAGAGCCACCACAACGTCGGCGGCCTGCCCGAGGACATGCACCTCAAGCTGCTAGAACCGCTGCGCGAACTGTTCAAGGATGAAGTGCGCGAACTTGGAGTGGCCCTCGGCCTGCCGCACGACATGGTCTACCGCCATCCCTTCCCCGGCCCCGGCCTGGGCGTGCGCATCCTCGGCGAAGTGAAAAAGGAATATGCAGACCTGCTTCGACGCGCCGACCACATCTTCATCGAAGAACTGCGCGCCTCCGGCTGGTACGACAAGACTTCACAGGCCTTTGCCGTCTTCCTGCCCGTGAAAGCTGTCGGCGTCATGGGCGACGGCCGCACCTACGACTACGTGGTTGCCCTGCGCGCCGTGCAGACCCAGGACTTCATGACCGCCCACTGGGCCGAACTGCCATATTCGCTACTCGCCAAAGTCTCCAACCGCATCATCAACGAAATCCGCGGCATCAACCGCGTCACCTACGACATCACGGGTAAGCCTCCGGGGACTATTGAATGGGAGTGAGCCCTTTGAGGCGTTGGGCGAGGGGCCCCGCTTAGCGGGGATCGACCCGACGAAAAGGGCTGCCCGCGACACAAATTTATTTGAATTCCGGTTTTCTTGTCAGAGCGGGCCATGCGAGCCGTAGGACGAGGGGCCCCGCTTAGCGGGGATCGACCCGGCAGAGCGGCTCGGCTTCGAGCAATTCAAGATTTGTTTCAGATTATGAGGATGCTTGTGCGAGAAGCCTGTACCAAGGGCCTTGATCAATGGCCAAGCATAGCCGTCATTCCTCGCCAACCATGAAAACCATCGCCATCATCGGGGGCGGCCCGGCCGGCCTGATGGCGGCCGAGGTGCTGGCACAGGCAGGCTTGGTCGTGGATGTCTACGATGCCATGCCTTCGGTTGGCCGCAAGTTCCTGCTGGCAGGCGTGGGCGGCATGAACATCACGCACGCCGAAGCCTTTGACGCTTTTCTGTCACGCTATGGCACACGCGCCGAGCATCTTTATCCGCTGCTGAAAAACTTCTCCCCGGACGCACTTCGCGACTGGATACACGGGTTGGGTATCGAGACCTTCGTCGGTTCCTCGGGCCGCGTGTTTCCCAAGGGGATGAAAGCCGCGCCGCTGTTGCGTGCCTGGCTGCATCGGCTGCGCGAAGCCGGGGTGCGGTTTCATGTGCGCCATCGCTGGCTGGGTTGGCGCGATGGGGAGGCGCTGTGCTTTGCCACGCCAGAAGGCGAACGCCTCATGCAGCCCGACGCAGTCATACTGGCACTGGGCGGCGGCAGTTGGGCAAAGCTTGGGTCAGATGGCGCGTGGGTGCCGCTGCTGACGCAGCGCGGAATCGAAATTGCGCCCTTGCTGCCGTCGAACTGTGGCTTCGATGTGGCAGGCGGCTGGAGCGAACATCTGCGCACCCGTTTTGCCGGCCAGCCGTTGAAAACCGTGGCCCTGGGTTTTACCGACATGAAGGGTTGCGCGCATGAACGCAAGGGCGAGCTGATGCTGTCCGGCACCGGTGTCGAAGGCAGCCTGATCTACGCGCTGTCGGCGCCGCTGCGCGACACCATTACGGCGCAGGGCAGCGTGACGGTACGGCTCGATCTGCTGCCCGACAAGCCGCCGGAACGAGTCCTGGCCGAAGTCGCCCATCCGCGCGGATCGCGTTCGCTGTCCAGCCACCTGCAAAGCCGCGCCGGCATCAAGGGCGCAAAGATGGCGCTGCTGCGCGAAGTGTTGACGGCCGCGCAACTAAACGACCCGGCACAGCTTGCACACGCGATAAAATCGCTACCGCTAACCCTTGCCGCGCCGCGACCGATTGACGAGGCGATCAGCAGCGCCGGCGGCGTGCGATTCGAGGCGATGGATGAACACCTGATGCTGCGCGGGTTGCCCGGCGTGTTTTGCGCGGGCGAGATGCTCGACTGGGAAGCGCCCACCGGCGGTTATCTGCTGACAGCCTGTTTTGCCAGCGGGCGCGCGGCGGGGCAGGGCGCATTGAAATATCTGGCTGGCCAAAACTGAAGCACGACACCATGCTGCGACTGACTGAACTCAAACTGCCGCTCGACCATCCGCCCGAAGCCCTGCGTGCGGCAATCCTGCAACGCCTTGCGATTCCGGACAATGAGCTGGCCAGCTTCAGTATCTTCAAGCGCAGCTATGATGCGCGCAAGAAGCACGCGCTGCTGCTGATTTACGCGGTCGATGTTGAACTAAAAAATGAAGCTTCGCTGCTGAAGAAATTCCGCAACGATCGCAATATCGCACCGACGCCAGACATGGACTACCACTTCGTCGGCCACGTGCCGGAGAATTTAACTGAGCGCCCCATCGTTGTCGGCTTTGGCCCGTGCGGGATATTCGCCGCGTTGGTACTGGCGCAAATGGGCTTCAGGCCGATTGTGCTGGAGCGCGGCAAGGCCGTTCGCGAACGCACGCAGGACACCTGGGGGCTCTGGAGAAAGAACATACTCAATCCCGAATCCAACGTGCAGTTCGGCGAGGGCGGGGCGGGGACGTTTTCCGACGGCAAGCTCTACAGCCAGATCAAGGATCCCAAATACCTGGGGCGCAAGGTGCTTACGGAATTTGTGAAAGCAGGCGCGCCGGAAGAAATTATGTATGTATCAAAGCCGCACATCGGCACCTTCCGTCTGGTCGGCATGGTCGAGAACATGCGCCATGAAATCGAATCGCTGGGTGGCGAAATCCGCTTCCAGCAGCGCGTGACCGATGTGCTGATCGAGAACGGCCGCATCCTGGGCGTGACGCTCGCCAGCGGCGAAACCCTGCGCAGCAACCACGTCGTCCTCGCGCTCGGCCACAGCGCCAGGGATACCTTTGAAATGCTGCACGCGCGCGGCGTGTACATGGAAGCCAAGCCGTTCTCGGTCGGCTTCCGCATCGAGCATCCGCAGTCGCTCATCGACAAGGCACGCCTTGGACCGAACGCGGGCAACACCCTGCTTGGCGCCGCCGACTACAAGCTGGTGCACCACGCGAAGAACGGCCGCTCGGTCTACAGCTTCTGCATGTGTCCCGGCGGCACCGTGGTGGCCGCCACCTCGGAAGAAAACCGCGTCGTCACCAACGGCATGAGCCAGTATTCGCGCAACGAACGCAACGCCAACGCCGGTATCGTCGTCGGCATCACGCCCGAGGATTTCCCCGGCAAGGGTCCGCTCGCCGGCATCGAGCTGCAACGCCAACTGGAATCGTGCGCGTTCGAACTGGGCGGCGGCAATTACGACGCGCCCGGGCAACTGGTGGGGGATTTTCTCGCCGGCAAGGCATCCACTGAGCTGGGCAGCGTCGAGCCGTCGTACAAGCCCGGCGTGCGCCTGACCGACCTCGCGTCCAGCCTGCCGGACTATGCCATCGAAGCCATCCGCGAAGCGCTGCCGGCGTTCGACAGACAGATCAGGGGATTCGCCATGCACGACGCGGTGCTCACCGGCGTCGAAACACGCACCTCGTCGCCCCTGCGCATCACGCGCGGCGACGATTTCCAGAGTCTCAACATCAAGGGCCTGTACCCGGCGGGCGAGGGCGCGGGCTATGCCGGTGGCATCCTCTCGGCGGGTGTGGACGGCATCAAGGTTGCCGAAGCCGTGGCGCGGAGTTATCTCGGGCTGGCTGCACCGGCGGGGTCAGGCGAACAGCCAGACCCGGAGTGCGGCTGCTGAATTTTTAACCCCCTTGATAAAGGGGGTCGCCCAAAGGGCGGGGGAATTCCAGCCCTTTTTATAAAGGGGGTGTCGCGAAGCGCCGGGGGATTCTCAACCCCTCCCACACGCCTCCGCAATCCGGCGGATATGCGCGGCGAAATCGGCATCCTCGCCCTGTAGCAATGCCGGCAAGGCATCGCGGAAATCCGCGCGGGCGCACCACTCGCGCATGTAGTCTTCCCACGACAGCCAGCGGCGGCGTTTTTTGTCCGGCATATCTTCTTCATACGCCAGCAGATACGCGCGCTCGAACAGCGCAATCAGGATTTCAAACAGCACCATCATGCGCTCCTGCTGCTCTTCGTTCAGGTCGGGCGTATGGGTTTTGGTGCGCAGATGCAGGTCGGGATTTTCCAGCACCAGCTTGAGAAAATCCGTGTAGGCATCCGACAGCAACTGATAGGCTTCCTCGTCCTCGTTCTCCCGTTCTTTGCGCTGCTCGTACAGAAAAACGAATATGGCCAGCGGCAGGCCGATGACGGTAACGATGTAGCTGGCGAGTTCCAAAGTTTCCAGCATGGTCACAGTAATACCCATTAATGCTTCATGTGAGAAATTTACGGCTTGCTATTTTCGTCTACTATAAAGCACATTTTGCAGACTAGATATTGATGGTTAAAGAGTCATGAGTCAAAAACCAGATATGCCAATCTCGGATAAGTGGGAGGACGATCATTTAGATCGTATTAATGTGGCGCGCTTCCTGACTCAGTACCTTAATGGTCTTTATCAAGAAAGCGATCCTACAAAGAATGATGAAGGGTTCTTTGTTTTAAATCTGAATGCAACTTGGGGCCATGGAAAAACATTCTTGCTAAAGAAGTGGTCTAAAGATTTAAAAGAAAACAAATATCCTGTCCTAATGTTTGATGCTTGGAAGAACGACTACACAAGGGAACCGCTTGTAGGGTTTATATCTGAATTGAATGATTCGTTAAATGAGTGGGCTAATTACGTAACGCCAATAAAAAACCGCATAGATCAATTACTGGCATCTTCAAAGAAATTGATAAATATCGGAGGTATCGCTCAGCATGTCATCAATGCAGGCATTGAGGTCAAGACCGGAGTAAATCCGGGGTTATCCAAGAAGTCGGATACATATGCGGCAAGCGTACTAAAAGCTCATAGGAGCATGAAAAATGCCATTGACGATTTCAAAACAAGCCTCACTAACCTTATCGAGGCTATTGAGTTGGAGCAGAAGGAAGATCAAGTCAGGGCTAAAGAAAACCAACTAGGAATAAAACTTCCACTGTATATTTTTGTGGATGAGCTTGACCGTTGTCGCCCTACGTATGCAATTGAACTGCTAGAAAATATCAAACACTTGTTTGGTGTAAGGGGTGTTTTCTTTGTAATAGCCACCAACAACGAACAGCTGTCACATTCTATACAAGCTGTGTATGGCCACTCTTTTGATGCATCCGGCTATCTTGGAAGGTTCTTTGATCAGGAATACACATTACCTGAACCAGATAATCTTAAATATTCGAAGTACCTTTTAGAAAAATATGACCTTCTTGTAGAAGATCGCTTTTTCTTTTCGATAGATTCAAGGGATGGAACAGATGCCGCTATGGTCTATCTTTTCTCTGCGTATGCAGACCTATTTGGATTGTCCTTAAGAGATCAAGAACAAGTGGTGCACAGGCTTAAAGCAGTTATTCTGACCTACAAGAAAGAGATAATATATTTTGACTATCTAATTTTTCTCTTAATGTTGAGAAAGAAAAGTCAAGATGCATTCAATAAGATTACTAGACTAGGTGTTAGTTTTGATAGGAATGAATACAACGGAATTCTCAACGGGTGCACAAATCCTAATGTGCGTATTAAATCTCCTAAGTATGATGCGTATGGCAAGCTGACTGAACCTGAAATAATAAAACCTTTAAGCCACATTGTTGAATATCTTGCCTACTCACAGAAACGTTGTGGAGAATTAATCCGTGAGGTTCATAACAATAACTATGGTTCAAACAATCTAATTATGTCCTTTTACAAAGAGGCAATTAAAACAGCCGGGTCGCTAAACGCGGTATCCAATGAACCTCTTTCGATAACTGAATACCCGAAATTAGTAAAGCAAGTCGGGCATTTAAGCAGTTGACATAAAAAAAGCCTTAGAGAAAATTTCTTTAAGGCTTTATTTCTGGTGCTGGTGAGAGGAGTCGAACCTCCGACCTACTGATTACGAATCAGTTGCTCTACCAACTGAGCTACACCAGCAACGGAGCAGAATTATACCTTGAAGCGCGGGGATGCGCTCATAGCCCCGGATGCGGCAGGTGTTCTTCCAGCCTTGCCAGCACGCGTTCCTTGCCCAGCAGTTCCAGGGTGGCATCGATGGAAGGAGTCTGTGGTTCGCCGGTGACGAGCACGCGCAGGGGCATGGCGAGTTTGGGCATTTTCAGGCCGAATTCCTTGGCCACGTCCTTGACCAGCGCGCCCAGCGATTCGCGTGTCCAGTCGGATTGCGCGAGCCGCTCTTTCAGGGCATGCAGGGCGGGCAGGTTTTCGCTGGTGACGTGCTGGGACAGCAGTTCCGGGCTGGGGGCAAGGTCGCGGTAGAACAGCATGGCTTCGTCGGTGAGGTCATTGAGTGTAGCCGCCCGTTCCTTCAGCAGCGCGACGACTTTGATGGCATCCGGGCCTGCGCTGATGTCGATGCCGCGCAGGGCCATGCGCCGCTTGAGGTCGGCTGCAAGGTCAATGTCGGCCGACTGCTTGATGTAGTGCTGGTTTACCCAGCGCAGCTTCTCGGTGTTGAACTGGGCGGATGAAGCGGTGATGTGGTCGAGGTCGAACCACTGGGTGAACTGGCCGCGCGAGAAGATTTCGTCGTCGCCGTGCGACCAGCCCAGTCTGGCCAGATAGTTGATGACGGCATCGGGCAGGTAGCCGTCTTCGTCGTACTGCATGACGGACACCGCGCCGTGGCGCTTGGAGAGTTTGGTGCCGTCGTCGCCCAGGATCATGGACAGGTGGGCGTACTGCGGAATCTGCGCGCCCAGGGCTTTTAAAATATTGATCTGGCGCGGGGTGTTGTTGACGTGGTCGTCGCCGCGAATGACGTGGGTGATCTTCATGTCCCAGTCGTCCACCACCACGCAGAAGTTGTAGGTGGGTGTGCCATCAGCTCGGGCGATCACCAGATCATCCAGCTCCGTGTTGGAAAACTCGATGACGCCCTTGACCAGATCCTTCCAGCCGACCGATCCGGTGGTGGGGTTTTTGAAGCGCACCACGGGCTGCACGCCGGAAGGCGGCGTGGGCAGCACCTTGCCCGGCTCGGGCCGCCAGCGGCCGTCGTAACGGGGCTTTTCGCCGCGTGCACGCTGCGCTTCGCGTATCTGTTCCAGTTCTTCCGCGCTGGTGTAACAGTGGTAGGCATGGCCGCTTTGCAGCAGTTGTTCGATGACTTCCTTGTAACGCATGAAGCGCTGGGTCTGGTAAAACGGACCTTCATCGTGCTCCAGTCCCAGCCACTTCATGCCGTCCAGAATCGCCTGCACGGCTTCGGGCGTGGAGCGCTCGATGTCGGTGTCCTCGATGCGCAGAATGAATTGCCCGCCGTGATGCCGGGCATAGGCCCAGGAAAACAGCGCGGTGCGGGCGCCGCCAATGTGCAGATAACCGGTGGGGGAAGGTGCGAAACGGGTGCGGACCATGGAAAGAAGCAGCTTGAATAAAGCCGCCATTTTACCGGATGGCGCCGCCAAAATTGACCGGATCGGGCTGGATATGGTTTAATTCGCGCCGCTGTCATGCACTTCGGGGCAGTTAGCTCAGCGGTAGAGCACTGCCTTCACACGGCAGGGGTCACAAGTTCGAACCTTGTACTGCCCACCATCCCGAAT
>CAYOJA010000048.1:278-15899 GCA_964404175.1 uncultured Thiobacillus sp. | reverse complement strand
GCCTCCATCCTGCGGGTGCATGATGTGGCGGCAATGAAGGACGCGCTTGCGGTCTGGCAAGCAATAGAAGGAGAAGAAAAAAGTGAGCCGTAAGTATTTTGGTACCGATGGTGTCAGGGGGCGAGTCGGAAAAACGCCGATTACCCCGGATTTCGCCATGCGTCTGGGTTATGCCGCCGGCAAGGTGCTGGCATCCGACCGTTCGGTATTGCAGCCCGGCCAGCATCCGACCGTGCTGATTGGCAAGGACACCCGAATTTCCTGTTACATGCTGGAATCGGCGCTGACTGCCGGCCTGACGGCAGCCGGCGTGCATGTAAACCTGACTGGTCCGCTGCCCACTCCCGCAATTGCTTACCTTACGCGTACCTTGCGTTTGCAGGCTGGCGTAGTCATTTCCGCTTCGCATAATCCGTATGAGGACAATGGCATCAAGTTCTTTTCAGGCGACGGACAGAAATTGCCGGACGCGACGGAAGAGGCGATTGAATCTCAGCTGGAAAGTGAATTTGTCACGGTTTCGTCAAAAGAACTGGGCCGTGCGCGTCGCATCGAGGATGCACAGGCCCGCTACATCGAGTTTTGCAAAGGCAGTTTTCCTTTTGACAGGGACTTGCGCGGCATGCGCATCGTCGTCGACTGCGCCAATGGCGCTACCTATCATGTCGCGCCGCATGTTTTCCATGAACTGGGCGCCGAGGTAGTCACCATCGGTACAGAGCCCAATGGCCTGAACATCAATCTTGATTGTGGCGCGACCCACACAGCGGCGCTCGCTTCCGCCGTGCGCAAGCATCGCGCCGATTTCGGCATTGCCCTTGATGGCGACGGCGACCGGCTGATGATGGCGGATCGGGACGGACGCATATTCGATGGCGACCAGCTGGTCTATGTAATTGCCCGTCATCGCGTGGAAACTGGCTACATGAAAGGCGGGGTGGCTGGTACGCTCATGACCAATCTTGGCATGGAGCATGCGCTTGCGAGGCTGGGGCTGCCCTTTGGCCGCGCCAAGGTCGGCGACCGCTACGTGCTGGAACTGCTGCAGGAAAAAGGCTGGCAGCTTGGCGGCGAAACGTCTGGACATATCCTTTGCCTGGACAAGCACAAAACCGGGGATGGCATCATCTCCGCCCTGCAGGTGTTGCATGCATTGAAGGACAGCGGCGCTTCCCTGGCCGAATACACCCGTGATCTGACACTCTATCCACAGGTGCTGATCAATGTGCCGATTGCCAAACGCATCGACCTGGCGGCCGCCTTGCCCGTGAAACAAGCCGAGGAGAAAGCCAGGGCGGACATGGGCAATGACGGCCGGATCGTATTGCGCCCGTCGGGCACCGAGCCGCTTATCCGCGTGATGGTTGAATCAGCCTCCGAACCACAAGCACGAAAATGGGCCGAGCATATTGCGGAGTCGGTGAAAATTGCCGCTGCTGCCTGAGTGGCGATAGGGACAAACAAAAAACCCGGCGATGCCGGGTTTTTATTCGCCGATCACTTTCTCAGTGGCATGCCCGCACTGTCTTTCAGACTTTCTTTCCAGTTGGCCTGAATCAGCTTGACGACATTGTCCGGCATGGGGATGTAGTCGAGGCCCAGTGCAATCTGGTCACCCTTGGCATAGGCCCAGTCAAAAAATTTCAGTACCTCATTCGTGCGCCCGGCATCCTTCGCCTGTTTGTGGATGAGCACGAATGTCGCTCCGGATATGGGCCACGCCGCCTTGTCAGCCTGGTTGGTGAGGATTTCGTAAAAGCCCTTAGTTTTGTCCCACTTCGCGCCCGCGGCGGAAGCGGTAAAGCTGGCCGCATTCCCTTTTACGAACTGGCCCGCGCTGTTTTGCAACTGCACGCTGTTCATCCTGTTCTGCAACGCATAAGCGTATTCCACATAGCCAATCGCGCCCTTGATGCGCTGTACATACGCAGCCACGCCCTCGTTTCCCTTGCCGCCGACGCCTGTCGGCCAGTTCACCGCCGTGCCTTCACCTGCCTTGCTTTTCCAGCCGGGGCTGACCTTGGACAAATAGTTGGTAAAGATGAAGGTGGTGCCGGAACCATCGGACCGATGAATGACGGAAATGGGAAAAGCCGGCAGTTTCAGGCCTGGATTGATCGCTGCAATGCGCGGGTCATTCCATTTTTTGAGATTGCCCAGAAAAATATCCGCAAGAATGGCCGGAGACAATTTAAGTTGTCCGGAAGGAATTCCCGGCAGATTGATGACGGGTATCACACCGCCAATGACTGTCGGGAACTGGATGAGTCCGTTCTTTGCCAGTTCCTCGGGTTTAAGCGGCATGTCGGACGCGCCAAAATCGACCGTTCTGGCCTGAATCTGCTTGATGCCGCCACCTGAACCGATGGACTGGTAATTGAGCCCGGAGCCGGTCTGCTTTTTGTATTCCGTGGCCCATTTTGCGTAAAGCGGATAGGGGAATGTGGCGCCCGCCCCCGTGATGTTTGCCGCGTTAAGAACAGGCGAGGACAGTAATCCCGCAATGACAAAGAGAGCGTACAACCGCATGGAAACTCCAATAAATAAGGGCCGGATAACGGCCCTTATTGTACTGACTGTCACGAAATTGTCATAAACGCCTAACCGAATTTGCCGGTGATGTAATCTTCCGTCGCTTTCTGCTTGGGGTTGGTGAAAACCATGTCGGTTTTGCCGACTTCGATCAGTTCACCCAGATACATGTAAGCAGTGAAATCGGACACGCGCGCGGCCTGTTGCATGTTGTGCGTGACGATGACGATGGTGTAATCGGCCTTGAGTTCATACACCAGCTCTTCAATCTTGGCGGTGGAAATCGGGTCGAGCGCCGAGGTGGGTTCGTCAAGCAATAACACATCGGGCTTGACCGCCACGCTGCGCGCAATGCACAAGCGCTGCTGCTGGCCGCCGGAAAGCGACAGGCCGCTCTGGCTGAGTATGCCTTTGACTTCCTCCCACAACGCAGCTTTTTTCAAAGCCCATTCCACGCGATCATCCATTTCGGAGCGCGACAGACGCTCGTAAAGGCGAACGCCAAACGCGATGTTTTCATAAATCGACATCGGAAATGGGGTGGGTTTCTGGAACACCATGCCGACCTTGGAGCGCAGCAGGTTTACATCCATTCCCTTGTCGAGGATGCTCTTGCCGTCGAGCAGCAGTTCGCCGTTGGTGGACTGTCCCGGATACAGGTCGTACATCCGGTTCAGCGTGCGGAGCAGGGTGGATTTGCCGCAACCCGATGGCCCGATGAAGGCCATGACCTGTTTCTCGGGAATTTCCAGGTTGATGTTTTTCAGCGCATGAAACTTCCCGTAAAAGAAATTGAAGTTTCTTGCGGTGATCTTGATTTTTTGTCCGTCGGCAAACATGGCGGTTTCCATTTAGTGAATGGTTTTCTGGCGGAATAGAATCCGGGCCAGGATGTTCAGTCCAAGCACGGCAAAGGTGATGAGCAGCGCGCCGCCCCAGGCAAGACGCTGCCAGTCTTCATACGGGCTCATGGCGAACTGGAAGATGACCACTGGAAGGTTGGCCATCGGTTCGTTCATGTTGAGGCTAAAGAACTGGTTGTTCAGCGAGGTGAACAGCAGGGGCGCGGTTTCACCACTAATTCTGGCAATGGCAAGCAGGATGCCGGTCAGGATGCCGGCGCGTGAAGCGCGTATGGTAACCAGAGTAATCACTTTCCATTGTGGCGCGCCCAGTGCGGCGGCGGCTTCCCGCAGGCTGTTGGGCACGAGTTTCAGCATGTTTTCGGTGGTGCGGATCACAACCGGTATCACGATCAGGGACAGGGCAAAGGCTCCGCCCCATCCCGCGAAATGTCCGACCTTGGCGACATAAATGGCATAGATGAAGAGGCCGATGACAATGGAGGGAGCCGACAACAGGATGTCGTTGATAAAGCGGGTGGCCGGCGCCAGCCAGCCACGGCTGCCGTACTCGGCCAGGTAAATTCCAGCCAGGATGCCGACTGGCGTCCCGATCAAGGTGGCGACAACGGTCATCATCAGGCTGCCGGCAATGGCGTTGAGCAGGCCGCCGTTCTCGCCGGGCGGCGGCGTCATTTGGGAGAACAGGGCGGGACTGATGGCGTCAATGCCCGCATTGAACAAGGTGATCAGAATCCAGACCAGCCAAAACAGGCCAAACAGCATGGCCGCGAGTGACATGGCCAGGTTGAAGCCATTGATGAACCGGCGCTTCGCATAAAGAGAAATCATGTGCGTTTGCCCTCCTTTTTGGCGAGTTGCAGCAGCAGCAGTTTGGACAGCGACAGGACAACAAAGGTGATGAAGAACAGAATCAAACCCAGCTCGACGAGCGCGGAGGTGTAAAGATCGCCGACTGCCTCGGTGAATTCGTTGGCCAGCGCGGAGGCAATGCTGTTGCCCGGCATGAGTAGCGATTTGTTCAGTTCGTGCGCGTTGCCGATGACGAAGGTGACGGCCATGGTTTCTCCCAGCGCCCGGCCCAGCCCCAGCATGATGCCGCCGATGACGCCGACACGGGTATAGGGCAGGACTACATTCCAGACCACTTCCCAGGTGGTGGCGCCCAGACCATAGGCGGATTCCTTGAGCATGGACGGCACAATCTCGAACACGTCACGCATGACCGAGGCAATGAAGGGGATGACCATGATGGCGAGAATGATGCCCGAGGTCAGCATGCCGATTCCCAGCGGCGGTCCCTGGAAAAATTCGCCAACCAGGGGCAGGGCGCCCAGTTCGTCATTGATCCATGGCTGGACATTGTCGCCAAACCATGGTGCGAAAATGAACAGGCCCCACATGCCATAAATAATGCTGGGGATACCGGCCAGGAGTTCGATGGCGATGCCAAGCGGCCGCTTGAGCCACTTGGGCGAGAGTTCGGTCAGGTAGAGTGCAATGCCAAAACTGACCGGGATGCCAATCAGCAATGCAATAAAGGATGTAACCAGGGTGCCGACGATGGGAACCAGCGCGCCAAAGTTTTCCTGGACGGGATCCCACTCGGTGCTGGTCAGGAAACCCAGTCCGAATTTCTGGATGCTGGGCAGACTGCCGATGAAGAGCGAGGCAATGATTCCGCCAAGCAGCACCAGCACCAGAAAAGCGAAGATGCGGGTGCCGTTGTGGAACAGCATGTCGAATAAATGCTGCCTCTTCAGGTCGGCGGGATCAATTTTGTTGGCCATGGGCAATTTGGTCAGACTGGTGGAAAGCGCCCGTGCAGTATTCATGATCGGTGAGCCTTTCAGCAGTCTTCCGGTCGCGCCATGGGTTTCATGCTGTCGCGACCGGAAGCTGGATTATATCAGTGAGGCAGAGGGATTATTTCCAGATGGGGTTGCCAGAGCTGTCTGACAGGCCTTGTTTCCAGTAGGTCTGCACCATTTTAGACACATTGTCTGGCATGGGAATGTAGTCCAGCGCCAGCGCCATCTGATCGCCGCTTTCGTAGGCCCACTTGAAAAACTTGAGCACATCGCGGGCGCTGTCAGTATCCTGTTGAAACTTGTGCATAAGGATGAACGTGGCGCCGGTAATGGGCCAGCTGTCCTTGCCAGGTTCATCGGTCAGGATTTCATAGAATCCCTTGTTCATATCCCACTGACCATTGGCGGCAGCTGACTTGAAACTGGTCTCTGAAGGTGCAACAAAGTTGCCGTCACGGTTTTTCAGCAGGGCGTACGACATCTTGTTCTGCAGGGCATAGGCGAATTCCACATAACCGATGCCGCCTTTGATGCGCTGCACGTAGGAAGCCACGCCTTCGTTGCCCTTGCCGCCCACGCCAGTTGGCCATTTCACGGAAGTGCCTTCGCCCGCCTTCGATTTCCATTCGGGGCTGACCTTGGACAGGTAATTGGTGAAGATGAAGGTGGTGCCGGAGCCATCGGAACGGTGAACAACGGAAATGTTGTCGTCAGGCAGGGTGATGCCAGGGTTCAGCGCCGAGATGGCAGGGTCGTTCCACTTCTTGATTTTGTCCAGAAAAATGTCGGCCAGGACTTCGGGCGTCAGTCTGATCTGGCCTGCGGCAATTCCAGGCAGGTTGTAGACCGGCACCACGCCGCCCATGACCATGGGAAACTGGATAAGGCCGGCTTCACGCAATTCTTCAGGTTTCAGCGGGGCATCAGACGCGCCAAAATCCACCGTGCGGGCCTTGATCTGCTTGATGCCGCCGCCCGAGCCTATGGACTGGTAATTCAGGCCGATGCCGGTTTGCTGCTTGTAGGCGGCAGCCCACTTGGAATAAATGGGGTAGGGAAAGGTAGCGCCGGCGCCGGTAATATCGGCGGCTTGTGCCAGGCTGGCGGCAACCAGAGAGGCAGCGGCAACCAGACCAGCGGTAAGTTGTTTGAAATTCATATAATCGTTCTCCTGAATAAAGCCTTCCTGTTTGAAGACGGCCCATCGTACCGGGCAAATATTTCAGAAAAATGACAGATGCGTGATGACGCCCCCGGCAATGATCCCAAGGTTTGGAGTTGACCAGAAATGGTGCCAGCCTTATGATTACCGGCTTTACTAAAAATAGCATTCGGGATAAAACATGCGGCAAAAACTGGTTGCCGGTAATTGGAAAATGCATGGCGGTCTGGCCGAAAACCTGGCGTTGCTGGATGCATTGAAGCCTGCGTTGGGTAGTTTGAAAGGCGCGGGCGTGGCGGTGTGCTCGCCTTACCCCTATCTTGCCCAATTGCAGGCCAATCTTGCTGGTACTGCCATTGCATGGGGTGCGCAAAACGTCAGCGAGCAGGCCAAGGGCGCGTTTACCGGTGAAGTGTCCACCAGCATGCTCAGGGATTTCGGCTGCAAGTATGTGATTGTTGGCCATTCCGAACGGCGCAGCATTTATGGCGAATCCGATGACCTGGTGGCCAGGAAATACATGGCGGCTCAGGCTGCCGGGCTGACCCCGATTTTGTGCGTGGGCGAGACCCTTGCTGAACGCGAGGGCAGCATTACCGAGAAGGTGGTGGGTCGTCAGCTTGACGCTGTCATTCAGGCGGCGGGCGTGGAATCGCTGGCCAAGGCAGTCGTGGCATATGAACCGGTCTGGGCCATTGGTACGGGTAAAACGGCAAGCCCCGAGCAGGCTCAGGCGGTTCATGCTTTCATTCGTAACAAGATTGCCGGTTTGAACAAGCAGGTTGCCGAGGGCCTGGTCATCCAGTACGGGGGCAGTGTGAAAGCCTCCAATGCGGCCGAGCTCTTCTCGCAGCCTGATATTGATGGTGGCCTGATTGGTGGCGCTTCACTTGTTGCTGAAGAGTTCGTCGCCATTTGCAAGGCTGCCTGTTAATTTGCCTTTAGGGTAATACTATGGAAACCTTGGTTTGGATTATTCACCTGCTGGTGTCCGCCGCGCTGATTGGACTGGTTTTGCTCCAGCATGGCAAGGGCGCGGATATGGGCGCGGCTTTTGGCAGCGGCGCGTCTGGAAGCCTGTTTGGCGCCAGCGGCTCGGCCAATTTCCTGTCTCGCGCGACGGCCATTCTGGCGACGGCTTTCTTTCTCACCAGCATGGGGCTGACGTATTTTTCATTGAGCCGCGCCAAGCCTGAAGGCGTTCTGGATAAAATTCCGGCAGCCAGCAAGACGGTTCCATCCGCGCAGCCCGCTCCGTCATCGTTGCCGGCTCCGGCAAACTCCGCGGAACCAAAATCTGGAGAAATTCCCAAGTAATATTTTCCAGTTCATGTGAGTGCGCCACGATTCCCTCAGGCGCATTCATCCAGCAAGCCGACGTGGTGGAATTGGTAGACACGCTATCTTGAGGGGGTAGTGACGAAAGTCGTGCGAGTTCGAGTCTCGCCGTCGGCACCATTAGTTATTATGATGTAATCATTAGCCCGGGCTATCCAGTATCTCGTTGTTTTGTATTGGGAAATCGGGAATATTTTGTCTTGACAGTTTTTGTCTCGAAACACTACACTCCCTCCATAAACACCGTCCCACGCAGGACGGTTTTTTTCGGAGGAAAGTCAGAGGATGCTGGAGAATTATCTCCCCATATTGCTGTTCATCCTGGTGGGGTTGGCCTTTGGCGTTGTGCCAATAGCCGCGGGTCGTCTGCTGGCGCCCAACAAGCCCGACAGCGAAAAACTTTCTCCCTACGAATGCGGCTTCGAGGCCTTCGAGGACGCGCGCATGAAATTCGATGTGCGTTACTACCTGGTCGCCATTCTCTTCATCCTGTTCGATCTTGAAATTGCCTTCCTGTTTCCCTGGGCCGTGGTGCTCGAGGAAATCGGTCTGTTCGGCTTTGTTGCAATGATGATCTTCCTGGGCATTCTCGTTATTGGTTTCGTCTACGAGTGGGCCAAAGGCGCCCTCGAATGGGATTAACGGAATGAGTCTGGAAGGCGTCTTCGAGCAGGGCTTCATCACCACCAAGGCTGATCAGCTCATCAATTACATGCGCACCGGCTCCATGTGGCCGATGACATTCGGACTGGCCTGCTGCGCGGTGGAGATGATGCAGGCAGGCGCGTCGCGATACGACCTCGACCGTTTCGGTATCGTGTTCCGTCCCAGTCCGCGACAGTCTGATGTGATGATCGTGGCGGGCACGCTTTGCAACAAGATGGCGCCCGCGCTGCGCAAGGTCTACGACCAGATGGCCGAACCGCGCTGGGTCATTTCCATGGGCTCCTGCGCGAATGGTGGCGGTTACTATCACTATTCCTATTCGGTGGTGCGTGGCTGCGACCGTATCGTGCCGGTGGATATATATGTTCCAGGGTGTCCCCCTACCGCTGAAGCCCTGCTGTTTGGTTTGATCCAGCTGCAGAACAAGATCAAACGAACCAATACCATTGCACGCTAACACTTGATGAGCCGGACGCTTGACGCCCTTTTGCAGTCCATACAAAACGCGCTTGGCGAATCGCTGGTGCGTGCGCAAATCAGCCTCGATGAACTGGCGATAGAGCTGCGTGCGGATCGCATGGCTGAAGCCATGAAAGCCCTGCGTGACCACCCGGATCTGGGTTTCTCGCAATTGAGTGATCTGTGCGGTATGGATTACCGGACCTATCAGGATGGCGTCTGGGAAGGCCCGCGCTTTGCCGTGGTCATGCATCTGCTTTCGATCGCTCACAACCAGCGTCTGCGCGTGCGGGTGTTTTGCGAAGACGATGAATTGCCCATCGTGACATCCGTCACGGATATCTGGCCTTCAGCAAACTGGTTCGAGCGCGAGGCGTTCGATCTGTATGGCATCGTGTTCGAAGGCCATCCCGATCTGCGCCGCATTCTTACGGATTATGGTTTCGTCGGCCATCCGTTCAGAAAGGATTTTCCCCTGTCAGGCAATGTGGAAATGCGCTACGACCCGATACAGGGCCGTGTCATCTACCAGCCGGTTTCCATCGAGCCGCGTGAAATCACGCCCCGCATCGTGCGCGAAGAGCACTATGGAGAGGGGCGCTGACATGGCTGAAATCCGCAACTACGCAAAATTAACCGGTTCAGTTACGGAGTTTCAGCATGGCTGAAATCCGTAACTACACCTTGAACTTTGGCCCCCAGCACCCGGCGGCGCATGGCGTGTTGCGGCTGGTGCTTGAACTGGACGGCGAAGTCATCCAGCGTGCCGATCCGCACATCGGCCTGCTGCATCGCGCGACCGAAAAACTGGCCGAGCACAAGACCTTCATCCAGTCTGTGCCCTACATGGACCGGCTCGATTACGTTTCGATGATGTGCAATGAGCATGCCTATGTCATGGCCATCGAGAAGCTGGCGGGCATCGATGTGCCCATCCGCGCGCAGTACATCCGTGTGATGTTCGACGAGATCACGCGAATCCTCAATCATCTTCTTTGGATCGGCGCGCATGCGCTGGACGTGGGTGCGATGACCATGTTCCTGTATGCCTTCCGCGAGCGCGAGGATTTGATGGACTGCTATGAGGCGGTGTCCGGCGCGCGCCTGCATGCGGCCTACTATCGTCCGGGCGGCGTGTACCGTGACCTGCCGGATGTCATGCCGCAATATCGGGCAACGAAATACCACAATGCAGAAGCGACCAAACAACTCAATGAAAACCGCCGGGGCTCCATGCTTGATTTCATTGAAGACTTTACCAACCGCTTTCCGGGATATGTGGACGAATACGAAACTCTGCTGACCGACAACCGCATCTGGAAGCAGCGCACTGTCGGCATCGGCGTGGTGTCACCCGAACGGGCGCAAGCGCTGGGTTTTACCGGCCCCATGTTGCGCGGCTCGGGTGTGGAATGGGACTTGCGCAAGAAGCAGCCCTACGAAGTCTATGACCGCATGGATTTCGACATTCCAGTGGGTGTCAATGGCGACAGTTATGACCGCTACCTCGTGCGCATGGAAGAAATGCGGCAGAGCAACCGTATCATCAGGCAGTGCGTGGACTGGCTGCGCAAGAACACAGGACCGGTGATCACCGACAACCACAAGTTCGCCCCGCCGTCGCGCGTGGACATGAAGCAGAACATGGAAGAGCTGATCCACCACTTCAAGCTCTTCACCGAGGGCATGCATGTGCCCGAGGGAGAATGCTATTCGGCGGTGGAACATCCCAAGGGCGAGTTCGGCATCTATCTGGTGTCCGATGGAGCCAACAAGCCCTACCGCCTGAAAATCCGCGCACCCGGTTTCGCGCATCTGGCCGCGCTGGACGAGATGAGCCGCGGCCACATGATTGCCGATGTGGTGGCGATTATTGGCACGCAGGACATCGTGTTCGGTGAAATAGACAGATAACGAAAAAATGCTGAGCTCAGAATCCCTCGCCCTCATCGACAAGGAAATCGCCAAGTATCCGGCCGAACAGCGCCAGTCGGCGGTGATGTCGGCCCTGCGCATCGCCCAGGTGGAGAAGGGCTGGCTATCGAACGAACTCATGGATTTCGTCGCCCATTATCTTGGCATGCAGCCGATTGCCGTCTATGAAGTCGCGACCTTCTACAACATGTACAACACCAGGCCGGTCGGCAAACACAAGATATGTGTCTGCACCAATCTGCCGTGCAAGCTGATGGGTGCGGATGACATTGCGGACAGGCTGAAGAAAAAACTCGGCATCGAGTTCGGTGAAACCACCGAGGACAAGCAGTTCACTCTGGTGGAAGGCGAATGCATGGGTGCCTGCGGCGATGCGCCGCTGCTGCTGGTCAACAACCATCGCATGGAAAGCTTTCTCAACGAAGAGAAGGTGAATGCGCTGCTCGACGAATTGAAGAATAAATAAAGATGATCCTGCAAGGCGGCCCCGTCATTTTCAATACGTTGCATCTTCCGGAGCCCTGGAAGCTGTCGACCTATGAAAGCACGGGCGGTTACTCGGCGCTGAAGAAAATCCTGGCCGAGAAGACCCCGGCGGAAAACATCATCGCCGAAGTGAAGACCTCGGCCCTGCGTGGCCGTGGCGGCGCGGGTTTCCCGACCGGACTCAAATGGAGTTTCATGCCGCGCCAGTTTCCCGGCGACAAGTACATCGTCTGCAATTCCGACGAGGGTGAGCCGGGCACCTTCAAGGATCGTGACATCATGCGCTACAACCCGCACGCGCTGATCGAAGGCATGATCATCGCTGGCTACACACTGGGCGCAAAGGCTGGCTACAACTATATCCATGGCGAGATTTTCGATATCTACGAAGGCATGGAACACGCAGTCGAGGAAGCCCGCGCGGCGGGCTATCTGGGCGACAACATTCTCGGCTCGGGTTTTAGCTTCAACCTGTACAACCACCACGGCTATGGCGCCTACATCTGCGGCGAGGAAACCGCGCTGCTCGAATCCATCGAGGGCAAGAAGGGCCAGCCGCGCTTCAAGCCGCCGTTTCCCGCATCGTTTGGCTTGTATGGCAAGCCGACGACCATCAACAACACGGAAACGCT
Source organism: uncultured Thiobacillus sp. (assembly GCA_964404175.1). Classification (GTDB taxonomy): domain Bacteria; phylum Pseudomonadota; class Gammaproteobacteria; order Burkholderiales; family Thiobacillaceae; genus UBA6918. Next base: position 4,015 of record CAYOJA010000048.1, on the reverse strand, counting down.
CGCCAGCATTCCCTACATCATGCGCGAGGGCGGTCAGAAATTCCTGGAACTGGGCAAGCCCAACAATGGCGGCACCAAGTTGTTCTCGGTTTCCGGCCATGTGGAAAAGCCCGGCAATTTCGAAATTCCACTGGGAACGCCATTTTCCGAATTGCTGAAAATGGCCGGCGGCATCAAGGGCGGGCGCAAGCTCAAAGCGGTTATCCCCGGCGGCTCCTCCGCGCCGGTGCTGCCAGGCGAGATCATGATGGACTGCACAATGGATTTCGATTCCATTGCCAAGGCGGGCTCCATGCTGGGCTCCGGCGCGGTAATCGTCATGGATGAAACGGTCTGCATGGTGCGTGCGCTGGAGCGGCTGTCGTATTTCTATTTCGAGGAATCCTGCGGCCAGTGCACGCCTTGCCGCGAGGGCACGGGCTGGATGTACCGCGTGGTGCATCGCATCGAGCATGGCCAGGGCCGGCCGGAGGATTTGGAATTGCTGGACCGCGTCGCGGCCAATATTGCCGGCCGCACGATTTGCGCGCTGGGCGATGCCGCGGCGATGCCGGTGCAGGGCATGCTCAAGCATTATCGTCACGAGTTCGAGCACCATATCGAACACAAGAAATGCATGGTGTGAGTAGATGGCGCTGAATATTGAAATCGATGGTCTGCAGATAGAAGTGGAACCCGGCACCACGGTGATGGATGCTGCGCACAAGCTCGGTATTTACATCCCGCATTTCTGCTATCACAGGAAGCTGTCCATCGCGGCCAACTGCCGCATGTGCCTGGTGCAGGTGGAGAAGGCGCCGAAGCCGCTGCCCGCCTGCGCCACGCCGGTCTCCGACGGCATGAAAGTCATGACGCGCTCGGACTATGCTGTCCAGGCGCAAAAGGGCGTGATGGAATTCCTGCTCATCAACCATCCATTGGATTGTCCGATCTGCGACCAGGGTGGCGAATGCCAGTTGCAGGATCTGGCGGTGGGTTATGGCGGCAGCAGCTCGAACTACGCCGAGCCCAAGCGCGTGGTGACCGAGAAGAATCTCGGCCCGCTCGTTTCGACGGACATGACACGCTGCATCCATTGCACCCGCTGTGTGCGCTTCGGCCAGGAAATCGCAGGCGTCATGGAAATGGGCCAGGCTTTCCGCGGCGAGCATGCCGAGATCATGCCTTTCATCGACAAGACCATCGATTCCGAGCTTTCTGGCAACATCATCGACTTGTGTCCGGTGGGTGCATTGACCAGCAAGCCCTTCCGTTATGCGGCACGGAGTTGGGAACTGTCGCGTAGAAGAGGAATCAGCCCGCACGACTCGCTGGGCTCCAATCTGCAAATCCAGGTCAAGAATGGTCGCGTCATGCGCGTGCTGCCGCTGGAAAACGAAGACATCAACGAATGCTGGCTGTCGGACCGCGACCGTTTCTCCTACGAAGGCCTCAACAGTGAAGACCGCCTGACCCGGCCGATGATCCGCAAGGATGGCGCGTGGGTGGAGACGGACTGGCAGGAAGCGCTTTCATATGTCGCCAGCAGATTGAGAGAAATCCAGGTCAAACATGGTGCCGAGGAAATTGGCGCACTGGCCGCTCCCAATCAGACGACGGAAGAGTTCTATCTGCTGCAAAAACTGATGCGCGGCCTGGGCGCGGGCAATATCGATCATCGTCTGCGGCAGAGCGATTTCCGGCTGGACGACAAGGCGCATGGTGCGTTCTGGCTGGGCATGCCGGTGGCGGCGTTGAACAAACTCGACCGTTTTTTGATCGTTGGCTCCACGCTGCGCAAGGATCACCCGCTGCTGGCCCTGCGCTTGCGCCAGGCCGTGCGCCACGGCGCGGGCATGAACCTGATCAATCCCGTGGTGGATGATTACCTGTGCAAGGTGGCGAACAAGTCCATTGTCTCTCCGGACGGCATGGTTGCCGCACTGGCAGGATTAGTGCGCGCGCTGGCGGAAGCCAAGGGTGAGACAACGCCTGCCGTGGCGTCAGGCGCGAACGTTACGCCCGAGATCAAGGCCATTGCCGAAAGCATGATCAGTGGCGAGAACAAGGGCATTTTCCTCGGCAACCTGGCGCAGCATCATCCGCGCTATGCCGAGATGCACGCGCTGGCGCAGGAGGCCGCAAGGCTTTGCGGCGCCACGCTGGGTGTGCTGGGCGATGCCGGCAATGCTCTGGGGGCGGTGGCGGCAGGGGGGATTCCTGGTCGCGGCGCAATGGGCACGCTGCTTAAATCAGCGGCGCAAGGCGCCGTGGGAGCGGCCGGCATGAATACCGCGCAAATGATCGCGAGCCCGCGCAAGGCCTATGTCCTGCTCGGCGCCGAACCCGAATACGATTGCCACGATCCGGTGGCGGCAATGGCTGCAATGAAGCAGGCGGAGTTCGTCGTGGCGATGTCACCCTACAAACATGCCGCGCTGGACTACGCGGACGTTTTGCTGCCGATTGCACCGTTTACCGAAACTTCGGGCACTTTCATCAATGCAGAAGGGCGGGTACAGAGTTTCAACGGTGCGGTGAAACCATTGGGCGAAACGCGGCCGGCCTGGAAAGTACTGCGCGTGTTGGGCAATTTGCTCAATCTTGCCGGATTTGATCAGGACAGCAGTGAAGCAGTTCGTGATGAAGTGCTGGGCCAGGAGGCCCAGGCTCGGGTGCAGTCTTTCCTGAACAACCGGATTGACCCGGTTGCGGTTTCGGCAGGCACATCGGACACAATCGAACGCATTGGCGAAGTGCCGATTTACCAGACAGATTCCATCGTACGCCGTGCGGTTTCCCTGCAACGCACAGCCGATGCTGCGCCGCCGGTAGCCAGGGCCTCAGGCATGTTGCTGGAAAAGCTCGGCATCCAGGGCGGCGGCATGGCGGTGATCCGTCAGGGACAGGGTTCCGTTGTCATCCGCATCGACCGCGATGACTGCCTGCCAGCGAATTGCGTGCGCCTGCCGGGCGCGCATGCCGTGACGGCGGCCTTGGGTCCGCTCTTCGGCGAACTGACGGTGGAGCGCGCATGATGGAGTGGCTGCAGAATCTCCTCGGCCCGGCGTGGACGCCTATCTGGACGCTGGTCAAGATCATGATCATCGTCATTCCGCTGATGCTGTCGGTGGCTTATCTGACCTACGCGGAAAGAAAGATAATCGGCTGGATGCAGGTGCGCATCGGCCCCAACCGCGTGGGCTATCAGGGCCTGCTGCAGCCGATTGCCGACGCGGTCAAGCTGCTGATGAAGGAAATCATCATTCCTTCCGGCGCCAACAAGGGCCTGTTCATTCTCGGCCCGATTCTGGCCATTGCGCCCGCGCTGGCCGCCTGGGCGGTAATTCCCTTCACCGAAAACTGGGTGCTGGCCAATATCAATGCCGGCTTGTTGTATGTGATGGCGATCACCTCGATGGGGGTGTATGGCGTCATCGTGGCCGGCTGGGCGTCCAACTCCAAATATGCCTTCCTCGGCGCAATGCGTTCCGCCGCCCAAATCGTGTCCTACGAAATTGCCATGGGCTTTGCGCTGGTCGGTGTGCTGATGGCTTCGCAAAGCCTCAACCTGGTCGACATCGTGAAAGGTCAGGCGGGCGGATTCTGGCACTGGTATTTCCTGCCGCTGTTTCCGCTGTTCATGGTGTACCTGATCGCTGGCGTGGCAGAAACCAATCGCGCACCGTTCGACGTGGCCGAAGGCGAATCGGAAATCGTTGCCGGCTTCCACGTGGAATACTCCGGCATGGCCTTTG
>CAYOJA010000048.1:0-268 GCA_964404175.1 uncultured Thiobacillus sp. | reverse complement strand
TTGCCGTGTTCTTCCTGGCGGAATATGCCAACATGATCCTCGTGGCCACGTTGACCACCCTCATGTTCCTGGGCGGTTGGCTGTCGCCGTTCCCGTTTCTGCCGGATGGCTTCATCTGGTATGTTCTGAAGACTGCGTTCGTGCTGTTCCTGTTCCTGTGGTTCCGTGCCACATTCCCGCGCTATCGCTATGACCAGATCATGCGCCTGGGCTGGAAGGTTTTCATTCCCATTACCATCGTCTGGATCGTGGTAGTGGGTGCCGCCAT
>CAYOJA010000047.1:0-15930 GCA_964404175.1 uncultured Thiobacillus sp. | reverse complement strand
TTTTTCCCGGTCAAGGAAGAATCTTCAAAAATGCCACACGTTAAAGTCAAGGAAAACGAACCGTTTGACGTCGCCCTGCGCCGCTTCAAACGCGCTGTAGAAAAAACCGGCCTGCTCACTGAGTTGCGGGCTCGCGAGTTTTACGAAAAGCCCACGGCTGAACGCAAGCGCAAGCTTGCCGCCGCGGTCAAGCGCACCCACAAGCGCCTGCGCAGCCAGACGCTGCCGCCCAAGATGTACTAATCAAGTTTCACCTTGACCGTTAGCTTGCAAAGGCGGAGCCAAACTCCGCCTTTGTTGTTTCAGGAGTTCACGTCATGAGCCTCAAAGCACAAATTCAGGAAGACATCAAAACCGCCATGAAAGCGAAGGAAGCTTTCCGGCTGGCTACGCTGCGCCTGCTGTCTGCCGCCATGAAGCAGAAGGAAGTGGACGAACGCGTGGAACTGGACGATGCCGCCGTACTGGCCATCATCGAAAAGCTCATCAAGCAGCGCAAGGACTCCATTAGCCAGTTCGAGAAGGCTGGCCGCCAGGATCTGGTGGATGCCGAGAAAAACGAGCTGGCCATTCTAGCTGCCTATCTGCCAGCACAGATGAGCGATGCCGAAATCGCCGCCGCCATCGATGCCGCCATGGTCAGCACCGGAGCGGCCGGCCCGAAAGACATGGGCAAACTCATGGGCGTGTTAAAGCCGCAACTGGCCGGCAAAGCGGACATGGGCAAGGTTTCTACTCTGGTCAAAGCCAAACTGGGCTGAATACCAGTTACCATCCGGGGCATGATTCCCCGCGACTTTATTGATCAGCTACTGTCACGCGTCGACATCGTCGACGTGATCGATCGCCGGGTACCGCTGAAAAAAGCCGGTCAGAATTACCAGGCCTGCTGCCCGTTTCATTCCGAGAAATCGCCTTCCTTCACTGTCAGCCCCACCAAGCAGTTTTACCACTGCTTCGGTTGCGGGGCGCATGGCTCGGCCATCGGTTTTTTGATGGAATATGGCGGCCTGCCGTTCGTCGATGCCGTGAAAAGCCTGGCGGACGAAGCAGGGCTCAAGGTTCCCGAGGATGCAACGTTTCAACCCAGGCCGAAATCCGGTCCGGACCTGACGGAATATATGTTGAAAGCGGCTTCGTTCTACAAGGAACAGCTCAAGGCCAGCCCACGCGCCATCGAATACCTGAAAAAACGCGGACTCACCGGCCAGATTGCCGCGCGATTTGGCCTGGGGTATGCACCCGCGCAATCTACCGCGCTAAAACAGGTGTTTGATAACTACGATGCCGCCGAACTAGCCGCCGCCGGACTGGTCATCGACGGCGAACGCGGACGTTACGACCGTTTCCGTGACCGCATCATGTTTCCGATTCGCAATACCAAGGGGCAGGTCATTGCCTTCGGCGGCCGCATCCTCGACCAAGGCGAGCCGAAATATCTCAACTCGCCGGAAACGTCGATATTCCACAAGGGTTCTGAAACCTATGGCCTGTTCGAAGGCCGTCAGGCCATACGCGAAGCCGGGAAAGTCCTGGTCGTCGAAGGCTATATGGACGTGGTGGCGCTGGCGCAATTCGACATCAACTACGCTGTCGCCACGCTGGGCACGGCCACCACGCCCATCCATGCCCGAACCCTCCTCCGGCAAACCGACAAGTTGTATTACTGCTTTGACGGCGACAACGCCGGACGCAAGGCAGCCTGGCGGGCGCTGGAGAACACCCTTGAAGCGTTGACCGATGGCAAGCAGGTCGCTTTCCTGTTCCTGCCGGAAGGCGAGGACCCGGATACCTGGGTACGCGCCAATGGCAAGGAAGCCTTTGAAAACTTTCTCCAGCGTGAGGCCGTGCCACTCTCGGCCTTCATGGTCCGTGAACTTGCCCGCGACATCAATCTTGCCACCCAGGAAGGGCGTGCAAAATTGCTTAAAGACGCCACGCCCCTGCTGCAAAAGATAACAGCGCCATTGTTCTCCGCACTCATCCAGCGTCAACTCGGCGAAACCATCGGTATGCGCCCGGATGAAGTCAATGCATTAATCAACCCGGCCGTAAAGCGTAAATGGCAAAAGAATGAAACACGCCCAACTTCGACTGGCCGCACCCAACCCTCCATTTGCCGCGTCATGGCAAGGGCGTTGATGCTGCGTCCGGAACTTGCAAAAAAAGTTGACCCAAGACAACTCCCCTCGAGTGATCCCAATTCCCAGTTGCTGGGCCAATTGTCCAGTTGGCTCAACCAGTTGCCCTTTTCACTTCAACCCGCCGGGATACTGGAAGCTGTCCGAGGCCAGGAATTTGAACATGCCGTGGCCATGCTGCAGAGTGAAATAATCGACCTGAGCGAAAGCTGGGAGCCGGAAGCCGAATTCAACGGGGGGCTGGATCAACTCAGTACTGCCTGGAAAAGACGGCGGCAAGAAGAGCTGTCCCGTGTACCGCTCGACCAGCTCAACCCGGACGAACGCGAGGAACTTCAATCCCTCCTGAGAACCTAAGCTGGCCCGGAATTTGCCTTCTCTACATGAGAACAAAATAGGTATAATTGCCGGTTTTGCAGAAGTTTCTGGAACCTAAAATCATGGCAGGCAGGCCCCCAAAGTCAAAAGACGCCAAAAAAATGCCGCGCAAGGCGGAAGCAGCGCTCAACAAGGTCATGCGGGAAAAAGTGCAGCTCTCCGAGGAACAGGCGGAAGCAAGGCGCACCCAGCTCAAGAACCTGATTTCCCTTGGCAAGGAACGCGGCTACCTCACCTATGCCGAGGTCAACGACCATCTGCCGGATGACCTGACCGATGCCGAACAGATTGAAGGCATCATCAGCATCATCAACAGCATGGGCATCCAGGTCTATGACGAAGCGCCGGATGCCGAATCGCTGCTGATGACCGAGGCCACACCCGCCGTGGCCGATGAAGACGTGGCTGAAGAAGCTGAACAGGCGCTTTCCACGGTTGATTCCGAGTTTGGCCGGACCACCGACCCGGTTCGCATGTACATGCGCGAAATGGGCACGGTCGACCTGCTGACGCGGGAAGGCGAAATCGAGATCGCCAAGCGCATCGAAGAAGGTCTCAAGCACATGGTGCAGGCCATTTCTTCCTGCCCGGTCACGATTGAGCAACTCCTGTCGTACGCCGATCAGATCGAAAAAGGCGATATGCGCGTTGACGAAATCATCGACGGCTTTGTCGGCGACGAAACCGACGTGGGCAGCCAGATTGCCGAAGAAGTCGATGCAGCCGCCGACGGCGACGAAGACGAAGATGATGATGCCGGCGCGGCCGCAGCGGCGGCCAACCTGGCCCAACTCAGGGAAGAGGCACTGGAACGGTTCGCCGCCCTGCGCAAAGGCTATAAGAAAGTGCAAACCCAGCGGACCAAATATGGCCATGGCAGCAAGCAGCACATGCAGGCCCAAGCGGCCGTGACAGAACTGCTGATGGGAATTCGCTTCTCAGTCAAGCAGGTAGAAGCGCTTTGCGACACTATCCGTTACACGGTGGAAAACATTCGCAGCCACGAACGCAAAATCATGGAGATTTGCGTAAATCAGGCCGGCATGCCCCGCGCTCATTTCATCAAGACGTTTCCAGGCAATGAAACCAACCCGTCCTGGATTGACAAGGAAATGACTGCGAAAAAGGCTTACTCCTCGCAGCTTTCCCGTTTCCAGTACGAACTCAAGGAAATGCAGGAGCACCTGGGCACGACTGAAAACCGCATTGGCCTGACGATCGCCGAGCTCAAGGCGATCAACAAGCAGATGTCCACCGGCGAAGCCAAGGCGCGTCGCGCCAAGCGTGAGATGATCGAGGCCAACCTCCGCCTGGTGATCTCGATCGCCAAGAAATATACCAACCGTGGCCTCCAGTTCCTCGACCTCATCCAGGAAGGCAACATCGGCCTGATGAAGGCGGTGGACAAGTTCGAATACCGCCGCGGCTACAAGTTCTCGACCTATGCAACGTGGTGGATCCGTCAGGCCATCACCCGCTCAATCGCCGACCAGGCGCGCACCATCCGCATCCCGGTGCACATGATCGAAACCATCAACAAGATGAACCGCATCTCGCGCCAGATCCTGCAGGAAACCGGCCAGGAACCCGATCCCGCCACCCTGGCCAAGAAGATGGAAATGCCGGAAGACAAGATCCGCAAAATCATGAAAATCGCCAAGGAACCCATTTCCATGGAAACCCCGATCGGCGATGACGAAGATTCGCATCTGGGTGACTTCATCGAAGACCAGAGCACGCTGGCGCCGGACGAGTCGGCGCTGTATGGAAACCTGCGTGACGCCACCCGCGAAATTCTGGACTCGCTGACCACGCGCGAGGCCAAGGTGCTGCGCATGCGCTTCGGCATCGAAATGAATACCGACCATACGCTGGAAGAGGTCGGCAAGCAGTTTGATGTCACGCGCGAACGCATCCGGCAAATAGAAGCCAAGGCCCTGCGCAAGCTGCGTCACCCAAGCCGTTCCGAACGCCTGAAAAGCTTCCTGGAAAACGGCAGCTAAGCGCAACGCAAGGTTTTCCGCGATGTGTTTGACGGAGCAGCTTGCTGTTCCTTGGGCCTGTAGCTCAGTTGGTCAGAGCAGAGGACTCATAATCCTTTGGTCGTCGGTTCAAGTCCGACCGGGCCCACCATAACAAACCTGAGGTGAAGAGGGGAAAATGGGAGGAGAAACCAGAAAATCCGGAGAAAAGCGTTTGCTGATCCTGCAAACGCTGGCCGCCATGCTGGAAGAGCCCAGCCCGGAGAAAATCACCACGGCTGCGCTTGCCAGACGCCTTGACGTCTCAGAAGCGGCGCTTTACCGTCATTTCGCCAGCAAGGCGCAAATGTATGAAGGCCTGATTGCTTTCATCGAGGACACGCTCTTTGGCCTGATCGCCCGCATCACCACCGACACGCCAGAACCTGTCAATCAGGTCGAGGCAATAATTTCAATGTTGCTCAGTTTTGCAAAGAAGAACCGTGGCATGACGCGCGTGTTGATTGGCGAAGTACTGGTCAATGAAGACCCGCGTCTGCAAAAACGGATCAACCAGTTACATGACCGGCTGGAAGCGCAAATCAGGCAATGCCTGCGCTTTCTGGATACCGGACATACCGGCAAAGACCCCAAACTCGTCGCCAATTTATGCATGGCCTTTGTTGTGGGCCGTTGGCATCAATTCGCGAAAAGCGGCTTCACACGCGATCCATCAGGCGACTGGTCCTTGATGTGGCGGGAACTGGGAATTATCCTTGGCGCCCGCCCGGCCGTGTCAGGCGTGGTGCCACTGGCCTGATCCGCGCTGGCCTAATCCACAAACAGCGCAAGCCGGATCCCGCGGCACGCGGATTTGGCGAAAGCTCCCGTCAAGCGCATCGATCAACGTAAGCAGTCCAACAACCGGCTTGCCCGCTCCCGTCAGCAGCTTGATGGTTTCCACGGCCTGAAGGCTGCCCACCACCCCAACCAGGGGGGACAACACCCCGGCTTCGCTGCATCTCAAACCTTCTTCCACCGTTTCCGGAAACAGGCATTGATAACAGGGCGAGCCGGAATCGCGGGGATTAAAAACAGCGATCTGTCCGCTGAATCCGATCGCCGCTCCACTCACGAGCGGTTTTGAGTGCGCCACGCAGGCTCGATTGACAGCGTGCCGCGTGGCGAAGTTGTCCGAGCAATCCACGATGACATCGGCTTGCGCAACTGCTTGCTTAAGAGATTCTCCTTCTAGCCGCTGTTCGATTGCCTGAATGCTCACGGAAGGATTGATGGCCAGTACGCTTTCGCGCAGGGATACCGCCTTGTTGACCCCAACCGAAGCGGTTTGGTGTCCAATCTGGCGCTGAAGATTGGTCAGGTCGACCGTATCGGCATCTCCGATGACCAGCTTCCCCACACCGGCGGCGCCGAGATAAAGCGCCACAGGACATCCCAGTCCGCCGGCGCCGACAATCAGGACAACTGCTTTTTCGAGCCGCTCCTGACCCTCGATGCCAATCTGCGGCAAAAGAATATGCCGGCTGTAGCGGAGCATTTCCTGATCATTCATCGGATTGATGCATCAGAAATCCTTCGGGGATTCTGATGTTATTTGTACGCGCGCCACTCTTCCGGCGTTTCGTCCTTGTCGCCGTGCACTTGCTGCTCATATACGCGGGCAAAAACTTTTTGCGATTTGACTTCGGGCGCATTGATGGCCACATTTTCTCGCTGCACGGATTCACAGAAGCGGGCCAGCGCGCGCTTGAGTTTCTGCATCAGACTGTTGTCGAGATGAAAGCCCTGTTCGACAAGCGCAGCTTCCAGGCCATCCAGTGTGTAATGCATGACGTTGTACCGGACGACCAGTACCGTATCGGCAACGCCCAGATTTGCCTCGATGCCATCCAACCCATGCAGCAGTTCGCGCGCACGCGCGGCCTGTCCAGGCGGAAGCGCATGGAAGGCAATTTCCCGGGTCTTGTCTAGGTCGCAGGGCAACATGGCTATCTGATAAACGGCCTTTTCAGTATCGCGCTTGAATAACCATTACGCAAGGCCAGCCATCCGCCAGGCTAGTTGCGCTGGATGATATGCAGGCCTTTCAGCAAATTCAGCGCCTGATTGACCTGGTAATCATCCTTGGACACGACTTCGCCCGGTTCCAGAGGCTTTCTTTCGCCAGGTTTTTCCTTGCCAGGTTTTTGATCCTTTTCCTGTGTTTTCACCGGCTCGGTTTTGGCGGGCGCTTCCTGCTCCTGACCATTGGACAGATGTTTCTCCAGATCGGCTTCCCGCACATTCATCGATTCATCGGTTGGATTAAGAGGATCTTCTACCACGATATCCGGCACGATGCCCTTGGCCTGAATCGAACGGCCAGAAGGTGTGAAATAACGCGCTGTTGTCAGTTTGATTGCCGTATTGTTGCCCAAGGGAAGAATGGTCTGCACTGATCCCTTGCCGAAGGTTTGCGTACCCATGATTACGGCGCGTTTGTGATCCTGAAGCGCGCCTGCAACAATCTCCGAAGCCGATGCCGAGCCGCCATTGACCAGCACAACCATGGGAACGGATTTAACCCCTTCTGGCAATTTGCTCAGGTAATCGGGTTGCATGGGCCGCAGGTAATTTTCACGGCTGGCTGTCAGACGCATCTTGGCGTCTTCCGTGCGGCCTTCCGTGTAAACCACCAAGGCATCCGGCTTGATGAAAGCCGCGCTGACGGCAACGGCGCCATTGAGCAGACCGCCGGGGTCGTTGCGCAAATCCAGAATCAGACCTTTCAAGGGCTCCTTGTTATCCTTGTAGAGCTTTTGCAAAGACTCCACCAGCAAATCTCCCGTATGCTCCTGAAACTGGGTAACCCGCACATATCCATAACCCGGGTCCAGCAGTTTGAATTTGACGCTGCGAATCTTGATAACGGCTCGGGTCAGCTTGACGATGATGGGCTTCTGCTCGCCCTTGCGCAGGATCGTAAGTCCGATCTGGCTTCCGGGTTTCCCCCGCATGCGTTTGACGGCATCATTCAGGCTCAGACCTTTGACAGGGGTGTCATCCAGCTTGATGATCAGGTCCCCGGTTTTCAGTCCGGCGCGATAGGCGGGCGTGTCCTCAATGGGTGAGACGACTTTGACAAAGCCGTCTTCCATGCCGACTTCGATACCCAGGCCGCCAAACTCGCCCTGCGTGCCAACCTGCAAATCCTTGAAGCCTTCAACGTCCAGATAGGATGAATGAGGATCCAGCCCTGACAGCATGCCGTTGATGGCCTCGGTGATGAGCTTCTTGTCATCCACGGGTTCGACATAATCACTCTTGATGCGGGCAAACACATCCGTGAACGCCCGCAATTCCTCCACCGGCAGGGGCGCTTGCGATTCCTTGTCCGCCAGCGCGGAATAATTCAGGGTCAGCGCGGCGCCCGTAAGCAATCCCGCGAAACCAACCAGTGCCAACTTGCCGTAATGCCCTGCCATCCTGTTCCTCACTTGATCCATGCCATCGGATTGATGGGGCGGCCTTGATGCCGCAATTCAAAATATACGCCCGGTTCGTCCTGACCGCCGCTGTTGCCCGCGGAAGCAATGGCATCCCCGCCTTTTACGCCTTCTCCTGGCTGCTTATACAGGCTTTCATTGTTACTGTATAGACTCATGTAGCCTTCTCCATGATCCACAATCACCAGGTTTCCGAACCCTCTCAGCCATTCCGCGAATACCACGCGGCCAGCGGCGACCGCCCTGACTTCGGCGCCTTCCTGCGCCCGGATAAACAGGCCTTTCCAACTCAAGCCGCCACCCTCTCTGGGAGCCCCGAACCGGTTCATGAGTTCCCCCCGGACTGGAAGCCTCAGCAAGCCTTTAAGTCGGGAAAAAGCCGTTTCTCCATAACTGGCCTCGGGCACTTCGGTATTAACGGCCACCGGGCCGGAAGATTTCGGCTGAACAGTTTTTGATGCCGGCTTTTTCCCGGCTTTGACCTTGCGCTGCTGCGCCAGCCTGGCCAGTTTCGCGATCAGGTCAGTCAGGCGCTTTTCGTCCTGTTTGAGCGTGCCGATTTCCTTTCGCTGCGTCTTGATCTTTCCGGAAAGCCGGCTCAACACATTTTGCCTGGCCTGCTTTTCCTTGAGCAGTTTTTCCTGTTCGGCGATCCTGGACTGCTTGATCTCGGTCAGCGCGCGATCTTTCTCGGCGGCGGATTCCTTGAGCCTGGCCAGTTGATCCAGATCCTGGCGCAGCGATTCAATCAAGCGCAACTGGTTTTGAGACAGGTAATTCAGGTAAACCAGTTCACGCGAGACTTCATTGGGATCCTTGCCGCTTAGCAGCAATTTGAGCGAATCGCCCCCTCCTCTCATGTATGCCTGTTTCAACATTTCGCCAAGGCGTTTTTGCCTGTCCGAGATGCCGGCCTGAACCTGTCCCAATTCCGTATTGACTGTGTTGAGTTCACCGCGGGTTCTTTGCTGCTCGTCCTCAAGCTTCTGCAGCTTGCGTTTGGTGTCACTGATTGCGCGTTCGGATTGTCTGAGCGAATCAGCGGCATCGGCATGGGATTCGCGTGTGGCCTGATATTCCCGCTGGAGTTTTTCCAGCCGTTCGCGCAGGGCTTTGAGTTCATCCTTGCTGTCGGCCCAGGCTGTCGGAGACGCCAGCAAAACCAGCAGGGAAAACAGGAAGGTCCTGGTTCTTTTCACTCGAAATTGATCAGCGGCACACCGCGCATTTCGGCAGGCTGGGGCAGACCCATCATTTTCAGCAGGGTCGGGCTGACATCCTCGAGCGCGCCAGTTTTGGCCAGTTCCGCCCGACGCTTGCCGATATAAATCAGCGGCACCAGATTGATGGTGTGCGCGGTGTGCGGCTGGCCTTTTTCCAGGTCCATCATGAACTCGGCGTTGCCGTGGTCGGCGGTGATCAGCACCTCGCCGCCTCTGGCCAGTTGAGCTTCAACCACCCTGCCAAGACATTCATCGATGACTTCGATGGCGCGGCGCGCGGCATCGATATCGCCCGTGTGCCCCACCATGTCGGCATTCGCATAATTGCAGATGATGGCATCGTACTGGACGCTCTTGATGGCGGAGACCAGTTTGTCAGTCACCTCGAACGCGCTCATTTCCGGCTTGAGATCGTAAGTCGCCACATCAGGCGAAGGCACGAGAATCCGGTCTTCGCCAGGGTAGGAAACTTCCTCGCCGCCATTGAAGAAGAACGTCACATGCGGATATTTTTCCGTCTCGGCGATGCGAAGCTGATGCAAGCCAAGGTTGGCGATGTATTCGCCAAAACCATTGCGGATGCGGTCAGGCGGAAACGCCACCCGCACATCGAATTCGTCGCTATACCCGGTCAGCGTGCAATAGGTGGAGAGCCTGGGTACGACCTCGCGGTCGAACTCATTGAAATCCGGCTCGATGAACGTGCGTGACAACTGGCGCGCGCGATCGGAACGAAAGTTCATGAAAATGATGGCGTCGCCATCCTGCATGCGAACCGGGTTTTCTCCGGGCGGCACAATGGCGGTCGACCTGACGAACTCATCGGTTTCCCCGCGCGCATAGGCCATTTCAAGACCCTCAAGCGCAGAGGCCGCGACATGATCCGCCTTGCCCCGCGTCAGCAAATCGTAAGCTTCCTTGACCCTCTGCCAGCGCCGGTCGCGATCCATTGCGTAATACCGGCCAATAATGCCGGCAATGCGCCCGCGACCCAACTCCCTGATTTTCTCTTCCATCCGCCTGAGATTGATCTCCGCGCTTTTGGGTGGCGTGTCACGGCCATCCAGAAAAGCATGGATGTAGATTTTCTCCAGCCCTTCGTCGATCGCCATTTTCAGCATGGCATGAATGTGTTTTTCATGACTGTGGACGCCGCCATCCGACAACAGGCCCAGGATGTGCAAGGCGCCGCCATGATCCCTGGCGTCCTTGATGGTTGCCTTGAGCATGGGGTTGGCAAAAAAAGCGCCGGATTCAATCGCATGGTCGACCCGGGTGAATTCCTGATAGACCACGCGGCCCGCGCCGATATTGAGGTGACCTACCTCGGAATTGCCCATCTGTCCTTTGGGCAAACCGACTTCCGTTTCGGAGGCATGAATCAGGGTGTGGGGATAGCGATTCCAGAGCTCAGCCCAGTTGGGCTTGTTTGCCAGAGCAATGGCATTGTGCGCGCGTTCGGACCGGCAACCAAAACCATCAAGGATGATGAGCAGTACGGGGTTAACTTTCATTCAAAATTACATTTCACAATTACTTTTTTCTTTGCTAACTTTATATTCACGGTTTAGTATATGCTGATATTTCTAATCTAGACTTATTCTAAATTTTACACGAGGCGAGGATATGGCGCGAGTTGCGGATGATGAAGTGGAACTGCTCGACAAGGAAGAACACATTGAACAGGCATCGCGTGCGATGAAAGCCATGTCACACCCCTTGCGCCTCAAAATTCTTTGCGTGCTGGGTGACAAGGAAGTCAGCGTCCAGGACATCGTTGACAACGTCGGCACTTCGCAAAGCAACATTTCCCAGCACCTTGCCATCCTGCGTGACAAGGGTGTACTGAAGACCCGCAAGGATGCCAACCGCGTTTATTATCGGGTCGGCGATACCCGCACATTAAAACTCATCGGCATGATGCGCGACGTATTCTGCGGATTTGCCAAGTAACCGCTGTTCACAGCAATCAAAGAGGCCCGGAAATATCCGGGCTTTTTTATTTGGAAGCCTCCATAACGACTTGAAAAATATAGTCTATTAGTTTATTCTAATTAATCATTCAGGAGGCTTATCATGCGTCTTACCGCCCTGCCCATCTTGTTGCTGGTTTCCCTGCCGGCCTGGTCAGCCCTGCCGTTCTCGACCGCCAGAGTGGCTTACCAGAACACGGACAAATCCTATTCCACCGAAGCCACGGTCGAGGCGGTTCGTCAGTCCACCGTATCCGCGCAGGTTGCGGGCCGGATTACCGCGGTCAACTTTGACGTGGGTGATCACGTAAAAGCCGGACAGGTCATCGTGCGCATCGACCCCTCTGAATTGTCTCAGGCAGTCGCCGGCAGCCGCGCCCAGGTTGCGCAAGCCGAAGCGCAGCTGGCCAACGCAAAAGCCAATTACGACCGCCAGGTTCAGTTGTTCCAGCAGAAATTCATTTCCCAGGCCGCGCTGGATCGCGCAACCGCCGAATACCGCGCCGCGCAGGCATCCGCGCAGGCCGCGCGGGCAGGCGCGGGACAGACGGCAACCGTCCGCTCTTACACCACGCTGACCGCGCCCTTTTCCGGCGTGGTGATGTCGCGCCATGTCGAAGTCGGCGAAATGGCCTCGCCCGGCAAACCTTTGATGACCGGTTTTGATCCCTCCGATCTGCGGGTCGTGGCGAACATTCCGCAATACAAGCTGACGGATGTGCAGAAAGCAGCCAAGGTGTCGGTGGAAATTCCTTCGCTCAACAAATGGATTGAAGCGAAAGGCGTAACCGTTCTGCCTTCCGCCGACACCGCGACGCACACCATTAAAGTTCGAATTGATTTGCCTGAGAACCTGTCCGGCGTCATTCCCGGCATTTACGCGCGGGCGTATTTCGCCACTGGCGAAACCCGCAAGCTGGTGATTCCCGCGTCCGCCATCATCAAGCGTTCCGAAGTGACCGGCGTGTATGTGATCGACGCCAGAAATCACGCCACGCTGCGGCAGGTTCGTCTGGGTGAGCGCACGTCGCGCGGCGAAGTTGAAG
Organism: uncultured Thiobacillus sp.; assembly: GCA_964404175.1. Classification (GTDB taxonomy): domain Bacteria; phylum Pseudomonadota; class Gammaproteobacteria; order Burkholderiales; family Thiobacillaceae; genus UBA6918. The sequence goes on along the minus strand of CAYOJA010000047.1, from coordinate 3,702 downwards.
TCCTCGCCGGCCTGAACCCCGGCGAAGTCATTGCCCTTGATCCGGTCAAGGCGGGCATTTACGCCAAAAGCCCGGCCAACAAAAAATAAACCGGCACCAGCGGGAGCACACACATGGGCATTTCCGGACGCATCGCCAGATTCTTTCTGACTTCGCAACTGACTCCGCTGATCGCGCTGATGGCCGCGATACTGGGCATGTTCGCGATTGCGGTCACTCCCCGCGAGGAAGAACCGCAAATCAACGTCACCATGGCCAACGTGTTCATCCCGTTCCCGGGCGCATCCGCCAGGGATGTAGAGCAACTGGTTGCCACGCCGGCCGAACAGGTCCTGTCGCAGATCGCGGGCATCGACCATGTGTACTCGGTTTCAAAACCCGGCCTGGCGATACTCACCATTCAATACAAAGTCGGCGAAGACCGGACACAGGCGCTTGTCCGTCTTTACGACGCAATCCAGGCCAACCGTGACTGGGTATCTCCCAACCTGGGCGTCGGCGAACCCATCATCAAACCCACCGGCATCGATGACGTACCGATCGTCACCCTGACGCTGTGGACGCGCGATGACACTCGCGGCGCATACGAACTCGAGCAGGTCGCCCACGCGGCGGAAGTCGAAATCAAGCGCATCAAGGGAACCCGCGAGGTTTATACCATCGGCGGCCCGGGCAACGTCGTGCGCGTGCTCATGGATCCCGAACGCATGGCTGCGTTCAAGGTTGCCGCCAACGATATTCGCGATGCGCTCCAGGTATCCAATGCATCGCAACCTTCCGGCACCCTCACCTCCGGCAATCAGGAAATTCTGGTGCAAACCGGCACATTCCTGACGGGGCCGGGTGACGTAAAGCAACTGGTGGTCGGCGTATTTCAGGGCAAGCCGGTTTACCTGAGCGATATCGCCTCGGTAACCGCCGGCCCCAACCAGCCGGACAACTATGTCTGGTTCGGCCCCGGAAAAGGCGGCGAACACGGCGAGCTCACCGGTCAGGAGTTTCCTGCCGTTACGCTTGCGGTATCGAAGAAGCCGGGTGAAAACGCGGTCGATATCGCCAACAAGGTCATTGAGCGCGTGGGCAGTCTCAGAGGCGCGGTCATTCCAGACGGCGTTGAAGTGAGCGTGACGCGAAACTACGGCGCCACGGCGGATGAAAAAGCCAAGAAACTCATTCAGAAACTTTTCTTCGCGACGGCATCCGTCGTGCTGCTGGTGCTGTGGGCGCTGGGCAAACGCGAGGCCGTCATCGTTGGCACGGCGGTCATCCTGACGCTTGCCGCGACATTGTTCGCTTCCTGGGCCTGGGGCTTCACGCTGAACCGCGTCTCGCTTTTCGCCCTGATTTTCTCCATCGGCATTCTGGTGGATGACGCCATTGTCGTCGTCGAAAACATTCACCGGCGCACTGCGCTGGACAGCGATGGCATGGAAGCCATTATTCCGCGCGCGGTGGATGAAGTCGGCGGCCCCACCATCCTCGCCACCTTTACCGTGATTGCCGCGCTGCTGCCGATGGCCTTCGTCACCGGACTCATGGGGCCGTACATGAGCCCCATTCCGATCAACGCCAGCATCGGCATGCTGATTTCGCTGGCCATCGCTTTCATCGTCACGCCCTGGCTGGCATTCAAGCTGCTGAAAAACGTCCATCACCATGAAGAGGGAAACGGCAAGCTCCTGAAGCTGTTCCGTTCACGCCTGACACCCTTTCTGGGCGGGGATGCAGGCAAGTCCATGCGCAAGAAACTCTGGCTGGGTATTGGCGTCGCGATTCTGCTTTCCGTATCGCTTGCCGTCGTCAAGCTGGTTATTCTGAAAATGCTGCCCTTCGATAACAAATCGGAATTTCAGGTTGTGGTGGACATGCCCGTTGGCACGCCGCTGGAAAAAACCAGCCAGGTATTGCACGAAATGGCAAAAGTGATCGCCGAGACTGATGAAGTGGCCGATTATCAGGCCTATACCGGCAATGCCTCGCCGATCAATTTCAACGGCCTGGTGCGCCAGTATTACCTGAGAAGCGGCCCCGAGGTGGGCGACATACAGGTCAACCTGGTCGACAAGCACCATCGCGATCGCAAAAGCCATGAAATCGCCCAGGCGGTGCGTCCGGCCATCGAAGCCGTGGCGAAAAAACACGGCGCGGACGTAAAAGTGGTGGAAGTGCCTCCCGGCCCGCCTGTCATGTCGCCCATCGTCGCCGAGGTCTATGGCCCGGATTACGACGCGCAGATGAAAGTGGCCAAGGCAGTTCGCGGCGTGTTCGAAAAGAGCGAAGGCATCGTCGCCATCGACGACACCATCGAGGATGACTCGCGGCGATTTGTTTTGCGCGTATTGCAGAACAAGGCAGCCGTCGCGGGCGTGGCGCAAAAGGACATTGTCGCCACCATGAAGATGGGGCTGTCCGGAGAGAATGTCACGCCCATCCATGGCGGAACATCGAAATACGAAATCCCGGTGCGCATCACGCTGCCGCCCGAACGTCAGAGCGGTATCGACGAATTGCTGAAGCTCACGGTGCGCGGCGCCAACGGCAACCTGATTCCACTTTCGGAAGTCATCGAGGTCGTGCCGGGCGAACGCGAGAAAACCATATACCACAAGGATCTTCTGCCCGTTGTGTTCGTGGTGGGCGACATGGGCGGGAAACTGGATTCGCCGCTTTATGGATTATTCGGCATGCGCGGCGAACTGTCCGGACGTGAATTGAAGGAAGGCGGCACCCTGTCCGAATACTTCATCAAGCAGCCGGGCGACCCCTATGCCGGATTCAGCATCAAGTGGGATGGCGAATGGCAGGTCACCTACGAAACCTTCCGCGACATGGGCATTGCCTATGCAGTCGGACTGGTGCTGATCTATTTGCTGGTGGTGGCGCAGTTCGGCTCCTACATCACGCCGCTCATCATCATGGCGCCGATTCCGCTGACGATCATCGGCGTCATGCCCGGCCACGCGCTGCTGGGCGCGCAATTCACCGCCACTTCGATGATCGGCATGATCGCGCTCGCCGGCATCATCGTGCGCAACTCCATCCTGCTGGTGGATTTCATCAACCAGCAGGTGACGGAAGGCATGGCTTTCGAGGAAGCCGTGATTCTGGCCGGCGCCACACGCGCCAAGCCGATTGTGCTGACGGGCGTCGCGGCGATGATGGGTGCGTTCTTCATCCTCGACGACCCCATCTTCTCGGGCCTGGCCGTATCCCTGATTTTCGGCATTTTCGTCTCCACCCTGCTGACGCTGGTGGTAATCCCCGTTCTTTACTATGCGGCCAACTACCGCAAGATGAACCTTCAAAACAAAGGAGCTTGAAATGACTGTTGAACGCATCGTGCGCATCGTCGCCGGATTTTTCATCATGCTGTCGCTGGCGCTGGCGCACTTCGCCGGCACGGCCGACATGAGCCAGTTGTCCTGGCTGTGGTTCACCGCGTTTGTCGGCGCGAACCTCTTCCAGTCCGGCTTCACCCGCTTCTGCCCCATGGATTCGATTCTGAAGAAGATGGGCGTCCCCAGCGGCTGCGGCCTTTAGAGCCTATTTCAGCAGGAATTGGATGTGCGACGGGGGTGTGGCGGGATGGATGGCTAGGCGCGTGGCGCAGTGAATGGTCGATCCCTTCACAAGCCGCGCAACAACGCCAGCCGCCCGCCACACCCCCGTCCCTCCGGGTTGCGCCAAAGCCCGGCGCTCGCT
>CAYOJA010000046.1:0-16504 GCA_964404175.1 uncultured Thiobacillus sp. | reverse complement strand
GCAAACGTACAATTGCCGAAAGACGGGTTTCCTCGCCGGCTTTTTCCACCTGCATTACGACAGGGTTTTGCAGGTTGATCGTGCCGCCAATGAGTGCTTCGCCCGGTTTTCTTGAGCGGGGTTCGGATTCTCCCGTGAGCATGGCTTCGACCACGCTGGTGATGCCGTCCACCAGGATGCCGTCGGCCGGAATGGATTCCCCGGGTTTGATCAGCACAAAATCTCCTGGCGCAAGTTGGGCGGCGGGAGCCACTTCTTCAGTCCTTGCAGGCCAGGCAGGCAAGCGCGTTGCCACCGCTGGAATGAGCTTGACGAGTTCTTCCGCCGCCTGGGCACTGCGACGTCTCGCATTCAGTTCCAGAAACCGGCCGGTCAGCAACAGGAAGATGAACATGTTGACCGAGTCGTAATAAACATCGCCTTGCTGAGTGAAGGTTGACCAGACGCTGGCCAGAAAGGCCGAACCCACCCCCAGCGAAACGGGAACATCCATGCCCAATGTCTTGCGCTTCATATCCTTCCAAGCGCCCTGGAAGAACGGCCATGCCGAATAGAAAATCACCGGGATGGTCAGAATCAGGCTGGCCCAGCGCATCAGCGCAACAATATCCGGCGTCATCTCGGCAGGATCGGCCGTGTAGGTGGGCAGGGCATACATCATCACCTGCATCATGCCTAGACCGGCAATGGCTAGTCTTTTAATCGCCGAGTTGCGCTCCTTGCGGAAGATTTCTTCCTGCTTGCTGGCGTCAAACGGGTGGGCGACATAGCCGATTTCCTGGATGGTCCGCAGAATATCCGACAGCTTGAGCCGGCTTGAATCCCAGCGCACGCGCGCGCGACGGGTGGCGTAATTGATTTCGACAGAAAGCACGCCGGGCAGCTGTGAAATATGTCGCTCATTCAGCCACACACAGGCGGCGCAGACGATGTTCTCCAGAATCAGCGCGGCCTCGCGGATATTCTCTGGCTCGGCCCTGACGAAACTTTGCTGGATTTCCGGCAGATCGTACAAGCCGAGTTTTTCCAGCTCTGCCTGAGCATCCTGTGGCGTGGGCGGCAGGGCGGTGCGGTGTTCGTAATAGGCTTCCTGGCCGGAGTCGATGATGGTCTGAGCAACAGCCTGACAGCCGCGGCAACAGGCAGGCTCGGAACGCTGCCTGTAGCGGATGGAATAGCTGGCATTTCCAGGAACAGGCTGACCGCAGTGAAAACAGGCGGTTGCGTTTGAGGGGGACTCAAAAAAAGCGCCCATGCTTGCGGGAGGATTAGCCATGGGCGCGCAAGTCCAGGCTTGAATCTGTCCGGTGATATCCGGTGACTGCCTGGGCGGAGGAGAAAGGATTAATACAGTGAGCCGATCTGGTCTGTCCCTGGCTGGAGTAAAAGCATCGGCTCAATGACATTGTGTGCTGATGATTGTTTTTGATGCGCATGTTTGGAGTTTTGCCTGTTCCAGTGAACCGCTATGTAGGCAGAATCATACTGGACGGCGAAAGCCGAGTGCAGGCAATCGCGCTTTCCCGCGTGCACCTTTGCGCGGCAAGAGATCATGTTAATTGCCATATTGGCTCTGTCAGCAAAATGTTACGCTGATCCAATTTAAACGCTAATTAAAGATTGGCTTATCTTAATTAAACATGTGGTTCCAGTCAACGTTTTGAATGTCTTCAATCCATCATGGCAAAATCCACGCATGATTCCCTGGTTGTCAGCCGATGCCCCTTTTCCACCAGTAGAGAAAGCATTGACCGAACCTAACGGGCTGCTTGCGGCAGGCGCGGATTTATCGCCGGCGCGAATTCTGGAGGCATACCGTTTGGGTATTTTCCCCTGGTTCAATCCGGGTGAACCTGTCTTGTGGTGGAGTCCGGATCCCCGCATGGTGCTGGTGCCATCCGAATTCAAACAGTCCCGGTCGCTCAAACAGCGAATGAAAAAAAGCGGCTATGAAATTCGGGTGGACACGAGTTTCAGACAGGTGATGGAAGCCTGTGGTGAACCCAGGCTTGGGCAATCCGGCACCTGGATCGGGCGATCGATGACGGATGCCTATACGCAGCTGCATGAAATGGGGTTTGCACATTCCATCGAAACCTGGGTCGATGGTGAACTGGCAGGCGGCTTGTATGGGTTGGCAATCGGCCGCATGTTTTACGGGGAATCCATGTTCACGCGACGCACGGATGCATCCAAACTCGCCCTGGCGCATTTGTGCGGACAACTGGAGAAATGGAATTTCGGTCTGATCGATTGTCAGATGGAGACGATGCACCTGGCATCGTTAGGTGCAAAACCCATCAGCCGCGCTGCCTTTATTCAAGAGGTGAAGCGCTTGGTAGAATTACCTCCCATCGCGACACCGTGGCAATTTACCGTGGCACTTTAAACTGATTCATGCATCCGACTGAGCCACCTTTCCTGAGAGTCCAGTTTTATCTGACCTCCCCGTATCCTTGCAGCTATCTGGAGGGGCTGGAGGCGCGTTCGCAAGTGGCCACGCCTGCCCATCTTATCGGCCCGGCGGTATACAGCCGGCTGATTCAGGCAGGATTCCGCCGCAGCGGCCATTACACGTACCGGCCGCATTGCACGGGCTGCAACCGTTGCGTGCCGGTCAGGATCAGGGTGGATGCGTTCAGGCCCAATCGATCGCAGCGCCGGTGTCAGCAGCTAAATCAGACCTTGACTGTTGCAAGCCAGTTGCTTGAATTCAGGGCGGAACACTTTGAGCTTTACCGGCGTTACCAGCGCATGCGTCATGCAGGCGGCGGGATGGATCAGGATGACAGCGAGCAATACTCGCAATTTCTGTTATCCAGCCAGGTCAACAGCGCCTTGCTGGAATTCCGGGAAAACGGAAAACTGGTCATGGTCAGCCTGGCCGATCAGGTACAGGATGGTTTGTCAGCGGTTTACACCTTTTTCGAACCCGGCGAGGAAAAGAGGGGGCTGGGCACGTATGCGGTGCTCTGGCAGATCGAACATGCTCGCAGGCTGGGGCTGCCTTATGTTTATCTGGGTTACTGGATCGCCGAATCGCGCAAAATGTCCTACAAGTCGAATTTCCGCCCTCTGGAAGGCTTGCGCAATGACCAATGGGTGGAACTTTGAAATTGTCTGGCAGGAATTTCATGTCCAATCTGGTGGCGGCTGTGCTGTCCTCTAGTCTGTTGGCGGGCTGCGCCTCTGTGATGGATGATCCGCGCATGCTGTTTGTCAGCGACCCTCGCGCCCTCCAGCCCATGGAAGGGTTCAGTCAATTACCGCAGGATTCCAGAGTATGGTTTGAACCCGGGGCGGAAGACTATGCCAATCGCGTGGCTGAACTGCTCGACAAAACCATCAACAAGGTCGAATCGGCGCACTACCTCGCTTTTGCCGAGCCGGTGCAAATATATGTTTGCGGCACGGAAGCCTGTTTCAAGCGTTATGTGCTGACGCCCAAGCTTTCCGCAGCAGTAGTTCCTGACAATCGACTGATTCTGTCTCCCAATCTGAATGAGCGCGAAAGCTGGCGTCTAAAACCATTGATGCTGCATGAATTGGCGCATCTGCATCTGGGCCAGCGCGTGGGGCACTACCATTCAAATGTCCCTGTCTGGTTTCATGAAGGCTGGGCTTCGTTGACAGCTGACGGGGGAGGGGCAGAGTTTGCAACCGATGAACAGGCCTACGAGGCGGCGCAAAGCGGCAAACGGATTGACCTGAGTAAACGCGATGTGCCGGGAATGCGGCACAAGGCCAGCGCGTTTGATTTGAATATTCACATTTTTTACCGCCAGGCCATGCTGCTGGTGAAATCGTTGAAGCAGCAGGATGCCGGACGATTCAAGAGACTAGCGCTTGCGCTGCAGAATAACCAGGATTTTGAGATTGCTTTCTGGGACATCTATGGAGCTGGACCGCAAACCATTCTTGCCGATGCGCTGGTTCCCGAAAGCGGCGATAATAAAGCCGCAGCTCCTGCCTCGAACAATCAGCCATGAAAACCTATCTTGACCTCTTGCGCCACGTGCGCGACACCGGCGTGCGGAAATCGGACCGCACCGGCACAGGCACCGTCTCTGTTTTCGGTTACCAGATGCGGTTCAATCTGGACGAAGGTTTTCCGCTTGTCACAACGAAGAAATGCCACCTGCGTTCCATTATTCACGAACTGCTGTGGTTTCTTAAGGGCGAGACCAATATTCGTTATCTGAAGGAAAACGGCGTCAGCATCTGGGACGAATGGGCGAACGGGCAGGGTGAACTGGGGCCGGTTTATGGTTATCAATGGCGTTCCTGGCCCGCGCCGGATGGCCGGCACATCGACCAGATCCAGCGCGTGCTGGATGATCTGAAAAACAATCCGGATTCTCGGCGTATCATTGTCTCCGCCTGGAACGTGGCCGATCTGGACAAGATGGCGCTGGCGCCTTGCCATGCGTTTTTTCAGTTCTATGTCGCCGATGGCAGGCTTTCCTGTCAGCTTTATCAGCGCAGTGCCGACCTGTTTCTGGGCGTGCCGTTCAACATCGCCAGCTATGCGCTACTGACCCTGATGATGGCGCAGGTGACAGGATTAAAGCCCGGCGATTTCGTGCATACCCTGGGGGATGCGCACATTTACCTGAATCATTTCGACCAGGTCAATGAGCAGCTTTCGCGCGAGCCACGTGCCCTGCCTGCCATGAAGCTGAATCCCGAGGTGAAGAATCTGTTCGAATTCAGGTTCGAGGATTTTGTGCTGGAAGGGTATGACCCGCATCCGGCGATCAAGGCGCCAGTCGCTGTCTAAGGCCCAAGCGTGAAGAATCAACGAATCAGTGTCATCTCGGCGCTGGCAAAAAACCGCGTCATTGGCATCAACAACACCTTGCCGTGGCGGCTACCGGAAGACCTCAAGTATTTCAAGTCACTGACCCTGGGCCACCATATTCTGATGGGCCGCAAGACATATGAGTCGATCGGCAAGCCATTGCCGGGCCGTACAACCGTGATCATTACGCGGGGAAGTTTCCCGGCGCCGGAGGGAGTAAAAATCGCACATTCCCTTCAGGAAGCCATTGAGGTCTGCGGGGATGATCAGGAAATCTTTTTTGTCGGCGGGGCAGAGTTGTATGCGCAGGTGATGCCGCTGGTGGACAGGCTATACCTGACAGAGATTCAGGCAGAAGTTGAAGGGGATGCGTGGTTCCCGGCATTCGACAAAATCCGGTGGCGTGAAATGAGCCGCGACCGTCGCCATGAAGAAAAAAATGGCATGGAATACCATTTTGTTGTCTACGACCGAATCTAGGTTTTGTTTCAATTTTGGGCATAAAAAAAGCGGGGCTTGCGCCCCGCTTGATCTTTCTGGAACGGCCCTGATTAGCTCAGGACTTCAGCCCAGATGTTCTGCGCCCAGGACTCGGCGTAGGTCAGGTTGATTTCATCGCCCTTGCCTGTAGCGCCGCCATCCGGCTGGGTGACGTAGCCCTTGCCCGCTTCGAAACGGAACACGTTGGCGACATAGCCCGCCGTGGTATCCGAAGTTGCCGAGTAGCAGGTATTGGCTACAACAGGGACGGAGATGGGCGGACGGCCAGCCAGCATTTCGACGATCGAGGCCGCGGCAATCTTTGCGTGGTTGGTTGCCATGTGCCCGGACTTGGGCAGGTTGGATAGTACTGAGTCGCCAATCACGTGCACGTTTGGCACAGTGGTCGATTCAAATGAATCCAGCTTGACCGCGCACCAGATGCCGTCGCTGTCGTTGCGCACACCAGCCATCTCGCAGACTTCGCCAGCGCGCTGTTTGGGCACCACGTTCATGACATCGGCCTTCACGTCATCAAACTCGGTGGAAACAACCATTTTGTTTCCATCCACGGCAAAGGGTGGATTATTGGGACGGTACTCGACCATGCCCTTGTAGAGTTCGTTCCAGGCCCACATGAACAGGCCTTTCTTGGAGGCCACGTCGGGGTTGCCGTCCAGCAGGATGATCTTGGACTTGGGCTTGGCCTTCTTGAAATAGTTGGCCACCAGACAGGCGCGCTCGTAAGGCCCGGGCGGGCAGCGATAGGGCGCAGCCGGCACGGACATGACAAACACGCCGCCATCGGGCATGGCTTCAAGCTGCTTTCTCAGCAGCGCGGTCTGCGGACCGGCTTTCCATGCATGGGTGACCTTGCCGGCAGCCTCGGCTTCCTTGAAGCCCTTGACCATATCGGTACGGACTTCGACGCCGGGGGCCAGCACGAGGCGATCATAGTCCAGCGTGCCACCGGATTTGAGCTTGACCTTGCGGGCGCTGGTGTCAACGCCTACCACGTAATCCTTGACCATCTTGATGCCATGCTTGGGCAGGTTGTCGTAGCCGTGGGTAATGTCGTCCATGGTCTTCATGCCACCGAGCACCCAGTTGGAAATCGGGCAGGACACAAATTTGTCATTCGGCTCGACGATGGTGACCTCGATGTTGGGGCCCCATTTGCGGATGTATTTGGCACATGTGGCACCGCCAAATCCTGCGCCGACAACCACGACTTTGGGGTTGCCTTTCATTGCTGCAGGCGCACCACCTTGGGTGGCACAGCCGGTAATCAGGGTGGAGGCAGCGCCTGCACCGGAAACTTTCAGAAAATCGCGACGATTAATGGTCATTGTTTTCTCTCCTGGAATTATTTCAAGCCGGCGAAGTAGGCGCCCATGGCTTCATATTCCGCATCGGTATAGCCAGCGGCATGCTTTTTCATGATCGAGGCAGGGCGCGCGCCAGACTTGAAGTCTTTCATGGCTTGCACGAAGTAGCCTTTTTCGAGGCCAGCCAGACTGGGAATGGCCCCCGCACTTTTGCCGCTGGGCCCATGGCAGGACATACAGGTGGCGGAAAGGGCTTCGGTACGTATATCAGCTGCATACGCCGGGGCGAGCGCTGCGATGGACATGCCTGCAATAAGCAGGATTGACTTCTTATGCATAGACTCCTCCAGAAGAGTGGGTTCTTAAACGATGCCGGGTAATCAGCCCGGCACAGTTGCTTGTGGAATGCGGGCCTAAGCCCACATATCCAACAGCACTATTCTCGTGTAGTAATTTTGAACTGTCCAACAGCAAACGCTTATATAGCGCGGGTTTCCGGGCGGAAGAGGCTAATTTTTCGCGCCCAGTCTGGCTGCCCGGCGGGCGGAGTCTTGAAGTGCCTGACTGGCAAGGGTTTCATCAAACTCTTTGTCTATCCAGCCGGAAAGATTGGAAAGCATGATGTTTCCGAGCGCTTCAATCCAGTCCGGGTGCTCATTCAAGGCGGGGATGTAGTGAAAGGACTTTCCACCTGCGTGCAGAAAAGTCTCCTTGCCTTCCTGCGCGATTTCCTCGAGTGTTTCCACGCAATCCGCGACAAAACCTGGACACACTGCATCTACCCGGTTCACGCCTTCACGTCCGAGTGCTTCAAGAGTTTTGTCGGTATAAGGTTGCAGCCATTCGGCTTTGCCAAAACGCGACTGGAATGTCACACGGTACTGTTCTGCACTCAAGCCCAGCGCCTCGGCGAGCAGGCGGCCGGTCTTCTGACATTCGCAGTGATAGGGATCGCCCTTGTCCAGAGTGTAACGCGGCAGGCCGTGAAAACTCATCAGCAGCACATCCGGCCGGCCATTTTTTTGCCAGTAATCGCGGATGTTGTGGGCCATGGCGCGGATATAGCCGGGATCATCATGGTAGTGCTTTAGAGTGCGCAAGGCCGGCGCATTGCGCATGCGGGCGAGATGCTCGAAAGCCGCGTCATTGGCGGTTGCAGTCGTGGAGGCCGCATATTGCGGATACATCGGCAGCAGCAGGATGCGGTCGCAGCCTGCTGATTTGAGTTTGTCCACAACGCTGGCTATGGAAGGATTGCCATAACGCATGGCGTATTCAACCTGAAAAGGCGATTTGATACGTTCTCCCAGCCAGCCTTTAAGCAGTTTGGCCTGACGCTCGGTATGTACTTTTAGCGGCGAACCTTCGGGCATCCAGATGCTGGCGTACTTGGCCGCGGATTTTTTCGGGCGCGTATTGAGAACGATGCCGTTCAGGATCAGCCACCAGATGGTGCGCGGAATTTCCACCACGCGTGGATCGGAAAGAAATTCCTTGAGATAACGCCTTAATGCGGGCGCCGTGGGCGCTTCGGGCGTGCCGAGATTGACAAGCAGTATGCCGGTTTTTTCCGGTGTTCCGTGCTGGAACGGCGGTTCGGTCAGATAAGTCATCAGTGGTAGGAAAGCGCGTTGGAAAGCAGCCTGGCGGTAATGTCGACAATGGGGATCACACGCTCGTAAGCCATGCGGGTCGGACCCACCACGCCCAGCGTGCCGACGACCTGGCCGTCCACTTCATACGGCGCGGTCACCAGGCTGCATTCATCCAGCGGCAGGGTATCCGATTCTCCACCTATGAAAATTTGCACGCCCTGCGCATTGCGTGACTGTTCCAGCAAGGCCAGAAGGGATGTTTTCTGTTCGAACGCATCGAACAGCCGGCGCAGGTTCTGCATGTTGGCGGAAAGGTCTTCCACGTTCAGTAAATTTCGGCTGCCGGAAACCACCACGGTTTCGCGCTGGCCTTCCAGCGCCTCCGAGCCGGCATTCACTGCGGCCGTCATCAGAGCCTGCATGTCATCGCGCATCCGGCCCAGTTCATCCTTGAGTGCCATGCGCACCTGGTCGAAAGAGCGTCCGGCAAAATGACGGTTGAAGTAATTGGCCGATTCGACGAGTTGGGATTGGCTGTAGGGCTTGTCCGTGAGCAGCACCCGGTTTTCGACTTCGCCTTCCTGGGTGACGATAATCAGCAGCACGCGCTTTTCCGCCAGATTGATGAATTCGACCTGGCGGAAGACCGGATTGCGTTTTGGCGTCATGACCAGTCCCGCGAAGTGGGTGAGATCGGAAAGCAGTGTCGAAGCCGCGGAAAGCAGCTTGTGCGGATCATCCGGTGCCAGCTGTTTTTCGAGCTGGCCCAGCGCGGACTGGTCGATCGGACGGACTGTCAACAGCGTGTCGACGAAAAAACGGTAGCCGCGTGGTGTTGGCACCCGGCCTGATGAGGTGTGCGGGCTGGCGACAAACCCCATTTCTTCCAGATCCGACATGATATTGCGGATGCTCGCGGGCGACAGGTCCAGGCCGGAGTGCCGCGATAACGTGCGCGAACCAACCGGTTCGCCTTCAGCGATATAACGTTCAACCAGTATTTTAAGAAGGGTGCGAGCGCGGTCGGTTAACATGGTCGGAACAATCAAACGGCATTCATTCTAACGTGATGTTCGTATAATGGGGCCTATGCCTAAACCTTTCCATACCGTTGCCCTGGTGGGCAAATGTGACAGTACTGCTATCGGCGGACCTGTTCAGCACCTTGCCGGTTTCCTCGCCCAACAGGGATACCAGGTGGTGCTGGCCAGCCAGACAGCGGAAAGGCTGAATATCGCCGGCTATCAGCGGGCCAATCTTTCCGAACTGGCCCAGACTGTCGATGTGGTGGTTGTGCTCGGGGGCGACGGCACCATGCTTTCCATTGCCAGGGCGCTGGCGCCGTATCCTGTTCCCTTGATTGGCGTGAATCAGGGCAGGCTGGGTTTTCTCACCGATATCACCATTGAAAACATGGAGAGCGAGCTCTCGCGCATGCTGGCGGGCGAATATGACGCCGAGGAACGCATCGTGCTCTCTGCCCGCATAGAGCGCAATGGTGAGGTTGTGACCGAAGCCTCGGCTTTCAATGACGTGGTGGTCAGCAAGGCCGGCACGGGCAGGCTGATCGAGTTCGAAGTCATCATCGACAACGAGTTCGTCTACACTCAGCGCTCGGACGGCCTGATCGTGGCAACGCCCACGGGCTCCACGGCCTATGCGCTGTCGGCTGGCGGGCCGATACTTTTCCCCACGCTGGAAGCCATTGCGCTGGTGCCGATCTGTCCGCACACGCTGTCCGCCCGTCCGATTGCCGTCAGCAGCCAGTCGCATGTGGACATCATTCTTCATCACGCGGATGACGCGCGAGTGCACTTCGATGGTCAGCGCAATTTCGATTTGCAACCAGGGGACCGGGTTCGCATCTACCGCGTGCCTTTCAATGTGACCCTGCTGCATCCCAAGCACTACAGTTATTACGATACGCTGCGGCAAAAACTGCATTGGGGAAAGCAGCTTTAACTCCATCACGATTTGAATTCACTTTAAATCAATGCTGCGCCACCTTTCGATCCGGGATTTCATTCTGGTTGATGCACTGGAAATCGACTTACATCCCGGCATGACAGTACTGACCGGCGAGACCGGGGCGGGCAAATCCATTCTGGTCGATGCGCTGTCGCTGGTGCTGGGCGACAGGGCCGAATCAGGTGTGGTGCGTCCGGGCGCCAAAAAGGCCGAAATCAGCGCTGAATTTGATGTCGCTCAAATGCCTTTGGTAAAGAGCTGGCTGGAGGGAAACGGACTCGAAGCCGATCAAGACCAATGTCTCATGCGCAGGATAATAGAGGCGGAAGGACGCAGCCGGGCCTTCATCAATGGCGCTGCCGTGACCTTGACGCAACTCCGGGAACTGGGTGAGCAGTTGGTCGACATCCACGGCCAGCATGCGCACCATGCGCTTCTCAAACCACCTATCCAGCGCGAACTGCTCGATGAATATGCGGGCGCCCGGCGCGAATCGCAGGAAACCGTGGCAGCCTGGCGCGGATGGCAGGCAGCGATCAAGCGTCTGCAGGCGGCACGGGAAGAGGCAGGTGCCAGATTGCTGGAAAAAGAAGGTCTGGAGGCTGCGATAGCCGAGGCAGGACCCCTGCTCGAAGACTTGCGAAACTGGGAGGAATTGCAGGCGGATCATCAGCGGCAGGCGCACATGTCCGGCCTGATGGAATCATCCGCGCAACTGCTTGCCGGCATGGACGATGAGGAAACGGGTGTGCTTCATCGCCTCAGTCAGTTACACGCGCTGCTGTTGGAAATGCTTGAAAAGGACAGAAGCCTGACGGATGAACAGGCGTTGTTCGAAGCGGCAATCAACAGCCTTGAAGAGGCACGGCATGGCTTGAGCCGTCATGCCGATCGTCTGAGCCTTGATCCGGAAAAGCTGGCAGACCTGGATCGCCGGATGGCTGAAGTGCTGCGTGTTTCCCGCAAACATCGCCTGACCCCCCTGGAACTGCACGAACGGCATGCGGGCTGGCTGGCCAGGCTGGCAACGCTGGATGCGGAGCAGGATATTGAAGCACTGGAAGCCGAGACACGGGGGGCGGAAATGGTTTACTTAACCTGTGCCCGAAAACTTTCAACCATGAGAAGTAAGGCGGGGGCCGAGCTTGAGAAGGCGGTAACGCAAACCATGTCGGAACTTGCCTTGAGCGATGGCCGTTTCGCGGTGAAACTGACGCCTTGCGAGCCGCAGGCCCATGGATTGGAAGATGCTGCATTTCAGGTCAGCAGCCATGCCAGTCTTGCGCTGGGGCCGCTGGAAAAAGTTGCATCCGGTGGCGAACTCTCGCGCATCAGCCTGGCCATCCAGACCGCGTTATCTGGTGAAGCAGGCGTGCCGACAATGATTTTCGACGAGGTGGATGTCGGTATTGGCGGCGGGGTGGCGGAAGCCGTGGGCCGAAGGCTGTCGCAATTGGCTTCAAGCCGGCAAGTGCTGGTGGTAACGCACCTGCCACAAGTGGCCGCATTCGGCCGCCAGCACCTGCGTGTCAGCAAGCTGGCGGGCATGGACAAAGTGATCAGCCAGGTTGAGCCGCTTGATCAGGAGGGAAGCGTGCTGGAAATTGCCCGCATGCTGGGCGGTCAAGCAATCACGGAAACGACACTGAAACATGCGCGTGAGATGCGGGAATCCGCAGGCGCCAGGAAAACCGGCAAAGGCAGAACGCGAACAGCCTGAGTTATTTCTTTGGCCGATGCGGACAAGAATTTTTCGTGCAGTCCGCGTAAATCTGCAAAGAGTGGTCGTGAATGTCAAAGCCGCGTTCCTGCGCGATTTTTTTCTGACGCTTCTCGATTTCGGCATCATAAAATTCTTCCACGCGGCCGCATTGCAGGCAGACCAGGTGATCATGATGCTCGCCCTGATTGAGTTCAAATACCGCCTTGTCGCTGTCGAAATGGTGGCGCATCAGCAGGCCGGCCTGCTCGAACTGAGTCAACACCCGGTAAACCGTGGCAAGACCGATATCCTGACCTTCGTCCTGTAACAGTTTGTAAACTTCTTCGGCGGTCATGTGCCGCTTGCGGCTCTGTTCGAACAGGTCAAGGATTTTCAGACGCGGCAGGGTAGCCTTCAGGCCTATGCTCTTCAGGTCGCTGGGTTGGCTCATGCAGAACTCCGAATCATGGTGAGAACGGTTATGATAACGCTTTTGCAGCTTGTGTCCGGAGTGGTGAAGTGAAAGCCATGCGCCAGTTTCCAGTTGTGCTTGTTTCCCTATTGCTTGCCCTAGCTGGATGCAGTACCAAGAATATTCCCCTGTCCCCTCATCGCATAGACGTCCAGCAGGGTAACGCGCTTGAACAGGAAGCAGTCGACAAGCTCAAGACGGGCATGACCCGTTCGCAGGTGCGCTTTCTTCTGGGCACGCCGCTGCTGGTGGATCCCTTCCACGGCAATCGCTGGGATTATGTCTACAACTATCGTACTTCCGGCAAGCTCACCGAGAAAAAACGCCTGACGCTGATTTTCGAGGGCGATGTGCTGGCGCGTATCGAAGGAGAGGGCTTCTCCCCGGCCAATTCGCCTGCTGCAATGGTCAAGCCGGCCGAACAAACGGCGGTGGCGCCGGCAAAACCGCCGGTGGTTCCGGATAGCGTTCCCCTGGCCGCGCCTGTTCCGCCTGCCAGCCCGGTAGAGCCTGTCACTGACAAGGTCGCAGCTACGGCAACGCCTGCCTCCGCGCCTGTGGAGGCCACCGCGCCGGTGAACCAGACCGATCGCCGTCTGGACGAAACGTCCATTGTTCCGCCGCTCAGGCAGGCTGAAGTTCAACCGGCTGAAACGAAGAGCAAACCGGCGCCACTCGCTGACCGGCCGCCAGAACCCGTCGCGCTGCAAACAGCGGCCAATGTCGAGGCAGTCAAGCCGGATGTGATGCCCGCTTTCCCGGATGCGGCACAACCCGCGCAATCGCCGGAAGAACAGGTGGTGGCTGCCACAAACGCCTGGGCGCAAGCCTGGCGGGTACGGGATGAAGATGCCTATATCGCGGCCTATGCCTCCAGCTTCAGGCCGCAGGGTGGCTTGGGCCGTGCGGAGTGGGAAAAGCGCCGTCGTCTGCTGTTGGGGCTGTCGCGCAATATCGATCTGAAACTGGATTCGATTTCCGCGGAAATGCAGGGCGATAAGAAAGCGCTGGTGACGTTTAACCAGTTCTACACTTCAGACTCATATCAGGATGCGGTCATCAAGCAGTTGAGATTGATTTTGGTGGATGGTCGCTGGCTCATCGAAGAAGAAAAAGTCCTGGGGCCGCTGAAAATCAGGAAATGAATCAATTGAAGACAGTCATTGCCGGAGTGTCCGGGAGAATGGGGCGCGCCCTGCTGGAGGCCGTCGCCCTGGATGCGGGTTGCGTGCTGCATGGCGCGCTGGATCGTGCGGGTCATGCGAGCGTTGGTCAGGATGCCAGCCTGCTCGGCGGGACACGTGGCGTGGTAATTACGGATAGCCTGGAAGGCGCGCTACGGGGCGCGGACGTGCTGGTGGACTTTACCCGGCCCGAGGCCACGTTGCAGTATCTCGATGCCTGCCGCAGGGCAAAGGTTAATCTAATCATCGGCACCACCGGCTTCGATGCCAACGGCAAGGCCGCCATCGAACACGCAGCCAGGGAAATCGGCATCGTGTTCGCGCCGAATTTCAGTGTTGGCGTCAATCTGCTGATGAAACTGGCTGAAACAGCATCACGCGTGCTGAATGAAGGTTATGACATCGAAATCATCGAAGCCCATCACCGGCACAAAGTCGATGCGCCTTCCGGAACCGCGCTGGGCATCGGTCAGGCCGTGGCGGGTGTTATGGGGCGCGATCTCAAAACCTGTGCCATCTACGGGCGCGAAGGGCTGACCGGCGAGCGCAAGCCGGAAACGATCGGATTCGCTACCGTGCGTGGCGGCGATATCGTTGGCGACCATACACTGCTGTTTGCAGGCACAGGCGAGCGCGTCGAGCTGACCCACAAGGCCAGCAGCCGCGCCACTTTCGCGCAGGGCGCGTTGCGAGCGGCCAAGTGGCTGCAAGGCAAGGGTCCTGGCTTGTATGACATGCGCGATGTGCTGGGTTTGAAATAGAGAGTGGCTATGAACAAAGTCAAGGTTTACAGCACGGGCACCTGTCCCATTTGCGTCAAGGCCAAGGCCTTTCTCGACAAGCGCGGCATCGGCTATGACGAAGTCCGCATCGATCTTGATCGCGTGGCGCTCAAGGAGTTTTCCGCCGTGACCCATGGCGCGCGCACCGTGCCGCAAATTGTCGTGGACGGCAAATGCATCGGCGGTTTCACCGAGCTTACCGAACTGCACATGGATGGCGGGCTGGATCACCTGCTGCGCTGATTTTTAAATGAAAACAATGAAAACCAGGGTGTCGCATTGCCGTAACATGACGCTCACGGTATAATTCTCACTCAATTCGGGCAGGCCGGTAATCTTCCGCGTTTGCCCTGTCTCTCACCCCTAAGCAATTTTGGAGTTTCCTGTGCCCAAGGCCCAGCCCGCCCTTCTTGCGCTTGCCGACGGCTCGGTATTTCGCGGTCTTTCCATCGGCGCTGATGGCACGACGACCGGAGAAGTGGTATTCAATACCGCCTTGACCGGGTATCAGGAAATCCTCACTGATCCCTCTTATTCGCGCCAGATCGTTACGCTGACCTATCCGCACATTGGAAATTACGGCATCAACAAGGAGGATGTGGAAGCAGAGCGCATTCATGCCGCAGGGTTGGTGGTGCGGGATGTGCCACGTCTGTATTCAAATTTCCGCGCCAGTCAGTCCTTGACGGAGTACCTGAACGCGCAAGGCATTGTCGCCATCTCTGATATCGATACCCGGCGTTTAACCCGCATTCTTCGGGAGAAGGGCGCACAAAACGGTTGCATCATGGCTGGCCGCATCGATGAAGCCGAAGCGCTCGCCGCCGCACGCGCTTTCCCGGGACTGGCCGGCATGGATCTGGCCCAGGTAGTAACCAGTCCCGGAACCTACGAATGGAACGAGGGCGAATGGGCGCTGGGCAAGGGCTATGTGCCGCGCGGCCAGGACAGGTTTCATGTCGTGGCCTATGACTACGGCGTCAAGCGCAACATCCTGCGCATGCTTGCCTCGCGCGGCTGCCGCCTGACTGTGGTGCCAGCCAAGACATCGGCTGCCGAGGTGCTGGCGATGAATCCGGATGGCGTCTTTCTTTCCAACGGACCTGGTGACCCGGAGCCCTGCGATTACGCCATCAGCGCGATCAAATCCATTGTCGAAAAACAGGTGCCTACTTTTGGCATCTGTCTTGGCCACCAGTTGCTGGCGCTGGCCTCCGGTGCAAAAACGGTCAAGATGAAGTTCGGACATCATGGCGCCAACCATCCGGTAAAAGATCTGGAGTCTGGCCGCGTGGCGATCACCAGCCAGAACCACGGCTTCGCGGTGGATGCGGCCACACTGCCTGCCAATATCAAAACCACTCACGTTTCATTGTTTGATGGCTCATTGCAGGGCATTGCGCGCACCGATGTGCCGGCGTTCTCCTTTCAGGGGCATCCCGAGGCAAGTCCGGGGCCGCATGACGTGAGTTATCTGTTCGACCGTTTCGTGTCGATGATGGAAACAAAGCATCGCTGATATGCCAAAAAGAACCGACATAAATAGCATCCTCATTATAGGCGCAGGCCCCATCATCATCGGCCAGGCGTGCGAGTTCGACTATTCTGGTGCGCAGGCCTGCAAGGCGCTGAAGGAAGAAGGCTACAAGGTCATCCTGGTCAACTCCAATCCAGCGACCATCATGACCGACCCCGACATGGCGGATGTGACCTATATCGAGCCGATTACCTGGCAGGTGGTGGCGAAAATCATCGAGAAGGAACGTCCGGATGCGCTGTTGCCCACCATGGGCGGGCAAACGGCGCTCAATTGCGCACTTGATCTGGCCAAGCACGGTGTGCTGGAAAAGTTCAACGTCGAGATGATCGGCGCAAAGAAGGAAGCCATCGACAAGGCCGAGGATCGAGAGAAATTCAAACAGGCCATGACCAAAATCGGCCTGGGGTCAGCCCGTTCCGGCATCGCGCACAGCATGGAAGAAGCCAAGCAGGTGCAGGCGGGGCTGGGTTTTCCGGTCATCATCCGGCCATCCTTCACCATGGGCGGCACGGGTGGCGGCATTGCCTACCACATGGACGAGTTTGTCGAAATCTGCACCCGCGGTCTGGAAGCCTCGCCCACGCACGAACTGCTGATCGAGGAATCGCTGATTGGCTGGAAAGAATACGAGATGGAGGTGGTGCGGGACCGC
>CAYOJA010000045.1:0-16620 GCA_964404175.1 uncultured Thiobacillus sp. | reverse complement strand
GCCAGACCCGATGCGCCGCTAAGCGCGAGCGTGATGGTTTTTTCAGACATGGGCCGATTGTGCGCCCATGTCCGGTTTTCCGGCAATCAACCGGGCGACGACAAGACCGTTGGCCGCGCCAAATATCAGGGCCGCCAGGGCAAAGACTGGCAATAGCGCGACGATGCCGGACGAAGGCAATAACCAGGCCCAGGCTAACAGAAGCTGTCCGCCGATATGTGAGAAAGCCGTCAGGATCGAGAGCGAAACCGGGCCGAAAAGTTTTCCCGGCAGGTGCTGAGTGATGGAAAGCATCAACAGACTGGCTGCGGTGCCCGAGGCTGCCAGCCAGAATCCGGGCGAAAGAAAGCTGCCCAGCAGCAGGCTGCCAGCCAGTAGCCGGATGACTGAAACCCAGGCCGCTGTTTTGAAGCCATGTTGCAGGAGCACCAGCAGGATAACAATGTTGGCCAGGCCAGGTTTGATGCCGGGAATCGGGCTGGGCAGTGCGGCTTCGGCCAAGGTGAGGCCGATGGCAATGGCAGCGAGTCCCGCAATCCGACGGTCTTCGGCGGTAACAGGCAAAATGACTTCGCGCTTGGGATAAGAATGATGGGCCATCAGTAATTGAGCGTGTCCATGCCAGTGGATGGCCCCGGAATTTCCAGCGTGACCTGGTTGGCAAGACATAACAGTACATCCCCCGCGCGGCTGATCCAGCCCTGCTTCACGCAGATTTGCCGGGGGCCGGGATCGCCGATGACGCGCGCCTTGCCCATGACGATTTCAATCACGCTGTTTCCCATTGTTCCGGAAATGTTCAGGGTGCGCGGGGTATGCAAGGGCAGTTCCGCCACGATCTGGCCCTTTGCGCGGACAACCACGGTTTGCCCGGAGGCGTTATGCGGCTTGAACAGGAACAGCGACGAAACAAGAAAACACCCCAGGAGGAAGATGGCGTAGTCGCCTGGTTTCAGGAGTACTGCGATGGACCTTGTGTTGGGCATGTCAAACCAGTTCCCGATGCCGTATTAGCACCTGTTCGCGGTCGCGGAAGGCAGCGCCGAGCGATTCGACAAAATAAACGGAACGATGCTGTCCGCCCGTGCAGCCAATCGCCACGGTCAGGTAGGCGCGATGATCGCGGATGAAGCAGGGCAGCCAGTTTTCCACAAAGGCGCGGATGTCGGCGAGCATGGCCATGGCGTTGGGGCTGGCTTCGATATAGGCCTTGACCGGATCGTCCTTGCCGGTCAGTGGCCGCAGGTCGGGCACATAATGCGGGTTGGGAAGACAGCGCACATCGAACACCAGATCAGCGTCCAGCGGGATGCCATGCTTGAAACCAAAAGACTGGAATAGCAGGGTAATGCGGGAACGATCGACCGAGATCAGATCCTTGATCCACAGCCGCAGCGCGCTCGGCGAAAGATCGCTGGTATCGATGCGGTGGGCGCTTTCAACCACTTCGCCAAGCTTCTCGCGCTCAAGCTGAATCGCCTCGGAGAGCGAAACGGTGTCGGAAGAAAGTGGATGGCGCCTGCGGGTTTCGGAAAAACGCTTTACCAGCGTCAGGGTTTTTGCTTCGAGAAATATGACCTTGACGTCATAGCCGTCCGCCTTGAGTTTTTCCACCATGGCTGGAAAAGCCGAGAAATCTCCGCCGCTACGTGCATCGACGGCAATGCCGATTTTTTCCTGGCCGGATGAGCACAGGTGCCGCACAACTTCGTCAACCAGGGTGAGCGGAAGATTGTCGATGCAGTAGTAGCCGGCATCTTCCAGTACGGCAACGGCAATGCTCTTGCCAGAACCGGACAGTCCCGATACCAGCACAACCTGCATCAGCTTTCCCTGCCCATCAAGCTTTGCTGCCGCGCCATGAGTTCCGCCGCCGGATTGATGCCCCGGCTTTTCAGGATGTAATTGCGTACCGCCACTTCCAGCAGGACAGCCAGGTTTCGCCCGGCCGCGACAGGAATCCGGACAGTAGGGATTTCCACATCGAGAATGTTCGTTCTGGATGCTTCCATGTCCAGGCGGCTGATCGGGTCGATGCTGTCGCTGGGTTTGATCAGTTCCACGATCAGCTTGAGATTTTTTTTAAGCTTGACGGCTGTTTCGCCAAACAGCGAACGGATGTTGAGAATGCCCAGGCCACGCACTTCCAGAAAATCGCGCAGCAGTTCCGGGCAACTGCCCTCCAGGGTATCGGGCGCCACATGGCGAAGCTCCACCGCATCGTCGGCGATCAACCGGTGACCGCGCGCGATCAGTTCCAGCGCCAGTTCGCTTTTTCCTACCGCGGCCTGACCACGTATGAGAATGCCCACACCTGTCACTTCCAGAAAAACGCCGTGCACAATGGTGGACTCCGCGAGATTCTGGGTCAGGTAATGTCCGAGATGCAAAACGACATCCGGGCTTGAGCGGCTTGAGGCAAGCAAGGGTGTGCGGGTCTGGATGGCGGTATCGACCAGCAGTTCAGGTGGTGTTTCGCCATCTGCGAAGATGACAGCTGCCAAGTCATGCGTGAAGAGGTGATCCATCTTTTCCTGCAGCGAGCCCGAACTCAGCTTTCGCAGGTAATCCATTTCCGGATTGCCCACCACCTGAATGCGGTTGGGGTGAATCAGATTCAGATGGCCGACCGGCGCCAGGGTTGATTTGTGCAGGGACTCGGAATTCAACTCCCGGGTGCCGCCATCACGCCCGGCGAGCCAGCTTAGATTGAGCGATTCAGCATTGTCCTGGAACAGCTTGCCTATGGAAACGACGCTTACGGTTTCCATGTGGTCAGCAATTTGTGCAATTCGGTTGGCGAAGGGGTTGCCAGAAGCTGGTCGCGCGTGGCGGCATCGCCAAAAAGCTGAGCCAGTTCGCCCAGAATCTGCAGATGGCGCTCATTGGCATCCTGCGGCACCAGAAGGATGAAACAGAGGCTGACCGGCTGGTTGTCGGGCGCGTCAAATTCCAGCCCGGGTTTCAGCCTGTAAAATGCACCCGTCGCTTCCTTCAGACTTTTGATGCGGCCATGCGGAATGGCGACGCCAAAACCCAGCGCGGTGGAACCGAGGCGCTCCCGCTCAAACAGGCTGTCAAAAACTTCCTGGTGTTTCAAACCCTTCAAGGTTTCAAACAGCAGCGCAGCATGTTCAAACAGTTTTTTCTTGCTGGAAAAAGCCTGGTTGAAGACGGTGCTCTCAGGACTGACAAGGGGCGCAATCAAGTTCATCATTGTTTTTTTCGACGCCAGTCGGATTGTGTGCTCAGATGGTGTGCCGGAATTTCATGATAGGCGGATATCGTTCAATTTGGCATGCAGGCTGAAATCAAATCCATTCATCCATGATGCATTGAAGCCCGGATTGAACGGTCAGTATCCCGCGACGCGTCAGGGCCGGCAATGCGGCCCTGACGGGCGGATTATACTTCAGCCGATTGGTGTTTCACCCCGCCGGCTTCGGGATGGTGATCCGCATTCTTTTCCTTGTGTTTTACGATTTGCCGGTCCAGTTTGTCTGTCATCAGGTCAATCGCGGCATACATGTTGCCGTCTTCCGCATGCGCATGAAAATCCTTGCCCCGGACATGCAGCTTGACCTCGACCTTGTGGATGAGCTTTTCCACTTGCATGATTACCGACGCATCAATGACATGATCGAAATGCCGTTTGATCCGCGCAAGCTTGCCCGCTACATATTCGCGAATGGGCGGAGTGATTTCGAGATGATGGCCGGAAATATTGAGATTCATATAAGCCTCCAGAAGTTACAGAGTAAAAAAATCCCGCCCTCTACACTCAGAGAAGCGGGACAGATTATTGGGGTAATTTAAAAAGGAACTCCACACTCTTAAGTTAGGGGAGAACCGGCTGTTTTTCAAGTCAAACAAGCCCGGAATTTATAGGGATTTACGCAGGTTGGCGGGCGGGATTTGCAGGGATTCGCGATATTTTGCGACAGTTCGGCGCGCCACGACTATCCCTTGTTGGCCGAGCACTTCGGCAATCTGGCCGTCGGAAAGCGGTTTTTTCAGATTCTCGGCTCCCACCAGCTGCTTGATCAGTGCGCGGATGGCGGTGGACGAGCAGGCGCCGCCCGCTTCGGTGGCAACATGGCTGCCGAAGAAGTATTTGAGTTCATAAAGGCCGCGCGGGGTCATCATGTATTTTTGCGTGGTCACTCTGGAAATGGTGGATTCATGCAAGCCCACGGCATCGGCAATCTCCCTGAGCACCAAGGGGCGCATGGCCACTTCGCCGTGCTCGAAGAAGTTGCGCTGGCGGTCCACAATCGCCTGGGATACCCGGAGAATCGTGTCAAAACGCTGTTGCACGTTTTTTATCAGCCATTTGGCTTCCTGCAATTGCGTGGACAGTTGACCGCCTGACTCGCGGTGCCGGGAGAGGATGTCGGCATAAACCCGGTTGATGCGCAGTTTGGGCATGGCATCCGGATTCAGGCTGGCCAGCCAGAACCCCTTGATTTTTCTGATGTAAACATCCGGTACCACATAATGGATATCGCCCGTGCCGTAATTTGCCCCCGGCTTGGGGTTGAGGTTCAGAATGAGCTGGCGGGCGGCGCGTAATTCGGCGTCATCGATATGCAATGCCTTCTTGAGCTTGCCGATGTCTCTCGCCGCCAGCAGGCTCAGGTGTTCCCCCACGATTTTCATTGCGATGTCGCGGGATTCCGTGGTTTCAGGGAGTGCTTTCAATTGCAGCGTCAGGCATTCGCTCAAGTCACGGGCGCCAACCCCGGTGGGATCCAGGTTTTGCAGGTGTCTCAAGGCAATTTCGAGTTCTTCGAACTCGATTTCCAGTTCAGGGTCCAGGCTGGCCGCAATTTCCTCAAGGGATTGCTCCAGGTAGCCATCTTCATCAAGCGCATCGATCAGCATGGTGACCAAAGCCTGATCGCGCCTGGTCAGGGGTACCAGCGAAATTTGCGATGCCAGGTGTTCGCGCAGGGTGGTGGAAGCGGCAGCCATCTGCGGTCCCGAATCATCTTCGTCATCTCCGCCACGGGCGCTGTAGTCATTCCAGTCCATTTCATCCAGACTGGTCTGCCGGTCATCCGGACTGCTTTCAGGCTGAGATTCGGTGGTGGTTTCCGTGGGGCTTTCACTGGCGGATTGCTGGGGAGCGTGCGTTTCTTCTTCGCTTTCACCTTCGCGTTCCAGCAAGGGGTTTTCCTGGAGAATCTGCTCGAGTTCCTGGTTCAGTTCAAGCGTGGAAAGCTGCAGCAGGCGAATGGATTGCTGCAGTTGCGGGGTAAGCGCGAGATGCTGGGAGAGCTTGAGCTGGAGATTGTGCTTCATACTGCCTACTATCGGACAAAAATCGTGCCAGCTTTAGACTACTACAGTTTGAAGTTTTCCCCCAGATAAACCTTGCGCACGGTGTCATTGTGAATGATGTCGTCGGGATTTCCGGAGGCCAGAACCCGGCCCTCATTGATGATATAGGCGCGGTCGCAAATTCCCAGTGTTTCGCGGACGTTATGATCGGTAATGAGCACGCCGATATGGCGTTCCTTGAGGAAGCGGATCAGTTTCTGGATGTCCAGCACGGCAAGCGGATCCACGCCGGCGAAAGGCTCATCCAGCAGGATGAAACGCGGATTCATGGCTAGCGCCCGGGCGATTTCCACCCGCCGGCGTTCGCCACCGGAAAGACTCATGGCCGAGGCATCGCGCAAATGGCCAACGTGCAAATCCTCCAGCAGGTTGTTGAGATGTTCTTCCAGGTCGGATTCCTGATAGCCCTTCAGTTCAAGCACGGCGCGCACATTGTCGGCAACCGACAGCTTGCGGAAAATTGAAGGTTCCTGCGGCAAATAGGATAAACCCAGGCGGGCCCGCTTGTGGATGGGGAGATGGGTTAGCTGATGTTCGTCGAGCTGAATGGCGCCGTCATCGGCAACGACCAGCCCGACTATCATGTAAAAACAGGTGGTTTTCCCCGCACCGTTCGGCCCAAGCAGGCCGACAACCTCGCCACTGCCCACTTCAAGCGATACGTCGTGGACAACGGTGCGATTCTTGTAGCTTTTGCGGAGATGTTCGGCAACAAGCTTGGTCATCATTTAACTGGTTTGTTCTTGTTTTCCTGGGGAGATTTGTCCCCTTCATTTTTTGGCTTGGGCCGGATGACAACGCGAACGCGGTTGTTGGAGCCTTGAGCGTTCTGCTGCCCCGCTACCTTGTAGAACTCGGTTTTGGCGTCATAAGTAATCAGGCTGCCCCGGATTTCATCGTCTCCCTTGCGCAGGCGCGCCTCGCCAGACAGGCTGAGCAGACTTTGCACGTTATCAAATTCAACCTGATTGGCATATCCCTCGATGTACTCTTCAACACCGTCCCGTTTCTGGCGGAAACTTACGGGCCGGCCACTGGCGGATACGCTTTGCAGGCCATCGCCGTTTTGCCGGGCCTCGATGCGGTCTGCCCGCATCATCAGTGTGCCCTGAATCAATAACACGTTGCCCTGGAATACGCTGAGTTTTTTGATGTCATCCAGCGTAACGTTGTCGGCTTCCAGGTGGACGGGTTTGTCCCGGTCTGCTTTTTCGGCAAGGGCGGGTAAGGGCAATGCTGTCGCCAGCATCAAAATCGGGAGAAAGCTAAGCGCGGGGTGCATTTTGGAACTGGGCCTTGACGCGGCCCCTCAGTTTGAGAATTCGGGTTTTGCCGGACAACTGCATGCCCATTGCGGATACTTGCAGGCCTGGCGCGGTAATGGTGACGGGTTGCTGGGAAATGATCTGTTCCTGATCGGGCAGAACCTTGAGTGACTGGCTTTTCACGGAAAGCGCGCCACGTCCGGCAGATGCCGTGCGCCGGAGACTGACGTCGTCGGTAAAAACAACTTCTTCACCTTTGGCGCTAACGCTGGCGCGGCGCGAACTCACGATCATTTCGCCCTGCCTGGCATGCAAGTGGGTGAACTGCGGTTGTTCAAGCAGGGTCTGGTCATTGGCCGGGAAGTGACTCAGTTTGCTGGCTGTCAGACGGTAGCGCGGAATGCCGGCTTCATCCGTGCTGGAGGCCTTGAAGTTTTCGATGATGGAGTCTGGCGCGTTCCCGTTTTTTTTGCGCGGGCTGCCTGCTTCCTGAATGCTCTGCTCCAGCCAGAAACTCAGTGCTGCCAGCAAAGCCAGGATGACGAGAGGCAGCCAGTATGCGTTGCGGTCAATCATGCCAGATAAATTGCCATTTGCGCGTCGAAGGTTCCCTGCGCGCGCATGATGAATTCACAGGCTTCGCGGACGGCGCCTCTTCCACCCTCCCGCCGGGTAAGGTAGTGGGAATGCGCCTTGACCAGATCGGGCGCCGCGGGAACGGTGATTGCCAGACCCGAACGCCGCATCACCGGCAGGTCCACGACATCGTCGCCCATATAGGCTGTTTGTGCTTCGCTGAGGTTCAGGTCTTGCAACAGTTGCCGGTATACCGTGAGCTTGTCGTGAGCGCCCTGATGCAAGTGGGTAATCCCCAGATTGCGCGCACGGTGGATGACAAGCTGTGAAGTTCTGCCGGTAATGATGGCCAGTTCAACGCCGGTGCTCTTGAGCATTTTCAGGCCGTGGCCATCGAGTGAATTGAAAGCCTTTATCTCATGTCCGTCATCGGTCAGATAAAGCGAACCATCTGTCATGATGCCGTCGACGTCAAATGCAACCAGCTTGATGGCACGAGCGCGTTCAATCGCATCCTGGGTCATTACACCACCCCCGCCTTGAGAAGATCGTGCATGTTGAGCGCGCCAGCGAGTTTGCCTTCACTGTTTATCACGAGCAGTCCGTTGATTTTCAGGTTTTGCATTTTTTCAACAGCTTCCACGGCAAGCTGATCCGGGCCAATGGTTTTGGGGTTGCGTCCCATCAGATCGGCAATCCGTGCAGTATGCATGTCAATGGATTTTTCCAGCGCCCGCCGGAGGTCGCCGTCGGTGAACACGCCGACCACATGGCCGGATTCGTCGACGATGGCGGTCATGCCCAATCCCTTTCTGGTCATTTCCAGCAGGGCATCTTTCAACGACGCAACATGGTCGACGACAGGCAGGGCATCACCTGTATGCATGACATCGCGCACGTGAACCAACAGCCTTCTGCCCAGGCTGCCACCGGGATGGGTGCGGGCGAAATCTTCCGGAGTAAAGCCGCGCATATCCAGCAGCGTGACGGCGAGCGCATCGCCCAGCGCCAGCGCGGCAGTCGTGCTGGCTGTCGGGGCCAGGTTGAGCGGACAGGCCTCTTTGTCGACGGCGGCATTGAGATGCACGTCGGATTCGCGTCCCAGCGTCGAGGCAGGGTTGCCGCTCATGCCAACGAGCCTGGCGCCACGACGTTTGATCAGCGGCAGGATGGCCGTGATTTCTGCACTCTCGCCGGAATTGGACAGCGCAATCACCACGTCATCGTGCGCGATCATGCCGAGGTCGCCATGGCTGGCTTCGCCGGGGTGGACAAAGAAAGCCGGCGTGCCGGTACTGGCGAGCGTTGCCGCTATTTTGCCGGCGATGTGGCCGGATTTGCCCATGCCGGTCACGACGACCCGGCCTTTGCAGGCCATGATGAGTTGCACGGCGCGATGAAACTGTTCGTCGAGCCTGTCTGCAAGGGCTTGCACCGCCTCTGCCTCGATGTGCAGGACATTCCGGGCAAGCGATAGTGAGCGGGCGATATCGGTTTGATTCACGATTTGATTCATTGTTTTCATAAGTATACTAGGGAATCCTCTCTTATCTGCCTATGCATAACACTCTCGAATTTGTCCTGATCATGCTGGCAGCGGCCGTGCTGGTGACCATCCTGGCGCGGACGTTCAAATTGCCGACCATGCTGGGTTATCTGCTGACTGGCATAACCATTGGCCCTTACGCGCTGGGCTGGATTCCGGATACGCCGCAGACCCGCTATCTGGCTGAATTCGGCGTTGTGTTTCTGATGTTTTCAGTGGGGCTGGAATTCAGCCTGCCACGCATGCTGGCGATGCGTGCCACGGTATTTGGTTTCGGCGGTGCGCAGGTGGCCGTGACGCTGTTTGCAACCTTGGGGCTTGCCTGGCTGATGGGCATGGATATTCCGGCAGGGGTGGCGCTGGGAGGCGCGCTGGCCATGTCCTCGACGGCCATTGTTTCAAAACTGCTTTCCGAACGGGTTGAATTGCAGTCACCCCATGGAAAGCTGGCGATGGGCGCACTGCTATTCCAGGATCTAGCGGTTGTGCCGCTGCTGATTGTCATCCCGGCGCTGGCCATGCCGGCCAGCTCGCTTGCGCAAACCCTGTTATGGGCCTTGCTCAAGGCCGCGCTGGTGTTGTCGGTGCTGCTGTATTTCGGGCAGAAGCTGATGCGGCCGTGGTTTCACCGCGTGGCAGGCGCCAAATCGCCGGAACTGTTCACGCTCAACCTGCTGTTCATAACGCTGGGCCTGGCCTTCCTGACCGAACAGGCCGGTTTGTCGCTGGCGCTGGGTGCTTTTCTGGCGGGCATGCTGGTATCCGAAACCGAATATCGCTATCAGGTTGAAGACGACATCAAGCCTTTCCGGGATGTGCTGCTGGGATTGTTTTTCATCACGGTGGGCATGCGGCTGGATTTGAGCGTGGTCTGGCAACAGATTCTCCAGGTTCTGATCATGCTGGGGGCCATCGTCGCGGGCAAGGCATTGGCGATCTGGGCGCTTTGCCGGGGGTTCAGAAATGGACAAACCACTTCCATCCGCACGGCGCTGGCGCTGGCGCAAGGGGGTGAGTTCGGATTGGTATTGCTTGCCCTGGCTGCGGATCAGGGCTTGATGAGCGTGGAAACGGCGCAACCCGTACTGGCCGCACTGGTGATTTCAATGTTGATCGCGCCCTTGTTGATCCATCGCATGGAATGGATAACCAGCAAACTGTCCGGAAGCGAATGGGCAAACCGGGCAAAGGAGGTGCACGATATCGCGCTCAAGACATTTGGCAAAAGCGGCCATGTCATTCTGTGCGGCTACGGGCGCAGCGGACAAAGCCTGGCGCGTTTTCTGGAAACGGAAAGTATTCCTTTCGTGGCGCTGGATTTTGACCCGGAGCGGGTCAAGGCGGCGGCTGCCGCGGGTGAAAGCGTGGTGTTTGGCGACCCGGCCAAACGCGAGGTGTTGATTGCGGCAGGCATTTCGCGTGCCCGGGCAATGGTCATCACCTTTTCCGATCTGAACGCATCCATGTCCATTCTCAGGCATGTTCAGGACATCAAACCGGAATTGCCCGTGGTCGTGCGCACCATTGACGACAGCCATATCGACCAGCTGAAGGATGCGGGGGCGACAGAAGTCGTGTCGGAAGTCATGGAAGGCTCGCTGATGCTGGCTTCACACGCGCTGATGCTGTTGGGCATCCCGCTTTCGCAGGTATTGAAGCGCATCCGGTCTGTGCGTGAATCGCGCTATGCGCTGATGCGCGGATTCTTCCGCGGTGCGACGGATACGGACGAAGATCTCGACGAGGAAGCGCAGCCCCGCCTGTTTTCGGTTTTGATGACTGCTCAATCCGCGGCGACCGGCAAGAAACTGGACGACCTGCATCTCGACTCGCTGGCGGTGGAGGTGATTGCGGTCAGGCGGCGCGGCATCAGGGGTGTTAATCCCGGTCCGCAAACCGTGATCGAGGAAGGCGATGTGCTGGTGTTGCGAGGCATAGCAGAGAATCTGGCCGCGGCGGAAATCAGTTTGCTCCAGGGATGAAAAAGCGGCCTTGCGGCCGCTTTGTTACGCTTGACTGGGCTGTGTTGGCTCAGAACAGGATAGCAGCCCCGCAATTGGCTTCTCCCGAGCCTGCGAGCCAGGCGCCGGTGGTGGCGTCGTAGCAGTTGGCGGCGGTCGGCGCGGTACCGCCAGCGGCATAAGCAGAAAAACGCAGCGTGCCACGTTCCGCGCCATCACCACCGTCCACCTTGCGATCCAGCTCCGCCAGCACTTCCACGGGGATCTGCGGCCCGGTTTTAAGATTATGCCGATTCGTGGCGGTTCCCGATTCGACGGCATACACGTTGTCGTAAATCATCTGCATGCGTGCATTCCAGGGGTTGGTCGGGGTAGTGGTGTTGGATTCGGTGGCGTTGTAAGTGAACGTGCCGTTGATGAATCCTGCATGGGACAGATGATCCCAGACAGCAATGGATTCCAGGCCGGACTCAATCTGACCATCTCCATCGCCCACGGTAGTCGAAGCCACATTCGGGATTTGTGTGCCAGCCAGATTAAAATCGCCCGGCAGGGCGCGATAACGATCCTGGAAACCGAAATAGGCAGCCTTGACGCCGTCAATCTGATTCGCCAGATTTCTTACGCGCGCGCTGGTGATCAGTTCCTGGCCTTTCAGGATACCGCCCAGTAAAAGACCGATGATGACCAATACGATGGCAATTTCGATCAGGGTAAAACCGCGTTGACTGTGCTTCATTTAGCACTCCTTGTAATAGGGACCCAGATTTACAATTGCAAAATACATGCCAAAATTTTTCCGTATCAAAACAAGCCAAAACCATGGATTGACAAGGCAACACGTAGGGAATTTGGAAAAGGTTCATGAGAATCGTGATGAATAATCAACAGGGATGCTGGAAAATTGCCATTCTTTGCATCAAGTTTTGTGTGTGTGTGCCGACACTGAATGGGTCTTCAGTAAACATAAAATTTCTTGAATAGCATTCCCGGCCGCTGCGCGGCATTTCTTTCGTCCATATCGCATACGCGCTGGCTGGCGCTCATGTTGTTGAGCCTGCATGTGGCGGTGGCATTCGAAACCGGCGCGGAGTGGACCAGGGCTTTTCTGATGGCCCATTATGGTTTTTTCCTGTTGTGGCAACCGCTGCTGCAAGGGCAGCAAAAACTGGAAACACGCCTGGCGATTCCTGTTCTGGGAATGGCCGCCCTTCTTGTTTTGGTGCCAAGCGGGTGGATGATTGCGCTGTGGGTGGCCGTGCTGGCGGGGCTGACCGGCGCCGTTGCGGCGGGCATGCCGGGCAGGGGACAGCGCTGGATTTACCTGCTGGCGCTGGCTTATCTGCTAACCCTGCTTTTGTTGTGGATCATGCCCAAGGTGCTGGCGGATCAGAGTCTGCCGGTATTGCTGCGTCAGCTTGTTCAATGGGGACTGCCGGTTCTGCCCGCGCTGATCCTTGTCTCGCGTGGCAGGATGCCTGCCGCCATGGCCAATGCGATGGATTTTTTCTACGGGTTGATGGTATTCCTGATGGTGGTGGTGCTGGCGCTGGGCACGTTTGCTATCGTCGCAGTTACAAAATCCGGCTACGCCATTTCACTGGTGCAGACCCTGACTGGCATGGCTGTGCTCTTGCTTGCGCTAAGCTGGTTATGGAATCCGCGTGCGGGGTTTTCCGGACTGGGCGGCGTAATGTCGCGCTATTTGCTGTCAGTGGGCTTGCCGTTCGAGGAGTGGGCGCGCGGGTTGGCCACGCGCGCCGAGCGTGAGCGGGATCCGGAAAGTTTTGTGCGCGACGCGCTGGCGGATACCTCGTCACTGGCGTGGATCAGCGGCGGAACCTGGATGACGGCGCGTGGCAGTGGCGAGTACGGCAAACGCTCGGCGCATGTTTCCTCACACGCCTTCCACGGACTTGCCCTGGAGTGGTTCTCGGAACGGCCGCTTACGCCCGCACTTTCGCTGCATGTCAGGCTGTTGTCTCAATTGCTGGGTTATTTTTACGCCAGCAAGGTGCGTGAGCAGACCCTGCGGGATCAGGCTTACACCCAAGCGATTCATGAAACCGGCGCGCGGCTGACGCACGATGTTAAAAACATTCTGCAATCCATGAAAACCCTGATGACCGCGGCTGAAACCAGCGGGCCGGAAGATGCAGAGCGGCTTCAGGCCCTCCTTGTGCGGCAAATTCCGCAGCTCGCGCAACGTTTGCAGAATACTGTCGACAAGCTCAAACAGCCGCATGAGGTGGACCGCAATCTGATTTCCGCCGAAGTCTGGTGGCGGGATTTGCAGGCACGATATGCGCATGACCGGGTTCAATTCGCGGTACTTGAAGAAGGATGTAAAGGGAAATTGCCACAGGATCTGTTCGACAGCGTGGCGGACAATCTTCTGACAAACGCGTTGCGCAAGCGCAAGACGGATGGTCAACAGGTTGCCGTTAAGGCAGAGCTGTCCTGCAAGGATGGATTTGTATTTTCGGTGGAGGATGATGGTGATCCCGCCCCGGATCATGTGGCGCGAAATCTTTTTCTTGGGCCAGTCACTTCGGAAATGGGGCTGGGGGTGGGGCTTTATCAGGCAGCGCGACAGGCTGCCATGTTGAATTTTGAGTTGAGAATGGTCGAGAATCGCCCCGGGAATGTCTTGATAAAATTGATGCCTAAAGACAGCCACCCGCTGGACAAACACGAGTAGTAAGCAGAGTGGTGGGAATCCAGATCAGCATGTCATCAAACTCCTTGGCGAGTTCGGATGAACTGCTATCCGCGGGTTTGTAAGGTGCGCGGCTGACGAATTTCTGGTCCGCATCGGCAAGTGAATTTTCCTGTTCATCCGTGCCGGTTGGGTTTGAAAGGGTGGTTCCATTCGCGCTGAGCGCAGAGTAACCGTTGGAGCCATGGGACAACACCAAAACAGGAACGTCTTTGGCAATGTTGCCGCTGCTACAACCACCGCTTGAAGTATCGCAGACCTGGTTTGGTCCGATGCTTCCGCTTGTAAAACCCAAGGAACGGTTGGCGTAGGTTGTGCTAACGCTGTATTGAAGTCTGTTGCCCCATGCGTCCTGCGATGCCGCGCCTAGCGTAATCCACGGAAAGTTTCCTTGTGCTTGCGTGCAGGTTTCGCCTGTACGATTTTCCATCCCGTCCCCATCCGTATCGGGGCATGGCAAATAATGGCGCAATATTGCGCTAGGCCATGATCCTGAAGCTACGAGCGGGCTTGCGCAGTAAGCGTTACAACTTGTCGTATCGCAAGAGTGTGTTGGGCTGCAGCTGCTTCCAGAACAGCTTATGTAGCATGTGTGGTTAACGGCATAGCCCAGAATTGCATCTCGGGCTTCTTCTAGTGTCCGTTTGGTTTCAATTGTCCTTCGGGATTCGATTTGCGCGGTCAATGGGACCAGCAAGCCTCCCGCCAGAACTGTCAGGATCACCAAAACAATGGCAAGCTCTATCAGGGTAAAGCCGCGCTGGGTATTCATGGAGTTTCCTTCACTTCCGTGCGGCGGATTCCGTGCGCTTCATAAACCTGGCCTTGATCAAGAGTCTGGCCCGGCTTTAAGATTTTTCCCCTGGCATTGAGCTCGTACGATTCGCCCGCCTGCGGCTTGCCGTTGATCCAGCGCGTCGAATGGCCGTCACTCCGGATAACGACCCCATCATAGGTCACCGGCTTTGGCGGAATGCTGGCGGTCTGTAAGGTTTGAGTTCGATTATGCAAACGGGCTTGCTCCAGTCCGGCACGCTGGCCTGGGGTGTAGAACAGCCTGCCAAGTTCGGCGTGACTTGCTGTCGGTGCCAGTAGTGAAAATAAAATCAGACCGAATACGGATTTCATGCGCCCCCCGCTTTCCTGGCGCTATACCACAGCAGTTCGCATTCCACTTCCAGGCCGGGCTGGTTGAGTATTTCGGGTTGAGGATTGCCGGTGCGGCTGAGCACGCATGATTTTGTTCTGAAAAGGCCCGTGCCACTGGAAGCCAGCTTGTCCAGGAAAAGAGTCAGGTCGTTCTCGGTTAGTAGCGGCATGCGCAGCTTCATCAGGGTCTGTTCCATTTCAGCGGCGCCAGACAATGGAGTGGCAGGTTCAAAAGTGTACTGGACGCCATACAATCGAGAGGACTCGTTTGATTTCTGGACGGCCTCCAGCCAGGCCAGACGGTCGCCACCGTCCGTCACGCCTTTTTGCTCAAGACGCTTGTAGGCATCCAGATTGGCCAGGATCAGATTTTTTTCCGCGCCGGACCGCATCAGTTTGGATTGAGCGGCTGTTCGTGCAAGATCGAGATTTTCCTTCTGCGTCCTTGCCGATTCAGCATGGTTGCTGGTTATGGTCCAGACCCAGGCGGAAAAAGCCAACGCAATCAGGAAGAATGCAAGCATCGGCAGCAGGGCGCGCAGGCTGACGGTTTTCATGGCGTGTTCCTGCGAAGCGTGAATTCCAGGGAAAACCGGGCTTCAGCCAACTGGGCGTTTTGCAGGGTTGTGCCCGATAGAGTTGTGCTGGAGGCGGTGTTGACAGGCTCGGTGCGTAATGTGACTTCCCCGGCGCCAGGCTGCGCGCGCAAGTCCCGCATGAAGCGGCTGATTTTATCCATGGCGTCACGGTAATTGCCATTAAACGGCCAGATGCGCGCGTCGAGCACAAGCGATTCGGCGGGTGTTTTACTGCCGGCGTTCCAATCACTACTGTCCCAGAAAAGCCTGTCGAGCAAAATGTCGGGGTGGCGGTCAAGAACGCTCGACAGCACTTCATAGGCACGCCGTGGCGTATGGTTTGCCGCCTCGATCCGGCCGGCGGTTTCAACCAGCCGCGAGAGCGACTCGGCGGATAGGGGCACGTTTGGCAATTGCTTTAACGTTTCCCGATACAGCGCCTCATCCTGGCGGATGGAGGCCTCAATCCGCTGCATCTGCGCGGTATCCGAGCGCACCTGCAGCCAGTTCCATCCCGCCATGGCGGCACCCGATACCAATGCCGCGCAGCCCGCCATAAATAATCCCCACCTGATTTGATGCAGCCGGAATGTTCTGGACAGGGTGGACGGCGCGAGATTCTGGAAACGCGGTTCCATCGCCGCCAGATAAACCACCTCCGGTGCGTTGGCCATCAGCGCCGCGGGGATGCCCAGCCGGCGTCCGATTTCATCCGCATTGAGAAGGCGGGTTTCAAACTGCGGATCCGCGCTGAGCGAGGCTTGCGCGGACAGCAGCGTGTTGGACAGGTCCAGAAGCACAACTGTCAATCGCGCCTCACGCGGAAAGATTCGCTGGCTTGACAGATAAAGCTGCGTTTTTGATACCTCGTCCGCGATATTCAGGTTGGAATTGCCGGCGTTGTCTGTACGGGTGAGCCGGGAGAAACGCAATCGTCCCTGCTGAAAATAGGACAGCCTGAGTCCCGCGGATTGCCTGGAGGCAAGCAAGACATGCGGGGCGGAAACCTTAAGCCGCTTGAGCACATTTTCGGCGGCAAGAGACATCAGCGTCATGCCGGCAAACGGAACATTGTGCTTGCGGATTTCAGCGACCCAGGGATGCAGCCACTCGCTGTCTGTCAGGGAGACCATGAGATAGCGGTCATCGCGCCGGCCCTCGCTGGCGCGTCCCTGTTGTATGGCGGCCGAATAGGGGGCGTTGCGAAAAATTTGCCGCAGCTTGCGCGTCAGCAGTTCCTGGCGCGCGCGTCCAAGAACATGTGGAAGCGTTTCAAGGCGGTAATCCTCGTCCACCGAGTCCACGATCAGCGTGACAGGCAGATTGCCATGTTGCGTGAGCAGGCCCGAAAAACGCTGGAGGCCTTCTTCCGTTGACGGGATTTCCGCCAGCCAGTCCAGGCTGCGCCAGCCCGCCAGCAAGACCATTCCACCTCGTGGGCTGAGATAAACGAGGAGACGCTGCCCCAGATTCATAGCGGCAG
>CAYOJA010000044.1:0-17313 GCA_964404175.1 uncultured Thiobacillus sp. | reverse complement strand
TTGCCGGTGGGCGGCGGGCCGTCGTCGAAGACGTGGCCGAGGTGGATGCCGGAGCTGGCGCTGCGCACTTCCACTCGGTGCATGCCAAGGGCATTGTCTTCGTGCAGGGTGATGGAACCGGGCACGGGGTTGAAGAAGCTGGGCCAGCCGGTGCCGCTTTCGAATTTGGTATCGCTGCGGAACAGGTGTGCGCCGGTGATGGGGTCGACGAAATAGCCGGGGCGTTTTTCGTCCAGGTGCGATCCGGTGAAGGCGCGTTCGGTGCCCTCTTCAAAGGCGATTTTTTGCTGCTCGGGTGTCAGCAGCTGAAAACCCAGCCATTTCCAGAAGCGCGCCATGTCGCCGTTGTAGCCGGTGTAGCGCGAGACTTCCCTGCCCTTTTCAAACAGCACGATGGTGGGGGTGGCGAACAGGGCTTTTTCCAGCTTCCAGCCGGTGGGGGCGTTGGGGTTGAGCGTGCGCGTGATGGGCACCTCGGCTTTCCAGTGGTCCAGCACTTCAGCCTTGAACTGCTTGCAGAAGGCGCAATCGACGGCTTCGAACACCACCAGCTGCTTGCCTTGCGAGAGCGCCTTGCCGTCCAGTTGCGGCGCGCTGGGCGCGGCGGCCTGCATGCCGGTTTTTACGCCGGGGTATTTCACGCCGGTGCCGCCCAGGCCGCAGTAGCCGTCGGGATTTTTCTTGAGATAGTCCTGGTGGTAGTCCTCGGCGGAATAGTATTTTTTCAGCGGGGCGATTTCGGTGGTAATGCTGCCTCGCCCGGTTTGGGTCAGCGCCTGCTGGTAGACGGCGCGGGTTTTCTGCGCGGTTTCAAGCTGCGCCGGGGTATGGGTGTAGACGGCGCTGCGGTAGTTGCTGCCGACATCGTTGCCCTGGCGGTCGCCCTGGGTGGGATTATGGTTTTCCCAGAATTTGGCCAGCACGGTTTCCAGCGTGACCTTTGCCGGGTCGAAGGTGACTTTCACCACCTCGGCGTGGTTGCGCTTGCTGGTCTTGCCCATTTTTACGGCGCGCTCGTGGGCAAGGATGGCGTTGTAGCTGCCATCGATGTCGCCGTTGGCATAGCCGCTTTCCACGTCGACCACGCCGGGCAGTTCGGACATGCGCTTTTCCGCGCCCCAGAAGCAGCCCATGCCCAGCACCACGTAGTCCAGCTGGGCGTTGGGATCATTCATCATGGGTGATTTGGCCGGAGTGGCGGAGGTTTCCTTGGCGCAGGCGCCCACCAGAAAGCTCAGGCTCAGGGTAACCAGCAGGGTTTTCAAAATTCGCAGGGTAATCATTGGGGTTGTCTCTCATGTTTGGCTTTGGACCGGTTTATACACGTTACAGCTAGGCTTTGGTCGAGCGTCCGGTCAATTCCTGACAAGGATTTTAATGATCAGGTTCAATAATGCGATGCCGGATGGCAGGTAGGGGAAATTTCGCCAGAGCAGCTATGATGCAGCTTTCCTGACAGCCATTATTGAAAGCCGCCCATGAAAACCTTTTCCCTGTTGTTTGCCCTGGCACTTGCCGCCCCTGCCCTGGCAGCCGATCCGGCCATGCCGGCCAATCCGCATCAGAACAAACCGATGGCGAATCCGCATGGGCCGGGCGGGAGCGTCCCCATCGCCTTGACGCAATCGGGCAAGGTGCTCAGCACCATCGATGTGCCGACGTATACCTACGTCGAGGTGTCGCAAGGCAAAAACAGGCTGTGGCTGGCCGCGCTGACGAGCAAGGTCAAAAAGGGCGACACCGTGCGCTTCGACGAAGGCATGACGATGGATAATTTTCATAGCAAGGGCCTGAACCGCACATTTGCAAAAATCGTGTTTGTGAACAAGCTGGAAGTGGTCGGGAAAAAATAAGGCCAGTTGCATGGCAAGCCGACCCATCGCACTGGCCATAATTTTCATATGATGAAAGCAGGAAGTGGTTGTTTGTTCGCTTGTTTAACAAATTCAGGAGGTAGAGATGACCACGCGCAATGAATATGTCGAGCAACTCAAGAACAAGCTGGACGAATGGAATGTCGATCTTGCCAAATGGGAAGAAAAGGCCCGCGGCAAGAAAAACGATTTGACCATCGACTACGAAATGAAGCTTGAAGACCTGCGCAAGAATCGCGAGGAAGTCACCGCCAAACTCAAGGAAGTCCAGGCCAGCAGTGAAGAAGCCTGGAAGGATCTGAAAGCCGGTGCCGATTCGGCATGGGCGGCAATGCGCGAAGCTTTCGACAAGGCAAAAACGCATTTCCAGAAATAAGTGCCGGGTAAACTCCGGCCACATCCCGAAAGGGCCAGTCTGACTGGCCCTTTTGCTTTTACATGCTGGCCAGCGCTCTTACGTGTGCCGCTGCGCTGCGCCCCAGCGCGTGTAGAGCGTAGCCGCCTTCCAGGGAAGACACAATGCGATTCTGGGCGTGGGCCGCCGCCACTTTCATGATTTCCTGTGTGACCCATGCGTAGTCGTCTTCGACCAGTTTCAGGCTGGCGAGCTGGTCTTCGCGATGGGCGTCGAAACCGGCCGAGAAAAAAATCATCTGCGGCCTGAAGCTGTCGAGTGCGGGCAGAAATTTTTCGCTGACTGCGGCGCGAAAGCCGGCACCGTCGGTATGGGCCGGCATCGGCGCGGGAAGGATGTGGCCGCTGACGGTGTCCGCCCCGCTGTATGGATAGAAAGGATGCTGGAAGCTGGAGCACAGCAGCACGCGCGGATCGTCGCGGAAGATGGCCTCGGTGCCGTTACCGTGGTGCACGTCGAAATCGACCACGGCCACGCGTTCCAGCCCGTGGTGTTCCAGTGCGTGGGCCACGCCCACCGCCACGTTGTTGAAGAAGCAGAAGCCCATGGCGCGATCGCGGCTAGCGTGGTGGCCGGGCGGACGCACGTTGCAGAAGGCGTTTTCTGCCCCGCGCTGCATGACCAGATCGGTGGCCAGCACCACAGCGCCGGCGGCGTGCAGCGCGGCGTCCCAGGTGTGTGGATTCATCCAGGTATCAGGGTCGAGCATGGCCAGGCCTTCGGCGGGCCGGGCCGCCCACAGTGCATCCAGGTAGGCGGTGCCGTGCACGCGCTCGAGCTGCTCCGGCGTGGCGCTGGGCGCCTCATGACGTTGCAGCAAAGAGTACAGGCCGGACGCAATCAGCTGGTCTTCGATGGCCTTGATGCGCGCCGGGCATTCGGGATGGCCGCGCCCCATGTCGTGCAGCAGGCAGGATGGATGACTGATGTAGGCGGTTTGCATGGCGGCTGAACGCAAGGACTTGGGCAGCCTGTCAGCACGATGAATACTTGCCACGTGTCTGCCCGGCTGTGAGTCTTGACGATTGAGGGCTATTATAAAAACATTCCGTTCAATTCAACCTGACTGATTTTCAGAGGAGATCACATGAAGAGCTGGATTCTGGCATTGCCTTTGCTGTGTCTGACCCCTTTCGCACTGGCCGGTGATCCGGCACAACCCGCTGCTTCAGAAGCCGCATCGCAAACGCAAAAAACGATGACCGCCCAGGAAAAGGCACGGCTGAAACAGCGTGACATGCGCCATTGCCTGGAGAAGAAGACCAACCGGGAAATCCACCGTTGCACGGCTGGAAAAAACAAGCGCAAGTAATTTGTTCTGCCAGGAGCATTGAATGCCCATATCCATGTACCAGATTTCCGTGCCGGTGTTTGCCCGCATGCTGACCAGCCTCGTCGCGATCATCGAGAAGGCGGCGGCGCATTGCGAGGAAAAAAAGATCGATCCGGCGGTGCTGATCAACTACCGGCTGTACCCGGACATGTTTGCCTTTGCGAAGCAGATACAGATCGCGACGGATGCCGCGAAGAATGGCGCTGCCTACCTGGCGGGCACCGAGCCGCCCAAATTCGACAATGCCGAACAGACATTTCCCGAACTGGTCGAGCGGGTGAAGAAGACGATTGCGTTCGTGAACACCTTCAAGCCGGAACAGATCGATGGCACGGAAGAAAAGGATGTGGTCATCAAGCGCGGCGAGACGACAGTGACGTACAAGGGGCAGGCCTACCTGCTCAACCGGGTGCTGCCAAACTTCTTTTTCCACATCACCACGGCCTACGACATCCTTCGGCATAACGGCGTGGAACTGGGCAAGAAGGATTATCTGGGCACGCACTAAGTTCGAAACCAATGCCGAAAATCGCCAAGTTTCTGCTCGCCTGCGCAATCTGCCTGACGGTGGGCATCGGGGTAATCCTGACGATAGAACTGCTGGGCGCCTGACCCTCTCCGCGCGGGAGAGGGCCGGTCAGATTAAATTCAGATTCAGATCAAATACAGACCGGCTCGATCGTAATGGGTAGCAAGCCGGATTCGTTGATGTTGCCGATGACTTCGAACATGAAATTCTCGAACGCCAGAACCGGCGGGAAGCCGTTGGTCATTCGCTCGATCATGATGCAGGGCGTGGTGAAGGCGACCGTCGGCTTCTGCTTGTCCATGAGATAGATCGTCACTGGCAAGGGAGCGAGATCGATTTTCGAACCCGGAGCGGACTGAATCTG
The DNA here is from genome assembly GCA_964404175.1 of uncultured Thiobacillus sp. Classification (GTDB taxonomy): domain Bacteria; phylum Pseudomonadota; class Gammaproteobacteria; order Burkholderiales; family Thiobacillaceae; genus UBA6918. The sequence goes on along the minus strand of CAYOJA010000044.1, from coordinate 12,798 downwards.
CTGTTGCCGCTGTGCCGCCTGTTCGCGCCTGGACGCCGCTGCTGCCTCGATTTCCAGTGACTCCATGCCGGGCTGTTTCTCCATCGGCTCGGCGGGCGATGGCTGTTGTTCGGCAGCCTGAACGGCGCTGGAGAAAAACAGCAAGGCCGCACAAACAAGCCCGGTTTGCTTCACATTCATGATCATCTCCTCTTGTTGGTGTTTTTCTGCCCGCATCTCGGATTGCGGGCAGTCTATCCTTTATAGCGGCCATTGGCCGGATTGAAAGTAGTACATTCGGGCCGGTATGTGACCTAAATTGGCATAAGCAGACTTCAAGGATGGGCGGTTATGGACACCATACTGCGCAAACAAGGGTAAATCGATGAATGAGCCTGTGCTCTGGTATTTTGCCGACCCGATGTGCTCGTGGTGCTGGGGGTTTTCGCCCGTTATCGAGGCGCTGCGGGAGGAATATCGTCCGCGCCTGAAAATTGCGCTGGTGCTGGGCGGTTTGCGTCCGGGCGAAACCGCCCCCATGACGCCCGCCGGGCGCGAGGAGATCCTGCACCACTGGCACCAGGTGCACGAACGCACGGGGCAGGCATTCAGGTTTGACGGCGCGCTGCCAGCGGGATTTGTCTATGACACGGAGCCGCCAAGCCGCGCCGTGGTGACGGCAGGCAGTCTGGCGCCAGATTCGATTTTTGCCATGTTCAAGGCCATACAGACAGCATTTTATGCCGAAGGCCGGGATGTCACTCAGCGGGACATACTGGCCGATCTGGCATCGGAACTGGGGCTGGAACGCGCGGCGTTTTTACCGGGCTTTGATTCGGATGAAGCGCATGCCCGGATTCGGGCGCATTTCAGGCAGGCACGGCAAGTGGGCGTGCGCGGTTTCCCGACGCTGATCCTGCAGCAGGGTGAAAATTTGCATCTGATTGCCAACGGCTGGCAGCCGCTGGATGAGATCCGGGAAAAGCTCGAGATGCGCCTTGCCGGCTGAAGACTGATCGGCCGTTTTCTGATCAGTACTTTCTTGGCATGGCTGGCCGAGGGGCCGGGTTGACGTCCTTGTGGCGGAAGTTGATGCGTCCCTTGGACATGTCGTAGGGGGACATTTCTATGGTGACCTTGTCGCCCGCCAGGATGCGGATGTGGTGCTTGCGCATTTTGCCGCTAGCATAGGCGGTGATTTCAAAGCCGTTTTCCAGGGTGACTCGGAAGCGTGTCTGCGGCAGCACTTCGCTGACCACGCCTTCCATTTCCACCAGTTCTTCCTTGGACATGATTTTTCCTCATGGTTGGCCTGGCGCGGCGATCTGCCGAACCTGGCGCAGGGTAATGTGATGATTCGCGGCATGCGCCGCGGCGGCCGCGCCTGTCAGACACGGATTAACTGCCATGAGGAAAGCCGACAAGATGCCCGTAACCGGGTGATGAGACTGACCAAAAGACGAATTCGTGCAGGCAGTATGCGGGCTCGACCACGGTTTGGCAAGGAAAGCCCAGCGCTACACGCTGTTTCAACCTGTTTTCACCCCTCATTCCTGGCCGACACGACGAAATTTCCATAGTGCCTGCCAAATATTCGGACAAAAAGTGGATCAGGAAGCCGGGGGCGGGTAAAAAACCGCCATAAATGGCTGGCACGTTCCCTGCTCATGAATGGTGCATCAAAACGACATTAACCAGCCGCAATGAGCAAACCCGCAAACATGCAGGAAGCAAAAGTCCAGGAAGGGCTGGCTCGCCTGTTGTTTGATCACGCCGACACCGCCCTGGGTACCAACATGCTAAATGGTGTGTTGTGGGCGTTTGCGGTCTGGAGTTCTCTGGATCACCAGCTCATCCTGATCTGGTTTGCCTGCCTTGCCAGCATCACCCTTCTCCGCTACGCGGTCGTGCAACAGTACCGCAAACACGAGCCTACCGGCCAGTCTCTCGACCGGCTGGTCACTCTATATACGATTGGCGCTTTGGGCGCGGGCGTTTCGTGGGCGGCAGCCGGCATCATTCTGATCAATACCCATGACCTTGCGCTGCAGGCACTTGCGGGATTCCTGATGGCTGGCATGGCGGCAGGTGCCGTGGCAGTCAACGCACCCAATCTGATGACTTACTTCGCCTTTTCGCTTCCCATGCTGGTGCCGCTTACCCCGCTGCTGGTAATGGAGGGGGGGCGGATTCAGGTGGTCATGGGTGTCATGAGCGCAGTGTTCATCCTGGTGATGAACAAGGCGGTTCGGCAAGCTCATGAAACCATGCGCCGGTCCTTTTCACTGGGCAGTGAAAATGCCAATCTGGTGCATAACCTTGGCCGCGAGCTTGAAGAGCGCAAGAAAGTGGAGGAGGCGCTGTTCATGGAAAAGGAACTGGCGCAGGTGACGTTGAGTTCTCTTGGCGATGCGGTGGTTACCACCGACCTGGAAGGCAGGGTGCTTTCGCTGAACCCGGCGGGCGAATCCTTGACCGGCTGGTCGGAAACCGAAGCCAAAGGCCACCAGTTTGGCGAGGTATTTCGTCTGGCGTCGGTGCACAGCGACATTGCAGTCGCCGAAGACCCGGTGGCAACCTGTATCGCCAGGGGCAAACCTTACTCGCATGGCACGCATCTGCAATTGCTTGACCGGCAGGGGCTGTTTTCCTATTCGGTTGAACTGACGACTTCGCCCATTCGCGATCGCTCAGGCAAGGCGATTGGCGCGGTGGCCGTGTGCCATGATGTATCCGCCTTGAGCTACGCGGCCAGCCATGACGTGCTGACAGGACTGATCAACCGGCGCGAGTTTCTGGTTCGGCTGGAACATGCGGTTGCCAACGCGCACACCGACCAGGCTGAACACGCCTTGTGCTACATCGACCTGGACCAGTTCAAGGTGGTCAACGATACCTGCGGCCACTCCGCCGGCGATGAACTGCTGAAAGAGTTGACCTCACTGCTGCATGAGCATGTGCGCGATGGCGACACGCTTGCCCGCCTGGGCGGCGATGAATTTGGCCTGCTGCTGCCTTACTGCCCCCTGTCCAAGGCAACGCAGATCGCCGAATCCATGCGCAAACTGGTAAAGGATTTCCGTTTCAACTGGGGCGGACGGATTTTTGAAATCGGTGCGAGCATCGGCGTGGTTCAAATCCACCGCAACAGTTCGGATGTGGCCGAGCTGCTGCGGGCGGCGGATTCGGCCTGTTATGTGGCCAAGGCCCATGGGCGCAACCGCGTGCATCTTTATCAGCGCGACGATCAGGCCGTGGCCGAGCACCAGCAGCATATCGCCTGGGTCACCCGTATCCGTCAGGCGCTGGAACGGGACGACTTCGCGCTTTACCTGCAGGCGATACAGCCGCTTGGCAGCGTAAAAACCGGCGAACATTTCGAGGTGCTGCTGCGCTTGCGTGACGGCAAGGGCGGTCTGATCAAACCTGGCGCCTTCCTTCCCGCGGCCGAACGCTACGATCTGATGCCGATGCTTGACCGCTGGGTGATTCGCCAGACGCTGACGCGGCTTGCCCCCATGTTGCGGCAAGACACAAACAGATTGTGCGCCATCAACCTGTCCGGGCAGTCGCTGGGCGATGAAAAACTGGTGGCCTATATCCTCGATGAAATTGCCGCCCACAACATTCCTGCCTCGGCTCTGTGTTTCGAGATTACGGAAACCAGCGCGATTTCGCACTTGGGCAGGGCACGTGAACTGGCGCAACGCCTGAAGTCGGCAGGTTGTTCTCTGGCGCTGGATGATTTTGGCAGCGGGTTGTCCAGCTTCTCATATCTGAAGGAGTTGCCTGTCGATTTTCTTAAAATCGATGGCGCATTCGTCAAGAACATTGAACACAATGCTACGGACCGTGCGATTGTTTCTTCCATTGTTCATGTCGCACGGGCAATGGGCAAGAAAACCATTGCGGAATATGTGGAAGACGTTTCCAGCCTGAACTGGGTAAGCAAGCTGGGAGTCGATTTCGCACAGGGATATTGCCTCTCCGAACCCGTACCGCTGGAATCCTTTACCCATCAGGAGAAAATTGTCCAGCTGGAACTGATCGAGCCGGATGATCTGTTTCCGGTTGCCAGTAACGTCCAGCACGCAGCTTGACTTCGCCCTTTCGCCGGCCGGGTCTTATGCAGATTGCATTCTGGCGGCTATGCTTAGAAAGTAAATGGCAAGGGGGTTGAATGAGTCACAAGCACACAGCATTGATCCATGCGATTTTTGAAGGTCCCGCCAGCGCCAACGTGCACTGGCGTGAGGTGGAGTCACTTTTATCTCACCTGGGCGCGAAAGTGGAGCCGCATCACGGCGCGAGCTTTCGCGTGGTATTGAATGGCGTGGAGGGTTTTTTGCACCGCCCGCACAACAGCAATACCTGCACCAAACAGGAAATCCGGCATCTGCGCGATTATCTGGCCTCGGCGGGCGTAACCCTGTCGCAATACGAGGCGGATCACTCATGAAACGTTTTAACAGGAAACTGAAAGCCGGCACGATGGCGATTTTGCTGGCCGCATCCTTCCCCGTGCTGGCTGACGACTCTAATACAGTCAGCGGCGACAAAACCACGGACATGGTGGTGGATGTGCTGGTGGTCCGCCCGCTTGGGCTGGTCACCACCGCGGTCGGCGCCGTGCTGACCGTGGTCGCCCTCCCCTTCACCCTTCCCAGCGGCAGCGTGAAGGAATCCGCGCAATTCATGGTCGTTGAGCCCGCCGAATATACCTTCAAGCGCCCGCTGGGCGAGTTCGAGACAAGGGACTGACGCAGACAGCTCTGTCCTGACCGCCCTACAATGGCGGTCATGAATGAATCATTACCCCCTTATTCCCGGCTTGCCCCAGACATCGTGCTGGACGCGCTGGAAAGCATTGGCCTGCGCTGCGACGGCCGCCTACTGGCGTTGAACAGTTATGAAAACCGCGTCTTTCAGGTTGGACAGGAAGAAGGCGCGCCGGTCATCGCCAAGTTCTACCGGCCGGATCGCTGGAGCGATGAGGCGATTCTGGAAGAACACGCCTTTACCCAGGAACTGGCTGACCGTGAAATTCCCGTTGTTGCCCCAATGCTGCTTGATGGCACGACCCTGCACGATCACGAGGGTTTCCGTTTTGCGATCTACCCGCGCCAGAGCGGCCGCCCGCCGGAACTGGATGACCCCGATACGCTGGAGTGGATGGGCCGCTTCATGGGACGCATCCATGCGGTGGGCGCCTTGCGCCCTTTTTCCCAGCGGCCGGCTCTGGACATCGACAGCTTTGGCACCGGGCCGCGCGCCTGGCTGCTGGAAAACAACTGGATTCCTTCCGATTTGCTGCCTGCGTGGGAAAGCGTGACGGCACAGGCGCTGGATGGCGTGCGCCAGTGCTACGACCGCGCCGGCAACATACAGACATTGCGGCTGCATGGCGATTGTCACATGGGCAATGTGCTGTGGACGAACGACGGCCCCCACTTCGTGGATTTTGACGATTGCCGGAGCGGGCCGGCAGTGCAGGATTTGTGGATGCTGCTGTCAGGCGAGCAGGGTGCCATGACACGCCAGCTCAGAGATGTACTGGCGGGTTATGAAGATTTCTTCGAGTTCGATCCGCGCGAATTGCACCTGATCGAGGCCTTGCGTACCTTGCGGCTGATTCATTATTCGGCCTGGCTGGCACAGCGCTGGAACGACCCTGCTTTCCCCGCCGCGTTTCCCTGGTTCAACACGCCGCACTACTGGCAGGCCCGGATACTGGAATTACGGGAACAGGTGGCGTTGATGGATGAGCCACCCCTTACTGTGTAAGGGTTGATTCCGGTACAAAATCATCTACTTTGAAGGTATCCATCAAAGGTGAAAATCAAGGAGGTGACTATGATGCACGTTTCGGCGGACATTAACCGGCTGACAAGGGACCACGACATGGACCCTGATTTCCCTCACGCACCGATGGACTGGACGCGTGAAGAGGCGCTTGAGATTGCACGCAAGGAAAAACTGGTGATGAGTGAAGCACACTGGGAAGCCGTGCGTGCACTGCAAAACTACTTTGCAAGCCACGAGGATGAAAAATCCATCCACATGCGCGAACTGCACGATGCCCTGGACGAACACTTCCACCATCAAGGCGGGTTGAAATATCTCTACATCCTGTTTCCCGGCGGGCCCATTTCGCAAGGCTGCCGGATTGCGGGACTGAAAGCGCCCTTCCTGGCTTCCGATACCAGCTTCGGCAGCGTATCCTGATCCGGCGATCATTCCATCAACACATCCGCGAATTGCAATTCGCGGAATGAGGTGGCTGCATGACCTTGCAGCCACTTTTTTATCTGGTCGCCACTGATTGACAAGCCTGCGCATTCGAAGCAGTCTGTTGGTCAATGACGTTTCCGGTGTCCCATCATGCAGCGCCCGATCCGGCTGAAGATATTTAGCATCACCATGGCCCTGCTGGGTCTGATGGTGATCGTGACCTGGCTGTCGGTACTCAACTTCCGGCAGCTCAACAACCAGGTGCGCGCGCTGTCCGACTACTACCTGCCCTTGCAGGAACAGGTGGCGAGCGTGGAAATTCTCATCCGCCAGCAGATGGTGCACATGGAACGGATTCTGGGAGGCATGGAAGCGGCCCGACCTGATGCGGAATTTCTTGAGAAGGAATCCGGCAATTTCGATAACCGCGGCATCAACGCCGACCAGATCGTCGATTCATCCATCCGCATGCTGGCGGAAGCCAGGGCCGCGAAAGACATCGAACTCGATGATGTGACGCTGGCAGTGCTGGACCAGCAACTGCCCAGCATCCAGACCGCCCGCCAGCGCTTTCATGCCGCTTTCCGCATGTTCCAGATTGAGGTGGAAGAAGGCAACCGGCGCTCGGAAAAAATCGTCCGCGACAATCTGATCAAGGAAAAGGACACGGTGGATGTCGAAATCGGCAAGACCATCGACATCCTGAACAAGCTGACCCGCGATACCGCCGCGCGCGCCAAGACAGAAGAACGGCGCGCCATTCAGTTGAACTGGATCATCACCGCCATCGCCACGGCGTTGGGCCTGGTTTTCGCCTGGGCCATCAGCCGCTCGCTGGTCGATTCCGTCAAGCGCCTGCTGGGCGGCACCCGCGAGGTGGAACACGGCAATCTCGATGTCGAAATCCACGTCAGGACACGCGACGAGCTGGCGACGCTGGCCAATTCCTTCAACCACATGGTGATCGGCCTGAAGGAAAAGGAACACATCCGCGAAACCTTCGGCAAGTATGTGGACCCGCGCGTGGTGCGCGGCCTGCTGGAAAACCGCCTGCCGGCGGAAGGCGGCGAAAGCCAGATCATGTCAGTGTTCTTTTCGGACCTGGCCGGCTTTACCCGGATGTGCGAAGGGCTGACGCCGGATGCCGCCGTGCGTTTCCTCAACCGCTATTTTTCCTACATGGCCGAGGTCATCCAGGCACGCCAGGGCATCATCGACAAATACATCGGCGATGCGGTCATGGCGTTCTGGGGCCCGCCCTTCACCGATCCGGCCACCCATGCCAATCTGTGCTGCGCTGCGGCGCTGGATCAGATGGCAAGACTGGAGGATTTCAGGAAATCGCTGCCCGATCTGCTCGGTGTGCGGCATGGCCTGCCGGTGGTAACTGTCCGCATGGGTATCGCCACCGGCGAGGTCACCGTGGGTAACATCGGTTCGGAAACCTCGCGTGGCTACACCGTGATCGGCGATACGGTGAACCTGGCATCACGTCTCGAACAGGCCAACAAGTTCTACGGCACGCAGATTCTGGTCAACGAGGACACGCAGCGGCTGGCCGGCAACGAGCTGGTTTTCCGCGAAATTGACAGCCTGCGCGTGGCCGGCAAGCTGGAACCGGTTCGGGTATTCGAGTTAATCGGAAACAGGCAGGATTTGAATGAAAGCCAGCCAAAACTGATCGATTCATTTGAACGCGGTCTGGCCGCCTACCGCAAGCAGGACTGGGACGCGGCGGAAGCATCGTTCAAGGAAGGACTGGATGCCGTTCCCGGCGATCCACCGACGAAGGTATTTCTGGAAAGAATCGAGGACTTCAGGAAATTGCCGCCCCCTCCAGCGTGGGACGGCGTGTGGGTCGCCACGCACAAATAAAAATTTCTACTCCAGGAAGCCATCATCTCCATGACACGCACAGCCCGGCACCGCACTGGCCGTGCCATCGCAACAGACGATCTTGCCGGCGCGGCAGCCGCAAATGCCCTTGTGCCCCTTGCAGCAATCGGCCTGGCTGGTTTCCGCCACGTTGATCCCCTTGGTCACGGGGCAAGGCTGCAATGCCGGGGCTGAGGGCTGGACGATGTTCGTCTCCGGCTGTGCAGATTGACTGGCGTCCGCACGCGCCAGCGAAGCAAACATGAAGGGCGCCATAACGAACAATGCCCAAAAAACAATGCCTGAAACTCTCTTCATGATCTGGCTCTCCTTGAGGATCTATTTTTCACTATATACGATCCGGCCTTCCCGCGTTTGTTCCTCGGCTGGGTAAAATCAACCAGAAACCTGCCCGGCTGTTAAGATCGCACCACATTTTATTTTTTTCGGGCCTGATCGATGACACGTATTTCCACTTTTCTGTTTGCCCTGCTGCTGGGCACCACGCTTGCCACCACCGGTTGCGGCGCAAAAGAACCCGGCAAGCAAACCGTTTCAACCGAGCCCGCCGCAGGCCAGCCCGCCAACCCCAAAGTGCTCATCGAAACCAGCAAGGGCAATATCACGATTGAACTTTTTGCCGGCAAGGCGCCGGTATCCGTGGAGAATTTCCTGTCCCATGTAAAAACCGGTTTTTATGATGGAACCGTATTCCATCGCGTGATCCCCGGCTTCATGATCCAGGGCGGCGGCATGTTGCCCGACATGACCGAGAAATCGCGCGGTGCGCCGATCAGGAACGAAGCCAACAACGGCCTGAAGAATCTGCGCGGCACGCTGGCCATGGCGCGCACCGGCGATCCGCATTCGGCGACATCGCAGTTCTTCATCAACGTGGCTGACAATTATTTCCTGAATCATCGCGGCGAGAGCTTCGAAGGCTGGGGCTATGCAGTCTTCGGCCAGGTGGTGTCGGGCATGGAAGTCGCCGATGCGATCGTGGCCGTGCCGCGCGGCGACCAGGGCATGCATCAGGATGTGCCGCTGGAGCCGGTCGTCATGAAACGCGTGAGTCTGATTTCCAGTCAGCCCTGAAGCCTGGCTGGACAATCTTGTTTCAGGTGCTTGAATGAAGGCCATGAGACGCTGGAGACTTCACGCTGTATTGCTGTTTGTGTTGGGCGCTGCCATGCCCGCTGCTTCGGCCATGGAAATCAACGCCCTGCTGGACAAGGTGGCGACAGCCTACGGCATCAATACGCTGGCAAACGGCATCAAGGGAATCCGCCAGACGGGCAGGACCTTCTCCTCCATGCGCCAGGAGGAAGGTCCCATCATGCGTACCTACCAGCATCCGGATCGGCTTCGCATCGAAATCCGCTATCCGGGAACGGAAGAAGTCCGGGTACTGAATGGCTCCCAGGCATGGAAACAGGGTGAGCCCATGACAGGCAGTTTCCACGCGGCCATGATCTTGCAGGCAGCTCGCATGGCATTGCCCTGGAATCTGCAAAAGGATCGCTCGTCACTTCGTGACCTGGGTACGCTTAAACTGGATGACGGCAAGAATATTCAGGTGCTGGAACAACCCTTGGGAATTGGCCTGGTCATGCGCGCCACCATTGACACGGATACCGGGCATATCCTTCGCTCGGTGGGACGCATGACAGGCAGCATGGGAATAATGGAATTCGGAACAATCTATGAAGATTTCCGTATGCAGGATGGTCTGCTGTATGCCGCAACCGAACGTCATTTCGCCATGAACCAGGCCACTGGTCACACGCATATCGACAAGATCGAATTTGTGGATGCTCTGCCGGAAAAGCTGTTTATTCCGGAAGAAAAGTCAGCAGCAAAAACCCGAATCTAGACCCCAAAACCTGGCTGGCTTACACAAGGCTGCCCAGCTCTTCCAGCGCTGCCTGTTTCTCAAGCCATTCGGTTTCCAGCACCTCAAGTTCACTGTTCAGATCGGCCTGCTCCAGCAGCAGGCGTTTCAGTTCGTCCTTGCGGCCATCGGAATAAATATCCGCATCCGTCAGCCTCGCATCAATGGATGACTTGCGCGCATTCAGGACATCCAGGCGCTGCTCCAGTTGCGCAATGCGATTCTCGATGGGTTTGCGCATGTTGGAGAGCTTCTGACGCGCTTCCGCCTCTGCGCGCCGTTCGGCCTTGCGGTCGTTACGCGACTCGGCTTTCAGCGCTGCATCATCCGGCTGCGCCAGCCGGGTCCCGAACAGCCAGTCGCGGTAGTCTTCCAGGTCGCCGTCGAAGGACCTGAGTCCGCCATCAGCAACGATCATGAATTCATCGGTAGTGGCACGCAGCAGATGCCTGTCGTGGGAAACCAGCACCAGCGTGCCTTCGAACTGGGCCAGCGCAATCGTCAGCGCTTCACGCGTTTCGAGGTCGAGGTGGTTGGTCGGCTCGTCGAGCAATAACAGGTTGGGCTTTTGCCAGACGATCAGGGCCAGGGCCAGCCGCGCTTTTTCGCCGCCGGAAAATGGCGCAATGGAAGCCGTCGCCATGTCGCCGGCAAAGTTGAAACTGCCCAGAAAATTTCGCAGATCCTGTTCCCTCTCGTTGGGCGCCAGTTTGTTCAAATGCCACAGCGGCGACTGGTCGTGCCGCAGCATTTCGAGCTGATGCTGGGCGAAATAGCCGATGGCCAGGCCCTTGCCATGACGGACTTCGCCGCTCAAGGGCGGCAGATCGCCCACAAGCGTCTTGATCAGCGTGGACTTGCCGGCGCCGTTCACGCCAAGGAGGCCGATGCGCTGGCCGGCTTGCAAACTCATATTGACACCGGAAAGTACCGGCCTGACTCGCTCGCTAGCGCCCTCACCCCCGTCCCCTCTCCCCGTGGGAGAGGGGAGATACCCTGCCGATACGTCCTCCAGTACCAGCAAAGGATTGGGAGCACGCTCTGGTTCGCGGAACTCGAACGAAAACGCGGCGGCGGCATGGATGGGGGCCAGCTCTTCCATTTTTGCCAGCATCTTCATGCGCGACTGCGCCTGCTTGGCCTTGGTGGCCTTGGCCTTGAAACGGTCGATAAAGGATTGCAGGTGGGCGCGCTCACGCGACTGCTTTTCGTAAGCCGCCTGCGATAAAGCAAGATTGGCCGCGCGCTGGGTTTCGAATGCGGAGTAATTGCCGCCGTAACGTTTGAGCTTGCGGCCGTCGATGTGAACGATGACGTTGACGATGCCATCGAGGAAATCGCGGTCGTGCGATATGACGATCAGCGTGCCGGGATAGCGCTTGAGCCAGTCTTCCAGCCAGAGGATGGCATCGAGGTCGAGGTGGTTGGTGGGTTCGTCCAGCAGCAGCAATTCGGAAGGACACATGAGCGCCTGCGCGAGATTGAGCCGCATGCGCCAACCGCCCGAGAAGCTGGCGACGGGCTCCATCATCTGAGTGCGCGAGAACCCCAGGCCGTTGAGCAGGGTTTCCGCACGCGCTCGCGCGGTATAGGCATCTGCGTCCTGCAGGGCGGCGTGCAGTTCACCGATGCGATGGCCGTCATGTCGCGCCTCGGCCTCTTCAAGTTCGCGTTCGAGTTTGCGTAAGCTTGTGTCGCCATCGATGGCATAGTCGAGCGCGGAACGTTGCAAGGCAGGCGTTTCCTGCGCCACGTGGGCGATGCGCCATGAAGCCGGAAAATCGGCTTCGCCGCCATCGGTATGCAGCTCGCCGCGCAGCAATGCAAACAGCGTGGTTTTACCGGAACCGTTGGCACCGATGAGGCCCACCTTTTCGCCGGGGTTGAGCGCAAGGTCGGCCGATTCGAAAATGGACTTGGTGCCGCGAGACAGCGTCAGGGATTGAAAACGAATCATGGGCGGCATTATCGCCCAAGCGAGCTCAGCCTGGCGTGTTGTAGATCATTCTCGGCAGCCACAGCGAGATTTCCGGCACGTAGGTCACCAGCAGCAACACCGCCGTCACCACCAGTATCCAGGGCGCTGCCGCGATGGTCGTTTCAGTCAGCCCCATTCTGGCCAGCCCGCTGGCGACATAAAGATTCAAGCCAACAGGCGGAGTAATCATGCCCAGTTCCATGTTGATGGCCATGACAATGCCCAGATGAATCGGATCGATACCCAGCTGTTGCGCCACCGGCAGGAAAATGGGCGCGAGGATGAGGATGATGGAGCTGGGTTCCATGAAATCGCCGGCGAAAAACAGCAGGATGTTGACCAGCAGCAGGAACATCCAGGCAGTCAGCCCCTGATCGATGATCCATTGCGCCAGATTCTGCGGAATGTTTTCCGAAGTCAGCAGGAAGGAAAACAGGATGGCGTTGGTGATGATGTACATGAGCATGGCGCTCATGTTGGCGGCGTCTTTCAGCACGCGCGGCACATCGCCCAGTTTGAGATCCTTGTAGATGAACACCGAAACGATGAATCCGTAGAGCGCGGACACCGCCGCCGCTTCGGTCGGCGTGAACACGCCACCATAAATGCCGCCGAATACGACGACGATGAGGCCGAGGCCCCAGACCGATTCGCGAAACGCCGTCCACACCTCGGCAAGACTGGCGCGCGGCAGCGTGGGATAGTCGCGCTTTTTCGCCACCAGCCAGGTGACCATCATGAGCACGGCGGCCATGAGAATGCCTGGCACGATGCCGGCCGCGAACAGTTGGCCGATGCTGGAACTGGTCGAAACGCCATAGATGATCATGACGATGGAAGGCGG
>CAYOJA010000043.1:0-17379 GCA_964404175.1 uncultured Thiobacillus sp. | reverse complement strand
CGCTCAAGGGCGTCGGGAAGCGCAACGCCGCTGCGGCCCTCGGCCTGGTCCTTCACCGGCGAGATTGAGGAAGCGGGCGACATGGTTGTGTACGTGGCCGGCTATCCCGCGATCTACGGCAAACAGCCGCTTTACTTCAAAGACCCGGTATTCCAGGCCAGGGCCGCAATTCCGGCCCCGAAGGTCAGTGACAAGACCATCCACGTCCAGGACGCAGGGCAGGGGATCACGATATGAAGAACGTGGCGAAACGCATCACCGTACCTGCCCTGAAGCCCAGATCGCTGTGCACCTTGACATCGGCATTCTTTGCGAACTTGGAAAATGCCCGCTGCACGAACTGAGCATCTTCATCGGGTAACAAGTGAATCCCAACCTCGAAGAAATGATCCTTCTTGGTACCGAGCGACTGAATTCGATCACCGGGGGTGAAGGGCGAGAAGCTTTCAATATGTGCCAGATCGAGAGCTTCATCCGATTCGGCCTCAACCTCGTTGGCCCAGGATTTCAGGTTGCGGAATGACTGCCGCTTACCAGCAATAAATAGCTCTGTCGTCGTGCATTCCCGTGGCTGCCCCTTCTTCGTCCAACCATCTGGAGTGACCTTGACGGTCCGACTGCCGACGGACTCGAGGCCAACTGAGCGGAGCATTGCGACAGGGAAAAATGAACGTGCGATGTAGCTCGGATTCATCGTCAGCCGGGCGATCCCAAAATCACCCGGGCAAGCATCCTGTGGCAATGCATCGAGGACTTTGGCAACTGAAGTGAACTGTGGGGTCAGTCGTTGTTGTGCGACCTGAAGGGAGTACACCTCGGCTTTGCCGGGCATGCGTTTGGGGCCTTTGATTTCGTTGGTCAGCAGCTCGCCGCGCCCAATCAAGAAGTTCGTTTGGCTCATTGTTCAGATTTCCTCCCTGGTGTCTTCTTGGTGCTGGCCCCTTGCTCGGCCGAATACTTCCGAATGGTGTCTCGACTGACACCCGTGATATCAGAGATGGTGTGCTGAGACAGCCGGGTTTGCTTTGCAAGCAATACCGCTAGATCGATCCGCCCCTGCCGATCCAGGGCCAATGCCCGCGATTTGATGAACTCTTCGATCAGATCGGCATCCGAGGCGGTGCCGAGCACAACGGCACGGCGAAAGCGCTGAATTTCTCGCTCGATATCACTGAATGATTCGCCGTTGAACGCAAAGGCCAGAATATCGACCCAGCGGCCGAATAGCCCGAAGTCAGGGCCAAGGAACTGCTTGATTGCGACCCTGATTGCCGAAATGTCCGGCATTTTGAACTCAACTACGAGATCAAAGCGCCGCCACAAGGCAGGGTCGATCAGTTCCGGATGGTTTGTGGCGGCCAGCAGTAAGCCAGTTGCCGGCCATTCGTCCACTTCCTGGAGGATTACGGTGACCAGCCGCTTGAGTTCGCCGATGTCGGTGTCGTCGCTACGACGCTTGGCGATGGCATCGATTTCGTCCAGCAGCAGGACACAGGGGCTACGCTTAGCAAAGTCGAGCGCCGCACGCAGATTGTTGCCGCTGCGACCGAGTAAGCTGCTCATGACTGCAGTTAGGTCGAGAACGTAGAGGGGCACCTCGAGCTTTGCTGCCAGCCATCGAGCTGTCAGTGTTTTGCCTACGCCAGGCTTGCCGACAAAGATTGCCGATCGCGTAGGGGTTAATCCAGAGGCCGCCAGGCGTTTTGATTGGCGACGTTCCTCGATGAGTTGCAGTAGGTTTTCTTCGATGTCCCGCGATAACAGCGGAGCCTCTCGGTCAGGAGAGTCCTTGAATACCTTGAGCAGTGATAACCGAGATTCGTCATCAACGGGCAGGGCTTGTGTCGGCGGTGCCGGTGGGGCAGCCCGGCGCAGGGGGGCGCCGGATCGAGGGGTTTTGGTCCGAAGGTATAGATCCAGTTGTTCGGCCAGCTCGGGTTCTGTGGTGCGATATTTGCGAACAAGCCGAGCCACGAACAGACGCACGTCCTCCGTCTGCTCAGCAAGTGCCAGTCGAATTACCTGGGCTAAATCTGCTTGCGTTTCATTCATTTCGCCCAAACGGTTCATAAGTCATTGATATATATAATAATTAAAATTTCGTAAATCGGACGACTGTATTGTCTCACGTTTGGGTGGCGATGTGAAGCGGGGCCCTGTATCACTGGCATAGGTTTGTGGATATGGCAGGTGTGATGCGATAGTCGACCAAACAGGCAATTCCTGAGCACCTATGTACCTTTCGTCCTTATTCAAGCATCAGGGCATCGGCGGGAAAGACGTCTATGTCGTTGATGATCACCATTACGCATTGGCTCCATGGGCGCTGATGCGCCGTCGACTGGGCCGAGCCCCGAATTTGATTACGCTTGATCACCACACTGACGTCCATGAGGCGTTTCTGGGTCATGCCCATCTCGAAACGTATGAAAGCGGGGGTGATGCCTGGGCACTTGCCAGGGATCTGGTCAAGTGCATCGATTGGCAGAACGACCAAAGCTTGCTCTGGGCAATTGAACACCTGCGTCATGATGAGCACATTGATGCCGCAACCCTGTCGGGCGTTCTCAACTACGCTTTCTGTATCCAGTTGAGTGATCACAGCGGCAATCCGTCGATCGAACAACAGGCTTACGATGCCGATCGGCAGGCACGTTGGCCGCAACCGCCGTCGCTTCCGCCTCCGTGCCGCCCTATGACTTATGGAGATCCAGGGAATCGCATTTTTGTGATCTCCCACGACTGCGCCATCGGCTGCAATCGGATGCCGCACAACGATGATTGTGTTGTCGAGCAGGGAAACATGGTCATCGAGTCGATTTATCTCGATGACCAACTGGCTCGCGGATCCGAGATGTCACGATGCGTGGGCATTGAACACCTTGAGGCGCAACCGTACATTCTGGATATCGATCTGGATGTTTTCCACAGCCGGCAGGCCATTGAGCCTGCCGACCGGACCACTTTTTACCGCCTGATCAGAAATGCGGTGGCAATCACCGTCGCCACTGAGGCCGAGTGCGTGGAGGATCTCAAATTTGATGGGGAGACAATTGACGCCGAATTCTTGCTGGCCAGGCTGATGGAGCATATCAAGGCTGCATTATTTGAGCGCTGAGGACATCGTAGGGGCAGGAAAAACTCCCTCCGAAGCCCCTGCTGGCCTCAATCCTTCCTAAAATTCCCGAAATGCTTTAAGATACTGGTTCTTCAGGTGGAGTTTCTCCACCACCAGATTCAAAAGCCCGCACAGCGTCAACTGTGCGGGCTTTTTCCATTTAGAAATGGCTTTTATTTTGGCTGGCGATTGCCTCAGGCTGCCGCCGGCTCGGCATGTTGCAATGCCAGCCGCTTTTCCTTGCCGCCGATGGTGAGCAGATCCCAGGCGAGGAGCACGAAGCCCGCCGCGAACATCCAGCCGAAGATTTGCCGCCACCACATGCCCTGCACAAACCAGGGATGCGCCTGCGCAGTGAAATAACCCATCCAGCCGGAGCCCTCGATGGCGCGCTCGATCTGCGATTGCTCGTAGCCGGAAATCAGCATTGCCATGACCATGCCGACCATGCCCAGGTTGAGCAGGATCATGGCCCATTTCCATTTCCATGCGCCTGCAAGGCCGCCGCTCATCCATACGTTGCCGCGCCACTTCTGCAGGGCGATGTAGAGGAAGGCGATGACCAGCGTGGCATAGGCGCCGAAGAAGGCGAGGTGGCCGTGCGAGGCCGACCATTGCGTGCCGTGCGTGTAGAGGTTGATCTGCGGCAGGGTGTGCATGAAGCCCCACACGCCGGCGCCGAAGAAGTTGCCGAAGGCATGGGCGATGATCCAGGCCAGCGCCGGATGGTTGGTGTTCTTCATCTTGTGCGCGCCGGCGTCAAACACCGAGTGCACCACCATCGCCACCAGCGGTACGGGTTCCAGCGCGGAGAAGAAGCCGCCTATGGTGAACCAGTATTCAGGGGTGCCGATCCAGAAGTAGTGATGACCCAGGCCGAGAATGCCGGAGCCGAACATCAGCGCCACTTCTATGTAGAGCCAGGTTTCGACGATCTTGCGGCGCACGCCCAGGGTCAGCATCAGGCCGTAGGCCATCAGGCAGCCCACCAGCACTTCCCAGGTGGCTTCCACCCACAGGTGGATCACCCACCACCACCAGTACTGGTCCACGGACACGTTGGGCGTGTAGAACATGCCGGCGAGATACAGGCCGAACAGCGCGATCAGGTCCAGCACCAGCACGCCGCCCACGCCGGTGTAGCGACCCTTGGCAAACGTCGCGGCGACGTTGTAGAAGAAGGTCAGCACGCAGACGACGATGCCGATGTCGGCCCAGCGCGGCGCCTCGATGTATTCGCGGCCCTCGTTGATGAGCCAGATGGTTGAATGCTCGCCTGGCCCGACCTGAATCAGCAGATAAACCACCACCACGGCCGCCACCGCCAGGGTGAATATCCAGAAAATCAGATTGCCCAGGCCGAGGCCAACCACGGGAATGCCGGCCTCGTCCTCCAGCATCCAGTACACCGAGCCGATGAAGCCGAACAGCAGCCACACCACCAGGGCGTTGATGTGAACCATGCGGTTGACGCTGAAATCCAGAATGCCGAACAGAAAATCCGGCTTCAGGTACTGAATGCCCGCCAGCAGGCCAAACAGAATCTGGGCGCCAAACAGGATGACGGCAACGGTGAAATATTTCACCGCCAGTTTCTGGCCACCGTTGAGGTTGGCGCTATCGAGTTTTCCCAATGTGGCCATGTCAGTTCTCCTGCTTGATCGGTTTGAAGTTATAGGGGAAACCGTTGGTGTCGATGGACGACATCCACTTAAGGAAAGCCACTGTGGCCCGCGCTTCCTCTTCGGTGATGCCCAGATTGGGCATCCTGCGGCCGGTGATGTTGTGCAGCTTGTCCTGAGGATTCATGAGGAACTCGACCATCAATTGCTCGCGAACCGACGGCGAACCCCACATCGGATCCAGCCAGGACTTGGTGAGATCGGGCGCGTAGTAGGCGCCGTTACCCAGCAGGGTATGGCAGTTCATGCAGTTCTTGGCCTGGGTGGTCAGCTTGCCCTTGCTCACCAGCGCTTCGGCCTCCTCGTTGGTCAGCCTCTTTCCAAACAGCGGCTCCTCGACGCCGATTACCGGCACCTGAAAATTGCGCTGCTTGTCGAACACGTAATCGATGCGGTTGTTGATCACCGAATACGACGGCACCCGCTTGGTGCCCGCGGTGATCTGCGACATGGTGTCGAAAGTCAGAAATATGAGGACGACAAATGAACCCGCCGTGACCCAGATGGCGGTTTTGCGCCAAAAGGATTCGGATGACCACCAAGGCACTTGCGACATGCTCAGCTCTCCCTTTGATTAATGTTGTTGAAAAAACTACGCACCCTCATGTTCATGCGCATGCGTGCCCACGCACAGATGCCAGATGGCATGCGGCGCCAGCAGATAGCCGATGAGCATGAGCATGACGATGAAACTCCAGAAGCCGCTGCTGAAAAGATTGGCGGCATAGGCCAGCACCAGCACCGAAGCGAACAGCCCAAGATAAGAAACGTAGGCCAGAGGCATGAGCCGGGGCCGGTTCTTGACCCTTGCATAGGCGAACAGCAGCGCGTACAGCGCACCCGTCATGATCACCATGGCGGCAGAAAAAAAGGTGAGGAAGAAATTCTTTAGCGCTACCGGTTCGATCATTTGTTTTTGCTTGTCTCTTAATTCGCGGTCAGGCCGTAATGTGACAGGCTGGCGCGCTCATTGCCTTGATTCAAATCAAGATCAGTGTTCACCCCGTGTGCGCATCAGTCCGGCAAGCCGGTTGCCCTGCTTTTGCGGGCCGCCCCTGGGAAACATGTCGTGCAGCCGCCGGTTGCTGCCCATTTCATCACCCCATTTTTCGGAGAAGTGCCTGACCATGGCGCGAACCTGCGCCTGCACATTGTGCTCGGCGTAATAATCGCGCAGATACCGGATCACCTCCCAGTGCTGATCGGTCAGCGTCAGGCCCTCTTCCTTCGCCAGGGCCATCACAAAATCCGGACTCCAGCCTTCCAGATTTTTCAGATAGCCTTCGCCGTCGGTGTGCACCGGCACGCCATTGACCAGCAGCCATTTGGCATGCGCGGGCATCAGGTACCGCCGCCGTGAAACTCAACGCCGGGCTGACGTTCTGGCAGCTCATCCACCAGCATCTCCCTGCGCGCGCGTTCCAGGGCGTCCACGCCTGCTTCATTCAGATAGGACTTGGCTTCCGAAATCGCCGCCGACAGCAGCTCGGAAGCCAGCAGACCGGGCTCGCGTCCGACCGTTTTGGCCAGCGCCCGCAACTCGAAAAGGGGGTCACGCGTCAACTGCACATCCAGAATTTGCGCGCCCTGCACAGCAACCTCCTTGATCGGCGGCAGGCCTTCCACTTTTTCTGCCATCACCTTGCTCATGATGTCGGCAATTCGGGACGCAACGGAAGGCGCCTGGGCAGCAGGCTTGAGTTTGACCCGGTTGACGAAGTATTTCTCGAAATCCACCTTGGCCAGATGCACCCAGCGGCCCTGTCGCATCCAGTTGATATCACGCAGCGGCACCTGCGGCCCGCTCAGATAGGCCGCGCCAGTCTCGCCCATGTCGGACAGCCACCGCGCGCGCTGTGGAATGTTGCTGACCATGGTACCGCCCATGATGCTTTCCACGATGTTGAACACGGCGGTCTCGGCTTCCTTCTGGATGGAATACACCGAATCGGGCGCGCCGATCTCAAGCGGTGTCCGCTCGACCATGCTGTGCGCCACGCACACGCCCGCCGCGAAAACATTGCGATGCGTGCGATTTCGCATGTACTCGTCCACTTCCACCAGGCCCTTTTTGTTTACCAGCGCGGTGGCGCTGCGCACGCCCGCGACACCGCGAAAGGACGGCCAGTACACGGAGTAGGCAAACGGCAGCTCGTGCAGGGTTTTCTCATTGCCCGCCTCATCCAGTTCGGCGACATGGATGGTGTTGGACTCGACACGCAGGGTGCGGGCGTTGCTGATGATCCTGATCTGGTTATCGGCCAGCGCCGCCGTCACGGCATCGCGATTCGCGCCGCCGCTGGAGCCCAGACCCAGGTGACCCGGCCATGGCTCGGGAGTAATCATGGTAATCGGCACCCGTCCACGGATATTGCGGCGCTTGAGATCCGCGTCGGCCAGGAAGGCATATTCATACACCGGCCCCAGCACGCTGGAGCCCTGCATCGCGCCCACGACGATCGGCCCCGGATTCTTGACGAATTCCTTGTAGGCGGCGTGGGCGTTTTCAGCCTGCTCGATATTCAGCACCGAATGGGTATAGGTGGACAGGCCCGGCAATTCATCGAACGCGCCTTCCACGCCAGTCGTGATCAGCAGATAGTCGTAAAACAGCGTGCCGCCGTTTTCCAGATCGATCTGGTTCTTGGCCGGCTGGATATTTTTCACGCCGCTGGCGATGAACTTGATGCCGCGTTCATTGAGATAGGGCTCGATCGGAAACGCAATGTCCGAGCGGTTGCGCCAGCCCATGGCGATCCAGGGATTGGACGGCACGAAGTGAAAATAATCCTTGTCCGAAACCACGGTCACTTCATCACGCGCACCCAGGCGGGATTTCAGCGCATAAGCGGCCGGCACTCCGGCGATGCCCGCGCCAAGAACGACAACGTGTGTCATATCAGTCTCCTAATCAATCTTTAGCCACGGGGCCGAACCAGCTGCCAGGCCCGGGTTGCATAAGTTGTTGCCGCGAATCCGCTCCACACATGTACCAATCGTGAGAACGGGAACAGCACAAACAGCGTCATGCCGAAGAACAGGTGAATCTTGTATATGGCCGGCACGGTGGCGATGAACTCCGCCGCGCCGCCACGGAAGGTCACGATGTGCTGCGCCCAGGCGCCCAGCGCCAGCATCACGCCGCCTTCCTTGTGCTGGAGCGAAAACAGGATGGAGATCAGGCCCAGCACCAGCGTTGCCAGAATCCACAGCAGGATGAAAATATCCATGGTCTTGCTGGTGGCGCGGATGCGCGGTTCGGTCAGGCGCCGGACCAGCAGGATCGTTATGCCGGCAAGGCACAGCAGCCCGGCCGCGCCACCTGAAATGATTGCCAGCATCTGCTTGTTGGGCGTGGACAGTCCCAGTGACTCGTACACTTCATGAGGCGTCAGCAGGCCCATGGCATGGCCGAAAAACAGAAACAGGATGCCGATGTGAAACAGGTTGCTGCCCAGCCGCAACTGGTTGCGCCGCAGGAGCTGGGACGAATCGCTTTTCCACGAATACTGCTCGCGGTCGAAGCGGATCAGGCTGCCCAGCAGGAAAATCGACAGCGCGATGTAGGGATATATCCCGAACAGAAAATTATGAAAGTTGGACATTTCAGTTCCTCCTAATTACGAATGTGCCGAGGCACGCCGGGATTGGGGCATTTGCACCACCGCCACCTGCGGGCCCGGCTTGAGCAGCGGCTCCACGCCATCGACACTCGGTCCGAACATTTCCATCGCCTCATCCATGTCGCGCACCGGCGGTTCGGCGAGCTCCAGGGCGGCGACGGGCGACAGGGCCTCCAGCAGATGGAACACGGTCGCGTAGTGGCTGCCGTTCTTTTCCAGTTTTTTGCCGATGGCGGCCAGCACATGCACCGCATCGCCCAGCAGCGGGAGCGCTTCTTCCTCCGGCAACAATGACAGGAACTCCAGGAACAGCGGCACGTAATCCGGCAGTTCTGACGCCGACGCATCGAAATCGTGCTTCCAGTATTCCTCCAGCAGATTGATCATGGCCGAGCCGCGATCGCGCGATTCGCCATGGATGTGCTCGAACAGATGCAGCGAGTGCGAGGGATTGCGATCGAAGGTGGCCACGTAGATTTCCTGAAGCTCGATGAGGCTCAGCCGCCGCAGCATGGAAAACAGCGGAAACAACTGGTCACTGGCACGGCCATTGAAGGCGGCTTCCTCCGCGACGGCTTTCTCCATCTCCGGCAGGGCTTCCAGCCACTCAGCCTCGGGGTAGGTCAGCAGGATCGACAGGACTTTGAAAGTTTTCATGGCGCTCACCCTGCAAGCTTCTTGCTGCGAAGCTGCGACAGATCAATCGGCACGGCATTCTTCCGGTTGCCGAACAGGCTGGGTTTGGAAACGCCATCCGAGCAGCCGTTGCCAAAACTGAATCCGCATGAGGCCTTCTCTTCAAATGTGTCGATGGTTTCCTCGCGATGCGTGCTGGGAATGACAAAGCGGTCTTCGTAGTTGGCGATGGCCATGTAGCGATACATTTCCTCGGCCTGCGCAACGGTGAGGCCGACCTGTTCGAGCGCAACGGTATTGCCCGCGCCATCCACCGATTTGCCGCGCATATAGGCGCGCATGGCCAGCATGCGGTCCAGCGCGGTAATCACCGGCTGTTCCTTGCCGCCGGTGAGCAGGTTGGCCAGGTACTTGATTGGAATGCGCAGGGATTTGGTATCGGGAATGATGCCGTTCATGCCCATCTTGCCGGATTCGGCCGCGGCCTGGATGGGAGACAGTGGCGGCACGTACCAGACCATGGGCAGCGTGCGGTATTCCGGATGCAGCGGGAAGGCGATCTTCCAGTCGATGGCCATCTTGTACACCGGCGAGCGCTGCGCGGCGTCGAGCCAGGCTTCGGGAATGCCTTCGGCGCGGGCCGCGCTCAGCACTTTTGGATCATTCGGATCGAGGAAGATCTTAAGCTGGGCTTCGTATAGTTCCTTCTCGTCCGCAATGCTAGCGGTTGCCTCGATGCCATCTGCGTCATACAGGATCACGCCCAGATAGCGGATGCGGCCGACACAGGATTCGGAGCAGACCGTGGGCTGGCCGGCCTCGATGCGCGGATAGCAGAAGATGCACTTCTCGGCCTTGCCGGTTTTCCAGTTGTAGTAAATCTTTTTGTACGGGCAGCCGGAGATGCACATGCGCCAGCCGCGGCACTTGTCCTGGTCGACCAGCACGATGCCGTCTTCCTCGCGCTTGTAGATGGAGCCGGAGGGGCAGGAAGCGACGCAGGTCGGATTCAGGCAGTGCTCGCACAGGCGCGGCAGATACATGAGGAAGGTATTCTCGAAGGTGGAATACATTTCCTTCTGCACGTCATCGAAACACTTGTCGCGCCCGCGCGAGGAGAATTCGCCGCCGAGGTCGTCTTCCCAGTTGGGGCCCCAGTGGATCTTGTCCATCTTCTCGCCGGTGATGGCGGAAACCGGCCGCGCGGTGGGCGGCGTCTGCGACAGCGGCGCTTTCTGCAGGTGCTCGTAGTCGTAGGTGAATGGCTCGTAGTAGTCGTCGATCTCCGGCAGGTTGGGGTTGCCGAAGATGTTGGCCAGGATTTTCATCTTGCTGCCCTGGCGCGGCTCGATGCCGCCATCCGGCTTGCGCTTCCAGCCGCCGTTCCACACGTCCTGGTTTTCCCATTGTTTCGGATAACCGATGCCGGGCTTCGATTCGACGTTGTTGAACCAGACATACTCCATGCCTTCACGCGATGTCCACACGTTCTTGCAGGTGATCGAGCAGGTATGGCAGCCGATGCACTTGTCGAGGTTCAGCACCATGGCAATCTGGGCACGAACTTTCATCTTCTATCTCCTTGCCTTCGGATCGGACTGATGTCCGTTCCGCCGGTGTGTTATAAAAAGACCCGCAGTCGAATTGGAGGGGGATTGCGGGCAAAGGGCGGGGAGGGAGCTCCCACCATGGAACTTTCCATCAGCGTTCATTCAGCGGACCTTCCATCCAGTCCACTTTCTTCATCTTGCGCACGATCACGTACTCGTCGCGGTTGGAACCCACCGTGCCGTAGTAGTTGAAGCCATAGGCCTGCTGCGCGTAGCCGCCGATCATGTGCGTGGGCTTGGTGATGGTGCGCGTGACCGAGTTGTGGATGCCGCCACGGAAGCCGCTGGTTTCGGCGCCCGGAACGTTGATGATTTTTTCCTGCGCGTGGTACATCAGGCACATGCCCTTGGGCACGCGCTGGCTGACCACGACGCGCGCGGTCAGCGTGCCGTTGACGTTGAACACCTCGACCCAGTCATTGTCGACCAGTCCGGCCTGCTTCGCTTCCACTTCGGATACCCAGACGTGGGGGCCGCCTCTGGACAGAGTGAGCATGCGCAGGTTGTCGGTGTAGGTGCTGTGTATGCCCCATTTCTGGTGCGGCGTGATCCAGTTCAACACCAGTTCATGGTGCCCGTTGGACTTCTTGCCCAGCATCGGCGCAATGGTCTTGGTATCGACCGGCGGCTTGTACACGCACAGGCCTTCGCCGAAATCCAGCATCCACTTGTGATCCTGGTAAAACTGCTGACGGCCGGTAAGTGTGCGCCATGGAATCAGCTCGTGGACATTGGTATAACCGGCGTTGTAGGACACATGCTCGGATTCCAGCCCCGACCAGGTCGGCGAGGAAATGATCTTGCGCGGCTGGGCGACAACGTCGCGGAAACGGATCTTGTCGTCTTCGCGCGGAATGGCGAGATGCGTGTGATCGCGGCCGGTGATTTTCGACAGCGCTTCCCAGGCCTTCACCGCCACTTGCCCGTTGGTTTCAGGCGCCAGCATGAGGATGGTCTCACAGGCATCGATGGCCGATTCGATTTTCGGCAGGCCCTTGCTGATGCCTTCCTCGGTAACGGTGTAGTTCAGTTCCGCCAGCTGGTGCACTTCATCTTCCGTGTTCCAGCTGATGCCCTTGCCGCCGTTGCCAACCTTGGTCATCAAGGGGCCAAGCGAGGTAAATTTCCTGTAGGTGTCGCCGTAGTCGCGTGTCACCACGGTCATGCTCGGCATGGTCTTGCCCGGAATGGGGTCGACCTCGCCTTTCTTCCAGTCGCGCACGGCCATGCTCTGGCCCAGCTCGGACGGTGTATCGTGCATCAGCGGTGTCAGTACAAGATCCTTTTGCGTGCCGAGATGGGTGGCCGCCAGTTCGGAAAACTTCTTCGCGATGGTCTTGTAGATTTCCCAGTCGGATTTCGATTCCCACAGCGGCTGCACCGCTTCGCTCAAGGGATGGATGAAGGGATGCATGTCCGAGGTATTGAGATCGTCCTTCTCGTACCAGGTGGCGGAGGGCAGCACGATGTCCGAATACAGGCAGGTGGTGGACATGCGGAAATCCAGCGTCACCAGCAGATCCAGCTTGCCTTCCGCGCCCTTGTCGTGCCACACCACTTCCTTCGGTTTGGCCTCGCCCATTTCGCCGAGGTCAGGCCCCATCACCGCGTTCTGGGTGCCGAGGAAGTACTTGAGGAAATATTCGTGGCCCTTGCCGGATGAGCCTAAAAGATTGGAACGCCACACGAACAGGTTGCGCGGGAAGTTCTTCGGATTGTCCGGGTCTTCACAGGAAAACCTGATCGCGCCGCTTTTGATCTGTTCCACCGCGTACTTGACGGGATCAATGCCCGCGGCTTCCGCCGCCCTGGTGATTTCCAGCGGATTGGTTTCAAGTTGCGGGGCGGACGGCAGCCAGCCCATGCGCTCGGCGCGCACGTTGAAGTCGATCAGCCGGTAATCGCCAATGCCCTTGTCGGCGGTGGGCGAAAGAATTTCCGAAGCCGCCAGTTTCTCGTGACGCCACTGGCTGGTGTGGTTGTAGAAAAACGAAGTCGAGTTCATCTGCCGCGACGGGCGGTGCCAGTCCAGCGCGAATGCCAGTGGCGCCCAGCCGGTCTGCGGGCGCAATTTTTCCTGTCCCACGTAATGCGCCCAGCCGCCGCCCGATTGGCCGATGCAGCCGCACATCATGAGCAGGTTCATGATGCCGCGGTAGATCATGTCGTTGTGATACCAGTGGTTGAGCGCAGCCCCCAGAATCACCATGGATTTGCCGTGGGTCTTGTCGGCGTTGTCGGCGAATTCACGCGCCACCGTGATGATGTCGGCACGCGGCACGCCCGTGTGCTTCTCGGCCCAGGCCGGCGTGTAGGGAACATCGTCGTCGTAGCTCGCGGGCACGTTGGGTCCGCCAAGGCCACGATCGACACCGTAGTTGGCCAGCGACAGGTCGTAGACGGTAGCGATGCGCACATCCTTGCCACCGATGCTGATGACCTTGACCGGCATTTTGCGCGCGAGCAGGTCGTTGTGGTCGGTACCGCCAAAATAGGGCAGCGACACTTCAACGATTTCGTCATGGCTGCCAAGCAGGGTCAATTGCGGTTTGACGTCCTTGTTCGAATAGCTGTCGCGCATTTCCAGATTCCACGCGCCGGACTGGCCCCAGCGGAAGCCGATCGAACCGTTGGGCGCCACCAGATAGCCGGTGTTCTCGTCGTACACCACGGTTTTCCATTCGGGGTTGTTGTCCTGGCCGAGATTACCGGTCAGATCGGACGCGCGCAGATAGCGGTCGGCGACCAGCTTGCCTTCGTGCTCGCGCAGCATGACCAGCATGGGCATGTCGTTGTACTGGCGGCAGTAGGAATCGAAATATTCGCTCCTGCCCTTGTTGTGAAATTCGCTGAGGATGACGTGGCCCATGGACAGCGCCAGTGCGGCATCGGTGCCCTGTTTCGGCGCGAGCCAGATATCGCCGAATTTCACCATCTCGCCGAAGTCGGACGACACGGCCACGGTCTTGGTGCCCTTGTAGCGTACCTCGGTATAGAAGTGCGCATCGGGCGTGCGGGTCTGCGGCACGTTGGAACCCCACACCATCAGATAGGTGGAGTTGTACCAGTCCGCCGATTCCGGCACGTCGGTCTGCTCGCCCCACACTTGCGGCGAGGACGGCGGCAGGTCGCAGTACCAGTCATAGAACGAACCGCAGGCGCCGCCGATCAGCGACATGTAACGCGAACCCGCCGCGTAACTCACCATGGACATGGCCGGAATCGGCGAGAAGCCATAGATGCGGTCGGGGCCGAATTCCTTGATGGTGAAGACGTTGGCGGCCGCGATCATTTCCGTCACTTCGTCCCACTTGGCCCGCACAAAGCCGCCCTGGCCGCGCACGGACTTGTAGCGTTTGGCCTTGGCCGGATCCTGCGTAATGGACTTCCATGCCGCCACCGGGTCCATGGTCTTGCGCGCCTCGCGCCACATCTCCATCAGGCGGCCACGAATCAGCGGATATTTCACCCGCTGCGCCGAGTACACATACCAGGAGTAGCTGGCGCCGCGCGGGCAGCCGCGAGGCTCGTGGTTGGGCAGATCGGGCCGGGTGCGCGGATAGTCGGTCTGCTGGATTTCCCAGGTGATCAGGCCGTTCTTCACGAAGATGCGCCAGCTGCAAGAACCGGTGCAGTTCACGCCGTGGGTGGAACGCACCACCTTGTCCTGCTGCCAGCGGCTGCGGTAGCCGTTCTCCCAGCTGCGGTCTTCGTTGGTGACGACACCATGGCCGCCTGAAAATTCTGCAATGTTCTTTTTGAAGAACGTCAATCGGTCGAGAAAGTGGCTCATTGAATAGCTCCTTGCGGGTTTTGTTTTCCGATCACGGATTCTTGATATAGGCGTTCTTGCGCAGGTAGAACCACCAGTTGATCACCAGGCACACGGCGTAAAAAATGGCGAAGCCGTACATGGCGTTTTCGGGTGTGCCTGCCTTGATCTGGCCCTTGATCACCTCGGGCGCGATGAAGGAACCATAGGCCGCCACCGCTGAAGTCCAGCCCAGCACCGGACCGGCCTGCACGCGGTCGAAGATCACGCCGACGGTGCGGAAGGTGGAGCCGTTGCCAATGCCGGTGGCCGCGAACAGCACCACGAACACGATCAGGAACTGGGTGAAGAACACTTCGGGTGTGGCCGACTGGTAGGCCTGCATCATGATGTAACCGGCGTAGGCCGAAGCCGCCACCATCACCGCCGAAATGATCTGGGTGACGATGGAACCGCCCACCTTGTCTGAAATCCAGCCGCCCACCGGACGGATCAGCGCGCCGACGAAGGGCCCGATCCAGGCATATTGCAGCGCGGAGGGCGCGTTGGGATTCTTGCTGTGTACCCAGGCATTGGTCGCGGCATCGAACACATGCGTGTCACCGAAGATGACCGTGATCGACAACGGCAGTGCCATCGAGAAACCGATGAACGAACCGAAGGTCACAACATACAGCGCGGTCATCGACCAGGTGTGCCTGTTCCTGAAAATCTCGAACTGCTTGGCGATGTTGCCCTTCATCTCGCCGAAAGCGGCGAGCTTCATTACCAGCAGCGTGGCAATCATGATCAGCGGCAGCGCCACCCACATGTTCAACAGACCCAGGCCGGAGGGAGCGGGCAGATAGAGATAGAGACCAACGCCAGCGGTAACGAAAGCCAGCCCGTACAGCCAGAGAATCTTGGCGAAGGCGCTGATCGTCGAGCCGATGTTCTGGCTGATGGTGAGCAAATTGTTCATGCCGAAGAATCCAAGGAATGCCAGCGGCACCAGAAGCAGCAGCCAGATGAAGCCCGCATTCTGGATATAGGTGGGAGTGCCGGCCAGAATCTTGCCGAAAATCCAGCCGCTGTCTTTCACCAGTTCCATGGAGCCGCCCGCGAAAGCGGCAAACACGCCGGTCGTCATCACCAGCGGAATCAGGATCTGCATGGTGGTCACGCCGAAGTTGCCCAGACCCGCGTTAATGCCTAATGCCGTGCCTTGCAGGCGTTTGGGGAAGAAGGTGCTGATATTGCTCATCGAACAGGCAAAGTTTCCGCCGCCGATGCCCGACAGCAGCGCCCACATCTGGAACACCCACAGCGGGGTGTCCTTGTCCTGCAGCGAAATGCCGGTGCCAATGGCCGGAATCATCAACAGCGCCGTGGTCAGGAAGATGGTGTTGCGCCCGCCCGCGATGCGGATGAAGAAGGAAGCCGGGATGCGCAATGTCGCACCCGCCAGGCCGGAAATGGCCGTCAGGGTGAACATTTCTTCCTTGCTGAACGGGAAACCCAGATTCAGCATCTGCACGGTGATGATGCCCCACATCAGCCAGATGGCGAAGCCATTGAGCAGACTGGGAACGGAAATCCACAAATTGCGGTAGGCAATGGACTTGCCGGTGGTTTCCCAGAATTTCGGGTCTTCCGGATTCCATTCCTTGATGTTGGTAGCCATGGTTTTTTTCCCTTTAAAAGTTGACCAGCTGATCCTTGAAATTGGCAGTCCTGCGTTTCATTCCATCTGGTCGGCGAGCTTTGTCCGTTTCAGCTCTCGATCCGCATCCATCGGGCGAACTTCCGTCCAGTACATCCACATCAGCGACACCCACACCACGCCGAACATCAGCATGAAGGCAGAGGAACGGATGCCGGTGAGGTCCACCAGCGCGCCGAACATGATCGGCATGAAGAAGCCGCCCAGGCCGCCGGCCAGACCCACCACGCCGGAAATCACGCCGATGTTGTGCGGGTAGTCATCGGAGATGTATTTGAAGACCGAGGCCTTGCCGATGGCGAACACCACGCCCAGGGTGAACAACAGGATGGTGAACATCGTCACGTTCAGGCCGAAGTGAAAGGTGACCGGGCCCTTGAGGGTCTGGACGGTGATGTCGCTCTGCGGGTAGGACAGGAAGAACAGGCATACCAGCGAAATCCACAGCACCCACCAGGTGATGGTGTGCGCGCCAAACCGGTCGGAGAACCAGCCGCCCACCGCGCGCAGCACACCGCCGGGAATGCTGAAGGCGGCCGCCAGAAACGCGGCGGTCTTGAGGTCGAAGCCGTATTCGCTGACGTAGTATTTCGTCATCCACAAGGCCAGCGCCACATAGCCGCCGAACACGATGGAGTAGTACTGGCTGTAGCGCCAAACCTTCGGATCCTTGAACGCGGCCAGCTGCTCGCGAACGGTGACATGCTTGCCGACCTTGTGCGCGGGATCGCTGTAGGTGAAGAACCAGAACACGAGTGCCGTCACCAGCATCAGCACCGCGTACACTTTCGGCACCATGGTCCAGCCGTAACCGACGACGATGAGGGGGGCGACCAGTTTGGTGACGGCCGCGCCGGTGTTGCCCGCGCCGAAGATGCCCATCGACAGCCCCTGCCGCTCCTTTGGAAACCAGCGGGCGCAGTATGCGATACCGACGGTGAACGAGCCGCCCGCCATGCCCACGGCCAGGCCCACCAGAAGGAAGTGCCAGAATTCGGTGGCGTAGGAAATCAGCCAGATCGGAATGACGATGGACAGCATCAGGACAAAAAACACGATGCGCCCGCCAAATTTGTCCGTCCACATACCCAGCGGCACGCGGATCAACGAACCGGTCAGAACCGGAGTAGCCACCAGGATGCCAAACTCGGTTTCATTCAGGCCCAGTTGCGTCTTGATCGGCACGCCGATGACGGCGAACATCATCCAGATCATGAAGCACACCGTGAACGCCAG
>CAYOJA010000042.1:0-18470 GCA_964404175.1 uncultured Thiobacillus sp. | reverse complement strand
CAAGTCGTCAGCGGCATCGCCCGCCAGGATGGTCTGGTGGATATCGCAAACTAGCCAATCAACAAAAAGAAAGGCGAAAACATGAAAATCGATCCCTCACTTCTCACGCAGGCAGGCCTCGAGTCTGACAGCACGTCGACACGCAAGCCGCGCCAGCAAGGCGATGCGGATATCCTGCCAGCCAGCAGCGACATCCAGATCAAGCTGTCGTCCACCTTGCAGGGTATCGAAAAAACCCTGGCGGCATCCGAGGTCAACGCATCGCGCGTCGAGGCCATCAAGCAGGCGCTGGCCAGCGGCCAGTATCAGATCAGTTCCGAGCGGATCGCCAGCGGACTGATCAGTTCCACCATGCAAACCCTGGCAGAAGGAGAATGACCATGGACACCCTCCTCCCCTGGCAACCCGAAACCGAACTGGCCGCATGGAAACAACTGGTCGGCACGCTGATCCAGGAACAGGTCATGCTGCGCGACGGCAACATCGATACGCTGACCGAACTGGCCACCCACAAGCGCAATCTGGTGGTTGCGCTCGCCCCCCACATCAAGTCTCGCGGCAAGCTGCTGCTGGACAACAACTATCCCAGCACCGATAGCGGCATGGAATCCATGATCAGGCAGAGCGGCAACACCCAGGCCGCGCTGGTCTGGCGCGAAATCCGCGAAACCGAACGCATGGCGCGCGACCTTAACCAGCTCAATGGACGCCTCATCAACATGCGCATGGGCTCGGTGGAACAGGCATTGAATGTCCTGAGCGGCGCCGCGGGCGGACAGAAGTTGTACAGCCCCGGGGGCCAGGCCACCTACAACATGCCGGCAAGGGCGATGTCCGTATAACTGCACCCTGGCAATCGTCAACCATGGCGGGAACTTAGAGCCTATTTCAGTAGGAATCATGCCCCGCGCCGGTCAGGGGCGGGATGCAGTGCAAGGCGCGGGCTGCGCCGTGCAGTGATCTGCACAAGCAGACCGCAACGTGGCAATGCGCCCGCCCCTGACCGGCCCTCCGGGTTGAAACCAGGCTCGGCGTCTGCTTCGTTGCGCCGCTTGCGAATGGAATGACCATTCGCCGCGCGACGCGCCTTGCATCCATCCGATCCTGGTCTCAACGCGGGGCATGATTCCTACTGAAATAGGCTCTTAAACCCAACCCGGTTGCTGTAACTGTCATATTCAAAGGCTAGAATGGCGGCCAGTTTCATCTGGAGTTGCCATGCGTTCCCTGATTCTTGCCTGCCTTCTGGTTTTTTCCGCATCCGGCGCGGCCTGGTCTTCGACCGCCACGACCGAAGTCGCGGGCGTGCGATTGCCGGATCGGGTCAACGTGGCTGGCCGCGACCTGGTGCTGAACGGCGCGGGCCTGCGCAAAATTCTGTTCATGGATCTCTACGTTGCCGCGCTTTATTTGCCCGAGCGCCGTCACGATACCCGCGATATCCTCAACCGCGACATTCCCCGCAGCTTTCAGCTCACTCTGCTGCGCGACATCTCCACCCAGCAGAATCTCGATGCTCTGAAAGACGGCCTCATCGCCAACAACAGTCCAGACGAAGTCGAAGCCATTCAGCAGGAAGTAAACAGTTTTCTGGGTTACATCAAAAGCCTGCGCGAAGTATCCGCCGGCACAGTCATATACCTTAACTATGCCCCCGGCCTCGGCACCCGCGTCAGCGTCAACGGGCGTTTCCTTGGCACCATCCCTGGCGAAGCATTCAACCGCGCCATGCTCCGTATCTGGCTGGGAAACGACCCGGCCGAGGGCAACCTGAAGCGGGCATTGCTTGGCGCGATTTAAGCAGTCAGCAATCACTCAGCCAAACTTGATCCAGATCAAGGCCGGTTGAAATCATCGGCGGGGGAACTGCCCTGTCGATGCAATTTTCCACTTCCACGTCTTTTCACTGCGATTCCACATCTCTGCGCTTGGGTTCTTTTTTTCAGTCTTCTAATAATGAAAGTAAGAACAACGGATAACTTACCTGTCTAGCAAGGAGAGTCATCATGAAATTTGTTACTCGATTCAATTCGCTTGCCACGGCGATGGCACTCGGCTTTACTGGCATCACGGCACTTGCGGAGGCGCCAGCCAGCCAGCCGGCGCCACCCGCTGCTCAGGCAGCGCCCGCAGCGCCGACCACGACAGAAGGCTGGGCGCAAATGATGTGGGACTTCACCCGCAACCCGGCTGTCATGAAAGAACCCAAGGTCTTTGTACCGTGGATGACAGCGGCCACCGAGCCGTCTTTCTACACCGCGCTGGGCATGCAATCGCAGGACCCCGCCTATTGGGGCCACATGGCCAACACAATGATGGACCCGCGCATGTACGGCGCGTGGATGCCCTTCATGACCGACCCCAACGTGTACATGAAATGGCTGGCGGCCACGATGGACCCCAATTTCTACACGGCCATGCTCACCCAGTTCACCGACCCGGGCAAGGCCATGCGCTGGATGATGATGCCCATGGACCCGAAGGTATGGGGTCTGATGATGCAATCGCTGAACCCGGCGGTGTACCTGAAATGGATGATGGCGCCGCTTGACCCGCGCTGGATGCAGGCCATGATCACCCCCATGAACCCTGCGGCCTATACCGGCTGGCTGGGCGCGATGATGAACCCCGCTTCCTATGGCGACCTGTGGAAAGGCTTTCTGACCACGCCGATGCAACCGGTGACGACAGCGGCGTATGGCGCGCCAGCAACGGCAACGCCATACCTCTTCAACCCGTTTGACCCGAACATGTGGTCGCAAACCTTTGCCGTGCCCGGCATGACAGGCGCCCCACCCGTTGCGGGTGCGGCACCGGCAACCGCAACGCCCTACATCCTCAACCCGTTTGATCCCAACGCCTGGGCGCAGATATGGAAACTTCCTTACCAGTTGAATCCGACGCAACCGGCCCCGGCCACACCCGCGGCCCCTGCACCTGTAACCAAATAGGTTGATGAAAAAACCCGCGCGAAAGCGCGGGTTTCCGATTGCTTGGCGAGGGTTGGTTGAATTAGCGTGAATTGTTCAATGCGCGTGATGACCGGCCACGCCATTCTGATTCGCCGATTTTGGCTCCACGCGAATCTGGTATGCATCATGGCAGGCCACGCACTTGAACATCGTGTTGCTCAACTGCCCCAAGGCATGTTTCGAGTCCTTGAGAGACTCCGCATCAGCCGCGATCTTGTCAAAATCCTGATGCACCGACATGCCCAGCAGCATGAACTCTCTTGGCAACATCCCCTTCAAATGATCCTCAGCCTTTTTCCCCATGCTCATGCCCAGCGGGCGCGCATGCTGCGCCACCGCCGCCATGTCGTCTTTGGCGAGCGCGGTCAGAATATTCTGAACCCCCGACAACAGCGCCCGCATTTCTTCCAGTACATGATGGCGTTGCAGCTCGTTCAACGAAAGAACCTGGCGGTTGTCGGGGACATCGGCCAGGCCGGGAAGCGCCGCCAATCCCAATGTGGTTGCGACAATAATACGTTTCAAGAGAACCCTCATTCAGACCTCATAAATTCGATGCTAAAGAAATCCTTGTAGCGAAAATGACTCGTGTCATTCCCAGTAGTTCCAACTCAAGTAAGGCTCATGCAGTCTCGCCAATCACCTTGAACAAAGCTGCTCCCTTGTTCTTTTTCTTTACTTCATACATCAGCGTATCCGCCTCCGCGATCAAATCTCCGCTTCTCATCTCTGGCTGCTGGAATGTGACCACGCCGATGCTGCAGGTCGCTTTTACATCGGCGCCAAATGCCACCAGCAACTCATCTCTCAGCCTGCTGATTATCCGCTGTGCGCCCACGCCATCCGTATCAGGCAAAATCAATGCAAACTCGTCCCCGCCAAGCCGGGCGGCAGTGTCCACCTCCCTTGCCGAATCCAGCAATATCCCGCCCACCACTTTCAGCACCTGATCCCCCACGGTGTGTCCGTGCGTGTCATTGATCATCTTGAAGTCGTCCAGATCGACATATGCCAAGGTAAGGGCGCTTCCGCGCCGTTGCGCCAAGGCAAGATCATGTTCGAGCCTGTCGTCAAAGGTGCGCCGTCCATAGAGTCCAGTCAACGAATCAGTTCGCGCCAGACGCTGCTGCTCCCGCAGGTTATCGCGAAGCCTGGCCAACAACAAGGCAGTAATCAGAAAGAAACCGAAACGGACAAGTGCATTCCATACAGGAATCAGAGGATGGGCATACACATGACCGGCGGCCATGTCGGCGATATACCAGCTTAGGCAGGAAAACACGGCAAAGGCAACACCAGGCTTTCTGCCCGCATACCAGGCAGCCAATGCAACCGGTGCAAGGTAAAACAGCGATACCGAAACCGTATAGCCAGTCAGAAAATCAATTCCGCCCACCAATATCACACCCAACAACGCCCCTACCACGATCATGGCAGGCGAAAGCTGATCCAGATAGTGGTCCAAAGCTCTGAGCGGATGCATCCATACTTCCTTTGCGGTCAAGTGCCGGCCACGCATCTCGGGCCGGATTAATAGGCCGTGTTCGAATTAACCATTTAACCGCTTACTCCCATTCTAAATCACTTCCCCCGCCCCGACATTTTCATCGTTAGCACCGCATGATCGTCAACACCAAACTGGTGGAGATCACCCACATCCCCCAAAAAATTGGGTGAAATCACCCGCTCCATCGAAAGCCACTTCGTCTTGCCCCGATCAACACCCCCATGAATCAAGCCATTGAGCCTCGTTGCCTGCATGGCACGGGGGTTGCTATATTGCGGCTTGCCCTCACTGACAATAGAAGAAGCAAGCCAAATGAAAACAATCCGTTTATTCCCTGCAATGACCATCGCACTGGCTGCGGCGCATATCAGCGGCGCCCAGGCGGCCGAAACGTCGATTGACGGCGTCACCTGGTTTGCGACCGGCGCTGCCGGCATTATTGGTGGGACCAGCACGGTTCCCGTTTCGCCCGTGGGTAATGGACAGTTCGGATTTGTGACCACGGCCGGGGGGGTAGGTCATTTTGGCTCTGCCGACAATGTTTCGCCGCTTGTGCTCAAGACCGACGGAAAGGGCAACGAGGGCACCAACAACGGCACAAAAATCGTGTCCAGTTCATTTTCCGCACTGGGCAGCGACACGCTGACACTGTATTTCAACTATGTTTCCACCGATGGGCGCGGTTACGACGACTATGCCTGGGCACGCCTGGTGGATGCCGGTACCCACGGCACGGCCGCCTGGCTGTTTACCGCCCGAAGCACCAACAACGCACGCGGAAATGTCGTTCCGGGTGACGTACTGACTCGCCAGGTGGACAATGATGCGCCCGATACACTCGACGCCGTGTTGAACAACGGCAGCAGCATCGGCTTCGATGTGTCCAGCACGGAATGGCAACCCCTGGGCAGCTTCAGCGGTTTTTGCTGGGACAGCGCGAACACCTGCGGTCCGTCTGGCTGGATCCAGTCCCGATACACCTTTGCCGCTTCCGGAAGCTACTACCTGGAATTTGGCGTGGCCAACTGGGGCGACGAAGTATTCGACTCGGCGCTGGCCTTCGACTTCGCCGGTTTGAACATGGCCAATTTCCCGAATGCTCCCTTGGTCACCTCGGTTCCGGAACCTGAAAACTACGCGATGATGCTGGCTGGCCTTGCCCTGCTGGGTACTGTGGCCGCTCGTTGGCGCAAGGGGTGATGCGTCCGCAGGGGAAAATGAATCGGAACAGCATGGTCCGATCCCGGGATTTCAAGACAAATCTAATGGCCAGCGCGTAGCGGGCTTGAGAGCAAGTTTGCAGCACGCCCTATGCTTTCACACACGAATGTTGCTGCCGCCTGAATCGTCCTGAGCAAGGTCGTTTTCAGGACATCGCCGGACCGGCAAATTCCTGACTCATTTCCCCTGTTCGGGCATTTCGATCATCAGCGCGATGCGGCGGTTGCGCAGGCGATTTTCTTCGGTGTCATTGGAAACGATGGGACGGGTGGCGGCGTAGCCGACGGCGATAAGTCGGGATTCTTCGATGCCGCGGTCGCGCAATAAGTGAACAACGCTGGTGGCGCGCATGGCGGAGAGGTCCCAGTTGGAGGAGAACTCTTTCGTGTTGATGGGCTGGTCGTCGGTGTGGCCTTCGACGGTGATGCGGAAGGGTTGCTGTTCGAGCTGATCGGCCACACCCCACAGGATGCGCTTGGCGTCGGCCCACAGCACGGCGCTGCCGCTGTCGAACAGGGCGCTGGCGTTGATGTCGACGTAGATGCCCTTGTCGGTGCGCTTGATGTTGACCTTGCCGTTTTGCACCAGCGGCGCCATGGCGTTGTTGAGTCCCTGTTCCACTTCCTGCAATTTATCCTGAATTTTTTTGCGCGCCTGGATCTCCTTCGCGATCTTGCGCCGGGTGAGGTTTTCCATGGTGATGTGTTGCGATGTCTGCAACTGCGGCTGGGCCTGCTGGTCGTTGTCCTGCAGAAAGGCGCGGCTGATGGAGCCGGACACCTGGCGGTACTTGTTTTCGTTGATGGACGACACGCCGTACATGACGACGAAAAAGGCAAACAGCAGGGTGATGAAGTCAGCGTAGGACACCATCCAGCGTTCGTGCTTGTCGTGCTCCGGGGTGTGGCGGGTTTTGCGGCGGCGCATGCTGTTGAAAATTACAAAATTTCGTGACACACGGACGCGCCATCATCCGGCGCTACGCGCCACCTTCTCCCGGAGGGAGAATGGAACAAACCCCTCTCCCCCCGGGAGAGGGGCTGGGGTGAGGGCGCTACCAAATCGGCGAAAACTACAGCCATACGTTTAGATAGTCAGTAATGGATTAGAAATAGTATTTCAGCCGCTGTTCGGTCAGGCGCGGGTTGTCGCCGCGCGCCATGCTGACCATGCCGTCGCGGATCATTTCGCGGTGGCGCACGCGGTGCGACACGACGTTGCGCAGTTTGTGGTAGATGGGCAGGAAAACCAGATTGGCCAGACCTACGCCGTAGATGGTTGCAACGAAGGCCACGGCGATGCCGATGCCGATCTTGGATGGATCGGTCAGGTTCTGCATGACATGCACCAGGCCCATGACCGCGCCGAGGATGCCCATGGTCGGCGCATAGCCGCCAGCCGATTCCCAGATGCGGCAGGCGCGCAGTTCTCTTTCTTCAAAAGCGTCGATGTCGATTTCCATCGCCTCGGACAGATGCGCGGGGTCGGTGCCATCCAGCACCATTTGCAGACCGCCCTTGATGTAAGGATCGTTTACCTGCGGGATGTATTTTTCCAGCGCCAGCGGGCCTTCCTGACGGGCGATCTGCGACCAGCGCTTGATTCTGCCGATGGCGCCGTCGATATCGTCATCCGGTGGATGCAACAGCCAGCGCGTCATGCGGAATCCGTGCTTGAGCGTGGGCCACGGGTTCTGCATGACCACCGCGGCCAGCGTGCCCAGCACCACGATGAGAAAGGCGGCGGGCTGAAGATACAACGACAGCGCGCCGCCTTCGATGGCCTGCGTGCCAAGGACGGCGATCAGCGCAAGCGCAAGGCCGATCAGGCTGGAAGTATCCATTTATCCTCGCGCAATTTGTTACGCAGGCGGGCAATGGCCTGGCTGTGCAACTGGCTGACGCGCGAAATGCCCACGCCCAGAATTTCGCCGATTTCGCGCAGGTTGAGTTCCTCTTCGTAATACAGGGACATCATCAGTTTTTCGCGCTCGGGCAGGATGTCGATGGCGGCGATGAGACACTTCCTGAAATTCTCGTCCATCATTCTTTCCAGCGGCTCTTCCGAATAGTCCGGGCAGTTGCGGTCGAGATAGGATTCGTCATCCTCGTTGATGCCGAAGTCGTCCAGATAAATCAGTTGATGGCCGTGGCTTTCGCCCAGCATGCGCTGATAATCTTCCAGCGGCACACCCATCAGCTCGGCGATTTCGGATTCGGCGGGCGGCTTGCCAAGTTGATGCTGCAAATCGTTAATGGCCTTTTCGATCTTGCGCATGTTCTGGCGCACGCTGCGCGGCGCCCAGTCGGTCTGCCTCAATTCGTCGAGCATGGCGCCGCGGATGCGCTGGATGGCGTAGGCCTCGAACTGGGTGTTCTGCGATTCGTCATAGCGGCTGAACGCATCCAGCAGGCCGATCATGCCGGCCTGGATCAGGTCGTCCTCTTCCACGCTGGCGGGCAGGCGGCCCATCATGTGATGCGCGATGCGCTTGACCATGGGCGCGTACTGCTTGATGGTTTCCGTTTTCTCGGTTCTTCCGGTTGCCGTGTACATGTTGGCCTCCCTGTTTCGATCTGCCGGTCAGCCCGCGCAGCCCAATGCCAGTTGATGCATGAAACGGCCGGATTCACCGGTGCGCAGCGATGCCGGCCAGCTCAGCAGCCCTTCGGCCATGCGCTTGAACTGGCGCGACGATGCGGCAACGGGGTACACCTCGACCACCGGCTGGCTGAACTTTCCAGCCTGCACAAGGCGTGCATCATCCGGAATGAAGCCCATGTAGCTGACCTCCACGCCAAGGAATTCGGCGGCGGTGTCGATGACGTTGCGGGCGATATCCTCGCCGTCTTCCGAGCGGGCAAGGCGGTTGACGAGAATGTGAAAGCGGCTGATGCCGTGGTCACGCGACAGGCGCTTCATCAGCGCATAACCGGACATGATGGATTCGCTGCCCGGCAGCATGGCAATGACCACTTCGGATTTGCGCAGTCCTTCCTGGCTCAGCGCGGGCTTGCCGCCGGGCAGGTCGACCAGCACGACATCGGGCGCGGGATGCACCTGCGAGGCCCACACGTCCAGAGGCACCGGCAGGCTGTTGCTGCCTTCGGTCATGGCACGATAGCGCGAGCCCATCGGCAGCGCGCGCACGCCGTTTTCTCCCTGGACGATGACGTCTTCCAGCGAACAGCGGCCAGCCATGACATCGGTGAGGCAACGCTGAATCTGCATACCCAGGCTGTTGCACACGCCATGGGCGCCGCTGCCATCATCGATTACCAGCACGTCGCGGCCCATCGAGGCCAGCGCCGAGGCGATGTTGGCCACGGCCGTGGTCTTGCCGGCGCCGCGTCCGCCGGACATGACCGGAATGATTTGCATGCTGCCCGCGCCGACCAGACGGCGCAGTCCTTCTGCCTGATCCAGGATGTGTTTAGCCAAGGGACACCGCGCTTTCTGAATGTTGGGTTGAAAAGGCGCCGCCCGCGCTCATGACAAACGGCAGATCGTCGTCGCTGACGTAATAGGGAGACTGGCCGGGACGGTACTTGAACGCGCGATGCACCAGATATTGTCTGTTTCCAAGATGCAGGTCCTCGGGTACGCGCTGGCCGGAGGCGACGTAGTGCACCAGCAATTTGTTGCGGATGGCGCAGTCGAGCACCGATCCCAGACTGGCGGCTTCGTCGGTCTTGGAAATGATGCAGCCGGAAAGCCCCTGGCCCCTGTATGCCTGCACGACTTCATTGAGCGTGTCGCCGTGGCTGGTGGCATTGAGCATCAATAGTTTTCTGATCGGCTTGCCGGCCTGGTCGAGCATGGCGATCTGCTCGGCCACGGCCTGGTCGCGCTGGCTCATGCCGACGGTGTCGATCAGCACGGTCTGCTTGCCGCGCAGTTCGGCCAGCGCCAGGCGCAGGTCGGCGGCATCGCGCACGTTGTGCACGGCCACGCCGAGAATCTTGCCGTAGATGCGCAGTTGTTCATGGCCGCCGATCCGGTAGCCGTCGGTGGTCAACAAAGCTAGTTTTTCCGCGCCGTGGCGCACGACGAAACGCGCGGCCAGCTTGGCGGTAGTGGTGGTCTTGCCGGCGCCGGTCGGTCCCATCAGCGCGAAGATGCCGCCCTGATCGAGCAGGCCGGCTTCGTTGTCGACGGTGTGCAGGTTGCGTGCGAGCATGGCTTTGGCCCAGCCGGTGGCCTGCTCCTTGGCGGTGATTTCGGCAGGCAGCCGCGAGGCCATGTTTTTTGCAAGGCCGGTGCTGAAGCCTACGGAAAGCAGTTCGCGCGTGAGCCAGGCCTTGACCGGCTCGCGGCGCGACATTTCGCTCCAGTTCATTTCCTGCATCTGGGTGCGCAGGTTTTCGTGCATGCTGCGCATTTCGCCCATGAGCTGTTCCAGCCAGGCCGTGTCGGGCGCGGGCGGAGTCATGTCGAATGCAGGCAGGTCCGGAAACCGAGGCGCGGCAGCCTGCATGAATGGCATAGCCACCGGTTCGGCAATGGCTTGAGGTGCGGCGGGAATTTCCGGCTGCGGCGCAGGCGCCGGTTTGGGCGGCGGCACCGGTTCGGCACGGGCCTCCACCACCGGCTGCGCCAGCGCGGCGATGTCATCCGCGGGCAAGGCGATCAGTTCGACGCCGCCCGGCACGCTGTTGCTGGCCAGGATGACGGCATCATCTCCCAGTTCCTCGCGCAGTTTGCGCATGGCTTCGCGGGATGTTCTGGCGTGGATTTTCTTTACGTTCACACTGCACCTCCTATGAGGGATGTCACTCGGATATTTTTGCCGTCAGGAATTTCGGCGTGGGACAGCACCTTGAGCTGGGGCAGCGCACGGCGCAAAAAGCGGGAAAGCAGCGGACGCAGCACGGCGGGCACCAGCAGCACGGGCATCTGGCCCAGCGCTTCCTGCCGGTTTACCGCGGTGCTGGCCTGATCCATGAGATTGGTGGCCAGGCCGGGTTCGATGATGCCGCTTTCGCCGCTGGCGTTCATGGCCTGCATCAGCAGGCGCTCGAGATTCTGTTCCAGCGACATCACCGACAGTTCGGCTTCGCGTCCGTAAATCTGCTGCACGATGCTGCGGCCCAGCGCCACGCGGATGATGGCGGTAAGTTCATACGGGTCCTGGATGCGGACGGCATGTTCGGCCAGCACTTCAACGATGGTGCGCATGTCACGGATGTGCACGCCTTCGGACAGCAGGTTCTGCAATATCTTCTGCAGCGTGGATAGCGGCAGCAGCTTGGGCACCAGGTCTTCCACCAGCTTGGGCGAATCCTTGGACAGGTGGTCGAGCAACTGCTGCACTTCCTGCCTTCCGAGCAGTTCAGCGGCATGCAGGCTGACCACATGATTGAGGTGCGTGGCGATGACGGTACCGGCGTCCACCACCGTGTAACCCATGGATTGCGCCTGTTCGCGCATCCCGTTTTCGATCCAGACGGCGGGCAGGCCGAATGCGGGTTCCCTGGTGACCGCGCCCGGCATGCTTCCGGAAACGTTACCCGGATCGATTGCCATCAGTTGTCCCACCTGCACTTCGCCCGAGGCGATCTCCACGCCCTTGAGCGTGATGCGATAGCTGTTTGGATGGATTTCCAGGTTGTCGCGGATATGCACGGCGGGCGCGAGGAAACCGATTTCGCGGGCGAATTTCTTGCGGATGCCCTTGATGCGCTTGACCAGTTCCGCATCGCTGGAAGTATCCACCAGCGGAATCAGCCGGTAGCCGACTTCCAGACCCAGCGTGTCAACCGGCTCGACATCGGCCCAGCTGGCATCGACGGGTTCGGGCATGGATGGCGCAATTACCTGTTCGCGGGATTTTTCCTCGCTCTTCTTTTGCGACGTGCGCCAGGCGATGGTGATCAGGCCTGCCGCCAGCAGGATGAATACAAAGTGCGGCATGCCAGGCGTCATGCCCATCAGGCCAAGAATGCCGCCGGTGACATAAAGCACCTGGCTGTTGCTGAAGATGTGCGACAGCAGCTGGCTGCTGATGTCCTGCTCGGTGCTGACGCGGCTGACAATGATGCCGGCGGCGATGGAAATGATCAGCGCGGGAATCTGCGCCACCAGGCCATCGCCAATCGCCAGAAGCGTGTAATTCTTTGCGGCATCGGCAAATGTCAGATCATGCTGGAACACGCCAACAGCCAGCCCGCCGATGACGTTGATCACCAGAATCAGAATGCCTGCAATGGCATCGCCACGCACGAATTTCGAGGCGCCGTCCATGGAACCATAGAAGTCGGCTTCCTGCGCGACTTCGGAGCGGCGCTTGCGGGCTTCGTCTTCACCGATCAGGCCGGCATTGAGGTCGGCGTCGATGGCCATCTGCTTGCCGGGCATGGCGTCCAGGGTGAAACGCGCGCTGACTTCGGCGATGCGGCCCGCGCCCTTGGTAATCACGACAAAGTTGATCACCACCAGGATGACGAACACCACAATGCCGACGGTGTAGTTGCCGCCGACCAGGAAATGTCCAAACGATTCGATCACCTTGCCGGCGGCATCCGGGCCGCTATGCCCTTCCAGCAACACGACGCGGGTGGAAGCCACGTTCAGCGACAGGCGCAGCAGCGTACTGACCAGCAGAATGGTGGGGAAGGCGGCGAAGTCCAGGGCTTTTTGCGTGTACAGGCTGGCCAGCAGCACGATGATGGACAGCGCGATATTGAAGGTGAACAGCACATCGAGTGCGAATGGCGGCAGCGGCATCACCATCATCGCCAGGATCATGACGATGAAGAGTGGACCGGCCAGCTGTTTCAGATCAGCGCCGTTCAGTAAATTGGGGAGACGGAAGGTGGAGTTCATGCCGCCACCGGATCCATGTCAGCCGGTACCGGCAAATCGACCGGCTCCTGTGGGCGTTCGCCGCCCGATGTCCGATAGCGCTTCAACTGATAGACATAGGCCAGCACCTCGGCCACGGCGGTATATAGCGCCACGGGAATTTCCTGCTCCAGCTCGGTGTGGCGATACAGCGCGCGCGCCAGCGGCGGCGCTTCGAGGATGGGCACCTGATGGTTTCTGGCTTCTTCGCGGATGCGGGCGGCGACAAGGTCCGCGCCCTTGGCCACCACGCGCGGCGCGCGCATGGCGCCTTCGCTGTATTTGAGCGCCACGGCGTAATGAGTCGGGTTGGTCACCACCACATCGGCGGTGGGAATCTCGCTCATCATGCGACGGCGCGCGACTTCACGCTGCATGGAACGGATGCGCGCCTTGATGTGCGGATCGCCTTCGGATTCCTTGACCTCCTGGCGGATTTCTTCGCGCGTCATTTTCAGTTGCGTGTAGTAACGCCAGAGTTGATACGGTACATCCAGCAGGACAACCAGGAGCATGCCGGCGGAAATAAGCAGGAATGATTTGGCAAGCAGATGCCCCATGGCGCGCGAGCTATCCTGAACCGAGTCCAGGCCAAGCGCGAACAGCGCATCGAGACCCTTCCACATGACCAGGCCCGCGATCAGACCCAGCAGCGCAACCTTGGCCAGCGACTTGACCAGCTCGGACAGGCTGTCGACCGATACCATGCGCTTGAGGCCGGACAGCGGATTCATGCGCGAGAATTTTGGCGCCAGCGCCTTGGAGTTGAACATCCAGCCATGCATGACGATCGGCCCCGCCAGCGCGGCCGCCACGATGATCAGCAGCATGGGCGCCATGCCAATGACGGCATCGGCGGACTGTTGAAGCATTTTGTTGATCAGCACGGCTGGGTCGGTGGCCAGTTGATGGTCGAACAGCAAACCCGTGCGAACCACGTTGGCAAGCGTCTGGGCAAAGGAATCGCCCAGTACCCATACCGCGCCGCCACCCGCCATCAGCACCATGAATGCGGACAGTTCCCTGGATTGGGGAACCTGCCCTTCTTCGCGCGCTTTTTCAATTTTTCGCGGTGAGGGTGATTCGGTTTTTTCGAGATCGCTTTCTTCAGCCATGAAATCTTTTTCTCACTCAGGCCGCAGGAGAATCCATTCCTCTGCGGATATGCTTGCATTATCAGCAGGGCAAAGCGAATTTAATGGGGGGAAAAGACGGGGAGAAACAGGGTATTTCCCGGTGTAGGGGCCGGGCGGGCAGCCTGGTTAGTGCGCGGCTGGTGTGGCTGGCTGGGTCAATGCCTGCTGGACGTCCTGGCTTTCCTGGACCTCAAGCCGGCCTTCGTCCTTGGTGATAGCCTCTTCGGTTTTTCTGTTCAGGACGATGATGCTGATGCGGCGATTGATCGGGTCGAGCGGATCCTTGGTGTTGAACAGCACGGAAGAAGACAAGCCCACTACTCTCAGCATCTTGTCGCCGTTCATGCCGCCCGCGATCAATTCGCGGCGCGAGGCATTGGCGCGATCCGATGACAGCTCCCAGTTGCTGTAGCCCCGCTCGCCGCTGGAATACTGCGCCGCATCGGTGTGGCCGGAAAGACTGATGCGGTTGGTCACATCATTCAATACCTTTCCGATCTCGCGGAGAATTTCCCTGGTATAGGGCTTGAGTTCGGCGCCCGCCAGGTCGAACATGGGGCGGTTTTTCTCGTCAACGATCTGAATGCGCAGACCTTCTGTTGTGATGTCGATCAGCAACTGGCGCTTGAACTGTTTCAGATTGGGGTTGGCGTCTATGGCCTGTTCCAGACGCGCCTTGAGATTCTTCAGCTTGTCGGTTTCCAGCCGTTCCAGCTCGGCCTTGGCGGCTTCCAGATTGATGGTTTTTTTGTCTTGCGGCTCGTTGGTTTTCTTGAC
Organism: uncultured Thiobacillus sp.; assembly: GCA_964404175.1. GTDB lineage: Bacteria > Pseudomonadota > Gammaproteobacteria > Burkholderiales > Thiobacillaceae > UBA6918. The sequence continues at coordinate 4,014 of CAYOJA010000042.1, read as the reverse complement.
CTGGCCAGACTTGCGGGTGAGGTCCTGTCCGCCGCCCTTGATGATGCTGGAGCTGTCGCCGCTGCCGGAACCGCCCTGCAGCGCCACTTTGAGCGGCGTCTTGAAATATTCCGCGATGCCTTCCAGGTCACCCTTTGCAGTCGAGCCCAGCAGCCACATCAGCAGGAAGAACGCCATCATCGCCGTCACGAAGTCGGCATAGGCAATCTTCCAGGCGCCGCCATGATGGCCGCCCGCGACCTTCTTGATGCGCTTGATGACGATGGGTTTCTTGTCTTTGTCAGACATGATGGCTCAGGCCGTTTTTGATCTTCTGTCGCGAAACTTATTTCTTGGCCGCGCCCTTGACGTGTTCCTCCAGCTCGCTGAAGCTGGGGCGTTCGGTCGAATACAGCACCTTGCGGCCGAATTCCACGGCCAGCGCGGGGGCATAGCCATTCAAACTGGCCAGCAGCGTGACCTTGATGGTCTGAAGCATCTTGGTGCCTTCGTTCAGTTTCTGTTCCAGCAAGGAAGCCAGCGGCCCGACAAAACCATAGGCCAGCAGAATGCCGAGGAAGGTACCCACCAGCGCCTTCGCAATCAGGATGCCCAGCTCGGCCGGCGGAATGCCCACCGATTCCATGGTGTGCACCACGCCCATCACCGCCGCCACAATGCCGAATGCCGGCAGGCCATCGCCCAGCTTGGCGATGCAATGGGCGGGCACTTCGCCTTCGTGATGGTGGGTTTCGATTTCGTTGTCCATCAGGTTCTCGATTTCCATGGCGTTCATGTTGCCGCTGACCATGATGCGCAGATAGTCCGTCATGAATTCGATGACGTGATGGTCGGCCAGGATGGAGGGGTATTTTGAAAACAGCGGGCTTTCCTCGGGTTTCTCGATATCACCTTCGACCGACATCAACCCTTCCTTCCTGATCTTGGTCAGCAGTTCGTACATCAGCGCCATCAGTTCCATGTACATCGCGCGCGTGTACTTGGAACCCTTGAATATCGTGGGAAATGCCTTGAGTGTCGCCTTGATCGCCTTGCCGGAATTGCCGACAAAAAACGCGCCTGCCGCACCGCCGCCGATCATCAGCAGCTCAATTGGCTGGAAAAGCGAAGCCATATGCCCGCCCGCCAGCGCGAATCCGCCGAACACGCATCCCAGCACCACGATGTATCCAACAATGACCAGCACTTTTTATTCTCCAGAAAGCAGCCTTTGTTGAGTAATCGGCCGCATGCTGAATTTATAAAGGCTGAATCAGGAATTCAAATTGGCTAAAAGTGGGGGAAAAACTGCCCTGTTCGAGCGATGCAGCTCAAAGCGCGAGATGCGCATGATCAAGGGCAGGATGATCTTGATAACCGATGTCGTAATCGGGCCGAACGCGCCAGCCATAGAGTTTTTGCCTGCTGCCTTCCCCGGTCTGAATGACAAAGTCATGCTTGATACCCGGTAGCGGAAACGCCAGGCTCAGCAACAGGGTGCCGGGGCGCATTTCGCGGCTGGCCTTTGCCAGTAAATCCTGCATGACGACCGGAGACAGAAAGGCAAAGACAACGTCATATCCCGACAAATCGAGCTGGCGGTAATCCTTGCGCCTGAACGTGGCGCGTGCGCCCTGCATGAATGCCCGGATCCGGCTGATCAGCCAGGGGGCAGGTGAAATTTCCACGCCGTCATGCACGCCCATGTGCCGTGCCTTGTCCATGTGTAGCAGCATGCCGCCCAGGCCACTGCCAATATCGATCAGGGTATAGGGTTCATCCGCGGGCAACAGTTCTTCAACCTGTTTCCAGACAGTACGGCGTGAAAGGTATAGCGGCACGCGAGTAAGCAGCACGCCCCAGTTGAACAACAGCAACAACAGGAATCCAGCCAGATAAATCGTGGCGGACATCCGGAGCTGCTGGAAAAGCAATACGGCGGGCATGAAAATCAGATTGATCGGAAACCACCACCATGACATGCCCAGCATGAATCCGATCATGGCGGCCAGCATGCCCTGCATGCCGGCAATCTGCCACAGACTGAATCCGGCTTCATCCATGCCAGTCTGGCTGGACAACACGATACTGGCCACCACGGCCGCCGCGCCTAGCTGCGCAAACAGCGCAAGAATGGTGGCGTGGTATTTCATTTCAAGCCGCAACGCCTTGCTGTTCGGCCTCCAAAGCCTCCTTGGCTTTTTTGGTCTTGCCCGCGCGCGAAGGCATGTGGCACAGCCCGCACTGGTAGTCGTCGTGAAGGTCGTCCGGATGAACCACGAAATGCCCGCCACACTTGCAGCACTGCGTGGTTTCCAGCATCTTGCTGTCGAAGAAGCGCACCAGCGTCCAGGCGCGGGTAAAGCTCAGCACTTCCTCGATCTCGTTGGTTTTCAGGTATTCCTGATACAGCTTGTAGGCCTTGAGCACGCCTTCAATGCCTTCGCAGTTGCCGTTCTTCACCAGATAACGATAGATATTGATGAACAGAGAGGAATGCACATTCGGCAGCCAGGTCAGAAACCAGTCGGTCGAAAAAGGCAGCATGCCCTTGGGCGGAGACTCGCCCCGGACTTCCTTGTAGAGCTTGAGCAGGCGCTCGCGCGACAGCGCGGTTTCCGACTCCAGCACCTGGAGACGAGCACCGGCTTCAATCAGCTCGATGGCAAGCTGGGTTTCCTTGACTTCAGACAGCAGGCTTTTCCTGGCCATGATTTTCCCCCTGATATTTTGCTGTTTAGGCAGCCAGCTGTTCGGCGGGCTGGCCGGCCATCAGGATGGCGGCATGGGAATGGGCCAGGGCTTTGTCCTTGGTGTAATTGGCCAGCATGTCCAGGATAGTGCTGTCATCGAAGCGGAAACGGGAAAGCAACATGCCGGAACGGGCCAGCTTGATGATTTGCGCGGGCGACAGGGATTCGATCACATCCGCCACGTCCATGCTCAGGCCCAGGCGGAACGTCGCCATGGTCTTGTCTTCACGCACCATCTGCTGGGCCAGCATCAGGTAGCTGAGATTGACTTCGCGGATTTCGCCCATCATTTCATCGATACTCATTTTTTATCCCCTGGTTTAGGTTGATCACTCAGTCCTTGCTGGACATGAATCTTTTTCGGGCAACCGGGATAAAGGATGAAGTTGGCGCTTGTCTGGTTTTTTTGTAAGGAAATATGCCCAGGATTGTGTAGGTGTTTGTCCTACAACCAAAGCAATACCCCCGGGGAACCCTTGATAAACAAGGGCTCCCGGGAAATGTCTGTTCAATTTTTAAGCAGCGGCTTGGTGGCCTCGACTGCGATCACATGTGAATCGGCAGAGAAAGGAAATATTTCAGTCCCTGTTCGATCATTTGTTCAAATGTGAATCGGCAGCCTTTTTAAATGTTTCAGTCAATTTGATCAGCATTTCACGAAAATCTGCTGGCGGAGCCGTCTTGCCCAGACGCTGGATACGCCCAACCTCGTTCTCGTACCATCCCGTGTCCTGCTGATTGGGCTCGGCTTCATAGGCCCACCAGGTTCCATCCGCGTCCTGGGCAACATAGTCTGCCCAGTCTGGAATGGACGTGGCACTATCGCTAATATCCAAGGTCCGTTTGTTTGCCATGACTCTTTACAATGAACAAAACCTTCATGGAATCGATTGCCATTCTATCGCCGCGCAATAAAGACAGGTTCGTGCTCGAAACCGGATCGCAATCCTGAATATGGGCGGAACTGCTTCCCTGCTGCTTTATTGTCGGGCTGGATTTGAAAAGGAATGTGCACAGGACATCACCCATGCAGCGGAAAACCTGGGCGTGACCGGCTGGTGCAAAGCCAGCCCCGGTTCCGGCCATGTCATGTTTCACCCCGCGCAGACTGGCGACTTGGCCACTTTACGGAATAAGCTGCGCTTTGAGGATATGACTTTTTCCCGGCAACTGGTTTTTGCCTTGGGCCCTTTGCCGCTTGCGCCGGAAAACCGCCTGCCCCCATTAATTGAAGCCGCGAAAAGCCTGCATGGGCCGTTTGGCCAGATTTGGCTGGAAACGG
>CAYOJA010000041.1:0-18678 GCA_964404175.1 uncultured Thiobacillus sp. | reverse complement strand
GTTCGTGCACGACTTCGTCGCCGCGTGGAACAAGGTAATGAACCTGGATCGCTTCGATCTGGTTTGACTGTGATGCACGCCGACCCCGGATCAGGGGTCGGCCTGATTCAAGTCAAGGTGCCCTGGGTCATTCATTCGAGAAAGGAGTTACAAGTGAAGGCGCTTTTGATCAACCCGGTAAACCAGTCCATTGAGGCTGTCGACATTGATGGCCGCGATGATATTGCAAGATTGATTGGCTTTGAGACGCTGGAGTCGGATGCTGTCGGCGCTTCGGGAGACCGCCTGTTTTTTGATGAAGAATGCTTTTTGCGCGGTACCAGCGGGCGTTTCCGGATAGACAGCATCATTCCGGTTTCGGGCAAGGCGGTCGTTGCCGGTACTACTGATGACGGCGCCACGCTAGGTAACGTTGCTACAGACATCGAAGACTTGCGCCGCCGTATCAAGTACCTTTAAGCGAAAGGTGTAATTTGATGGAGCATGGAATCATGATTGAAAACTGGCGGAACAAGTTGCTTCAGGCGCTGGCCATGCTTGGGGCGGGGCTCGAAGGCATGGCCTTATAGCTTAGCCGCGGGCAGGGAATGCCTGAATCGGCAGCGCTTCAGGCAAACGCTGATTTATTCGCTCGCGCGAAACACCAGCGGAAAATTTCCCCGGCGCCTGTCCGGGGAAATTTGCGCTTTCAATGACTTGCGTCATTGAGCGGCAAGCCGATTCTCGGCTTGCAAGGGAAACACTGATTTAATCAGCGTTTCCCTAGCCCGTGCTCCATGCACGCGGACGTTTCATGCCGGCAATCTTGCAGGTCTGCTTGACGTGGCCGTAGGGAAACAGTTCGAACAGTTTCTTGCGCGCGTCCTTGCCCATGCTTGCTTCCAGGTGCTTGATGACGAAGCGGGCATCGGCCGCGACCTGGTGCTCTTCGTGGTACTCGCGCATGAAACGGATGACGTCCCAGTGGAGGTCGGTCATCTGGATGTTTTCCTCTTCGGCCAGCGCCTTGGCGATGTCCTCGTTCCAGTCGCCGGGTTCGATCAGATAGCCTTCGCCGTCTCGCTCGGGCATCAGATTGCTTGCAGGGGTGGGTGCGTTCATGTCGATCTCCTTTCGTTCAGCCTGATTGGAGTCTATGTTTGACTTTGGTATTTGAAAAGCGAAATTAATTGCTATTTAATATCGATTAAATCTATATTAAAGGTCAGTGACTGGAGCCAAACATGGATATCGAACTCGCCCGAACATTCCTTGCCGTGGCGGCAACAGGCAATTTTGTCGCCGCCGCCAGCCGGCTGCATGTCACCCAGTCCACCGTCAGCGCAAGAATCCAGACACTGGAAAATCAATTGGGCGCAAGGCTGTTCCAGCGTGGTCGAAACGGCGCCGAGCTCACTGCCTCCGGCAGGCGTTTCCTGAGTCATGCCAAGAATCTGGTGCGCACCCTGGAACAGGCGCGACATGATGTCGGCCTGCCGCAGGATTATTACGATGTGCTTACCGTGTCCGCGCGCATCGCGCTGTGGGAAGGATTGTTCCTGCCGGGCTGGGTCAACTGGATGCGCAAGGCCGCGCCGGATGTGTCGCTGCGCCTGGAAATCGGCTTCGAGGAAGACATCATGCAGGGGCTGATCGAGGGCACCGTGGACATCGGTGCGATGTACACCCCGGTGACGCGCCCGGGACTGGTGATCGAAAAGCTGTTCGACGAGACCCTGCTGCTGGTGGCCTCGCCGCGCGAGAATGCCTGGAACGGTGAAGACTACATTCACATCGACTGGGGCCCGGAGTTTCACGCCCAGTTCAGCGAACACTATCCCCACATCCCGCCGCCAGCGATGACCGCCAACATCGGCTGGCTCGCCATGCAGCAGGCAATCGCCTTTGGTGGCTCAGGCTATTTTCCCGAGCGGCTGGTGCGCGAACACATCGACAGCGGCAAGCTGCAACGCGTGCCCGGCAGTCTGGAATTCAAGCTTCCGGCCTATGTCGTGTTTCCACGCGAGAGTCACCACGACACGCTCAATCACGCGCTGGAAGGCCTGCGCATGCTGGCTGAAAAGGAAATGCGCGGTGGATGACCGCGCGGGTTAGCCCTCGTCGTAGCCTTCGTCGGTGGGGTTGTCGATCAGATGGAAAGGATGATCGACGGGCATGTCCAGATATTCCTGGCGCGTTTCCTCGGATTCGAAATACATGGTCATGTTGCCATCGACAATGTAGGGGTGGCCAGAAAGGTCTTCTATCTCGCGTCCCGTGATCGGGTCTATGTAGCTCAACATCTGGGTTGGCTCGTGCAATCTCAAACTTTGCGTCTGGTCGCGTGGCAGCGGGTCGGTGGCCACGTAATTGGTGAAGTTGTAATTGTGGACAGTGGCGCCGTGATTTTGGGTGTCCATGGTTGCCTCCTCGTTTGTTGGGGGAGGTTTTTTTATAGACCAGCTTTATCCAGACATTCATATCAAGCCAGCATGGGCTTTCACTTTGCGGCTGTATCTGACCGGTTCGGCTCCCGCCTTGAATGCAGTATTGACGAAGTTCTTCTCAAGCCGTCCAGGGCCGCGCTTATGACTGGTCTTTGGATGTGTCCCGCCTTGTCCAGCTTGCTGGTTTGGAAGACTCTCTGGAGCGAGTGCCCGAGCCGGGTGCGCCGGAAAAGCTGAACTCGTAACTGCTGTTAACGCCGAATGGATCGTGCCTGTCCGCATTGGACCAGTGGATGCTGTCAAGCAGGATCAGGTCATTCAGGACATCGGGTGGAAAGCCCTGCCGGTCGCCCCGGTCATCCATCAACAGGGAGCGCAGATAATCGCCGCAGGTCTGGTTGTGCCAGAGTTCGACCAGCCTGAATGCAATGCGGGGGAATTGCTGCTCCAACTGGCTGAAGCTGGGCGAGGTTGCGCCGCGCTCTATCTGTCGTAGAAGCAGGTAGGTCAGTTTATCCATTTATGGTGCTGGCTTATTGGGTCCGCAATCCGGTTTTTTGGGTAAAACTGCAAGTTCCATGCCGAAGAATAACCGAATTTAATCATGATGTTGCAAGTGGCGGTAGATTGCGATTCACTGTTTGCCATCAGCGTAGACGATCCTTCGGCAGTCAGCCGGATAATGGTGAAAGAAGACCGGCTTTGGCCAGCAGGCAGCTGGCTGCCATGGCGATAAAATGACCCAGCCAACAACAAAGAGATTTCCGTGAACATCAACGGTACGCCCATCCGAACCATCCGCCCGCTGCCTGGCCGTAGCGGCGCCGAAATCATCGACCAGACCCAGCTGCCGCACCGTCTGGAATTCCGCCCGCTGCGCACGCTGGAAGATGCGGCAGAAGCCATCTCCGTCATGCGCGTGCGTGGCGCGCCGCTGATCGGCGCCACGGCGGCTTATGGCGTCGCGCTGGCGCTGTCGGACGATTCCTCCGAAGGTCGGCTGGAACTGGCCTGTCAACGGTTAATGGCCACGCGGCCTACGGCGGTCAACCTGCGCTGGGCGCTGGAGCGCATGCAGAGCCGCCTTGTCGGAACCCCACCCGGGCAGCGCCACGAAGCGGCCTGGGCCGAAGCGGCGGCAATCTGCGACGAGGATGTCCTGCTCAACCAGTCCATCGGAAGACATGGCGCAGAACTTGTCAAATGGCACCATGAGAAGACGGGCCGCACTGTCAACGTCATGACCCACTGCAATGCCGGCTGGCTCGCCACGGTGGACTGGGGCACCGCGCTGGCACCGGTCTATACGGCCTTCGATGCCGGCATTCCGGTACACGTGTGGGTCAGCGAGACGCGGCCGCGCAACCAGGGCGCGGCGCTCACTGCATGGGAACTGGCGCAGCACGGCGTGCCGCACACGGTCATCGCCGACAATGCGGCGGGACATCTCATGCAGCATGGGCAAGTCGATCTCATCATCGTCGGGGCGGATCGCGCGGCAGCCAACGGCGATATCGCCAACAAGATCGGCACCTATCTCAAGGCGCTGGCCGCCAAAGACAACAGCGTGCCGTTCTACGCAGCGGTGCCCGGCCCCACCATCGACTGGCGATTGAATGACGGTTCCGGCATACCCATTGAAGAGCGCGCCGCTGCCGAGGTTACGCATATCCAGGGGCAGGCGGAAGACGGCAGCGTGACGAGCGTGCGGCTGACACCTTCGCAAAGCGGCGCTGCCAATCCTGCATTCGATGTCACGCCTGCGCGGCTCGTTACCGGCATCATCACCGAACGCGGTGTGTGCCCAGCCACGCACGAAGGATTGTCGCGGTTATATCCTGAAACCGGAACCGGCTCTCAACGCACTGCATGAGAAAGACACCATGAACGAATCCGATCTTCGCGCCGCACTCACAGCAACAGCCCGGCAAACCGTCACGCATGGTCTCAACAAGGGCTCATCCGGCAATGTCAGCGTCAGGTTTGGAGAAGGCTTTCTCATCACCCCCAGCGGTTTGCCCAACGATATCCTGACACCTGAACAGATGGTATTCGTGAACATGGAAGGGCAGGCCAGCGGCAATCTCAAGCCCTCAAGCGAATGGCGCATCCACCGTGACATCTATCGTGCGCGACCGGAAGCCCATGCCATCGTCCATGCGCATTCGTCATGCGCTGTTAGTTTGTCCTGCCTGCGCCGCGGCATTCCCGCTTTCCACTACATGGTCGCCGCTGCTGGCGGCAAGGACATCCGCTGCGCCGACTACGCTACCTTCGGCACGCAGGAGCTATCTGATTCCGTGCTGGCTGCACTGCAGGATCGCCGCGCCTGTCTGATGAGCAACCATGGCCTGGTTGCCATCGGCGCCAGCCTCGATGCCGCGCTTTCACTTGCCGTGGAAGTGGAAGAACTCTGCGCGCAATACTGGCGGGCGAGCTTGATGGGTGAGCCGGTGCTGCTGAGTGATGCTGAAATGGATGAAGTGCTGGAAAAATTCAGGCACTACGGGCAGCAGTGAGCAACAGTTCTAACCCAGTTCCTTCTTCGTCCACGACAGAACCGGCTGCAACCGGGGCGGTAGCAGTTTCTGCGCTTCTTCGAAATCAACCCAGCGCCATTCATCATGTTCCGGATGTCCCAGCTCGGGCGAGACGGGCAGCGTGATGTGTTCCTGTTTCGTTTCGGCCAGGTAATAGCGCGCAACCTTGCTGCCCTGGTTGTAGGGCGTGGTCTCGAAATAAATCTCGCCCCAGCGGAAATCGAGATCGGTGACAGAGGCTTCTTCTGCCGTTTCGCGGATGGCAGCTGCCAGGGGCGTTTCGTCCGGTTCCAGCATGCCTTTCGGAAAATCCCATTTTCCCCAGGCGCGCAGGATCAGCAATCGCCATGCATCGCCAGCCCAGCGGATAACGACCACACCCGCGGAAAAGAACCGGGGTGCAGCGCCGGAAGGTGTGTGGTGAGTGCTCACGGGCCGATCATGTCACACCGCGGCTTGCAGGTGTGGTTTGCCGGCAGTCAGTTCTTTTTCATCAGCCTGGGTAGCCGTTTTGCTTGTGGCTCGCAGCTGGTGCAGGAGCCGCCTGACGGACGGCACTCATTTTTTTCCGGATGGAGAATGAAGTCAGGGATTTCATCAACTCGTCCACCCTGAATGCATGGTGCTGCTCGTACACCACACCCAGTTGCGGCATGTTCGCCAGCCCGGACTCGCGCGCGTGCTCGACGAAGTCCCTGTTCTTCCAGAAGAATGCGCCGGGCATGGTGGTCGGGATGACAATCACGTAAAACATGGCGCGGCCAAGGATGGCTGATGCTTTTACCAGCAGCATCAGCAGCCCGAACAGCGCCGCATCCACCATCGTGCCGCCACCGCCGAACAGGACGATGGCCAGCGCGAGTACAAGCGCAGTAGTGAGCAGACCATTACGCAGCCAGTAGGGCTGGCCATAAGTGGTGGTCTGTTCGTAGAACGAGACCGCGCCTTCATCACCGCTGCCCTGCAGGTCGCGCGCGTGGGCGACAAGCCCGATGCCTTCGATGAACAGGCCAAGCAGGGTGATGCCGGCCAGCAGCTTGCCCAGAACCGGCGTCATCTCGCCAGTTGCCAATGCCACAAGCGCCAGCAGCAGCGATCCCAGACTGAATGCTGTTCCGGCAAAGGCGGCGCCGGTATGCCAGTGATTCCAGAACGGGCGGGCGGGAATGCGGTAAAGCCGGTACATGTAGTAGCCACCGAAACCTGCGCCCAGCAGGCCCAGCGTGGCAAACAGGGCCGGCAGCCATTCCGGCAGCGCCAGCCAGACGAAGGTGTTGACCAGGGTGCTTGCGCTGAAACCGGCCAGCCCTGCAAAAAACAGCGACACGCCGGCGATTTCGCGGCTGACGGGCGAATGTCTGAGATTGTTGAAGCCGCGATAGAAGCGATGCGGCTTGCCCAGGTGCATGTTGAGCTTGAACAGGCCGAAGCTCATCAGTGCCAGCATGATGCCGAGCGCGGGCAGCGTGGCGGGACCGGAGACCAGGCCGGTCATGGGCGCGTAGCCGGACACGGCACCCAGCACGATCAGCAGGAATGCGCCCATCACGGCCTGCGCGGAAAGGGTGAAGGCAATGTGGGCGTTCTCGTGCGAACCCAGCAACTTGCCCAGATTCCATTCGCGCCTGAAGCCGTGTTTGGCGTCGACTTCCGGTTTGAACGCACCGGTCGCGTCGTCGCGGTGATATTTCACCGGCATGCCGTCCATCCGCACCATGTCGCGTTGCGGCACGCGCGTCTGCTGGAAGCGGATGTTGGGGTGGGTGATGTCCGTGCGCGGGAAACCGGGGATTTCTGTTTTTGCTTGCGTGCGACCTTCCGGAATGTTTTCGATCACGCCGAAGTCGAGCGCCTTGCCGAGGCAGGCGGAGACGCAGGCGGGTTTCAAGCCGACTTCGAGACGATCCACACACATGTTGCACTTCGTCACCTGCCCCTTGACCGGATCGAGCTGCGGCGCATTGTAGGGACAGACCCAGGTGCAGTAGCCACAGCCGAAGCAGATGTCGGGGTCCTGCAGCACCGCACCGTATTCCGCGAACTTGGTGTAGGCGCGGGTGGGGCAGCCTTTCAGGCACACGGGGTCGTCACAATGGTTGCAGGCCATCGAGATGTTGAGGCGCTGGGTGTTGGGATAGGTGCCGCCCTCGACGAAGCCGACCGATCTGAATGCAATGTGCGCCGGGTTGTCATTCTTCTCCGAGCAAGCCGCCTCGCAGGCATGGCAGGCAATGCAGTTGTCGGCATTGAAGAAGAAGCCATGCTGCTTGTAGCGGTTGGGATTCATGCCCAGTTCGTTGCAGCCGTTGATCTTCAGGCTCTGGCCGCGCAGCTCGTGGCCCTGTGGCACGGTCTCGATGGGCGTGCCGTAGCGGTTGTGCGTCTGGCTGGCGGGGTCTTTCAGCAGTGCGTAGTCGGGTTCGTTGGGACGGATGGGAAACATGTTGTTGTTCTCGTCAGAAATTGCGCATTTCCATGGACAGTTTTGCCGCCGCCATCTGGTCGGCAATTTTTTCGATGCGGATGGCCGACTGCTTGTAGGCCGGCTGGCGCGAATGCGGGTCGAGCAAACCAAGGGTTAATCGGTTGGCGCAGTCATGGAAATGAAAGGGCAGGAAGACCATGTTCTTCGGCACGCGCTGTGTTGGCTGCGCCATGGCCACCGCATCGCCACGTCTCGACACCATGCGCACGTACTCGCCGCGCTGGATGTCCAGTTCCGCTGCCAGATCGGGATTGATCTCGATGAAGGGAATCGGGCTGTACTTGTTGTTGTTGCCGATTTTTCCGGTCTTGGTGCGGCCGTGCCAGTGCTCTATCAGACGCCCGGTGTTGAGCCAGACGGGAAACATTTCGTCCGGCACTTCGTTGTTGTCGATGAAGGGCAGGGGAATGAGCTTCGCCCTGCCGTCCGGGTAGCTGAAAGTGCCATCTTTGGCATAGAGTCGCTTGCCGCCTTTGGGCGGGGCTTCGCCGCGTTCCTTCTGTTCGATGGTGTAGGGCCATTGCACGCCACGGTTCTGTTCCAGCAACTCGTGGTCCATGCCGGAGATGTCCAGCAGGCGACCTTTGGAGATGCGGCCCATCTCCAGAAAAATGTCGGCGGCCTGCTCGGGGAAATTCACCTGGCCGTTCTTGTTGAAGCGCTCCGCCACGCGGTTGAAAATCCACAAATCGGGTTTGGCTTCGCCGGGCGGCTGGGCGATGGGCTTCACGCGGTTGATGCGGCGCTCGGTGTTGGTCATGACGCCGTCTTTCTCGGCCCAGGTGCCTGCGGGCAGATAAACATGGGCATACTGGGCGCTTTCGGTGTCCTCGTAGCAGTCCTGCACGCAGCAGAATTCGAGCTGCTCCATCGCTTTCCGGATCCTTGCCGTGTTGGGCAACGAGGACATGGGGTTGGTGGCGATCAGCCACAGCCCCTTGATCTGCCCGGCCTCCATGGCCTGGTAGATGTCGGTCTGGTACATGCCGCGTTGCTTGGGAAAAAACTCGGGATCGACGTTCCAGAATTTCGCGATCTCCTCGCGATGCTCCGGGACTTCCAGATAACGTAAGTTGGGCAGGCCCGAGCAGGACGACCACTCGCGCGTGCCCATGGCATTGCATTGCCCCGTAATCGACAGCGAGGTGCCGCCGGGCTTGCCAATGTTGCCGGTGATGAGCGCCAGGTTGTTGATGCCGACCACGCCATCCGAGCCGTGCGTGGACTGGTTGATGCCCATGGTCCATATCTGCATGGCGGCGCCAGCCTTGGCGAAGGTGCGAGCCACCACGCGGATGGTGTCCTCGTCGATGCCGCAGATTTTGGAGGCGGTGACCGGGTCGTATTTCTCCACCTCGGCGCGCAGGGGCTCGATGCCGTTGGTGTTGGCGTCGATGTAGCGCTGGTCGTGCAGACCTTCCTTGAAAATGACGTGCATCATCGCATTCATCAGCACCACGTCGGTGCCCGGTGTGATCGCCAGGTGCATGTGCGCGTTCTGCGCCAGCATGGTCACGCGCGGATCAACCACGATCAACGGAAAGCCGCGCTGCTCCTGCGCTTCCTTCATCCGCCAGTAAATAATCGGATGCTGCTCCGGCAGGTTGGAGCCCCAGGCGATCAGGCAATCGGTGTGCTCGAAGTCCTCGTAGCATCCGGGCGGGCCATCGGAGCCGAATGATCTTTTGTAGCCCGACACGGCGGACGCCATGCACAGCGTGGTGTTGCCGTCGTAGTTGTTGGTGCCGATGAGGCCGCGCGTGAGCTTGCCCAGCGTGTAGAACTCCTCGGTGAGCATCTGGCCGGTGGAGATGATGGCGAAGGAATCCGGGCCATGCTTCTCCTGGATGCGGCGGATTTCGTCATGCAGCGTGTCAAGCGCCGTGTCCCAGCTGGCGCGCTGCCAGGGCTGATGCCAGTGATCGCGCATCAGGGGCTTCAGGCCACGCCCTGCGGACTCGAACAGCTCGTGCTCGAAAATGCCTTTCAGACACAGCTTGCCCCGGTTCACATCGGCGTCCGCTACGCCGCGCGAGGCCACGGGTTTGCCATCGGCATTCAATCCGACCTCGATGGAGCAGCCGGTGGAACAATACCCGCAGGCAGCGTACTTCCATTCCACCACGCCCTTGTCGGCGATCTTGATCGGGTTCTTCTTGTTGCGACCGAACAGCATGATGATCCTTAATGATTGGGACAACCCGTATCGGGCAGCAGCGACAGACTTACCTGGCCGTCCTTCACCTTCACCGGGTAGCGCGCGGCGCAGCCCTCGTCCGGGGCCACAGCCATACCGCTATCGAGATTGATCTTCCAGTCGTGCAACGGACAGGCCACCCGCTTGCCGGAGACGATGCCCTGCGACAGCGGCCCGCCCTTGTGCGGGCACTTGTCGCGCAGAGCGAAGACCTCGTCATCCACGGTGCGGAAGACGGCAATGTTGCCGGCGTCCGTTTTCACCACGCGGGCGCCCTGGCGCGGAATGTCCGACAGGGGGCCGATTTCAATCCAGTGTTCGTTCATCTTCATGTCCTTGTCCTTTCTTTAAGCCCCTCTCCCTTGAGGGGAGAGGGGTTGGGGTGAGGGTGGGTCTTTGCGTGTGCCTGACATTCAGACAAACAACTCACCCTCTCCCCGGCCCTCCCCCATCGAGGGGGAGGGAGTTTCTAAGCCAACACAGCCATGGGGGTGAATTCGCGGGTCAGTTCGCCTTCGGTGCGTTCCTTCCACGGGTCGACCTGCGCAGGTTTTTGCGAGACGAGGAAACGTTCGGCGAGTGTCTTGCGATTGGCCTCGTCTTCCACCACTTTTGATTTGATATGCGCAAGGCCGACGCGCTCCACCCACGGCGCAGTGCGCTCCAGGTAGTGCGCTTCTTCGCGGTACAACTGGGTGAAGGCGGCGCAATATTCCAGCACCTGTTCTTCGGTCTCGACCTTGCACAGCAGGTCGGTGACACGCACCTTGATGCCGCCGTTGCCGCCCACGTGCAGCTCGTAGCCCGAATCCACGCACACCACGCCAAAGTCCTTGATCGTCGCCTCGGCGCAGTTGCGCGGGCAGCCCGACACCGCCAGCTTGAACTTGTGCGGCATCCACGAACCCCAGGTGAGTTCTTCCAGCTTCACGCCCAGGCCGGTCGAATCCTGAGTGCCGAAGCGGCACCATTGCGCGCCAACGCAGGTCTTCACCGTGCGCATCGCCTTGCCGTAGGCGTGGCCGGAAACGAAGCCGGCCTCGGACAAATCCTTCCACATCGCGGGCAGGTCTTCCTTCTTCACGCCGAAGAGATCGATGCGCTGGCCGCCGGTGACTTTCATTTCCGGCACCTTGAACTTGTCCGCCACGTCGGCGATGGCGCGCAGCTCGGCGGGCGTGCACAGGCCGCCGAACATGCGCGGCACCACGGAAAACGAGCCGTCCTTCTGGATGTTGCCGTGGGCGCGCTCGTTGATGTAGCGCGACTGCGCGTCGTCCGCATATTCCGTGGGCCAGGCGCACAGCAGGTAGTAGTTGAGCGCGGGGCGGCACTTGTTGCAGCCGTCCGGTGTTTTCCAGTCCAGGAAGCGCATGGCTTCCGGCATCGACTTGAGTGCGTTTGCCTGGATTGCCGCGCGCACCTCGTCATGCGTGTGTTCGGTGCAGCCGCACATCGGTTTCTTCGAGGGCGCGGTGGAATAGTCGCCGCCCGCAGTCGCGGCAAGAATGGTTTCCACCAGCCCGGTGCAACTGCCGCAGGAAGAGGATGCTTTGGTATGCGAGCGTACTTCGTCCAGCGTGAACAGTTTTTTCGCAACGATGGCCTGCACGATGGTGCCCTTGCACACGCCGTTGCAGCCGCAGATTTCGGCCGTATCCGGCAGCGACATCACGCGCGTCTTCTCGTCGCCGTGTCCGGAGTCACCCAGGTGACTGCGGCCGAACAGCAGCTTGTCGCGGATGTTCGAGACATCGGTGCCGTCGCGCATCAGCTCGAAGTACCACGAACCATCCAGCGTGTCGCCATACAGGCAGGCGCCTGCCAGTCTGTTGTCCTTGAGCACGAGTTTTTTGTAGGCGCCGCGACCCGGGTCCTGGAACACGATCTCCTCGGTGCCTTCGCCGCCCATGAAGTTGCCGGCGGAAAAGAGGTCGATGCCCGTCACCTTCAGCTTGGTGGATGTCATGGAACCCTGGTAGCGGGCCACGCCGTGCTCCGCCAGATGGTTGGCGCATACCCTGGCCTGTTCGAACAGCGGCGCGACCAGGCCGTAGGCAATGCCGCGATGGTTGACGCATTCACCCACGGCATAGATGCGCGGGTCGAAGGTCTGCATGGTGTCGTTGACCACCAGGCCGCGATGGCAATGCAGGCCGGCCGATTCCGCCAGTTCGGTGTTGGAGCGGATGCCCACGGCCATCACCACCAGGTCAGCAGGCACGGTTTCGCCGTCCTTGAATTTCACGGCGCAGACGCGGCCTGATTCTCCGTGCACCAGTTCCGCCGTCTGCTTTTCCAGCAGGAATTTCAAGCCCTTTTCTTCAAGGCTCTTTTGCAAGAGCGTGGCAGCCGGCTTATCCATCTGCCGCTCCAGCAGCCAGGCGCCGATGTGCACCACCGACACATCCATGCCGCGCAGCTTGAGGCCGTTTGCCGCTTCCAGACCCAGCAGGCCGCCGCCGATGACGACGGCATTCTTGTATTGGCCCGAGGCCTCGATCATTTTGTCCACGTCCGCGATGTCCCTAAAGCCCACCACGCCCGGCAGGTCTGCGCCCGGGATGGGCAGGACAAAAGGTTTGGAGCCGGTGGCCAGAAGCAGCCGGTCGTATTCCGCGCGGGTGCCGTCGTCCGCCTCAACAAACCGGTTCTTGCGGTCGATCTTCACCACCTTTTTGCCCGTGTGCAGGGTGATGCCGTTTTCCGCATACCACTCGCGCGGGTTCAGCACGATCTGCTCCACCGTCTGTTCGCCCGCCAGCACCGGCGAGAGCATGATGCGGTTGTAATTGGGGTGCGGCTCGTCGCCAAACACCGTAATCTCGTACATGTCCGGCGCGGCCTTCAGCAGCTCCTCCAGCGTGCGCATGCCCGCCATGCCGTTGCCCACCAGTACCAGTTTCATGCGTGCCATCTTTGTTTCCTCTCGGCGAAAAAAAACGGCGAACCTCCCCAAAGGGAAGGACGCCGTTGTCCATGATTGCCAGGCTCTATTGACCTAACTGGTAATTAGCAATGCCTGTGCCAGAGGGTAGAAGCCCGCTAAATCAAGGGGAATGGGGAGGGGTGGTCAGAATGGTGCACTGCGGCGGGGCGTGGTGCACTGGGTTTGGGCGGAGGGAACCATGTCATCTTATTAGCTAAAGTGGCTGTAGTTAAATGGCAAGAAAACGTCAGCCTTTGCCTGTTCTTTTTGAAAGCTACTTTTCTATACCGATATACCTAAATAATTGTGTTCCTTCCTGTATTTCTCCTGATTTTCCAATGAAGAAAAATCCGATTTTTGGCGTATAGATTTGCTTATAAGCGAACATAAGCAACTTGCTATTTAGTATGGCGACCAGTTCCTTCGATCCGTCAATAAGCCCAGTACGGCCTTCGAACTCACCAACAAGAGCTAGTCTCCTTGAAACAGGAAAATACACTTGAGTACTTTTCATGCCATATCCAGGTGAATCTCTGTAAAGCGGTGGAATTTTTTCTGGCTCTTTCCACGTGAGATTTACAGGATTGTCTGTCGTAATAAATGGGCCTGTTTCATCAGTCGATCTAATTAGTAACCAATTCCGAGCGGCGAGGTATGGGAGAATAGCTTCAATGCCTACAAATTCCATATGGATGTGACGTTCTCTTGCAACTTCAATCGTGTATTGCTTGTTTTCGTGGAATTTCTTGACATCTTCATAGCTTACATTCTCGTTCACTGCTCTCCCACTCTCCTTCATCTGCCTGATTTGTGATTCCCAGCGCTCCTTTGTGGCAAGAGAGATATCCATAATCCGCTCGGCTACTTCTGCTTGAAATTTTCTCAAGTGTTCTCGCATTTCAGGAGAGCGAATAGCAAGAATGGCGATTAAATTCAGAATTAATTCTCTTGCTTCTCCTTCAAAAACCAAATTGTCTTCAATCTGCCTCAGCGCTGAAGCCGCATTACCCTCAAACTTTGCAAAATGTTTTTCAATTATGTTTGGATCGACACCCTCTACTTCAATTCGGTTGAAGTCCCTTATACCCCCAACATTCCTAGGGATTGTTTCAAAGTGCTCCCCTTCCTTTAGATCAAAGACAGTGATCTTTGATTTCTTGGAGCCGCCCTTCGTGAATCCTTTTAAGTAGCACTGTGATAGGTAGTGGTGGTGACGCGCTGACATCGTGAAATAATTAAACGGGCTAGGCTCAAATACAGTTCCATCCAAACGCATCACGGCAAAACCGCGCAATGTCCAGCGCTCCGTGAAATTTTCCCAAGATATCCATCACTTGCGACAGCCGCAGAATGGATTCCCTCAATGACCCTTGTGGTTGAAGTGTTTCCATATTTAATCATCTAGCCGGAAAGTTGTCTGCCCTCTACAGTAGGTATCATCAACCCAAGGAGAGCAGCCATGAAAAAACTCGCATTCATCAAGCGCAACAGCGGCAGCCACTGGGTTGGCGACGGTTTTCCGGTGCAGGGCATTTTTTCCTACAACGACATAGCCGAGGAAATGTCGCCCTTCCTGTTGATGGATTACGCCGGCCCGGCCGATTTTCCGCCGGCCACGCGCAAGCTCGGCGTCGGCCAGCATCCGCATCGCGGCTTCGAGACGGTGACCATTGTTTACGCAGGCGGCGTGTCGCATCGCGATTCGTCGGGCGGGGGTGGCACTATCGGCCCGGGCGACGTGCAGTGGATGACGGCGGCCTCGGGCGTGATCCACGAGGAATACCACAGCCCGGATTTCGCAAAGAATGGCGGCGCTTTCGAGATGATCCAGCTCTGGGTCAACCTGCCGGCGAAAGACAAGATGTCGGCCCCGGGTTACCAGGGCATTACCGCCGGGCAGATTCCGGAAGTTACGCTGCCCGAACAGGCCGGCACGGCACGTATCATCGCCGGGAAGTATGGCGATGCCAGCGGCCCGGCGCATACCTTTACGCCGATGAATGTCTGGGACATGCGCCTGAAGGCCGGACACCGCGTGGCGCTCGACTTGCCGGCCGGATACACGACGGCGTTTTTCGTGCTGCATGGCGCCATTCAAATCGATGGCCAAACGGCAAGGGCCGCAGAACTGGCGGTGATGGAACGCGCGGGCAGCCGGCTGGAATTCGATGTCGCCGAGGACACGACCTTGCTGTTATTGAATGGCGAACCGCTCAACGAACCCATCGCAGGCCACGGCCCCTTCGTGATGAACACGCGCGAGGAAATCGTGCAGGCGATCAACGATTACAACAGCGGGCATTTCGGACAGATCGGGCATTGAACCCGACCTGATGCCGCCTGCTGCGGCCCCTTGTCTATCTGCTGATTTGCTGCATGGCCTGTGCCGGGGTCACGATGGCGATGCCCTGATAATGGCCGCCAAGGCCGAGCAAATGCCGGTCTCCAGAAACGATGAGATCGGCACGCGCCGCGACGGCGCAGGCGAGCACATGATCATCGTCTGCATCCCCGGCAACGACACGTGGCACATCAACAGGCGTTGCCATGGAGGCGAGACGCCGGATCTCGCTTACGATGCCAAGCGGCGTCAATCCCGCCGCCGCCAGCCGCCGGGCGAACTTTTCGCGCGACATGACATCGAGCAATTCCGCCATCAACACCGGGCTGGTACACAATTCGAAGACCTGAGCCCTGGCATCGTCAAGCAGAAGCCGGGGCGGACCGTTTGGGGAAAGCAGTGCCGAGACCAGCGTATTGGTATCGAGCACGACGCGCACGGTTAGGCGCGCCGCGCGGCGCGCTCTTCACGCGCGGCCTGAATCTCCGCTGCGATTTCGTCGTCCGTGAGCGGAGGCAGGTTCAAGGCATCCAGCTTGGCCAGCGACTCACCAAGCCGGGCGCCAGCCGATGTGCGCTCTTCGCGTGTGCGCAGGAAATCGATGAAGTCCTCGACCTCAGCCAGCCGCTGCTGCGGCAACTGCCTGATCTTCTCGATCAATGTCTGTTCGGTGATGGCCATTCCATTCTCCTTGAATTCATGCCTGCCAGCTTACCTGCGATGGATCAATCACAATCATGATAATTTCATCATACTGACCCGGCCATGTGCGGGCAAGCTTCGGAGACGATGGGAGATCGCAGGGAGGAACGACGATCGGACAGTCCGCTCTGGCCGAAAGCAGAAACTTGCAAAACACCCTGGAAGGGCGCCAGTCTTACTTCTTTTGCACCTTCAGCCATTCCGCATGCCCTGGGTCGCCGGTCTGCGGCATGGCCTCGACTCGCTGGCCGGGTTTCAGATCCTGCAATTCGCACTTGTGGCTTGATTCGTGTTCCGGGCTGCGATCCTGCCAAAGTCGGGTTTTGGGCAGCACGCAAATGATCTTGCTGCCGCCCTTGTCGAGCTGGATGGTGATGTAGCCGGTGTTCGGGTCCACGGCCTGGATGGTGCCGAGCAGCGTGGCTTCGCCGGACAGGCCGGGCGACTGGCCAAGCGGGATGAATTGCTCGGAGGCCTTTTGCGCATGGGCAGATTGCACAAGTGCGAAGGCCAGTACCAGTGAAGGCAGGATGAGTTTGCGTGTGTTCATGATGCGCTCCCGGCAGCCGCGTGCTGCGTCGATGGGATGTCAATCAAATCCGCGCGGGCCTTTTCCAGTTCGTTCAGCGCCAGATTGGCAAGAGGTTCCGCAAAAAAGAACAGGAAGCCGGCCCACTGTGTCCACAGCCGCGCCGAGCGCAGGTGCGACACTGCTTGCGGATGAAGGTTGGCTTCACTTAGGACACGGATGGCGTCGTCGAGTTCTTTTTCCGCTGGGGCGAATCCGTTAGGCGTGCCGAACAGGTTTGTGGTGGCGCGCGTCTGGCCGATGAGTGCCTTGCCCTGGCGGATGTTTTCCAGGGCATTGATCACGCGCAGGAAACCGCCGATGGCCTGCACCTGACTGGCATCCAGGCTGATGCCTATGCCCTTGGGATCCAGGCTGGCCAGCATGCGGCCGGCGGGGGAGTTGTTGAACGCGGCGGTGTTGTAGAAGGCAATTGCGTTTTCCAGCGTGAGGGCCGCGTTGTTGTGGAAGTAAGGCGCGGTGTCGGCGGCCTCGACCAATGGCGTTGAATTGAAGAGGCCGTTGCCGGGCGTACCGAAGCCGTCGTCGATCGGCATCTTTTCGCCGCTCAGGCGGGCGGGGATGTCTGTCAGTGCCTCCACGCCGGTATCGAAACTGGCATTGCCGAGATTGACGCCGTTGATGACGGCATTGGCGCCGGCGTTCTGGTGGCAGAGATTGCATTTACCCAGGCGGTCGTCGAGAAAGATGTCCTGTCCGCGTTTTGCCACAACTCCTTTCAGTGGAAGCGGCAGGTGCAGGTCTCCCTGCCTGCCCAGGCTGAGCATGTAGGCTTCGAGCGCATCGAGTTCGTCGTCCGTGGGCAGGCGGAAATCGACGCCGGGCACGCGGTTGAGTGTCTTGGTGAAATGCTGGATGACCGCGCCGGTGGAAAAAGCGCGCAGGCTGCCATCGCCGGGAGCGCCGTCGCCGGACCAGCCGGTGCGCGGACCGTCCTTGCTGGCAACCGAGGTGCGCAGGCCCAGGGTGTGGGGCACGGCGCGCATGACGAAGCGGTTTTCCAGATCGTCGAAGCCGTCCAGGTTTTCCGTGATGAGGCCGAATTCGCGCATCAGCCGGGGGTTTTCGAAGCCTTTTTTCAGCGCCGGCACGAACTCGGCAACGAACAGCGGATGCCGGCTGGGCAGTCGCGAGATGAAAGCCGGGTCGAGGGTGAAATTGTTTTCAGCCGGATGGCAGGTGCCGCATGTACGGCCGTTGCCATTGAAGGTTTCCTGAAAGAACAGCTGCTGACCGCGCGCGATCAGGGCTGCCTGATCGCTATCAGTCTGTGCGGGCGTGATGAGTGCCGGAGCGGCCAGTGCAGGTGTGAGCGCCAGGGCAAAGCATGCGAGCCTGGACAGCGGATAACGAATAAAGGTGCGGGGAAAGTTGATCATCGGCCAGTTCCTTGAAACTGGCCGTAGGATAACCGCGCCCGTGGGCAGAGTCCAAATTGATTAAAAGCAGGGGCTGCTTTCGCGAGAGTCGGGAAGCAGCCCCTGTTGCTTACGCCGCCTGCCTGACCTGTTTCTGGTAGAGGAACTCCAGCACCTGGCCGCGCAGGTGGTGGTAGTGCGGGTTTTCCGCGAGTTGCAGGCGGTTGCGCGGACGCGGCAGGTCGACGGTGAGGATTTCGCCGATGGTGGCTGCGGGGCCGTTGGTCATCATGACGATGCGGTCGGACAGCAGCACGGCTTCATCGACATCGTGCGTCACCATGACCACGGTGCTTTTGGTCTCGGCGACGATCTTCATCAGCTCGTCCTGCAGGTGGGCGCGGGTCAGCGCGTCCAGCGCGCCAAAGGGCTCGTCCATCAGCAGCACTTTCGGATTCATCGCCAGCGCGCGGGCGATGCCGACGCGCTGTTTCATGCCGCCGGAAATTTCCTGCGGGCGCTTGTGCGCGGCGTGGGAAAGTCCGACGAGGGCGATGGCGTCCTCGGTGCGCTTCTTGAGTTTGGGCTTGCCTTCCTTGGTGCCGTATACGCGCTCGACCGCGAGGTAGACGTTTTCAAAGCAGGTGAGCCAGGGCAGCAGCGAGTGGTTCTGGAACACCACGCCACGGTCGGGGCCGGGGCCGGGGATTTCGCGCCCCGCGCACAGCGCCGCGCCGGTGCTGGGCATGTTGAGTCCCGCCACTACATTCAGCAGCGTGGACTTGCCGCAGCCGGAGTGGCCGATGAGGGTGATGAATTCGCCCTGCGAGATGCTGAGCGATATGTCCTTCAGTGCCTGGAAGGGCCCCTTGTTGGTGGGGAAGATCACATTGATGCGATCGAGTTCGACGTATTTTTCCATGTTGTGCTCCTTAATTTGTTTCGCCATAACTGAAACGCCTTGCCAGGAAAACCAGCGCCTGCTCCAGAATCAGACCGACGATGCCGACTACGAAGATGGCGATGATGATGTGCTCGACGTTGAGGTTGTTCCATTCGTCCCACACCCAGAAGCCGATGCCGACGCCGCCGGTGAGCATTTCCGCCGCGA
>CAYOJA010000040.1:0-18918 GCA_964404175.1 uncultured Thiobacillus sp. | reverse complement strand
CCCCAGCGCTTGTGCTGGGTGAGGAACCACATGCCGTCGGACAGGTAGGGGAAGCCGACCTTGCCCTCGTTGTAGAACTTCATGTAGTTAGCGTCCTGCCACTTCTTGCCGATGCCGTTGTTGTACTGGCCCAGCATGCGGTCCTCGATCGAATCGAAGTCGGTGTTGACGTAGGACTTGTCGGCAATGATCTTCGCTACTTCCGAACGGTTTTTCATGTCGTCGATGTACTTCGAGGCATCGAGGATGGCGGCGACCATGGCACGGGCGGTGTTGGGATACTGCGCGACAAAGTCGGCGGTGGTGCCCAGCACTTTTTCCGGGTGGTCCTGCCAGATTTCCTGTGTGGTGACGGCGGTAAAGCCGATGTTGTCGCGGATGGCGCGCGCGTTCCACGGCTCGCCCACGCAGTAGCCGTCCATGTTATCCACGCGCATGTTGGCGACCATCTGCGGCGGCGGCACGGTAATGACTTTGGCCTGGGTGAAGGGGTTGATGCCGTTGGCCGCCAGCCAGTAGTACAACCACATGGCGTGGGTGCCGGTGGGGAAGGTCTGGGCGAAGGTGTATTCCTTGGGTTCTGCGGCGATGAGCTTGGCAAGCGATGCGCCGTCAGTCACGCCTTTTGCCTTTAATTGATTGGACAGCGTGATGGCTTGGCCATTGTTGTTCAGCGTCGCCAGCACGGCCATGTCCTTCTTCGGCCCGCCGATGCCCAGCTGCACGCCATAAATCAGGCCATACAGTACATGCGCGGCATGCAGTTCGCCGTTGACCAGCTTGTCCCGCACGGCGGCCCAGGAAGCTTCCTTGCTCGGCGTGATGGTGATGCCGTATTTCTTGTCGAATTCCTTGACGGCTGCGATGACGACCGAGGCGCAATCGGTGAGCGGGATGAAGCCAATCTTGACGTCCTTCAGTTCCGGCGCGTCCGATCCGGCTGCCCAGGCTGCGCTGCGCACGCCCGCCGGCACCAGGTTCATGAGCGCGGCCGCGGCGGAAACGCCGGCTGCTTTTTTGAGAAAGTCCCGGCGGGTGTTTTCCGGTTCAAGGACTGTGTGTTCATCATGGTCTGCCATTTCATCGAGCTCCAGTAATAAAAAAAGCGTCCGACCCTGCAGGGTCAAGACGCCGTTGTCCAACAAAAAAACAAGTTAAGGAGAAATCGAGGCTACGCCGTTGCAGCCTGCAACCAGTTAATAGCAACGCCTGTGCCAGAATGCAAAAACCCGCATGGGGAGCGGGTTTTGGCGCGATCTTGTGTTTGTGAAGAGTGGTAACCGCTTGTGCTGCTGGGCGCTAACAGTGCAGGGTTTACAGGTTTTGCACTGCGCTGGTGCCTCAGGGTTGCGGGTTGCCGGGTCCGGGCGCCGGCTCGATGGGCTCGTCGTAAATGGACCGGCGCGGGGCATTGCCATCAAGGATTTCAAACTCGCGGTGCTGCAAATACGAATCGCGCGTGAACAGGTACGGATCGAGCGCGGCTTCGTCGCGGAAGCGCACAAAGCCTTCCTTCCTCGCGCGCTGATCCACGCCCTGCAATATGCCCAGCGGCACGGCCACGGGCGCTGCAGCA
The DNA here is from genome assembly GCA_964404175.1 of uncultured Thiobacillus sp. GTDB lineage: Bacteria > Pseudomonadota > Gammaproteobacteria > Burkholderiales > Thiobacillaceae > UBA6918. The sequence goes on along the minus strand of CAYOJA010000040.1, from coordinate 17,342 downwards.
TAGAAAACCGGGTTGGTGAGCATGGTGACGATAACGCCGCCCGTGTCGCGCACCGAACTCGGTCCCAATACGGGGTACATTAGATACTGATCGTCCTTGACGCCCCATACCGCCAGCGTCTGGCCGAAATCCTCGTCGTGTTTTTCCAGCCCCATGTAAGTGGCAACATCAAAAATGCCGGCAATGCCCAGGGTCGTGTTGACGATGAAGCGGCCCAGGTCGGAAGTCCCCTGCACGACCTTGCCCTGCAGGAAGCTGTTGATCGTGGTATCCAGGTAGGTGAGGTTGTCGTAGAAATTGCTTACGCCCGTGCGGATGGGCTGAGGCAGCACATCGGTATAGGCCGTCGCAACCGGCTTTAACACCGCACGGTCGAGATCGTCATTGAACTCGTACATCGAGCGGTTGAATCCTTCGTGGGGGTCTTCCGGATCGTGTTCCCCGGCGGGCAGTGAGGAACAGCCCGCAATCATGCTCAGGCATGCAATACCAAGCAGTGTTTGCACGCGGACATGAAAATGGGTTTTGACTCCCGGATTCTTGTAAGCCATTTCAATTCATTCAATTCTGGTTGCTTATTATTATATTAGACGGCTATCAGGCGCGAACCTTGATGGTACGCAGATGGGAATAAGATCGGGATCGGGTGTTGTTTAAAACCAGAAACGCGCATCGCGCGAAAGAAATTCTTCCACGGGAAGGTAGTGCGAGCCATCGCATGAGAAGTTGAGCCCGACCAGCCCATTCACCACATTGATCGAGCCGGCGCGCAGATAAATGTTTTCGTCTTCGTCGCGCAGTTCCTTCAGCTTGAGCAGTGCCGGGCGGATGCGGTCGGGCGTGACACACGCCTCGGGGGTGTAGGGCGCGGTGGGATAGGCGAGACATACTTCAGGCGAAAGAATTTCATCCAGCACGTGCACCCGGTAGCGCATGGGATCGCTGGCCAGCCACAGGGTGGCGCGGCTGCTGGAGAAGTGCAGCTTGGCGTGGAAGATGCCGCGGTCGCGCATGAGTTCGTCGATGATCGCGATGACGTCATCCATGCTGCGATCCATGGCCGATTCGACCCGGCACTGGCTGAACAGCCCCTGCCGGATGGCGGGATCGCCCTTGATCTGAAGCCAGGTGCGAGGCTGAACGGCGGCTTCGCCAGCCAGGGGCAGATCGCCCAGAATGAAATCCGCAGCCAGATACGCCAGGGTATGCGGCCCGTGCTGGATGCAATGGATGGCGGTGATGCAGGGCAGCTCCGAGACGCGCGAGACATAGACCGGCGACAACAGCATCCGGGCGGCGGAGGCGGCCACCAGATAGGGGCGGCCAGACAGGTCCTGCCAGCGCTTGCTGATATCGCGTCCCGTGGGTGAAACGTTGGATGAACGCTGTTGTCCATCGCGGTCGATCACATAGACCAGACTGGCGGGGGCGAGGCTCGGCAGCGCTTCCAGCAGGATGGCATCCAGCCTGTCCGGGTCGTCGATATGTTTTTCGAGTGACTGGGCGATGCGCGCCAGATGCGAACCCAGCCTTGCCGCCAGCATGGCCCGGCGTTCGCGGATGGCGGGCTGCATCCAGGTCATGCGCTGTCTATATCCGGAAGGTGCTTAAGCCGCATGACCTTGCGGGCGGCATCGGCCAGCGGTGTCCCCGAGTCCATCGCCAGTTTGCGCATCGCTTGATAGGCTTTTTCCTCGCTGAGTCCCTGCCGGATGAGATGGCGTTTGGCCTGATCGATGAGTTTTTGATCCGCCAGCGAGGCTTTTGCCTGGGAGAGTTCCTGGGCCATTTCGGTCTGGATTTGATGGCGCGTGATGGCCGCCTCCAGAATGGGGCGCACACGTTCGCTGGAAAGCCCTGCCACCACATAGGCGGCTACGCCCGCCCGCAATGCCTGTCGAAGTTTTTCAGTGTCATCGTCATCGGTAAACATGACCACCGGACGCGGACAGACCTGGCTATATAAACAGACGTGCTCCAGTGTGTCTCGGCTGGGCGATTCGGTATCGATCATGATGACGTCTGGCGCCTCGCGGAGGATGGCGTTTTCCATTTCCAGCAGGGAACCGGAAAAAGGCACAACCTCGCAGTCGGCGTTTTGCAGGGACTGCGTCACCCACTCAAGACGATGCGTGGCATCCTTGAGCAGCATGACCTTGAGCGCTTTCTGTGAGGGGCTCTTTTTTTTGCTCATTCTCTATATGTCTCACGCATTAATTCAAACCCCCTTCGTGCCTTAAAAAAACGGCCCCGAAGGGCCGATGAAATTTCGGAGGAGACTGCTTGAGCACAACTGCATGAAAGAAGCGCTCATCTGGTAAATAGCAATGGCTGTGCCAGGAGGAGTTTTTCGATAATTCATGGGGTTAGCGCAGACTCGTGGCGGGCCATCTGCGCCGGGGTGGTGCGTGGTGCGCGAACTTGGGGCGGGAATGTTCAAAGAGAGGGGTGGGGTGGCTGATGGGATTGCTCGCAGCGGAATTGCCTCTTCCGCTGCTCGTCCCTCACTACGCTCGGGACCAGCCTTTGGCTGTCCGTCGCAAGCAGTGCTTGCTCCGCGAACCAGTGGGTTCTCGCCCATCAGCCACCTCTTTGGGTAAATGGGGCTGGCTGAGGTTCAGGTGTCGAACGGATGGGAACTAAATGGGGTGGCTGATGGGACTCGAACCCACGACAACAGGAATCACAATCCTGGACTCTACCAACTGAGCTACAGCCACCACCGAAAAACAACTCGTACAAATTGGCCTGCCCGACAGGAATCGAACCTGTAACCCCCAGCTTAGAAGGCTGGTGCTCTATCCAGTTGAGCTACGGGCAGTGATTCACCTGCGGGCGTTTCGGGGTGCTAACTATTCGGTGGTCGGGGCGAGAGGATTCGAACCTCCGACATCTTGCTCCCAAAGCAAGCGCGCTACCGGACTGCGCTACGCCCCGAAAGACCGCGAATTATGCCTGAATGACTCCAGTAAGGTCAATTTCAGCTTGAGTATTTATAGAGCGGTTTGAGAAAATAGCGGTTTCAGCTTGCTCAGGCTCATTCCATGTCCGCCCAGATTCTTGATGGCAAAGCACAATCCGAACGCATCGTCGACCAGATCAGGCTTCAGGTGGAGGCACTGGCAGCCAGCGGCAAGCGTACTCCTTCACTGGCCGTGATTCTGGTGGGGGACGATCCGGCTTCTTCGATTTATGTCCGCAACAAACGCCGTGCCTGTGAACGTGCCGGGGTATGTTCGGTTTCGCATGACCTTCCGGCTTCAACCACGCAGGCCGAATTGCTGGCGCTGATCGATGCGCTCAATCGGGACACGAATGTGGATGGCATTCTGGTGCAGATGCCGCTGCCGCGTCAGATCGATCCGGAAACGGTGATTGAAAGCATTCATCCGGACAAGGATGTGGACGGCTTTCATCCCTACAACATTGGAAGGCTTGCGGTAAGAATGCCCACGTTGCGTTCCTGCACGCCGATGGGGGTGATGACGCTGTTGCAAAGCGTGCATGCCGACATGCGCGGCATGAATGCGCTGGTGGTGGGCGCCTCGAATCATGTGGGCCGGCCGATGGGGCTTGAGTTGCTGATGGCAGGCTGCACGGTGACGACTGCCAACAGCCAGACCCGCAATCTGCCCGTGCTGGCGCTTCAGGCCGATATTGTCGTTGTGGCGGTGGGCAAGCCCAACCTGGTCAAGGGCGAGTGGATTCAGGAAGGCGCCACGGTGGTGGATGTCGGCATCAATAGACTGCCGGACGGGCGGCTGTGTGGCGATGTGGAATTTCCGGTTGCCTCGGAACGCGCGTCCTGGATTACCCCTGTACCGGGCGGTGTAGGGCCGATGACGGTGGCCTCGTTGTTGCAGAATACCTTGCAAGCCTACGAGGCACACACGGGCTGATTCAGCGGCCGTGCAGGGCTTTCAGGCTCGCAAGCGTCACATACCCCTGACCTTTCCAGGCGCCTGACAGCGCCGTGGCGGGTGCATCCGGTTCACCCAGATCGCTTAATACGACGGCCGCACCGGAAAAATCGTGATCGCGCGTGTAGTCGTTGATGGTGATCAGGGTTTTCAGGCCCGCGCCGCCGCTGGCACGGATACCGTTTTCAGAGTCTTCAAAAGCCAGGCAATTTTCAGGCGCGAGTTTCATTTGTTCCAGCGCCCAGATATAGATGTCGGGAGCGGGTTTTTTCGCGGGAACGATATCGCCCGCGGCAATCACTTCAAACCAGTCCGTGCTGCCTTTGCCCAGACTATGCTCCAGCAATGCTGTCACGTTGTCCGGTGTGGTGGTGGTGGCGACAGCCAGCCGGATGCCGGCAGAGCGGGCTTCTTCCAGCAGTCTTTTTACGCCGGGGCGCATGGGTATGTTGCCCTCGGCCAGCATGGTCGTGTAGTGACGGGTTTTGGCTTTGTGCAATGAAGCCACCAGATCATCGAAATCTTCAGGCTTTCTGAAATCAGGGCGGAAGGTTTCAACGTAATATTTCATGCGTTCCTTGCCGCCGGTAACGGCAAGCAGCTTGCCGTAAAGCGCGGCATCCCAGTCCCAGTCCAGGCCATACTCCCGGAAGGCGGCATTGAAGGCGGGACGGTGGCCGTCGCGTTCGGTATCGGCAAGCGTGCCGTCAACGTCAAAAAGCAGGGCTTGTAAAGTCATGGCTTGAAAATATTTGGGTTGCGGGGGTGGGGCAAAATCTGTTATTAAGTCAGGTTTATTTTGTTCAGTTAAGCGGAAAACCACATGGCCACCGAACATTTGAAGCGCTTTGAACCCTACAAGGCCAAAAAGGGCGAGGAGTACATGAATGCAAAGCAACTCGCGCATTTTCGCAAAATCCTCGAAGCCTGGAAAGCCGAGCTGTCGCACGACATCGATACCACCATCCACGTCATGCAGGATGAGGCAACCGTGTTTGCCGACCCCAACGACCGGGCGACCCAGGAGTCCGACATGGCGCTGGAACTCAGAAACCGCGATCGCGAGCGCAAGCTGATCAAGAAGATCGACGAAACCATTGCCAAGATCGATTCGGGTGATTACGGCTACTGTGATTCGTGCGGCGTGGAAATCGGCATCGAGCGCCTGCAGGCGCGGCCGACAGCCAGTCTGTGCATCGATTGCAAGACGCTGGAAGAGATCAAGGAAAAACAGGTCGCCAAGTAACCCTGCCGGATGCCATGAACTCGCCCCAGAAAGTAACCACCGACTTCGAGGCCAAATACTGGGGCACGCTTTACAGTGTTTTGTCATGGGATCAACTCACCGCTTTATGGCAGAAGCTTGAGTCAGGCGCAGGCTGGTACTTGTACGCGGTTGGCCAGGATTTACCGGAAAGGAAATCTTCCGGCGAGGAAGTCGGTCATTTCATCAGTCAAATCGACGAGTTGCTGCGTAAGGAACACGAAGAGGATTATTGCGGCATCGTCTATGCCGATGACCTCGACAAGCCCAGTTTCATCAAGATCTATGATCCGCACAATCTTGGCGTTTCATGCGGTTCAAGCGGACACCATATCTTTCCCGGCTGGATCATGAGTCAGCAGGCGCCGGTTAACCTCAAGCCAGCCGTGGTGCCGAACAATCGCAAGCGGTGGTGGCAATCGCTCTTTGGCGCTTGATTGTGTTCACGAAAACAATAAAAAACGCCCTGCTATTGCAGGGCGTTTTGTTTTGACAGATTACTTCTTGGCGGCGTCAGCAGCGGGGGCCGCAGCATCGGCAGCTTTGGGGGCTGCTTTCTTGTGTTTTTTAACCATCTTCTTGGGAGCGTCGGCAGGTTTCTCGGCAGCGGCGGCAACAGCAGGTGCTGCTGCTTTGGCATCGGCTTTGGGGGCATCAGCAGCCATCACGGAACCAGCAAAAGCGGTGGCAATCAGGGTAATCAGCAGTTTGTTCATTAAAACACTCCGTTTAGAAAATTTGACGATTTGCTCGCAGAGGCATCTGCTTGATGACATCCTAAGCATGCTGACTTACATCAAGCTTACGTTTTGGCGTTTTGGAAAAATTGCTTTCTAGTGCTTAAATCAGGCGGATTAGAATGGTCGGCATGAGAATACTGGTTGTAGAAGATGACCCCATACTTTCTTCCAGCCTTGTTGCCGGCCTGCAGCGAATGGGCTTTTCGGCCACCCCGAGCCAGGACGGGGCAGAAGCGAGTGCCATTTTGGCGGTACGTTCCTTTGATGCGGTGGTGCTGGACTTGGGGCTGCCCGGGATGTCAGGAATGGAGGTGCTCAAGAAATTCAGATCCCAGGGCGCAAACACCCCTGTTCTTATTCTTACCGCCCGGGATTCATTACAGGACAAGGTGTCCGGTCTGAGAGCAGGTGCAGATGACTACCTCCTGAAACCTTTTGAATTCGAAGAGCTTGAGGCTAGACTGCACGTCTTGCTCAGGCGCACACAGGTCGAGCGTACGGGCATCCTGGAGGCAGGAGGGCTGCGCCTTGACAAGGTCAACCGGGAAGCATTCTTTCAGAATCAGCCGTTAAACCTGTCTTCACGTGAACTGACAGTGCTGGAGCAGTTGATGACACGCCAGGGGCGTGTAGTTGGAAAGGATGTGCTGGTCGAGCAGTTGGCTGGATTCGAAGAGGAGGTCGGTCACAATGCAGTGGAGGTGTATGTGCACCGGTTGCGCAAGAAGCTGGAGCCGTTTGGAATCGTCGTCCGAACCCTGAGGGGCCTAGGGTATCTTCTGGAAAAAGATAGTGGCTGAGTCAGCTAGGAATTCGTACAGCCTACGGCGTTTGCTTGTCCTGAGGCTGTTGACATTCCTCTTGCCCTTGGCGGTTTTCGTCTTGCTGGGTGCATATTTTGTTACCTTGCATTATGCCGATACTGCTTTTGATCGGGCATTGGCAAGGCGTGTGTATGCCGTGGCAGACCAGGTCGAGGTGATCAGAGGGAAGCCTGTAGTTGACCTCCCAAAATCCGCTCACGATATTCTTCAATTTGATCCAAGTGATGTGATGTTTTATCGGGTGGTGGGGCCGGCAGGGGAACAGCTTGCCGGGTCGAAGGATTTTCCGCTCCCGGTGGAAAAAAAGCTTAGGCCATCAGGTCAGGTGTGGTTTTATGACACTGAGGTTGACCAGGAAGAAGTTCGTGTGGCTGCCTACAGACTCTCCCTCAAGGGGACTCACGCCAAGGGGTCTGTACTGGTCATTACGGGCGAGACGACAGCCAAGCGAACGCGCCTGGCAGAGGAAATCCTCCTGTCATTGTTAATTCCCATGCTTATCGTAATCGTGCTGATGATTTATGTTGTCAGCCTGGCTGTTGATCTGAGCCTCAGGCCGGTCAAGGCATTACGGGAAGCGCTTGCTAATCGCAGCCCTCACGACTTGAAGCCGATCAGGTTAAAGAACCTGCCTGGTGAGATTGAGCCCCTTCTGTCGGAAATGAATAGTCTGATGGGTGATCTTCGAAATCTTCATGATTCTCGTCAACAATTTTTGGCAGATGCAGCTCATCAACTAAGAACCCCGCTCGCAAGCATGAGGGCAAAGATTGAGCTCGCACTGCGTGAAGCACAGAGCGAAGAGACAGGAAAGATGTTGTCTGATTTGCTTACGTCGATGGACAGACAAAGCCGTCTGGTACAACAACTTCTTGCTCTGTCTCGGACAGAAAATGAATTGAATGAAGCGCAGATGTCTGAATTTGACCTGGATGAGCTTACGCGAAAGGTAACTGCAGAATGGGTCCCGCTGGCGATGCAACACAAAATCGAGCTGGCTTACGAACCTTCAGGAACAGGAACCCCGATCATCAGGGGCAATGAACATGCGATCAATGAAGCCTTGTCCAATCTGCTTGACAACGTCATGCGCTATTGCCGGTCGGGTGATTCAGTAACGGTAAGAACAGAATCGAGAGAAGATCAAATCTACCTTGAGGTTTGTGATACGGGCCCAGGCGTTCCAAAAGAAACGCTGAAAAAAGTATTTGCACGGTTTTATCGTGTCCCGGGCACAAGAATGGAGGGGTGCGGTCTCGGACTTGCCATCGTCAATCAGGTTGCCAGGACGCATGGTGGGGAAGTGGAAGCTCTGATAAATGAAAAAGGCGGGTTGACCATTCAAATGTGTTTCCACAGGCGCAGATAAGAAATAAAAAAACCGCGCATTAAGCGCGGTTTAATTTTAATTGAGGCTGTGTCTTTATTCAGCCGCGCCTTCCGGAGCTGGGGCAGGAGCCGGTTCTTCCTTCTTCGGCGGCTCGATCAGCGCTTTCATGGAAAGACGCAGGCGGCCTTTTTCGTCGGCCTCCAGTACCTTCACGCGGACCTGCTGGCCTTCCTTGAGGTGGTCGGCCACGGTGGCGATGCGCTCGTGGGCGATCTGGGAAATGTGCAGCAGACCGTCACGGCCGGGCAGCACATTCACAATCGCGCCAAAGTCCAGCAGCTTGATGACCGTGCCGTCGTAGACCGCACCGACTTCAACTTCAGCGGTGATTTCCTCGATGCGCTTCTTGGCAATTTCGCCGGATTCGGTGCTGGTGCAGGCGATCTTGACGGTGCCGTCTTCCTCGATGTCAATCTGTGTGCCGGTTTCCTCGGTCAGCGCGCGGATGACCGCGCCGCCCTTGCCGATGACATCACGGATTTTTTCCGGGTTGATCTTGATGGTGATGATGCGCGGGGCGTAAGCCGACATTTCCTCGCGGGCGCCGCCGACAGCCTGTTTCATCAGGCCAAGAATATGCATGCGGCCTTCCTTGGCCTGCTTGAGCGCGGCATCCATGATTTCCTTGGTGATGCCCTGGATCTTGATATCCATCTGCAGGGCGGTCACGCCCTTCTCGGAACCCGCGACCTTGAAGTCCATGTCGCCCAGGTGATCTTCGTCACCCAGGATGTCCGTCAGCACGGCGAATTTGCCGCCTTCCTTGATCAGGCCCATGGCGATGCCGGCGATGTGCGCCTTCATTGGCACGCCGGCATCCAGCATGGACAGGCAGCCGCCGCAGACGGACGCCATGGAGGAAGAGCCATTGGACTCGGTAATTTCGGACACAACGCGCAGGGTGTAGCCGAATTCTTCCCTGGACGGCAGCGCGGCCAGCAGGGCGCGCTTGGCCAGACGGCCGTGGCCGATTTCGCGGCGCTTGGGGCTGCCCACGCGGCCGGTTTCGCCGGTGGCGAAGGGCGGCATGTTGTAGTGCAGCATGAAGCGTTCGGAGTATTCGCCCATCAGGGATTCGATGGTCTGCTCGTCACGGCCGGTGCCCAGCGTGGTGATGACCAGCGCCTGGGTTTCGCCGCGAGTGAACAGGGCGGAACCGTGGGTGCGCGGGAGCACGCCGGTGCGGATGGTGATGGGCCGCACGGTGCGGGTATCACGTCCGTCGATACGGGGCTGACCGGAGAGGATGCGGCCGCGAACAATGCGGGCTTCCAGTTTGAAGAACTCGTCCTTCACCACGTTGATTGCCAGTGTGTCCATGTCGGCCGTGATCAGTTCGGCGAAGACCTTGTCGCGGATCGCATCCACCGCAGCGGTGCGGGCCTGCTTCTGCTTGATGGAATAGGCTTCCTGCATGGCCTGGCCGGCGAGAGATTCAATTTTGCCAATGAGGTCGGTATTGGGCGCGGGCGCTTCCCATTCCCACGGGTCCTTGCCGGCTTCGTCGGCCAGTTCATTGATGGCATTGATGGCGACCTGCATTTGCTGGTGGCCAAAAACGACGGCGCCCAGCATGATGTCTTCCGGCAGTTCCATGGCTTCGGATTCCACCATCAGAACGGCGGCTTCGGTGCCGGATACAACCAGATCGAGTGCCGAGTTTTTCAGCTCCGAGGCGGTGGGGTTGAGCACATACTCGCCGTTGATGAAGCCGACACGCGCCGCGCCAACGGGTCCGTCAAACGGCACGCCAGACAGCGACAGGGCGGCCGATGCGCCGATCAGGGAAGGGATGTCGGAATCCACTTCGGGGTTGGACGACAGCACGTGCGCGATGATCTGCACTTCGTTGAAAAAACTTTCCGGAAACAGCGGGCGGATCGGACGGTCGATCAGACGCGATGTCAGCGTTTCTTTCTCCGTTGGCTTGCCTTCACGCTTGAAGTAGCCGCCAGGGATGCGGCCAGCCGCGTAGGTTTTTTCCAGGTAATCGACGGTCAGCGGGAAGAAATCCTGGCCGGGTTTGACTTCCCGTTTTGCGACTACCGTAACCAGCACTACCGTATCGTCCATGTTGACCAGGACAGCGCCGTCAGCCTGGCGCGCAACTTCTCCGGTTTCCAGGGTTACGGTGTGGCGTCCGAACTGGAATGATTTGGTGACTTTCATGCTTTTCCTCTTTCTGTAAACGAAACCGCCCCGCATGTTGGCGGGGCGGTTGTTTCCTGCTCGATAGTGTTTCTGGCCTGGCGGGTGATTACTTGCGCAGACCAAGCCGCTCGATCAGCGTCTTGTAGCTGGTCAGATTGGTGCGCTTCAGGTAATCCAGAAGCTTGCGGCGGCGGCTGACCATTTTCAGCAGACCGCGGCGGGAATGGTGATCCTTGGCGTGGGTCTTGAAATGGCCAGTCAGTTGATTGATACGGGTGGTCAGCAAGGCAACCTGCACTTCCGGGGAACCCGTGTCGTTTGCAGCGCGTTGATAATCCTTGACGACTTGTGCCTTTTCGGCAGAAGTGGCAGCCATGTATTTCTCCTAAAAATCAGGTTTGTAAAATCGCGAAACCCGGTGGCTGTTTGGGTTTCGTTCCATGAAACCCACAGAACTTGGCGGGTTTCGTTCATCGAAACCCGTGAAAAATTCAGCGGGTCTCGTTCTTTCAAACCCACCAATCGGTGGGTTTCATGCTGGCGGATTGATGTTGGCAGCCCGTTTGCAAGACGCGCATTCTATCCCAAAAATGCTTTCATCTCAATTGCTTGGAATGGCCCGAAGATAAATCAATGGGTAAACTTCTGACTCAGCGTCAGAGGGCAAGCTGGGCAATGCTTCCGGTATCCATCAGCCGATGAGGAACAAGTCTGTCGCCAGCTTCAAGCAAGCCGAAGAAGCCATGCGGCGCATAGGCGCGGACGATCCCGCCGGGACAGTCAGCGGGCCTGTCGATGTGTTTGCCATGGGCAAGCAGGCGCGCATTGGCGGCGCTGATGTCTATCCGGGGCAGCGAATCCAGCAGGCTGTCCGGGGGTAAAAGAACAGACAGGCGTTCGGTTTCATCCATCGCTTCCAGTGCCTCCAGCGTGGTAGCCTGGCTGATCGAGAACGTTCCGCTCGCAGTGCGTTCAAGGCCGATCAGGTGCGCGCCGCATCCCATTGCCTTGCCAATGTCTTCAGCCAGCGTGCGGATATAGGTGCCGCCGGAACAGTGCACGTCAAGAATGAGCCGATCCGATTCCAGCGTTTCGCCTTGCAGGCTGTAAATGGTAATTTCACGCGGCTTGCGCTCGACCACCAGTCCCTGCCTTGCATATTCATAGAGCGCCTTGCCCTGATGCTTGAGGGCAGAGTGCATGGGCGGGATTTGTTGCAAGTGTCCGGTAAAGCGGGGCAGCAATTCGCGGATGGCTTCAAGCGATGTCTGGACGGGGCGGATTTCAACAGGCGTACCTTCCGTGTCGCCGGTGGTGGTGGTGACGCCGAGCTTGAGCGTGGCGCGATAGGCCTTGTCGCCATGCAGGGCATAGCTGGAAAATTTGGTGGCCTGGCCGAAACAGATGGGCAGCAGCCCGGAAGCGAAGGGATCCAGCGTGCCGGTATGGCCGGCTTTTGCGGCGTTATAAAGCCGTTTGGCTTTTTGCAGGGCGGCGTTCGATGTCCATCCGGCGGGTTTATCCAGCAGCAGCACGCCGTTAATCGGTTTGGGCCTGGCGTTTGCACTCTCTCCCTCTGGGAGAGGGTTGGGGTGAGGGCCGTTCTGGCGGATTGCTTTCAATCGTCTTTGGGATGCCTGGCGTCTTCTGCAATTGCCTGGTCGATGAGCTGGGACAGATGCATGCCGCGTTCCACGGATTCGTCGTAGGCAAAAGTGAGTTGTGGTACAAGACGCAGTTTCATCCGATGAGCCAGCTGGCTGCGAAGAAATCCGGCGGCGCGTCGAAGCGCGTGAAGAACATCGTCGTGGCTGGTTGCGGCGGGTTTTGTTGCCAGGCTGGTGATGAAAATCTTGGCGTGCTCAAGATCGTTGGTGACTTCCACGCCGGTAATCGTGATCAGGCCAACGCGCGGATCCTTGAGTTCGAGCCGGATGATTTCGGCCAGTTCGCGCTGGATTTCGTCGGCGACACGGCGGGAGCGGGGGAAGTCTTTGGGCATTTTGGGAAGGGGGAAGGGGGAAGGGGGAAGGATTTACCCTTCTCCCTTGAGCGCCACAGGCGCGTTCCCTTCCCCCTTCACCAGTTATTAAAGGGTTCTCGCCACTTCCACGACCTCATACACTTCAAGCTGGTCGCCTTCCTTGAGGTCGTTGTAGTTCTTCAGCGAGAGGCCGCATTCAAAGCCTTCCTTGACTTCCTTCACGTCGTCCTTGAAGCGCTTGAGCGAATCGAGTTCGCCGTCGAACAGCACGACGTTGTCCCGCAACAGGCGCACGCGGCTGCCGCGCTTGACCAGTCCGGAGAGCACCATGCAGCCCGCCACGGCACCGACCTTGGGTACCTGGAAAACCTGGCGGATTTCGACCTGGCCAAGGTGGTTTTCCTTTTTCTCCGGGGAGAGCATGCCGCTCAGCGCCGCTTTCACTTCATCCACGGCTTCGTAGATGATGTTGTAGTAGCGGATATCCACGCCCGAGGATTCTGCCAGCTTGCGGGCATTGGCATCCGCCCGCACGTTGAAGCCGATGACGACGGCATTGGAGGCCAGCGCCAGGTTAACGTCAGATTCGGTGATACCACCCACGCCGCTGTGAATGACATTGACCTTGACTTCACTTGTGGACAGGCGGCTCAGGGCATGGGCCAGGCCTTCGTAGGAACCCTGCACGTCAGCCTTGATGATGAGCGGCAGCTGTTTGACTTCGCCTTCGGCCATTTGCTCGAACATGCTCTCGAGCTTGGCGGCCTGCTGCTTGGCCAGTTTCACGTCACGGTATTTCCCTTGACGGAACAGCGCGATCTCACGGGCTTTTTTCTCGTCGGGCAATACCAGTGCGTCGTCGCCCGCATTCGGCACGTCGGACAAACCCTGGATTTCAACAGGAATGGACGGGCCGGCCTCATTGATGGCGGTACCGTTCTCGTCCAGCATGGCGCGCACACGTCCATAAGCCTGGCCCGCGAGCAGAATGTCGCCGCGCTTCAGTGTGCCGGACTGCACCAGCAGGGTGGCGACCGGTCCGCGGCCCTTGTCAAGGCGCGATTCGATGACGATGCCCTTGGCCGGAGCTTCCCTGGGCGCGGTGAGTTCGAGCACTTCGGCCTGCAACAGAATCGCATCCAGCAGGTTGTCGATGCCTTGCCCTGATTTGGCGGAGACATCCACGAACATGGCATCGCCGCCCCAGTCTTCAGGCACCACTTCATTCGTTGCCAGTTCCTGGCGGATGCGCTCCGGGTTGGCTTCGGGTTTGTCTATCTTGTTGACGGCTACCACGATGGGCAGCTTGGCCGCCTTGGCATGATGAATGGCTTCGATGGTGGTCGGCATGACGCCGTCATCCGCAGCCACGACCAGAATCACCAGATCGGTTGCCTTGGCGCCGCGTGCGCGCATGGCGGTAAACGCTTCGTGACCGGGGGTGTCGAGGAAGGTGATCATGCCCTTGGGCGTTTCCACATGATAGGCGCCAATATGCTGGGTGATGCCGCCAGCTTCGCCGGCCGCCACCTTGGCGCGGCGGATATAGTCCAGCAGCGAGGTCTTGCCGTGATCGACGTGGCCCATGACGGTGACGACAGGGGCGCGGTGCACGGCAGCAGCTGCTTCAATGGCCGTGCCTTCTTCCAGAAAGGATTCTGGCGTGTCGAGAGCGGCAGCCTTGGCGATGTGGCCCATTTCCTCAACCACGATCATCGCGGTTTCCTGATCCAGTACCTGGTTGATGGTGACCATGGAGCCCATTTTCATCAGTGTCTTGATGACCTCGGCGGCCTTGACGGACATCTTGTGCGCCAGTTCGGCCACGGTGAGGGTTTCCGGTACCGTAACTTCGTGCACTAACGGCTCGGTGGGCGCAACGAATTGATGCTGGGTGTCATCGGTCTTGTGCTTGCCGCCGGATTTCTTGCCGCGCCAGCCATCGCCGCCGGTGTCGCCGCGGACCTTGATGCCACGTTTTTTCTGCTGGTCGTCGGCCCACGTGCCCTTGTCTTTCTTGGCGGGCTTTTTGTCCTTGGATTCGCCTTCCGGTTTGGCGGGCTTGTGCAGGGTTGCCGCACCGGGCTCCGCCTTGGCGGGTGCCTTGGCCTGATCGGCCGCGCGAGCCGCCTCGGCCTGCTTTTTCAGCAGTTCGCGTTCCTGTTTGAGGCGTTGGTCCTCGGCCTGCGCGGCAAGCAGCGCCTGATGTCTGCGAGCTTCTTCTTCACGCGACTTGCGCTCGGCTTCATCAATGACAGAGACGGCTTTCTTGCGAGTAGTGCGCTTGGGTTTGGCTTCTTCGGCAGGCGGCGCGGTTTCTTCGACGGCGGCAACAGGCGCGGGCGCGGGTGCTTCAACCGGGGCGGGCGCCTGTTCCGCGACAACGGGAGGTGTTTCCTCGATAACGGGCTCGGGCGCAATTTCCGCAACGGGGGCAAGTGGCGTCTCGGCGGCGGCTTCCTTTTTTACATAGGTGCGCTTCTTGCGCACTTCCACCTGAATGGTGCGTGATTTGCCAGTGCTGTCGGCTTTCTTGATTTCGCTGGTTTGCTTGCGAGTCAGGGTGATTTTGGTTTTGGGCTGATCTTCCGCACCGTGCATTTTGCGCAGATAGTCAAGCAGCTGGGTCTTGTCCGTTTCGGTAATGGCATCTTCGGCGGCAGTTTTATGGACGCCCGCCGCCTTGAGCTGCTCAAGCAGCAAATCAGGCGAAAGCTTCAGTTCTTTGGCGAATTTTTCAACATTCATGCGGCGGTTTCCATCCTAAAACTCTTGCACCAGGTTTTGTCTGTCAGGCAAACCAGGGTGCGCGTGCGGTCATGATGAGCTGCTTGGCGCGCTCTTCATCCATTTCAGTCATTTCCACCAGATCATCCACAGCCAGGTCGGCCAGATCCTCGGTGGTGTGTACGCCCTTTGCGGCCAGCAAGCGTGCGGTTTCCGGGTCCATGCCTTCCAGCGACAGCAAGTCGCCAGCCGAGGCCTCGACCTTTTCCTCGCCGGCAATGGCTGCGGTCAGCAAGGCATTGCGCGCGCGATTTCTGAGCTCGTTGATAATCTCCTCGTCAAATGCCTCGATTTCCTGCATTTCAGCCAGCGGGACATAGGCCACTTCTTCCAGGGTCGAGAAACCTTCGTCGACCAGAATCTGGGCAACTTCTTCGTCCACATCCAGATTTTCCATGAACAGGTCGCGGATGGTTTCGGTTTCCTTGGCTTTCTTGTTGGAAGCCTCTTCCTCGGTGATGATGTTGAGTTCCCAGCCCGTCAGCTCGGAAGCCAGACGCACGTTCTGTCCGTTGGAACCGATGGCTTTGCCAAGCTGGTCCTCTTCCACCACTACGTCGATGCTGTGCTTGTCTTCGTCCACCACGATGCGGCTGACTTCGGCGGGCGCCAGCGCATTGATGACGAACTGGGCGGGATCAGGCGACCACAGGATGATGTCCACGCGCTCTCCCGCCAGCTCGTTGGTGACCGAAGTCACGCGTGAACCGCGCAGGCCGATACAGGTGCCGATGGGATCGATGCGCTGGTCGTTGGATTTGACGGCAATTTTCGCGCGCAAACCGGGGTCGCGTGCCGCAGCCTTGATTTCGATCAGGCCTTCTTCGATTTCCGGCACTTCCAGTTCGAAGAGTTTCATGATGAATTCCGGCGCGGTGCGGGAAAGCACTAGCTGCGGGCCGCGGCCGCCGCGCTCGATTTTCGACAGGTAGGCGCGCACACGATCGCCAACCCTCAAATTCTCGCGCGCAATCATCTGGTCGCGGTGCAGGAAGCCTTCAACACGACCGGATTCGATGATGGCGTTGCCGCGATCCATGCGCTTGACCACGCCGGTGACCAGGTGCTCTTTGCGCTCCAGGAAATCGTTGAGAATCTGCTCGCGCTCCGCATCCCGTATTTTTTGCAGGATGACCTGCTTGGCGGCCTGCGCGCCGATACGGCCAAATTCCACTGCCTCCAGCGGCTCTTCGACGAAATCGCCTACTTCGATGTCCGGGTGGTCGTACTGAGCGTCCACCAGCAGGATCTGATTGTCCTCGGATTCGAGTTCCTGTTCGGTGACCACTTGCCAACGGCGGAAAGCTTCGTAGTCGCCCGTTTCGCGATCGATTTCCACGCGAACATCAGCATCGCCCTTGACGCGCTTCTTGGTTGCGGAAGCCAAGGCCATTTCCAGGGCGCCGAACACGATATCGGGGTCGACGTTCTTTTCACGCGCCAGGGCGTCCACCAGCATCAGCATTTCGCGGCTCATCGCCTAATCCTCCAGCTCAAAATCGGACTTCAAAATTCGGGTTTCAACCGCGCCGAATCCAGATTGTTCCAGTCCAGCGAAATAACGGTTCCTTCGACATCCAGCCGGATTTTGTTTTCCTCAAACCCCAGCAATCTGCCACTAAACTTTTTGCGGTTTTCCACGGGTATCCGCAATTTGATATTGACCGCATGGCCTGCAAAACGCACGAAATCCGCAGGTTTGCTCAGCGGCCGGTCCATTCCCGGCGAGGACACCTCTAGCCGGTCATAATCCACGTTTTCCACCGTAAACAGCCGCGTCAGGTGGTTACTCACGGCCACGCAATCGTCAATCGTGATGCCGCCCTGCGCCGGTGTGTCAGGTGAAATTTCCGCCGGCACATGACCTTCAGGCCGGTCGATAAACACGCGCAACAAACCGCGGCCGGCGCGTTCCCATGCCACCAGTTCATAACCCATGCCGGTCAATGTGGTTTCAAGTAACGCGGGTAATTCCATTTCGGCGATACAAATAAAAAATGGGCGAACCGCCCATGCCATAAAAGCACTAAATTTAAAGCCTTCGAATTATAACTGCGATGGACTGGTTTTGCCAGTGGGAGCCTGATTTGGTGCCCGGAACCGGAATCGAACCGGTAAGGGCGTATTAGGCCCGGCGGATTTTAAGTCCGCTGTGTTTACCAATTTCACCACCCGGGCGCTGCGTTTTGATGCAAGGGAGCGGGAGCCGGGATTCTAACAGAGGGAAATGGAGGCGGGGGTCGGAATCGAACCGGCGTAGACGGCTTTGCAGGCCGCTGCAT
>CAYOJA010000039.1:0-19216 GCA_964404175.1 uncultured Thiobacillus sp. | reverse complement strand
GCCTTCGCCCGTTACGTGGAAGACTGGGTCGCCAAGGTAGAACGGGTTGGCAACCTCAACTACCCCGAGGCCGCAAGGCAGCAAAGCATCTATGGCAGCCTGCGTCTGTCCGTTTCGATTTTTGCCGACGGCAAGGTGGAAAAAATCGAAATCGACAAATCCTCCGGCTCCAGGGTGCTGGACCAGGCCGCCATTCGCATCGTGGAACTCGCCGCTCCATACGCCGCTTTTTCAAAAGAAATGCGAACGACCGCCGACATCCTTTCCATCACACGGACCTGGACCTTCACGCGGTCGGATCAATTAGTAGGCACTGACTGACCCCCTGCGCGCGGCTAAGCGCGTCTGTGATGCCTGCCATGATAGAATATAAGCAGTTGATAATATTTATATTCTTACTATATTATTGCGGGAGCTAACCATGCATCTGGGCACCACCCTCACCCAATTCATCATCGAAGAACAGCGCCACATCCCCGGCGCCACCGGCGAATTTACCGGCCTGCTGAACGACGTGGCCACCGCCTGCAAGATGATTTCCAACGGCGTCAACCACGGCGGCCTGCTGGGCGTCCTGGGCGCGGCCGGCACGGAAAACGTGCAGGGCGAAGAACAGAAGAAAATGGACATCCTGTCCAACGAAATTTTCCTCAAGCGCAATGAATGGGCCGGCCACCTGGCGGCCATGGCGTCCGAGGAAATGGACGAGATTTACCAGATTCCCGAAGGCAATCCACGCGGCAAGTACCTGCTGCTGTTCGACCCGCTGGACGGTTCATCCAACATCGACGTCAATGTTTCCGTCGGTTCAATCTTTTCCATCCTGCGCTGCCCCGGCATGAAAAACGTGGAAGGCCCGACTCCGGTCGAAGCCTTCATGCAGCCCGGCACCCAGCAGGTCTGCGCGGGTTATGCACTGTATGGTCCATCGACCATGCTGGTCATCACCACGGGACGGGGCGTCAATGGATTTACGCTCGACCCGAACGTCGGCGAATTCGTATTGACGCACGAGAACATGACCATTCCGGCCGACACGAAGGAATTCGCCATCAACATGTCCAACTACCGTTTCTGGGAAGAGCCGGTACGCCGTTATGTTGACGAGTGCCTGAAAGGCAAGACTGGTCCGCGCGGCAAGGATTTCAACATGCGCTGGATCGCTTCAATGGTAGCGGAAGTGCATCGCATCCTGACCCGCGGCGGCGTCTTCATGTATCCGATGGACGAAAAACTGCGCGAAAAGGGCGGCAAGTTGCGCCTGATGTATGAAGCCAATCCCATGGCCTTCATCGTCGAGCAGGCTGGCGGCGCGGCCACCACCGGCCGCGAGCGCATCATGGAACTCCAGCCGCAAAGCATCCACCAGCGGGTGCCGGTGGTGCTGGGGTCGAAAAACGAGGTGGAAACCATTACCGCCTACCATCGCTGATCGAGCCTGCCCATCCCCAAAAAGCCGGCGCCAATGCCGGCTTTTTTATTTGCCCAATAAAATTAACAAAGTCATCCGGGACGGCGTGTAATATTTTGACCTGCCCGCCAAAAAATAATGATCATGTCCCCAAAGAAGATACTCCTGCTCGGCCTGCTGGCATTCGCCCTGCTCAGCGCGGCGACCCTGGCTTATTACCTGCCCAGGATTCAACCCCAGACTGAAGTTGCCGAAAGTGAAACGAGGCCAGCGCCGAGCCAGGATTCCGCGCCTGAAACTCACAAGCCCGACATTGACCAATTACTGGCTCAGTCCATTCCGGATCACCCGGACGATGGGGCTACGGGAACCCTGTCTGCACCTGCAACAACGCCTGTCAAAACTGCCCTGAAAGAGCCCTCCCAACGCATCGCGGGAACAGCCGTGGATTCCAGGCTGGTCGATTTGCTGAAACATCCTCTTGTCCAGTTTGAAATCAGCAGCAGCACCCTGACCCCCGCCAGCCGCGACTATCTGGACAAGGTAGCCGCCCATATGCAAGAGCAACCGCATATCGGATTGTCGATTGAGGGACACACCGACAGCCAGGACAGGCTGGGCAAGAACCAGTCATTGAGCGAGGCACGGGCCCGTGCGGTTCTGGATTATTTGGTCAGCAAGGGTGTAGCCTCGACGCGGATGGCTTCGGCAGGCTTTGGCGGCAGTCAGCCCATTGCCGACAATGAAACTGCCGAAGGCCGCGCGAAAAACCGGCGCATTGAATTCGAAATACGCAACGAGTAAAGGACAAACCCCATGCTTGAATTGGCCGCTCAACTCGTCATCCCGCTTGCGATTGCCACGCTCATCGGCTTTGCATGCGCCTGGCAACTGCAACGGCAAGCCGTGCAAAAATCCTGCCGCGAATGCAGGGAAGCCAGCCAGCGTCTGGAAGAACTGACCGGTAAGTTCCAGGCATTGCGAGAAAATGAAAAGACGACAACCAGGCCGGAATCCCCGCTCAAGGCATACGAGACTGAACTCCGGGTACTTGAAAACGAGCTGGAAACCATGCTGGGCGAGTTAAAAGACACCCGAAGGGAAATCGAGCAGCACGACAGCCGCAATCTTCATTATCTTTTCAGGCAGGCTTGATAAAGCGTCAGCGCCTTCTCTCGCTGGATACTGTGATTCACAACCGGCATGGGGTAATCCTGGCCAATCACCACGCCGCAAGATTTCTGAAGTGACGGCGGCATGGTCCATGGACTGTGGAGATATTTATCAGGCACGTCTTTTAACTCCGGCAGATAACGGCGGATGAACATTCCCGCCTGATCGAATTTCTCCGACTGGGTAACCGGATTGAAGATGCGAAACCAGGGCTGTGCATCGCAGCCAACGGAAGCCGACCATTGCCATCCGCCATTGTTGGCGGCAAGGTCGAAATCAATCAGCTTGTCCGCGAAATACTGCTCACCCAGCCGCCAGTCCACCAGCAAATCCTTGACCAGAAAGCTCGCCGCCACCATGCGCAGGCGATTGTGCATGTAGCCGGTCTGATTGATCTGCCGCATGGCGGCATCAATGATCGGATAGCCTGTCCTCGCTCCGCACCATGCCTCGAAATGCCCGGGCGGGTTGGGCCATTCGATTGCATCGAATTCCGGCTTGTAGCACTTGCCTTCCTCCAGATGCGGGTGATGCCAGAGCAGCTGCTGATAGAACTCCCGCCAGATCAGTTCGGACAACCAGGTTTCAGCCCCCGTGCCGCCTATCCCTTGAGCAGTTGCTGCCAGTTCACGGATGGAAATCGTGCCAAAGCGCAAATGCACCGATAAATACGACGGCCCTTTGACGGACGGAAAATCACGCGCCTCGCGGTAACGATTGATGCGGCCCAGAAAATCCTCAAACAGGGCACGCGCGCCGCCCGTTCCGGGTTGGATACCCAGCGCGGCAAGATTGGTCCGCTGGAACCCGAGCGTTTCGAGTGCAGGCAACGTGGCGGGGGGCGATTTTAAAAGCCGTTCGATATACGCCCTGACAGGATACGGCTTGAGATAAAAGGCATCGATCTTTTTGAGCCACGCATTCTTGTAAGGGGTAAACACGCCGAAAGGCTTGCCCGCCTGGGTCAGCACCTCGCCCTGTTCAAAAATGACCTGATCCTTGTATGACTGAAAACCGATCCCGCCTGCCTTGAGCGATCGCTCCACTTCCCGATCGCGATCGATCGCAAAGGGTTCGTAATCCCGGTTGCAGAATACGGCCCGAGCGCCAATCTGGCGGGCAAACTCGGGAATCAGCTTCCTGGCGGGCCCGTGCAACACATGCAGCGTCGACCCCAAGGCTTCCAGTTCGGCTTTCAGGCTGGTGACGCTTTCATGGATGAATTCCACCCGCCGGTCGTCGGGCGAAGTCAGGGAATCCAGGATATCCGTGTCGAAAACAAAAACGGGGCAAACCGCCCGGCTTGATTCAAGCGCGTGGTAAAGCGCGGCGTGGTCATCCAGGCGCAAATCGCGCCGAAACCAGACGAGGGAGACATCAATTTCAGGCATGGGGATTGCTATATTTTTGTGTGAAACAGGCCGATTTGAACCATTTTCAATTGTTCCGATTCTCAGTAGGGTGAACCCTCGGTTAGGGGATTAAAATAGCGCAAATGCCATGGAAACCGTCAATCTGACCAACCACTTCCTGATCGCCATGCCCAACATGGCCGACCCCAATTTCTCGGGCACGCTGACCTATATTGCCGACCATGGCGAACAGGGTGCGCTGGGCGTGGTGGTCAACCGGCCCATAGACCTCGACCTTTCCGCCCTGTTTGACCAGATCGGCCTGCCGCTGCCCGAAAATCTTCGCAGGAAAATCGTTTATTTTGGCGGCCCGGTTCAGACTGAGCGCGGATTCGTGCTGCATACCCCACCGCAAAAATATTCCTCCACGCTTAATGTCAACGATGCTGTCAGTCTGACGACCTCAAAAGATGTGCTGGAAGCCGTATCCAATGGCGAAGGCCCGACCAAATTCATGGTATCACTGGGCTATGCCGGCTGGTCCGCTGGCCAGCTTGAAGAGGAAATGGCGCAAAACGCCTGGCTGTCGGTCGAAGCCGACCCCAAGGTCATTTTCGATCTGCCGCCGGAAGAGCGCCTTCCCGCCGCCATGAAGCTGCTTGGGATCGACTTTTCCAATCTTTCAGACGAGGCTGGCCACGCGTGAGCGGCGCCGGGTTGAACGGCGCCGGATTGAATGGCTCGGTGCTCGCATTCGATTTCGGGCTCAAAAAAACAGGGGTTGCATCGGGTGAACTGGAAATCGGTGTCGCTCATCCCCTGACCACAATCAAGGCGGATTCCCGCCCGGCGCGGTTTTCCGCAATCGACAAACTGATCGCCGAGTGGCAGCCGGGCCTGCTGGTCGTCGGCTTGCCGCTGCATCCGGATGGCGCCGAGCATGACATGACCCGCGCCACGCGCAACTTTGCCGCCGAACTCGAAGCACGGTATGACCTGCCCGTTTTTCTGCACGATGAACGTTACACCAGCGCGGCCGTCGAGGATGAATTGCGCGCGGAAGGCCGCGGCATGGCAAAATCACGTCATTCCGTTGATGCGCTTGCCGCCCAACTCATACTTCAAGGCTTTTTTGATGAACGCGCCACTGCCTGACACGGCAACCCTGCTCAACTCCCTGGCGGAAGCCATCCGCCCAAAACTGACGCCGGACACGGCGCTGGTCGGCATACACACGGGCGGCGTCTGGGTCGCGGAATGGCTGCACAAGGCGCTGGGCATCAAAATCCCGCTGGGCACGCTGGACATTTCCTTTTATCGCGACGATTTCTCCCAGCGCGGCCTTCACCCCGAGGTCAAGACCACGCAGCTCCCTTTCAACGTCGAGGATCATCCGATCATCCTGGTGGACGACGTGCTGTATACCGGCCGCACCATCCGCGCCGCCATGAATGAGCTGTTTGATTACGGCCGGCCCGGCATCATCTACCTGGCGGCGCTGCTAGACCGTGGCGGCAGGCAATTGCCCATCCAGCCGGATTTCACTGGCGCGAAAATCGGGTTGCCCGCCGGAAAAAACATCCAGTTGCAGCGAAACGAACAAGGAAACCTTATACTGCACATCCAATAATGACCCGCTCAATCCAATTGACCGCCGACGGGCAGCTTAAACACCTGCTCACCCTGGATGGCCTTTCCCCCGCCATCCTGACCAGAATTCTGGATACTGCGGAATCATTCATCGATGTTGGCGAGCGCGAAGTCAAGAAAGTCCCGCTGCTGCGCGGCAAGGCGATCTTCAACCTGTTCTTCGAACCCTCCACCCGCACCCGCACCACATTTGAAATCGCCGCCAAGCGGCTGTCCGCGGATGTCGTGAATCTCAATATTTCCGCTTCCAGCCAGAGCAAGGGCGAAACCGTGCTGGACACGGTTTCCAACCTGACGGCCATGCACGCCGACATGTTCATCGTGCGGCATGCGCAATCGGGCGCCGCGCACTTCATCGCCCAGCATGTCGAACCGCACATCTCCGTGGTCAATGCAGGAGATGGCCGCCACGCGCATCCGACTCAGGGCCTGCTGGACATGTTCACCATCCGCCGCTACAAAGGCGCCTTCCACAACCTGCGCGTCGCCATCGTCGGCGACGTACTGCATTCGCGCGTGGCGCGTTCACAAATCCATGCGCTGACCACGCTGGGCGTGCCGGAAGTCCGCGTCATCGCGCCGCGCACCCTGCTGCCGGCCGGTGTTGAACAGATGGGCGTGCATGTATTCCACGACATGCAGACCGGCCTGAAGGATGTGGATGTGATCATCATGCTGCGCCTGCAAAACGAGCGAATGAAAGGCGCGCGCCTCCCTTCAGCGCAGGAGTACTTCAAGCAGTATGGCCTGACACCCGAGAAGCTGGCCCTGGCCAAACCCGACGCCATCGTCATGCACCCCGGCCCGATGAATCGCGGCGTGGAAATCGATTCCGAAGTGGCGGACGGCCCGCAGTCCGTGATCCTGCCGCAGGTCACCTACGGCATCGCGGTGCGCATGGCGGTGATGAGCTTGTTGATGGGGCCTGCACAATGAGAATCCACATCAAGGGCGGCCACCTGATCGACCCCATGAACGGCATTGACCAGCCGCTTGACGTATTTGTCGCCGCCGGAAAAATCGCCGCCATCGGCCAGATGCCGGACGGCTTTCATGCCAACAAAACCATCGACGCAACCGGCTGCGTCGTTTGCCCAGGGCTGGTCGATCTCTCCGTTCGATTGAGAGAACCCGGCTTCGAATACAAGGCCACGCTGGAATCGGAAATGCTGGCTGCGGCCGCGGGCGGCGTCACCTCTCTGGCCTGCCCGCCTGATACCGATCCGCCGCTGGACGAGCCTGGCCTCGTCGAAATGCTCAAGTTCCGCGCCAAAAATCTGCCCGGCCCGCGCGTGTATCCCGTCGGCGCGCTGACCCAAAAATTGAAGGGTGAACACCTGACGGAAATGGCCGAGCTGACCGAAGCCGGCTGCGTCGCCTTCTCTCAGGCGGATACGCCCATTAACGATACGCAGGTGCTTCTGCGCGCACTCGATTACGCGACCACCTTCAACTTCCCGGTGTGGCTAAGGCCGCAGGATTTTTATCTCGCCCGAGGCGGCGTCGCGCATGATGGCCCGGTCGCATCCCGGCTGGGGCTGCCCGGCATTCCGGCGCTGGCGGAAACCGTGGCGCTTTCCACCCTCCTGTTGTTTGCCCGTCAAACTGGCGCGCGCATACACCTCGCTCGCCTGTCGACTCGCGAAAGCATCGCCATGGTGCGCGCCGCCAAACTTCAGGGCGTCAATGTCACCTGTGACGTTTCGGCCAATCACCTGCACCTGTCCGAGATCGACCTCACCCGTTTCGACAGCAACCTGCATTTCTTCCCGCCGGTTCGCAGCCTGCGTGACCGCGATGCGCTGGCCGAAGCGCTCAAGGACGGCAGCATCGATGCGGTATGCTCGGATCATGCGCCAGTGGATGACAACGAGAAGCAACTGCCATTCGGCGAAGCCTCGCCCGGCGCATCGGGCGTCGAACTGCTCCTGCCGCTGACCCTGAAATGGGCCGAGGAGCATGGCGTGCCGCTCATCGACGCCATCGACCGCATCACCTGGAAGCCCGCGCAGATTCTTGGCGTGCCGGGCGGGCAGCTTTCGGTTGGATCAAACGCCGACATCTGCGTGTTCGATCCCAGGGCGCGCTTCACCGTGACCACGAAAACCCTCAAGAGCCAGGGCAAGAACACACCATTTCTGGGCATCGAACTGCCCGGCGTCGTCAAAGCCACGGTGATCGACGGTCACCTGGATTACGAAGCAAACTGAAACCCGGCGCATCGCGAGACAACTGGATAGCCCTGCTTTGGGGCTGGGCCGAGGCCGTGTTCTTCTTCATCGTGCCGGATGTCTGGCTCAGCCTGCTTGCAAGAAAATCGCTCAGGCATGCTCTCATGGCCAGCCTGTATGCGCTGGCGGGTGCGCTGACCGGAGGGGCTCTTGTTTATCTCTGGGCCAGCCACGATCCCGCAACGGTCACGGCGCTGATCGAAAAAGTGCCCGCCATCAGTTCCGGCATGATCGAACAGGTGCGCGCCGATCTTGAACAACAGGGCGCATGGGCCATCGTCACCGGACCATTGCAAGGCATCCCTTACAAGACCTTTGCCAGCCAGGCGCCCGAAGCAGGCATTCCGCTGGCGACCCTGCTCGCCTATTCCATCCCCGCCAGGCTGCTGCGATTCATCGCGGTGACTTTATTGTGCTACGCCGGTGTCCGCCTGCTGGAACGCTGGTTTTCGCCAAGCCTGGTACTGCGCGTCCTGCTCGGCGGTTGGGTCGCGTTTTACGGCTTTTATTTCTGGCACATGCCGGGCTGATCATTCCCACTCGCCGAATTTGCCTTCCGCAGACAGCGCCTCGAAAGCGGATTTCAGCGCAGCCATGAATTCCGTCCGGTTTTCGATGCCCCGGATTTCCTCGCCAACAAATCCGTCCACGAAAAACGGCACCGGCAGCCAGTCGCCCTTGGGCAGCACCTTGCCCAGGCCGTGCAGGTAAACCGGGATCACCGGCACATCGGGGCGCAGGCTGGTCAGATGCGCGATGCCATTCTTGAACTGGCTCATTTTTTCCGGCTCGCCCCGGCTGCCTTCCGGAAACAGGATGAGAATGCGGCCCTTGTCCAGTTCATCCAGCAGCGGCGCGAACAGGTCATCGCCGCGCTCCACTTTTCGTTTCAGCGGCAGGATGCGGATGATGTTTCTGGAAAACCACGCCACCAGCGGGTTGCTCAAAAAATAATCCGCCGCCGCCACCGGACGCAACTGATGTAACTGGCTCTGTGGAAACAGACTCATCAGCAGAAGCGTGTCGAGATGGCTGTTGTGGTTGGCCGCGAGAATCGCCGGACCGGTCTGCGGCAAGCGCTCGGCGTGGCGCAGGTTCACGCCCAGCACGAGGGCGAGGAAGGGGCGGACAATCAGAAGGAAGAAGAGGGACTGAGCCCAATTTTTCATATCGTTGGAAAAATGCAGGAAGCAGTGTGGCTTAGGTCAAGGTAACCCATCAGCCATTTCCTCTGCGACTTGCCTTAATGCTTGGAGAAATCCATAAAGCTCGTTCGGGTGATAACGAAATTCTGCTTCGTCTAAGGGTGCTCCATTAGCAAGCCATCGTTCTCCAACTTCGAAATACTCCTCTTGCGTATAGCCCTTGTACTTCTCATATGGGTACCTCAGAGCAATAAAATTCTTACCCCATTCCTCGAGCACGATTTCGTGGTTATTTGCTAGATCAGACGGCCCTCGCCATTCGCCAGCCAATCTCAATAATTCGTCCTGAAGATCGACGGGCAAATCTTTAAATCCCTCCTGATAGCGGTGCCCAAACGCTGCTTCTTTTTTTAGCTTCACCTCATAGATAAGTTTCAGTAAAAGTTCGAACCCGAGAAGTTTGAGCAGATAAGGTGAATCCGTCGATTCACCAATTCCTAATGCCCCCTCAAGCTTTTCCGCATCCTCCAATCGCCGCAAAGCCTCTCGGTGCATCAAGCGTAAGCGCAAGCTATCCATCACAATCAGTAATGCAAGTAATAAACAAAATGAAAAAACAGCGGCGCGGTATAGGTCAGGCTGTCCACGCGGTCCAGTATCCCGCCGTGGCCGGGGATCAGTGAGCCGCTGTCCTTGATGCCGAGGTCGCGCTTGAGCGCGGAAATCGTCACGTCGCCAACGAAGCCGCCGATGCCGATGATGAGACCGGCCGCAACCGGCTGCCAGTCCACCAGCGGCGTGAGCCAGGGCGCGGCGAGCCAGGCGACGAGGGTGGTGGTTGCGACGCCGCCGACGAAGCCGGCGACGGTTTTGCCGGGGCTGACCTTGGGGATGACCTTGCGCCGCCCGGCGAGCTTGCCCCAGACGAACTGCATGACGTCGTTGAACTGGGTAAGGAAGACGAGGAACAGCAGCAGCCCGGCGCTACCCGCCGCGGGGTTGCCGCTGTCCGGCAGCGCCAGCAGGAAAGCGGCGTGGGACAGCGAGAACACGGTGGTCATGAGGCCCCAGTGGATGGTGCCGGCGGCTTTCAGAAATCCCTGCGTCTCGCCGACGATGACCATCTTGAGCGGGATGAGCAGGAACAGGTAGACCGGGATGAAGATGATGAAGAGGCCGAACCAGGCGTCGTAGACCCAGAAATACTGCACGGGGATGGCGAGGTAGGCCCAGAACAGCACGCGCCGGTCGGCGCGGCGGGTGGGGATGATGCTGAAGTATTCCTTGAGCGCGAGGAAGCTCACCAGCGCGAAGAAGACGATGGAGAGCGCGCGGTCGACCGCGATGGCCAGAATGAACAGCCCGGCCATGATCCACCACGAACGCATGCGCAGCCAGAGTTCGCGATCGCCCGGCCCGGGTTTCAGCCACTTCTTCAAGCCGATGATGACGGTGCCCAGCACCAGCAGGGCGAGGATGCCGTAGAGGGCGAGTTTCAGGTTATGCGGCATGGGTTTCCTTCAGGGCGGCACGCGCACGGTTGACGATGGTAAGCACGAGCAGCACCAGCATGACGCCGAGCAGCGCGTTGATCCAGTCACCGGGCGGCACGCCCAGGCCCAATGCCAAACCCAGCGCGCCGAACCAGAAGGCGCGGTCGCTCTTGCCCATCGGCCCCTGGTACTGGCGCTTCGCGCCGATCTGCACGGCAACGACGCCGGTCATTTCCGAGATCACCGCGAGCACGACGATGACTTCGACCAGCGGCACCCAGACGAAGGGCACCCAGGCGAGCGGCAGGTAGAGGGCTGCATCGGAGAGCACGTCGCCGAGTTCGTTGAGGATGGCGCCGAGCTTGGACTGCTGGCCGAATTCGCGCGCCAGCATGCCGTCGACGGCGTTCAATCCCATGCGCAGGAAGAGAATCAGTGGCAGCAATAGCAGCGGCCAGGTCTCGAACGGCCGCCAGGCGATGAGTCCGCCGCCGATGATCGACAGCACGACGGCGGCGATCGTCACCTGGTTGGCGGTGACGCCGGCGGTGGCGAGCCGCGCGACCAGCGGGCGCAACAGCGCCTGAAATCTGGGCTTGAGATCGTAGATTGAAGCCATGATGCTTTCAGGGACATGATTTGCCGCAGTATATCGCCCAATGCCGTAAAATGCGGTTTTGAAAGCGTTTTTCCCCTGCTTCATGAATCGCCTGCGCGAGATTCCCTACAACTACACCTCGTTTTCCGACCGCGAGATTGTGATCCGCCTGTTGGGCGAGGAGGCGTGGAGCACGCTCAACACCTTGCGCGGCGAACGCAAAACCGGCCGTTCCGCGCGCATGCTGTTCGAGGTGCTGGGCGACATCTGGGTCGTCGACCGCAATCCCTATCTGCAGGACGATCTGCTCGACAACCCGAAGCGCCGCACGGCACTGGTTGGTGCGCTCAATCACCGGCTGAATGAAATCGAAGCCCGCCGCCAGGGTAACGAACAGGTCGCTCAGCTTCTTGCCGCGGCTCAAACCGCAGTCGGCAAGTTTGCCGCGCAGTTCGAGCGCGCCGGCAAACTGCGACGTGATGCGCTGCGTTTGCTGTCTCGCTACACGCGCAAGGACAACATCCGTTTCGATGGCCTGTCGCGCGTCTCGCATGTCACCGACGCCACCGACTGGCGCGTGGAATATCCCTTCGTGGTGCTTACACCGGACACCGAACAGGAAATCGCCGATCTGGTGGCCGGCTGCATCGAACTGGGGCTCACCGTGATTCCGCGCGGCGGCGGCACCGGCTACACCGGCGGCGCGATTCCGCTGACCGATCTGTCCGCTGTCATCAACACGGAAAAACTGGAGCAGCTTTCCGCCATCGAATCGTTGAAGCTGCCCGGTCTGGATCATGAAGTACCGACCATCCATTGCGGCGCGGGCGTGGTCACACGGCGCGTGATGGAAGCCGCCGAACAGACTGGCCTGGCGTTTGCCGTCGACCCGACCTCGGCCGATGCCTCCACCATCGGCGGCAACGTCGCCATGAACGCGGGCGGCAAGAAGGCCGTGCTGTGGGGCACGGCGCTGGACAACCTGGTGTCGTGGAAAATGGTCACGCCCGATGCCACCTGGCTGGAAGTCACTCGGCTCGATCACAACCTCGGCAAGATTCACGACGTCGACATGGCGCGGTTTGAAATCCGCCGCTACGCGCGCGACGGCAAGGCCGAAATCGTGCCGCCGGAGATTCTGGAAATCCCCGGCGAGCATTTCAGAAAAGTTGGATTGGGCAAGGATGTCACCGACAAATTTCTTTCCGGCTTGCCCGGCATCCAGAAGGAAGGCTGCGACGGGCTCATCACCTCGGCGCGCTTCGTTCTTCACCGCCTGCCGGAATTTACCCGCACCGTCTGCCTCGAATTTTTCGGCCAGGTTCGCAGCGCGGTACCCGCCATCATCGAGGTCAAGGACTATCTCGACGCGCATCCCTCCGCCATCCTCGCCGGCCTCGAACACCTCGATGCGCGTTATCTGAAGGCAGTCGGCTACGCGACGAAAGCCAATCGCAACCAGCGGCCCACCATGGTGCTGCTGGCCGATATCGTTTCCGACGACGAGAACGCCGCGATGGAAGCTGCCTCGCACATCGTGCGTCTGGCCAATGCGCGCGACGGCGAAGGCTTCATCGCCGTCAGTCCGGAAACGCGCAAGAAATTCTGGCTCGACCGCGCGCGCACGGCAGCCATCGCCGCGCACACCAACGCCTTCAAGATCAACGAGGACGTGGTCATTCCGCTGCACAGGCTGGCGGATTATTCCGATGGCATCGAGCGCATCAACATCGAACTGTCCATCCAGAACAAGCTGGCCCTGCTCGACCGGCTGAATGATTTTTTTGCCGGCGCGCTGCCGCTGTTTGAAGACGAAGACACGGTGGCCGACACCGGGATGACCGAGGAACGCCGCAAGCGCGCCTTCATGCTGCTGGACAAGGTGCGTGCACGCTGGCAATGGCTGCTGGACAATCTGGATGCTTCGCCCGCCAGCGCCGAACTTGCCATCGCCACCACCGATCTGGTCTCCGCCAGCAAGCATCCCAGCGTGTTTCATGCACTGCAGGATCACACGCTGCGCGTGTCCTGGAAGCGCGAACTGCGCAAGCCGCTGCACGAAATCTTTGTCGGCCGCGAATACCAGACCGTGCTTACCGAATGCGACCGCATCCACAAGGAAGTACTGAAGTCGCGCGTATTCGTGGCGCTGCACATGCACGCGGGCGACGGCAATGTGCACACCAATATTCCGGTCAACTCCGACGACTACGCCATGCTGCAGTCAGCGAACCGGGCCGTCGCGCGCATCATGCGGCTGGCCGAAGACCTGGGTGGCGTCATTTCCGGCGAGCACGGCATCGGCCTGACCAAGCTGGAATTCCTGTCGAAGGATGCCATCGCCACCTTTGCCGACTACAAGGATCGCGTCGATCCCAAGGGCCATTTCAACAAGGGCAAGCTGCTGGAAGGCGCGGACCTGCGCAACGCCTACACGCCCTCCTTCTCTCTGCTGGAACTGGAATCGCTCATCATGGAGCAGTCGGAAATCGGCGCCATCGCCGATTCTATTGCCGACTGCCTGCGTTGCGGCAAGTGCAAACCGGTGTGCAACACCCACATCCCGCGCGCCAATCTGCTGTATTCGCCGCGCAACAAGATACTCGCCACCTCGCTGCTGATCGAGGCCTTCCTGTACGAAGAGCAGACTCGCCGAGGAATCTCGCTGGCGCATTTCGACGAGTTCAACGACGTGGCCGACCACTGCACGGTATGTCACAAGTGCCTGAACCCCTGCCCGGTCAACATCGACTTCGGCGATGTTTCAATTGCAATGAGGAACTTCCTGCGCCAGCAGGGCCAGAAGAAATTCAATCCCGGCTCGGCGCTGTCGATGTTCTTCCTCAACTCACAGGATGCGCGGGCAATCAAGTTTGCTCGCAAGGGCATGATCGAGTGGGGCTATGCCGGTCAGCGATTCGCGCATGATCTGGGTAAAAAGCTGGGCCTGATCCAGTCGCAGACCCGGCTGCCGCCTTCCACCACCGGCAAGGCCCCGATTCCCGCGCAGGTGATCCACTTCATCAACAAGCCCATGCCCGGCAACCTGCCGAAGAAAACCTCGCGCGCGCTGCTGGGCCTGGAAGATTCGCGCATCGTGCCGGTAATCCGCAATCCCGCCAAGTTGAGCGAAGATTCGGATGCAGTGTTTTACTTTCCAGGCTGCGGATCGGAACGGCTGTTCTCGCAGGTCGGCCTGGCCACGCAGGCCATGCTGTTCGAGCTGGGCGCGCAAACCGTATTGCCGCCGGGCTATCTGTGCTGCGGTTATCCGCAGACATCGAGCGGACGTGCCGATATCGGCGAAGCCATGACCATGCAGAACCGCGTGCTATTCCACCGCGTTGCCAACACGCTCAACTACCTCGACATCAAGACCGTCATCGTGTCGTGCGGTACCTGCATGGACCAGTTGCTGAAATACCAGTTCGAGAAAATCTTCCCCGGCTGCCGCCTGCTCGACATCCACGAATACTTGTTGGAGAAGGATGTGAAGCTCGACGGCGTATCGGGCGTTCAATATTTGTATCACGACCCCTGCCACACGCCGATGAAAATGCATGCCCCAATCAAGGTCGCCAGCACGTTGATGGGACAGGCGGTCAAACTCTCCGACCGCTGCTGCGGCGAATCCGGCACGCTCGCCGTATCACGGCCCGATATCTCCACCCAGATCCGCTTCCGCAAGCAGGAAGAACTCCTGCGCGGCAAAGCCGCGCTAATTGAAGACAGCAAGGGAAAAGCAGCATTGGGCAATAGCACAACCAAAATCCTCACCTCCTGCCCGTCGTGCCTGCAAGGCCTGTCGCGCTACCAGGAAGACACTGGCATCGAGCCCGATTACATCGTCGTGGAAATGGCGAAGAAAATACTGGGCGAGAACTGGATGGCGGATTACATCACCAAGGCCAGCAACGGCGGCATCGAAAGAGTGTTGCTCTAAACCGCCTGTCGCCTATTACTTTGGTTGTATTGTCGGTTCCCCTTTGTCTCTGTTAGGGTAGATGCAATCGGGTATTTCTCTGATTAATCAACTGTAAACAGAAGAAGCTGAGGACGACATGTCAATTTCATTCCGTGTTTTGACCATAGCGCTTGCTGCTGGCATTGCACCCGCCTGGGCGGCCACGGGTAACGTGGACGTATACGGTTCTATCGAGTTTGGAACCCTACCTACACATGAAGCTTATTCGGCAGCAGCCACAAACGGCCCAACCTTCTTCGGCTCCACCTTTGTCCCGCAAACAAGCATCACGTCCACACCCGACACCCTCGCACTAGTCACCGGAGCGGGCTATGCGGCTTCGGCACATACTACACTGGGAAACAATCACGCGTTCGCCAGCGCTTCAAGCCTTCCCGTTGAGGCATTCGGCCTCGACAGCTTCTCAGGTTGGTACGACCAGGTAATAGTCACAGGGGGGACCGGTACAGGCGTTGCTCAATTCACCATTCAACTAAGCGGCACTGTTAACGCAGGCCTATTCACAGGTGGCGCAGTCTACGGACTCTACGCGAGTACGCAACACCCGGCCCAGTCTATTGATTCTATCAACATCGTTGATCCAGTTCCCCAGCCAACCCACCCTTGGGTTCTTGACCCACCGCATGAAGTTGAGTCACCAAATGTGACAGCCATAGCTAATTACATAGTCGGTGCGTCACCTTACTATGACCCTTCTATTCTATTTACCACCACTCCTCCTGAACCAGAT
Organism: uncultured Thiobacillus sp.; assembly: GCA_964404175.1. Taxonomy (GTDB): domain Bacteria; phylum Pseudomonadota; class Gammaproteobacteria; order Burkholderiales; family Thiobacillaceae; genus UBA6918. The sequence continues at coordinate 3,448 of CAYOJA010000039.1, read as the reverse complement.
TCAGGAGGAGCTATTAGTGTTCCATTTGTGCCCAAGATATTCGCAAATCTCGTATTGACGCCTGGTGCGACACAGAATGTCGACGTAACACTCACAGGCACGTTCGACTTTACATATGGCGAGGTGTTTTATCTGATCGGTGCCCTCACCGCTGGCGTATACGACGGGTTGGAACCATTCTGTGTATTTGCTATCGACGACTCCTGCTCGCAGCCACCAAAGGACGGCACCGGCCCCACCACCCTCGACTTTTCCAACAGCGCGCAACTTATCGGTATTCTCCTGCCAGAAGGCTCGACCGCCAGTTTTGCCTCTGGCGCTGCTTACAACGTAACTGCCGTGCCAGAGCCCGGTGAATGGCTGATGCTGCTGGCCGGCCTCGGACTCGTCGGCTGGCGGGTCCGCCGCGGCGTCTGAGCGCTCGACAAGTCCACCGAATGCCTTGTGGTATGCAAGGCATACTGTTTTGAGAATCTGATCTTGACCTGCCCGCTTTGCGACACCCCCGGCGGCGAAGTGCTGTGGCAGGATGATTTCTGCCGCGTGGTTTACGTCACCGACACGCCCGATTATCCGGGCTTCTGCCGCGTGATACTCAAACGCCACATCAAGGAAATGACCGACCTCACTGCGGACGAACGCACACGATTGATGGATGTCGTCTGGAAGACCGAACAGGCTGTGCGCGACGTGATGAGCCCCGACAAGATCAACATCGCGTCACTGGGCAACGTGGTGCCACACCTGCACTGGCATGTAATCCCCCGCTTTGAGAACGACCGGCATTATCCGAATACGATCTGGGGGGAGTCGAAGCGGGATGCCAAGCTCGCGCATCAGCCACATTTGATGGACTCCTTGCGCGCCGCTTTTACCGCCTGAGATTGAATCCCCCGGCGCTACGCGCCACCCCCTTTATCAAGGGGGTGTGCATCAGGCGATTTTCTCCAGCGCCTCCCAGCGCTCCAGGCATTCCAGCAATTCCAGTTCGATTTCTTCCAGACGTACATTCATGGCATTTGTGTCGTTGCCGGCTTCCTGCCAGGTGGCAGGGTTGGCGAGTTGGGCTTGCAGTGCTGACTGTTCCTGCTCCAGCGCCTTGATCCTCCCGGGCATGGCGTCGAGTTCGCGCTGTTCCTTGTAGCTGAGCTTGCGTTTCTCGCGTTTGGGTTCGGACACGGGTCTGGTTTCCGGCCTTGACTCAGATTTGGCCGTGAGCTTCTGCGCTGCAGCTTCGCGCGCCGTGCGTTCACGTTTCCAGTCTTCGTAGCCACCTGCAACGTTGATAAGTTTTCCCTCGCCCTCGAATGCGATGGACGTGGTGACGACGTTGTCGAGAAACATGCGGTCGTGCGACACCAGGATGACGGTGCCGGAATAATCCTGCAGCAGTTGTTCCAGCAGTTCCAGCGTATCAATGTCGAGGTCATTGGTCGGTTCGTCGAGCACCAGCACATTGGCAGGTCGTGCAAACAGGCGGGCAAGCAACAGCCGGTTACGCTCGCCGCCGGACAGCGCGGAAACCTTGGCACGCGCACGTTCCGGAGGAAACAAAAAATCCTCCAGGTAACCGATGACATGGGTTTTTCTGCCGCCGATCTCGACGTAATCGGAACCGGGCGAGATGGTATCGACCAGCGTAGCACTGTCATCGAGCACATTGCGGAACTGGTCGAAATAGGCCACTTGCAGATTGGTGCCGCGCTTGATGGTGCCGCTATCGGGTTTGAGTTCACCGAGGATGAGTTTGATGAGCGTGGTCTTGCCTGCACCGTTCGGGCCCAGAAGTCCAAGCTTGTCGCCACGCAGGAGGGTGGTGGAAAAATTATTTATCAGAGTTCTGGAGGGAATTAGCATTGCAGCTTGATCTAACTTTTCACCCTCACCCCTGCCCTCTCCCATCAAGGGAGAGGGAGTAAAAGACTGTGGTGGCTGTACCTCTCTCCCCTCGTGGGAGAGCGGCGGGGGAGAGGGGGGAATTTGGTAGTTAACATCGATCAATTCCGCCACAATCTTGCCCGAGCGTTCGCCGGCATCAAGGTTGAAACCGACCTGACCCAGCTGATTGCGTCGCGCCTCCCTTTGCCTGCGCAGTGCTTCCAGCCGCCGCACGCGGCCCTCGTTCCGGGTGCGACGGGCTTCGATGCCCTTGCGTATCCAGACTTCTTCCTGTTTCCAGAACTTGTCGAACTTGCGGTTTTGCGCGGCCTCCACTTCCAGCTGCTCGGCTTTCTTCACCTGGTACGCGCTGAAGTTTCCCATGTATTCGCGCAGTTGTCCGCGATCAAGTTCGACGATGCGGTTGGCGACGGCATCGAGAAATTTCCGGTCGTGGGTGATGAAAAACAGCCCGCCAGAAAACTCTCGCAGCAGGGTTTCCATCCATTCGATGGCGGCAAAATCGAGATGGTTTGTCGGCTCGTCGAGCAGTAGCAGTTCGGGATCTCCCGCCAGTGCGCGGGCCAGGGCCACGCGCTTTTTCTGTCCGCCGGAGAGACTCTCGACCAGCGCATCGGCCTGCAATTCAAGCCTTGCCAGCACTTCTTCCACCTTCTGGTTCAGTCGCCAAGCATCGTGCGCTTCGAGATCGTGGGTGAGTTGTGACAGCTCATCGTGCGCAGACTCATCGCCTTCCGCCATGCGATGCACGACATCGTGATAGACGGATAGCAGCGCCTGCGCTTCGCCCACGCCTTCGGCGACGGCTTCAAATACAGTGTGTCCCGGCGAAAACCGAGGTTCCTGCGGCACATAAGCCAGGCGCAACCCGGGCTTGCGCCAGACATCTCCCGCATCCGGCTTGATCTCGCCTGAAACGATTTTCATCAGGCTGGATTTTCCCGTGCCGTTGCGGCCAATGAGGCCGATGCGCTCGCCCGCGTCGATGACCAGCGAGGCGCCGTCGAGCAACGGCCAGTGGCCGTAGGCGAGTTCCAGTTTGTCGAGTATGGCTAAAGGCATGGATGGATAACACAGAGGTAGAAAGAGGAAGGCAAGCCCAAAGCTTTTCCTCTGCGATCCTCTGTTACCTCTGTGTGAAAAGTGAGGGGCGCTATTTTACCAACGCAAGACGAGGCTTCTGGTCTTCGGTTCTGGAAGGAATCAGCCTTGTTTCGGAGAAGATGGCGGAGAAGGTGCTGCCCTTGCCGGGAATGCTGTGGATGTCCAGCTTTGCGCCGTGGCGGGTGAGGATGTGCTTGACGATGGCCAGCCCCAGGCCGGTGCCGCCGGTTTCGCGCGAACGCGAGCGGTCCACGCGGTAGAAGCGTTCGGTCAGGCGAGGAATGTGTTCGGAGGCGATGCCTTCGCCGGTATCGGTGACCGAGAACACGGGCTGCCCATCCTGCTCGAACCAGCGCAGGGTCACCTGCCCGCCATCCGGCGTATAGCGCACGGCATTGGAAACCAGATTGGAAAACGCGCTTTGCAGTTCCTGCAGGCTGCCCAG
>CAYOJA010000038.1:0-19379 GCA_964404175.1 uncultured Thiobacillus sp. | reverse complement strand
CGGATATCACACCCTGCCTGCGGCTTTCCGGCCTGGAACCCTACAATCTGTGTCCAGGTGACCTGTATCTCAACGTCGGCGAGCGCACCAATGTCACTGGCTCCCGCGCCTTCGCCAAAATGATTCTTGAGGGCCGCTATGAAGATGCTTTGGCCGTCGCGCGCCAGCAGGTGGAAAACGGCGCCCAAGTCATCGACATCAACATGGACGAAGGCATGCTGGATGCGAAAGCGGCAATGGTGCGCTTTCTGAATCTCATTGCCTCCGAACCCGACATCGCGCGCATGCCGATCATGATCGATTCCTCCAAGTGGGAAGTGATCGAGGCCGGGCTGAAATGCGCGCAGGGCAAATGTATCGTCAACTCCATTTCCATGAAGGAAGGGGTGGAAAAGTTCAAGCACGAAGCCAGACTCGCCATGCGTTACGGCGCGGCGGCGGTAGTCATGGCCTTCGACGAGCAAGGCCAGGCCGACACGTTCAAGCGCAAGATCGAAATCTGCGAACGCGCGTACAAAATCCTGGTGAACGAAGTGGGCTTTCCGGCGGAAGACATCATCTTCGACCCGAACATTTTCGCCGTCGCCACCGGCATCGAGGAGCACGCCAACTACGCCGTGGATTTCATCGAGGCCACGCGCTGGATCAAGCAGAACTTGCCGCATGCGAAAGTATCGGGCGGCGTCTCGAACGTGTCATTTTCATTCCGCGGAAACGACCACGTGCGCGAGGCCATTCACACCGTATTCCTCTACCTCGCCATCCAGGCCGGCATGGACATGGGTATCGTCAACGCCGGGATGCTCGGCGTATACGACGAGCTGGAGCCGCAACTGCGGAATCTGGTGGAAGATGTGGTGCTCAACCGCCACCCGGAAGCGGGCGACCGGCTGGTCGAATTCGCCGAGCAGTTCCGTGGCAAGAAGAAGGATGAGTCCGGCATTGAAGAACAGGCCTGGCGCAGCGGCACCGTGGAAGAACGGCTTTCCCACGCCCTGGTCAAGGGCATCACGACTTACATCGTCGAGGACACCGAAGAAGCACGGCTCAAGGCCGACCATCCCTTGAAAGTCATCGAAGGCCCGCTGATGGCCGGCATGAATGTAGTGGGTGACCTTTTCGGTGCGGGCAAGATGTTCCTGCCGCAGGTGGTCAAATCCGCCCGCGTGATGAAGCAATCGGTGGCGCACTTGATGCCTTTCATTGAAGCCACCAAGGCAGCGGGCGGCGCACAGAACAACGGCAGGATCGTCATGGCCACCGTGAAAGGCGACGTGCACGACATCGGCAAGAATATCGTCGGCGTGGTCTTGCAGTGCAACAATTTCGAGGTCATCGATCTGGGCGTGATGGTTCCAGCCGACAGGATTCTCGACACTGCCGAGAAAGAAAATGCGGACATTGTCGGCCTGTCCGGCCTGATTACGCCTTCGCTGGAAGAAATGGCCAATGTGGCCAAGGAAATGCAGCGGCGCGGCATGAAGCAGCCCCTGCTGATTGGTGGCGCGACCACTTCGCGCGCGCACACCGCCGTCAAGATCGAACCGAATTACGAACATCCCGTGGTGTGGGTACCAGATGCCTCACGCGCCGTGGGTGTGGCAACTTCGCTGTTGTCCAGGGATCTGCGCGAAGCCTATGTCGCCGGAGTCAAGGCCGACTACGCCAAAATCCGCGAACAGCACGCCGGACGCGGCGAAGCTCGAAAGCTGCTGGATTTGAACACCGCGCGCGAACGCGGTTTAAAAACCAACTGGAAGGCCTATTCGCCACCCGAGCCCAAACAGCCCGGCATCCATGTTTTCCGCGATTACGATCTGGCCGAAATCGCGCAAGCCATCGACTGGACGCCTTTCTTCCAGACCTGGGAACTGGCTGGCCGCTACCCGAAAATTCTCGATGACGAAATCGTTGGCGAGGAAGCGACAAAACTCTTTGACGACGCGAAGAACATGCTGGAGAAAATCATCCACGAAAAGTGGCTGTCCGCGAGTGGCGTCATCGGCCTTTTTCCGGCCAACACGGTCAACAGCGACGACATCGAAATTTACGCCGACGAATCGCGCTCAAAAACACTCATGGTTTGGCACAACCTGCGCCAGCAAATGGAAAAGCCGCTGGACCGACCGAACCTGTGCCTGGCGGATTTCATTGCGCCGAAGACAAGCGGGATCAAGGATTACATCGGCGGATTTGCCGTTACGGCCGGCGGCGGCCGCTTCGACGAAAAGCTGAAGGAATTCGAGTCCGCCCACGACGACTACAACGCCATCCTGTTCAAGGCGCTGGCAGATCGGCTTGCCGAAGCCTTTGCCGAGCATTTGCACCAGCGAGTGCGGCGCGAATTCTGGGGGTATGCCGCCGATGAAAACTTGAGCAACGAACAGCTCGTCAACGAGGAATACCGTGGCATCCGCCCCGCGCCGGGCTACCCGGCCTGCCCGGAACATAGCGAGAAAGGTCCGCTGTTCGAACTGCTGCATGCCACCGATAACACTGGCCTGACGCTGACCGACAGCTATGCCATGTGGCCCGCTGCAGCCGTTTCAGGCTTTTACTTCAGCCACCCGCAATCGAGTTATTTTGCCGTGGCAAAAATTGGCGCCGACCAGGTTGAAGACTATGCCCGCCGCAAGGGCTGGGATATTTCCACCGCCGGGAAATGGCTGGCGCCGAATCTGGCCTGACATTTCCCATCAAAAAGTCAGCGTCACCACCAGCGTGTCGTTGTAGGCGCCCGCCGCCGCATTCTGCAGGGGCGGAATGCGGCCGTACAAAGTATGGTTGCGGTTGCGTGGCGTGGCATTGTTCAAGTTGAAACTACCGGTAATCGCGAAACTGCCACCAGTGCCATTCCCCCAAATCTGGGTCCGGCCCGCGTTGCGGTAGACGTTGTAATTCAATATCTCCAGTCCGCTTGTCATTCTGCGCGCTGCGTAGCTTGGGCCATTGCCGATTGATGAGGTCAAGGTGTAATTCACCGTTTCGGAAGGGAGAATGGTGCGTGTGCAGCTCACACGCACGATGGCGGTACTGTCGTCATTGGCCGCAACCAGTGGATCGTAGCTGCCGAAACTGAGCGTGGGAGAGGTGATCGTGCAACTGGCCGCATCCGCCAGTACGGACGACAGACAAATCAGCAAAGCCAGTCCGGCCCGGATCATGGCATGACTTCCCGGCAAACCTGCTGGCCCAGATCAGGCTGCGGCCCGGCGGCATCGGGCATAACAACACGAGCCATGCACCGTCCTCCCGTGTATTGCGCCACCAGCACTGTTTCTTCATCCATGTCGTCAACGTATACCTGCCCGTTCATGCCTACAGGATAATACGCATTCCCGCCCGCCTGAGTCACCCGCGCGTCGGATGGAACCGGCCGGCCATCTTCCAGGATCAGGGTCAGCAATGCCGGGCGAAGGCGTTTGACGGGAAACCCGATCCGCGTGCCACTGCGAAAATGTGGCGCGATTTTCTGGCGCAGTGTTTCGACATTGGCATCCATGGGCAGATCGCGATGATCAATCCGAATGTCGTTCTCTTCATAAGGCCGTAGCTGCGACAGAAGCAGTTTTCCGTCTTCGCCGGTTTTACCCATCAGCTGGTTTTCCGCATACACCCGCACACCGGCGAATCCCGAAACATCGACCACGCCAAAGCTCTCATCGATCGTCCGGCTGGCAAACAGCTTGCCGGACAGCCAGCCCAATCCACCGCGTGCCATCAGGTTTGCAGTGGTGCCATCGCTGCGCTGCAGGATATCGGCGACATACGTCCCATATTGGCTCTGATAAGCCAAGCCCAGATCATTCTCTTCCCGGTCGGAAACCTGCACCCGGTATCCCCAGCCCTCACCGGCGGGCAGGCTTTGCTGCAGGGTCAGGTAATGCACATCCGCATCGCCGCCACGTTTCAGATCATTGCGGTGCTGATAGCTTATTGTGCTCCGTTCACCAAATGGAAAGGTCAGGGACAGCGTGGCCGCCTTGGCCTTTTCACCGGTCAGGGTTTGCAGATAATTCAGCAACAGTGTGCCGCGCATGGGCAAACCCAGCTGGTAACTCAGCGTCGCAAATTCCGTATCGGCTCCCGCGCGCTTATCCTGCCTGAAATAGGCCAGCGCGAAATTGCCAGCGCTGCCAAGCGACAACCCGCCGAATATGCTGGTTTGCCGGGCCGGAAGCGATTCATTTTCAGCCTGTCCAAGATGCCGGTATTCGCTGCCCGCCCACTGCTGACGGGCACCGATGGAGAATCCATGCTGACTGTATTCGTAGGTCAAGGTTTCCAGACTTGCCTGGCCATTATCTGTCGAACTGCCCGCCACGCCCGCTCCCAGAACACCATATCTCGGCATGAGCCAAATCCCGCCCAGTCCAAGGTTGAAATGGTTTCCCGTCCATTCGCCATGCGTCTCGGCTGTCAGATGATCCGTCAGGCCTTTTCGCCAGGTGGCGGAAGCCAGCGCTCCTCCGTAATCCGCGCTGCGCTTGGCGAAATTTTCCCGCTCCACTCCGGCCTCAAAAGAAAAATCCGACAGCCCTTCGGCCAACAGAATTGGCGAGGAATAAAACGGCTGGGTGATGACCTGCTCGCGCCCCAATATATCCTTTACCACCACGGTTACCTCTCCGCTGCCGCTGATGGCGGGTATATCCGTAATGCTGAATCCACCCGCAGGTATGTCGCGCCGCTGGATGAGATTGTTGTTGACGTAAATCTCCGCCACCGAAGGCAGCGCCGTTTCACCAGAGAGGGTTTGCAACGGCGTGGTAACCAGTTGCGGCTGCGTGGCGAAATTGGTGCCATATTGAATCCCGGCAAAGCGGGTAACGCCGCCGAACAAGCTGGCCGTGCGAGACAAACTGTCTCCTAATTGAAGCGTGGTCAGCCGGTCCGGCCAATCCTTGATCCAGGCGGTTTCCAGGCGGACGCCCCGCCCGCCCGCATGGCCTTCTTCAAAGGCAAAAGTATTCAGCCCCACGCCCCAGCGATTGAAAATCCCCAGTTCGAACTGAGCGCCTTCGCCACTGGATTCGGAAGAAACCCTGCCGAACAAATCGTAATTGAGAAACCCGCCCGTTCCAGGGGACGACAGCGCAGGTTTCGAACGGGCAAGGCTCAGCGGCGCGGCTGCCAGGAGAGCTTCCGGATGCGCGGTCAGGGTCAGAGTCTGCCGTACCGCGTCAAGCTTGAAGGCCACTCCCGCCAAATCACTTAGCCGGTAATGTATCTGCCCGTCATGTATTTCCGCGCCTGCGGCGGGTACACGGATACGCCAGGCCTGCAAGTCGTCGGCACGCAGCCAGATCGTTCCATCCGCTTCCTGAAAAACCATTGCACCACGGCTTACATTGACCTGATTGAGCTCCACCGCCAGCAGGGATTCCATGGCATCCCGCATGCCTGCCGATGCAGCAACGGAAACAAGAACAAATGACAGGACTGCAATCAGCCTGGAAAGAACGCGGCCATGATCATTCCAGCGTCTTTTCAAGGCTCGTTTTTCCCGCATCGGTTTCAAAATCCAGCCGGTAAGCGCCCGGCAGGGGCGGCGTGGAGAACTTGACCGGCCAACTTCGTGTCAATCCAGGCAGCACGTAGAAATTACCCTCCAGGCCAGCGATTTTCTTGCCTGACGGTGAAATCAAGGCAATCTGGCTGGCGCGATAGTGCGCCTTGCCCTGATTGCTGACCTGAATCTCAACTCCGCTCGATGTGCGTACCACACGCCACTGGGGCGCGGCTTTCAGTCCTTCCCCAGCCGTTACAAAAACCGGGATGGAAATATTGAGTGCGATCCGCAAGCCCCTGAAATCCGCGGTTGCAGGCGGCAGCACCTCCTCAAACAACACCCGGTAAGTTTGTTCCCGGTCTTTCGCGGGATTGATGCGCAAACCCACGCGGACAATCTGTTCCGCGCCCGCCGGCAAATTGAAAATGGGCGGGGAAGCCAGGATATCGCGGCTGGGCACGACACTATCCTGGCCGTTCTCCTGGCTCCAGGAGAGCGTCTTGATCTGCAAGGTAACCGGTTGATCTCCCTGATTGGTCACCTTCAATGCGGCGATTGCGCTATCGGGCGTAAGGTCGACCCGAACCGGGTTGACACTGAATTGGCCAGCCAATGAAACCTGCGCAAGGCAACCCAGCAGTGAAAGAAATATCCAGGAAAACAGCTGCTTCATGGTCGGATGCTAGCATGAATGAAATACGGCCCGCTCGCGGCAGGCCGTATCCATCTGCCCTGCAATCTGACTAGAAAGTCACGGTTACCGTAACCGTATCGGAATAGCTGCCATCCGCCACATCCTGCGCGGCGGGAATACGGCCATAAACCGTCACCGTATCGGGCGAACTGGGGCCCGTGGTTTCCGTACGGGTCACATCGTTGGAAGCATCGCAACCCCAGGTCGTCGTGCGGCCCGCATCCGAGAACAGTCCATAGCTCAGACGTTCTGCGCCGGCTGCCATCTGACGGGCAGGTGCCACGCAAGTCGAGCCTGATGCCGCGTTTGCACCCTGCCCAAGCGAGATGTCATAGGTCGTGTTTTTCGTGCAGCGGACAGTTACGCTGCCCGAGGCATCCAACGGCGTTGCAAAATTTGCATCCGCCGGATCATAGGCGCCAAAGGCCACGTCACTCGTACCGGTGATGCTGCAGCTCCTGGCGACATTAGCCGTCACATTGAAACTGCCGGTTTGCGGGGAAGGCCCCGCCTGTGCCGCCACGGCGGAAAACATCAGCGCCAGGCCTGCGACTTTGAATACATTTTCCATTTCGATCTCCAGAAGTTCAAAAATTTTGGCAAGGTCTGGAATTTTCTCCGCTACCGTCGATGCTATCGGACGCCACATGGAAAAGTTTAGTGAAAGGGCACGCCGCCAGTCTGAAAAAGCCGCCTTTTGACCTGGCGGGTGACGAGTTCCAGGATCGTAAACAAGGGAAAAGCGTCATTCGACGGCACGAATTCGCATGAGATTTGAACGGAACCCTCGCTGAACAAGCCGCGATGGATACAGGAAGCCGATTGATTAGTAAGACAGCGTGACAGTCAGGATATCGGGGGCTGCAGCACTATACTGATTGGCAGATGGCATGGAAGAAACGGATACGGCAGGCGGAGTGGCCTTGCCGCATTGGACAAGCTGCGAACCGCGCAACACGATTTCTCTTGTGCTGACAGACGAAATTACATCGCTTGTGTTGATCCGGCAACTCCGGATAACCGATACGCCGACACCCAGATTTGAAGACTGTCCAGCCAGTGAATGGCCAGCGCTTGTGGCAAGGATAATGCCCGTCACCAGGCTCAGCAGCCACCCTGATTTTTCTGAGCCGTCATGTAAATAAAGCCAATTTCCCATGAGGAAGGAATCGGCAGCATTCCTGTTTTTTCCATTCGGCCCACTACAGCGACCATTGACCGCTGCGCAACTTGTCCCACCAGAATAACGCTGTCACGGTTTTGGTTTCGCAGATTTCACCCTTCCTGATCATGTTCATTGCATCGTCAAAGGGTATCCGCAATATCTCCAGGAATTCGTCGTGGTCACGTTTATGGCCCACCTGTTCCAATCCGTTTGCCAGAAAGAAATACATGATTTCGTCACAGTAGCCAATGGCGGGATAAAACTCGAACAGGAATTTCATATCCGTCGCGCGGTAGCCGGTTTCCTCGATCAATTCCCGGCTTGCACATTCCAGCGGTGTTTCATCCGGGTCCAGTTTACCGGCGGGCACCTCGATAAAATCCCGCCTGCACGGATAACGGTGCTGCCGCTCCAGCAGCACATCGCCATTTTCGAACACGGGCAAAATGACGGCCGCGCCCGGATGAACAATGTATTCGCGGGTTGAAGTATGTCCATTTGGCAGGCGCACCGTATCGCGTCGCGCATGAAGTAGACGGCCGCGGCACATCCATTCAGCCTCAAGCTCGGTTTCGGTCAGGTCAATTTTTTCACTCATTTTTTAGGGCGCCTCGCACAATCCGCCGTCAGGCATTAAAATGAAATAGTTCATTTCATGCCTGTGCAGCAAGCTGGAATAATCGAACGAAAGGGATGAAATGCGCAACCGGTACGAGCGGAATCATGGCTGCTCAAGTACCAAAGGGTGAAAAAAAACCGGGTGGATAACCACCCGGCAAACCGGAGGAGACGACTCGCGTCGCCTCGTTGCGGAGAACAAGCGGCCGACCTGATTAACAAGACAGCCTATGTAGTCATCCTACGATGATGAAAAGGGTTTGCATATATAACTAAAGTTATAGGTCGGCGCCCCCGGGGCTCGAAAGAGCTGTATTTCCCCTTGAAACGACAGGGTAAAAATCCCAATAACGCCATGAAAATTTTGTTGGCCGACGATCATCCGCTCTTCAGGGAAGGGGTGAGGCATGTCCTTGCGCAGTTGGACGATCATGTCGAAATTCTGGATGCCCACGACCATCCAACCCTGTTTTCCGTGGCGGCAGGCCATGCCGACCTGGATCTCGCGCTGGTGGACCTGAACATGCCGGGCATGGATGGACATGCGGCAGTGGTTCGCTTTCGCAGCGAATTTCCCGACATACCGCTGGTCATTCTGTCGGCCACGGAGACCCGAGCCGATATTCAGCGCGCGCTGAATGCCGGAGCACTCGGCTACATCCAGAAATCCTCTCCAAGCCGGGTCATACTCGATGCGCTTAAACAGGTGCTTGCGGGCGGACTTTATATACCGCCCGCGATGGCTGAAACCCTTTCGACCAATGACGCCCGCGTTTCCACGCTTTTCCCCCACCTCACCAGTCGCCAGCTGGAAGTTTTGAAACTGCTTGTCCAGGGCAACCCCAATAAAACCATCGGTCAGAAACTGGGGCTTTCGGAAGGAACCGTTAAAATTCACATGGCCGCGATTTTCCGCGCCCTGAATGTCAGCAATCGTACCGAGGCGACAATTGCCGCGCGGAATCTTGGCCTGATTGTCGTTGACACGAACAACCTTAACCAAACCTGAACCCGTCGCCCGTCAAGCCATGCAAACTCCTGCCTGGTTCCAAACGGCCTGGTCCGGACTGAATAATACGGGCAAGGAGTTTCTCGCCTTTATCCGGCTTCATGTCTTGCCCAACAGTATTCGCAGCAGAATCCTGTTCATTGCTCTTATTCCGTCGCTGCTGACCGCTTTGCTGCTGACCGCTTATTTCGTGCAAAACAAAATGAGCGAGGCCGAGCTGGAGGCGAAAGAACATCTCCTGAGCGCCGCCAGAACCATGGCTGCGGCCAGCCAATATGCCATGATCAGCGGAAACCAGACCTTGCTGGCTCAGGTTATTGCCCGGGAAAGGCTGTCAGAGAAACTCGATTACGCCCATGCCTGCGATATCGATAACATCATTCTTGCAAAATGTGGCTGGCTTTCAGACAGCGCACCGAAAGCGCCTCTCAAGCCTGGTCAGGTAGAGACAATCAATGGAATGTGGTTTGCCTCCCATCCCATAGCTCTTCCCGATGTCAGTCTGGATGCCGGCCTTCCGGATTTTGCGGACCCCCAGGAAGCTTCAGACAAAATCATCGGCCACGTCATGGTGGGACTGGGTTCAGCGCCGATCCTGGCCAGACAGCGTCAAACCATCCTGTCAGCCGCAGCGCTGGTGCTGGGGGTCATCACCCTGACCTTCATGATTGCCTGGCGACTTTCAAGCCGGTTAACGTATCAAGTCAGGGATGCTTCCCAGGCTGTGGAAAGAATCGCCCGGGGCGAGCTGAACATCCGTGTCAGCGAATCCGCTCATGCGGAAATGGGGCATCTTGAAAGCGGTATCAACCGTCTGGCAGAAGCTTTGACCGGCAGCCAGTTGAACATGCAGGCCAGGATCGCCGAAGCAACCGCCAATCTGGCCGCAAAAAAAGATGAAGCCGAACGCGCCAATATCGCCAAATCCCGTTTTTTCGCAGCGGCCAGTCATGACCTCAGGCAGCCGCTGCATGCACTTGCACTGTTTGTTGGCGCCCTGAAAGAACATGCCCGTTATCAGGAATTGAAGCCGCTGGTTGACCACATCGACGCTTCGGTATCCGCCATGGAAACACTGTTCAATTCCCTGCTTGATATCTCCCGCCTGGATGCCGGCGTGCTTGAGGTGCACAAGGAGCATTTTCCAGCCAGACGGTTATTCGATCGGGTGAGCCAGCAATACGCCGAAGTGGCACGTGAAAAGGGGCTGCGCTTCACTGTCCGGCCCTGTCACCTGACACTATATAGCGATCCGGTTCTGCTGGAGCGCATTCTGCTGAATCTTGTTTCCAACGCCATCCGCTACACCCATGATGGCGGCATTCTTGTTGCCGGCAGACGGCGCGGCAAGAATCTGCTCATACAGGTATACGACACCGGCCTGGGGATTCCAAAGGCCTCGCAGGAGACTGTTTTCCAGGAATTCGTGCAATTGAACAATCCAGCGCGCGACCGGAAAAAAGGTCTTGGATTAGGGCTTGCCATCGTATCCCGGCTGGCGCGTTTGATGGATCAGCGTGTTCAGGTACGTTCGGAAACCGGGCGCGGCTCGGTATTCAGCGTGGAGGTCCCGCTCGGCTCCAGCCAGGAAGCTGCCACTCCCGCGCCTCAACTCATGACAGTCAGCAGCCAGCTGGACGGCAAGCTGGCCGTGCTGATCGACGACGAGGAAGCCATCCTGCTGGCCATGGAAGAATTGTTCGATGCCTGGAGCATCGATCTGATCACGGCCAGAAATGTGGAAGAAGCCGTGGACTGGCTACGCAGCAGCGAACGCACGCCCGACATTCTGATGACCGACTATCGTCTTCCGGACAGCACCAATGGCATCGAAGTGGTGAATTATCTTCGCATGTGCTTCGGCGATCATCTTCCCGCGCTCATCCTGACTGGCGACACAGCGCCGGAAACCCTGCAGCGCATCAATGAAGCCGGCATGTCCATTCTGCACAAGCCCATCCGTCCCGCGCGACTGCGCTCGCTGATCATGCACTTGATCAGCCAGACAACCGGGGCTTCAACTTCCCCCTAAAACCGGTATCCCAGTTTCAAATACAGGTTGCGGCCCATGCCGGGCATTTTCTGCCCGCTCGGCAAGTCAGGGCCATTGACACGATTGATGCCATCCAGATGACGGGTATAACGCGTGTCAAACAGATTGTCCGCTCCCGCCGTCACACTCAAGCCATTGGATAACCGGTAACTGCCCAGCACATTCACGATCGCCCACCCAGGCGTTTCGGTTTCCCCATTGAACGCCGCAACTTTGTTCTGACGGGCCGCCATTTCAAGTTCGGTTTTGGCTTTCCACGCCCCCCGCGCATAGCGCGCGAATATCGTTGCCTTGAGAGGTGACAGACGATAAAGATTGTCGTCCGTATCCAGATTGCGTCCTCGCACATAGCCCAGCAGACCACCGAGCTGCCAGTTATCCGACCAATCCGCCTGCCAGCTGATATCGGCACCGTACAAGGCTGCATCCACGTTCTGATATTGCAGAACCTGCAACCCTGCTCCATCAAGGCGGGCAATCGGCATGCCCTGAATGTAATCACTTACCCGGTTGTAATAGATGGAAGGATTGAACATGGCAGCGCCCGACTTCCAGCGCAAGCCAAGATTGACCTGATGCGAGATCTCCGGATCGAGATTGAGATTTCCCAGATAAGTGCGTCCGTCCGCAAGGCCGGCGCTTGCATTCAAAGGCGTCCACTCGTAGCGTTCCAGCAGGCTGGGCGAGCGGGTTTTCCTAGCGAGACCCAGTTCCAGCGTAGCCTGTTTTGACCACGTGTACTGCGTTAGCCAGGTGGCATCCCAGTTGTTGTCGGTCTTGTCACGGTCAGCCGCATTAAACGTTGCCGCATCGGCCACCACAGGTGCAGGCGCGCCCGGAAAGGCCGAAACTTGCCCGGCATCCATACCTACCCGGTCGTAACGCACACCCAGATTTGTTCGCCAGGCATCTCGGCGAGGAGACCACCAGTCAACATAGAGTCCGGTGCGGTCACGATTGCCGTCATTGATGATGTCCTGGGTACCGGCAGGCGCGGGAGGCATTCGTTGCTGATACACATCGAAATCGTTGCTGTAATGCTCCAGCCCCAGTTTCAGATCACCACCCGCCAGCGGCGTCTGCCATTCCATGCCCAGATTGATATCCCGGCTTTCCGAGGGCGCCTGCATGCGTGTCCCTGCTGCGGGACGCAAGCTGAAGTTGTCCATCAGGTGATCGATGTCGTGATAACCAAGTCTGAATTCAAGCTTGCCGTCGCCCAGACTGTGCTGATATCGCACCGATGCACGAACCGCATCATCCTCGACCATGTCCATCGGCAGGACAGGCGTGCCAGCATCGCGTGTGCGATGCATGCCAACCTCCGCATCCAGCTTGTTTGCGCCGAAGTTCGTCTCAAGCTTCAGGCCATGACGCTGCGTGCTGCCGATTCCGCTGTCGCGCACCGTGCCGTCCGGAAACTCATAGTCCTCTGTCGCCTGATAGCTGCCGGTATAGCCCAGACTTGCAGACTTGCCCTGCAATACCACTTGCGCCGCAAAATCCCGGCCATCGTTGTTGCCCGCATAGCCCCCTTCCAGTTCTCCGGTAACACGATTGCCTTCCCTGGAAAACCCGAGCGGACGCGACTGAACCTCAACCGTGCCCGCCAGACTGTCGCCGCCCATGGAAACGGGTGTCGGTCCCGATGTCACCTGCAGCCGATCCATTTCAATTGACGTGGTGTAATGCAGCGGCGGGTCCATGTGATTGGGGCACGCCGGCGTGATTTCCTGGCCGTTGACGCGGATCTTTACCCGCTCGTTGGATAGTCCGCGCAGTTGCACAATGCCTGTCTGCCCACCGTTGCGTACCACCGCCGCGCCTGCCACTGATTCAAGCTGACTGGCGGCATCCTCGCCTGGCCTAGCTTCATCCGGGCTGATCCGGACCTCGTTTACCGGCTGAACGCGGCTGCCCTGCACAACGATATCCGGCATGGTGTAAATCTCTTCGGCCCGCGCCGGAGAAAAAGCAAACAGAATGGCTTGAGCCAGCAAAAGTCTTTTCATTGTTCTGATCCCTGATCTGCAAACCTTGAAATGGTAGTGATCAAAAGAAGCCCTGCGAATGCGTCATGTTGTCGCAGGGAACGCACCCATTCCCCAAGTAGAATGGCGGCATGACGCACCCTGCCGACACTCTGCCCACGCATCATGAAGCGCTGTCCAGGCTTTTCTGGCTGCGCAACTTCACCCTCATCGGCCTGTTGCTGCTGATGCTATGGTCCGAACTAGGGCTGGGCGTGAAGCTGCCCTGGCTGGAAATGGGCATCACGCTGTTTCTGCTGGCTGGCTTGAATGCTTTTACCGCCTGGCGCCTGAAGCAGGGCTCGCCTGTCCGGCCGCCGGAAATTCTCACGCAACTGATGGCCGATATGGCCGGACTGACCGTCTTGTTGTTGTATACCGGCGGCTGGGCCAATCCTTTTGTTTCCCTGCTGTTCCTGCCGGTTGTGCTGGCCGCGCTGCTGCTGCCAGATCGCATGGCCTGGCTGACCGGCGCGCTGGCCCTGGGCGCTTACAGCCTGCTTGCGTATATCCATATTCCGCTGAACATTCCGCCGGAAAAGGCCTTTTATCTGCACATCTCCGGCATGTGGTTCAACTTTGCCGCCAGCGTACTGCTGGTGCTGTATTTTGTGCTGCGGCTGCGCAACCGTTTGCGGCAACGCGATCAGGAAATCGCCGATTACCGCGAGGAAACACTGCGCAACGAACAGGTGCTGGCCGTGGCGCTTACCGCCGCCAGCGCCGCGCACGAACTCGGAACGCCGCTTAACACAATGGCTTTGATCAACGATCAGCTGCTTGCCGAAGCAGATGGCGCCACGCGTGAAGATTTGCAGCTGATGCAGTCGCAGATTGCACGCTGCAAAACCCTGCTGAAGGATCTGTCACGCACCGCCCAGTCGCGGCCGCGCGCGGAATCGATCCCTGCCGACCGCCACCTTGCCCGGCTGGTTGAGGAATGGCGGCTCTTGCGCCCCAGCGTGGCAGCAGGCGTCACATGGACAGGCAGCGCGCCCGCACCCCGCATCCAGCCACCCGTGAGCCTCGACCAGTCGCTGCTGAACCTGCTGGACAATGCGGCCAATGTGTCGGGTGACGCGGTGCAACTCGAAGCCAGCCTCGCCAACAACGGCCTGCGCATCGACATCCTCGACAAGGGCCCCGGCCCCGCGCCCGCGCTCAGTGCGCTGGCCGAGCCCGGAAAGTCAAACAGGGGTGGACTGGGGCTGGGATTGTTTTTGACCAATGCCAGCATCGAACGTCTGGGCGGCCACGTTTCCCTGTCCAATCGCAGCGGCGGCGGCGCCTGCGTTTCGGTGTGGGTGCCCATGCAAAACCTGGAGGCCCGTGCATGAAATTGCTTTCTCCCCTGCTGATCGTCGAGGACGATGCCATTTTCGGCAAGGTGCTGGCCAAATCGCTTGCCGCCCGCGGCCTGAAAGTCACCCACGCCGCCAGCAGTGTCGACGCGCTGAAAGCCGCCCGTGAACAGGCCTTCGCAGCCGCCGTGCTCGATCTCAAGCTGGAAAACGAAACCAGCCTCGCGCTCATCCCCGCGCTGAAAGCGCTTCACCCCGGCATGCGCATCCTGATGCTGACCGGCTACGCCAGCATCCAGACCGCCGTCGAAGCCATCAAGCTTGGCGCTACCCAATACCTGCCCAAGCCCGCCTCCGTCGATGAAATTCTCGCCGCTCTAGCCAGCGAAACCGCCAACCCGGAAATCCCCGTCAGCACACAGCCCCTGTCGGTAGAAAGGCTGGAGTGGGAACACATCCAGCGCGTGCTGTCCGAACACGAGGGCAACATCTCCGCCACCGCGCGGGCGCTCAACATGCACCGGCGGACGTTGCAGAGAAAGCTGGCAAAGAAGCCCGTCAAGCAGTAATTCAAGCCCGTATAATTCTGGTTTTGCTTTACACAAGCGTTTCATGCACATCCACATTCTGGGTATTTGCGGCACCTTCATGGGCGGCATTGCCGCCATCGCCAAGGAGGCGGGCCACAGGGTCACCGGCTGCGATGCCAACGTCTATCCGCCCATGTCGGACCAGTTGACTGCGCTGGGCATTGAGCTGATCGAGGGTTTCGACTCGGATCAGGTCAAGTTGAACCCGGACATGTATGTCATCGGCAATGTGGTCTCGCGCGGCAAGCAGCCGTTGATGGAGGAAATCCTCGATCGCGGCCTGCCCTACACTTCGGGCCCGCAGTGGCTGGCGGAACTTGTCCTACGCGACAAGTGGGTGCTGGCGGTGGCGGGCACACATGGCAAGACCACGACGACTTCCATGCTGGCCTGGATACTTGAACACGCCGGCATGAAACCGGGCTTCCTCATTGGCGGCGTGCCAGCCAATTTCGATGTGTCCGCGCGGCTGGGCGAAACACCCTTCTTCGCCATCGAGGCCGACGAATACGACACCGCGTTTTTCGACAAACGTTCCAAATTCGTGCATTACCGTCCCCACACGGCCGTGCTGAATAATCTGGAATTCGACCATGCCGACATCTTTCCCGACCTGGCCGCCATCGAGACCCAGTTTCATCACCTTGTGCGCACGGTGCCGGGCAATGGATTGATCGTTTCGAACAACACCGAGGAAAGTCTGGAGCGGGTATTGAAGCGAGGCTGCTGGTCGGCGCTGGAAAAATTTGGCGACGCAGGCTGGACAGCCGATGGTGGCGACAGCGATTTCGACGTGCTGTTCGACGGCAAAAAGCAGGGCCGCGTAACCTGGGAACTGCTGGGCATGCACAACCGGATGAACGCGCTGGCCGCCATCGCCGCCGCGCGCCACGCCGGGGTTTCACCTACTGTTGCCTGCGAGGCGCTGGGGAAATTTAAAAACGTGAAGCGCCGCATGGAAGTGCGCGGCGCGGTCAACGGCATCACGGTGTATGACGATTTCGCCCATCACCCCACCGCCATCGAGACCACGGTTGCCGGTTTACGCAACAAGGTTGGCAAGTCTCGCATCCTCGCCGTGCTGGAGCCGCGCTCCAACACCATGAAAATGGGCACGCTGAAAAACCAGTTGCCCGCAAGCCTGAAAGACGCCGACAGCGTATTTGTCTATACACACGACCTGGGCTGGGACGCAGGCGCGGTATTCAATGACCAAGTTGCCAACCTTCATCTCGTCGAGGAATTGCCCGCACTGATCAGCGCGATCAGGCACGAAGCCAAACCCGGCGATCATGTGCTGATCATGAGCAACGGCGGTTTCGGCGGCATCCATCAGAAGCTGCTGGAGGCCCTGGCAACATGATTCTTTATATCCACGGTTTCAACTCCACCTCCGGTTCCGGCAAGGCGCAGGAACTGAGAAAATGGCTGGAAGCGCAAGGACGCGGCTCGGAATGGGCCTGCCCGGATTTGCCGCACCAGCCCGCCGCCGCCATCGCCGAGCTTTCACGCATCATTGAAAGCGCCAAAACGCCAGTGAAACTTGTCGGTTCTTCGCTGGGCGGGTTTTATGCCACGGTGTTGGCGGCCCGATATGGCTTGCGCGCGGTGCTGATCAACCCGGCCGTGCATCCTCAACTGTTACTGCGCGATGCATTGGGGCCGCAAAAGAACTGGCACACCGGCGAGGAATACGAATTCAGCCAGTCGCACCTGAATGCGCTGGCGACGATGGACGAACCCGCCCCGACCCAGCCCACGAATATTCTACTGATGGTGGAAACCGGCGACGAAGTGCTGGATTACCGCGATGCCGTCGCCTATTACCGCGACAGTCATCAGATCGTTTTGCAGGGCGGCGATCATGGCTTCAGCCGCTTTGTTGAACTGCTATCTTTCATCGACGCATTCTGATTCCCTGATGTTTGTTTTTTACGAAGAAGACGGCCAGTTCAAGACCGGCCGCATCATGAGCGAAACCGATGCATCGCTTCAGGTTGAAGCCGCCACCGGCAAGCGCTCCAAGATCAAGTCCGATCGCGTGTATCTGCGTTTCAACGCACCCGAGCCCGCGGCCTTCATGGATGTTGCCCACCAGAACCGCGACGAAGCCGACGCAGATTTTCTTTGGGAAGCCGCGGGCACGGAGGAATTCGATTTCCTTGCATTCGCGAAAGACTATTTTGGCCATGCGCCGCAGCCGGTCGAGGCCGCCGGCATCCTGATGAAACTGCATGAATCGCCCATGCATTTCTACAAAAAAGGCCGGGGGCGTTACAAACCGGCGCCCGCTGAAAGCCTCACGGCGGCCAAGGCCAGCGTGGAACGAAAAGCGCGCGAAGCCGCGCAGATCGATGGCTGGGTGAAAGAGCTTGCCGCCGGCAAACTTCCGGACTGGGGCGTGGACAGCGCGCGGCTTTTGTTCAAGCCGGACAAGAACACATTGCCCTGGAAGGCGCTGGATGCCGCCTGCACGCAAACCGGGCTTGCGCCCATGCAATTGCTGGCGAGTTGCGGGGCGTTTCCCGACATTGAAGCCCTGCACACGGCGCAGTTTCTGCTGGAGTATTTTCCGAAAGGCACGGACTTCCCCGAAATTGCCGAACCCTTCGATCCACCTGGCCTGCCCGAGGCAGCCGCGGAGGCATTCAGCATCGATGACGCGGCGACGACAGAAATTGACGATGCCTTCTCGGTGCAGTTCAAGCCCGAAGGCGGCGCGCGCATCGGCATCCACATCGCCTGCCCTGCATTGGGCATCGCGCCTGGTTCGCAACTCGACGACATTGCCCGTACCCGGCTTTCCACGGTGTATTTTCCCGGCGGCAAGTTCACCATGTTGCCGGAGAAGGTGATCGCGCATTACACCTTGATCGAAGGCCAGCACTGCCCGGCGCTTTCGCTTTATCTCGATATCGCACCGGATTTTTCCATTCAGCATTCGGAAACGCGGCTGGAAGCGGTGCGCATTGCCGACAACCTGCGCCACGAGAATCTGGATGCGCAATTCAACGAAGACACGATAGGAACAGGCGCGGACTATCCCTACAAGCGCGAACTGGAGTGGCTGTGGGGACTTGCTTCGACGCTGGAGGCTGCGCGCGGCGCGGCCAATCAGACCAACCGGCAGGATTACAACTTCAGAATCGAGCAGGATGCTTCTGGAGAGAAGCGCGTTGAAATCACGCCGCGCAAGCGCGGCAGCCCGATCGACAAGGTGGTGGCCGAACTGATGATCCTGGCCAACAGCCACTGGGGCACCTGGCTGAAGGAGAAGGGCCTGCCTGGCATTTTCCGCAACCAGAGTCAGGGCAAGACCCGCATGGCGACCCAGCCGGGCATTCATCAGGGGCTGGGCGTGGGAAACTATGCCTGGTCCTCGTCGCCGCTACGACGCTACGTCGACCTCGTCAACCAGCGGCAGATTCTCAGCCTGGTGCAGGACACCGCGCCGCATTACGGCCCGCGCAATGATTTCCTGTTTGCCGCGGTGCGCGATTTCGAACTGACCTACGACGCCTATGCAGATTTCCAGCGCCGTCTGGAACGCTACTGGTGCCTGCGCTGGCTGATTCAGGAAAACGTAACGGATATCACCGCCACGGTCATTCGCGACGACCTTGCCCGGCTGGACGGACTGCCGATGGTGGTGAAAACTTCTTCGCTCCCCGCCTTGCCGCCCGATACGCCGGTTCGCTTCAAGCTGTCGAATATCGACCTGCTCAATCTCGAACTCCATGCCGAATATGCTGGCATGGTGGAGGCAGCTTCCGTAGAATCAGCCTGACATGAGTGTATCCGCAGCACCGCCGCAACCGCTTGCCACTCCTTCCGACCGGGAAGTGCGGATGGCGCTGGCGCTGGTTGCGTCGATTTCCCTGCACGGCATCATCCTCTCCACACAGTTCACGCTGATCAATCCGCGCCACTTCGAGGATCTGACGCCGCCCATCGATGTCGTGCTGGTCAACGCGCAGACACGCGATGCGCCGCTCAATGCCGAGGCGCTGGCCCAGGTCAATCTGGCGGGCGGCGGCAACGTGGACGATGACCGCCAGGCAAAGAGCCCGCTGCCCGCAAGCGAGGAAGAGGCCGAAGCCAGCGAGGAGGAAGCGCTCGACGCGCGGGTCAGACAGCTCGAGGAACAGGCGCGCAGACTGCTGACGCAATTGAAGAACAACGTTCCGGTCGAGTCGGCAGAACAAACCGCGCCTAAACCTGCTCCCACCGCATCGGAACTCATGCAGCAGGCCAGCGAGGCCGCCAAACTGCAGGCGCGGATTTCCCAGCAATGGGAGGAATACCAGAAACGGCCCCGGCGCGAGTTTGTCGGTGCCAGCGCCAAGAGCTATGCCTTCGCCCGTTACGTGGAAGACTGGGTCGCCAAGGTAGAACGGGTTGGCAACC